>CAIOGZ010000061.1 GCA_903858015.1 uncultured cyanobacterium
CAAGGGAGTGCTCTACCACTGAGCTACAAGGGCATGTGGAAGGTGGGCCGGGTTGGATTTGAACCAACGTAGGCAGAGCCAGCGGATTTACAGTCCGCCCCCATTAACCACTCGGGCACCGACCCGAACCACACCCCAAGACCTTACCAGCCGACCCCCTCCCCTCCCCGATGCACCTGCTGCTGCTCAACGGTCCGAATCTCAACCTGCTCGGCCAGCGGGAGCCTGGCCTCTACGGCGCCACCAGCCTGGCCGCGATCGAGGCCGATCTGGTCGCCCGGGCCGCGGCCCTGGGGGCGGAGCTCACCTGTTTTCAGAGCAACCATGAGGGAGCCTTGCTGGACCGGATCCATGCCACCCAGGCGGCGCTGCCGGGCGCCAGGGTGGAGGGGATCTTGATCAACGCTGGCGCCTACACCCACACCTCGGTGGCCCTCCGCGATGCCCTGCTGGCGGTGGCGATCCCCTTTGTGGAACTGCATCTGAGCAATGTCCATGCCCGGGAACCCTTCCGCCACCACAGCTTTCTGGCCGACAAGGCCGTGGGGGTGGTGAGTGGCTTCGGCCCGGCCAGTTACCGCCTCGCCCTCGAGGGCCTGCTGGCCCACTTGGGCGCCCTGGCGGACGGGTCCTGAGCTGGTGGCCCGGGTTCACCGGGTGCTGCCCTGGGGGCAGGTGGTTGGGCAGGTGGTTGGCTTGTTCTCTGCGGTTGGTGTTTGCTTGGCTGATTTGTTGTTCGCTTCCTCCTCGGCTGCTTCGGCGGCCTCCCCGGCAGCTGCCAGGGCCGCCCTGTCGCTTGGGGAGGAGGCTGGGGTTCTGCCTGGCGATCCGCCAGCCCCGCCGCCGGACGGGGCTGGCTCGAGTGCTGGCGGCGCCGTGGCCCGGGTGAAATGGCTGGCGGAACCCAGTTCGGCGGCTTGGTTGGCCCAGGCGTTGGCCCATCCGGAGCTGCTGTTGATCGACCACGCCCATTGCGAGCGCAAGGCGGCTGGGGCGGCGTTGCAACTGATGTTCCGCTATCCCTCCGATGGCGAGCTGGCGGCGGTGCTCAGCCCCCTGGCCCGGGAGGAACTGGAGCATTTCGAGCGGGTCCAGGCCCTGCTGCAACGGCGGGCGATCCCGCTGCGCCCCCTGGCGGCACCCCCCTATGGCGCGGCGCTGGCGGCCCTAGTGCGGCGTCGGGAGCCTGATCGCATGCTCGATAGCTTCCTGGTGGCCGGCCTGATCGAGGCCCGCAGCCACGAGCGCATGGCCCTGCTGGCCGCCCACAGCCCCGATCCGGAGCTGCGCGACCTCTACGCCGATCTACTGGCCAGCGAGGCGCGCCATTTCGGGCTTTATTGGGTGCTGTGCGAAAGGCGCTGGCCCCGCAGCCTGCTGGTGGAGCGGCTGGGGGAGTTGGCCGCCGCGGAGGCGGAGATCCTGCGCACGCTCCAGAGCGAACCCCGCATGCACAGCTGAAGCGGGGGAGGGCCTGTTCAATCCAGCAGCGGGAAGCGCTCGGCGATCGGATCGCCGCTGAATTGGGCCACCCAGCCCTCGGGGTTGTTGAAGAAGCGGATGGCGGTGAACCGGGGGCTGCTGCCCATGTCGAACCAGTGGCGGGTTCCGGCCGGGACCCGCAGAAAGTCGTTTTGTTCGCACAGCAGCTGCAGGACCTCTTCGCCGATATGCAGGCAAAACAGGCCGCGGCCTTCGACGAAGAAGCGCACTTCGTCTTCGCTGTGGGTGTGTTCGGCCAGGAACTTCTGGCGCAGGGATTGCCGCTCCGGGTGGCTGGGGGTGAGCCGAATGGCATCCACCGTGAGGTAGCCACCGCTGCGCTGCACCTGCTGGATTTCGGCGGCATAGGCCGCCAGGATCGTTTCGGCCGTGGCGTCCGGCGGCAGGGCGGCGCGGGTGGGCCAGCGCTCGAAGCCGATGCCGCGGGCGGCGAGCTCCGCGGCGATCAGGCTGGGATCGTCGAGCTGCTGGGGCGGCATGGCGGCGCCATCCCCGGCTGCTGCAGGGGGCGCCGCTGGGATTGGTGCAGTAGTCGCAGCCGTGGCTGGGGCCGCCGGCGCTGGGGCGGCAGCGGCATAAATCACC
Organism: uncultured cyanobacterium; assembly: GCA_903858015.1. Lineage (GTDB taxonomy): Bacteria > Cyanobacteriota > Cyanobacteriia > PCC-6307 > Cyanobiaceae > Cyanobium. The sequence goes on from CAIOGZ010000061.1 coordinate 2,089, forward strand.
AGGCTGGTCATCTCTTGGCGGCCGGCAGGCCCCTGCAGGAGCGCCCAGTTTAGAAAGGGCCGAAGCCCCAGGGCCGCCCCACCCCTTCCCTTCTTGCCCCTCCCTCCAGCCAGCGCCGGCCCCACCCCAGCTGGCGCCCCCCTTCCTGCTGCCAGCGCCGGCCTCACCCTGGTGGGGGTGGGGCCCGGCGATCCCGACCTGCTCACGGTGGCGGCGGTGCGGGCCCTGGCGGCGGCGGCGGTGGTGGCCTACCCGGTGGCCCGCGCCGGCGGCGATGGCATGGCGGCTGCGATCGCCGCCCCCTGGATCGCCGCCCACCAGCAGCGCTTGCCCCTGCTGTTCCCGATGACCGCCGAGGCCCAGCCCCGCCGCTCGGCCTGGCGGGCCGCCGCCGATCGCCTCGCCGCCGAGGTGGAGATGGGCCGGGCCGTGGTGCTCCTCTGTGAGGGCGATGTTTCCCTGTTCGCAACCAGCAGCTACGTGCTGATCGCCCTGCGCCAGTTCCATCCCGACTGCCCGATTCGGCTGATTCCGGGCATCAGCGCCGTGGCGGCGGCGGCGGCGGCTGGAGCCTGGCCCCTGGCCCTGCAGCAGGAGGGCCTGCTGATCCGCCCCACCCCGGAGCAGCCGCAGCAGCTGGAGCTGCTGTTGGAGCAGGCGGCCGCGGACGGGTGGGTGCTGGCCCTGCTCAAGCTCGGCGGCCGCTGGGCCTGGGTGCGGCCGCTGCTGGAGCGCCGTGGACTGCTGCAGGGGGCCCTGTTCGCCCAGCGGGTCGGTTGGCCCGACCAGCTGCTCCGCCCGGCCGCGGCGGTGGCCGCCAGCGAAGCGCCCTATTTTTCGCTGCTGCTGATCCGCCAGGGCTGGCCGGATGTTCTGCCCTGAGCTGCTGCCCTGAGCGGCTGGGCTGGAGTACGGCGCTGCCCCGGCCGGCAGAAGGCCCGGTGCTTGCATGTGGCTTCTTGCCCCTGCGGCTTTCCCCGAGCGGATCCGATGAGCGCCCTCGACTGGCTGGCCCTGCTCCACCCGGTGCTGATGATCTTGTTTGTCTATCCGGTGGTGGGGGCCACGATCCGGCTGGGCATCCTGGTGCGGGAGCGGCGGCTGCAGATCAATCCGCTGCCGCCCACGGTGCCGGTGGAGCACACCGACCACGGCCGCTGGGTGGGCACTGGCACCGTGGTGGCGGTGTTGATCGCGCTGGCGTGGTCGTTTTTGGAGCATGGCCAAGCCGGCGGGGGGTTCCCCGGGGGTGGGGCGCGGCTGGCGCGGTTGCTGCTGCTGGGCGGCGGGGCGCTGGCGGCGTGTTTGGCCTTGTGGCGGTTGCGGCGGCCGGGTCGGCGGGCTGCAGCGGCCCTGTTGGCCTGGGGGGGACTGCTGCTGCTGGGGCTGGAGCCGGAGGTATGGCGGCTCGCCGATAACCCCCTGCGGCCTGCCTTTTGGGCGTCCCATTTCTGGTCGGGCTGGCTGCTGTGCGGCCTGTTGCTGTTTGCGATGGCGGCGGCTCCGGAGATCGCCCTGCGGCCGGGGTTGCGGCGGCTGCATGTGGCGGCCGCTTTGTTGATCGCGGTGCTGCTGGCGGTGCAGGCGATCACCGGCTGCCGCGATCTGGTCGGGTTGGCCCAGCGCTAGGGGTGGCGGGGAGCTTGGGAAAGGAGCGGTGTCTGGGCAAGCCGCGCCCCCCTTCACGCTTCGCCGGCTTCGAGCTCTGCGGCCGCCTGCGCCAGCAGCTGCCGGGCGGCCTCGGGGGTGGCGGCCCGCATCAGCCCATGGCGCAGTTGCGCCGCCCCCGCAAAGCCCTGGCAGGTCCAGCCCATGTGCTTGCGGGCAATCCAGAGGCCCTGCTCCCCCTTCGCCGCCACCAGGGCATCGAGCTGCTCGGCGGCCAGGGCCAGCCGCTGCCGGGGGCCCGGTAGCGGCGGGATCGGCCGGCCGCTGAGGGCCGCATCGATCCGGCCCACCAGCCAGGGGGCGCCCATCGTGCCCCGGCCCACCATCACCCCGTCGGCGCCGGTTGCGGCCAGGCAGCGCCGGGCGGCTTCGGGGCCGGTGATATCGCCGTTGGCGATCAGCGGGATCGTCAGGGCCCGCTTCACCGCGGCGATCGCGGCCCAATCGGCCTGGCCCGAGAAGCCCTGCTCGCGGGTGCGGCCGTGCAGGGTGAGGGCCTGGGCGCCGGCGTTCTGGAGGCTGAGGCCAAAGCCCACCGGATCGGCGCTGGTGCCACACCAGCCCAGGCGCGTCTTCACGGTGACCGGGATCGCCACGGCGGTGGCCACGGCCGCCACGATCCGCGCCGCCAGGTCGGGATCACGGATCAGGCCGCTGCCGCCGCCCTTGCGGGCGATCTTGCGCACCGGGCAGCCCATGTTGATATCGATCAAGAAGGCGCCGCTGGCTTCGGCCCGCCGGGCGGCCTCCGCCATCGCCGCCGGCCGGTGATCAAACAACTGCACGGCGATCGGCCCGCTTTCGGCGGCCAGGTCGTCGAGCTTGGAGCGGCCGTGGCCCAGCTCAAGGCTGGTGGCATTCACCATCTCGGTGAACAGCAGGGCATCGGGCGCCCAGCGTCGCACCAGGCCGCGGAAGATGCGATCGCTCACCCCCGCCAGCGGCGATTGCAGCACCCGGCAACGCAGCTGGCGGCTGCTGCCGTTGCCGGCCAGCTGCAGGGGCTGGGGGAAGGGTTGGCAGGGGGGCTCGGGCAAGGGCGACAGGGATGGATGGGGGGGAATCAGGTTGTCATGGTGGCGACAGTCATGGCATGGGCAGTCATGGCATGGACAGGCATGGCATGGACAGGCATGGCGTGGGCCATCTTGGTGTTGCCATGGTTTGCTGGCGATCGATGAAGTGGTACCAGTTTGGTTTAATTTCAACCATGCGGCTTTTCATGGTCTTGGCATCCAAGTCCGGGCCGGTAAAATAGTAATTTAGGCCAATTAGGAACCTGGAAACGGTGAGATTCTGCAGAGCGGTCTCGAAACCGAGCTCTACAGCTATGGGCAGCCTGGAGGGCCGCCAAAAGATGCGCAATTTAAGTTTGGTGCCCAGCTCTGATGTTGTGCTTCAACCGGCATTGAGCCTGCTATTCGATCAGATCATTGCCGACGAACTGCAGGCCCCATTGCCTGGAGCTTGGCAAGCCGTGCAGGCCCTGGCCAAAACACACTCTTTGATTGATGAGCGTCTGGCAGCGTCCCAGCAGCCTGCTGAATCATCCGAACGATCAGCGGCAGCCGAGGAGGAAGATGGGCGGATGATCCTCTGACGCTCTTGATCGCCCAACCCACCCCCATGCCAGGCGCCATCCCCAACCCCCAACCCTCGCCCGCTGCCTACCCCCTGAGCCGGGCGCTGCTGGAGGCGGTGCTGGCCGACCGGCTCAGCGATCGCTTCGTGGCGGAGTTGGTGTGGACGCGGCTGGGCTATCGGCCTGCAACGGCCCCATCCGCCGTCTGGGAGGCGGGTCCCGCCACGCCGCCCGATTGGGCCGAGGCCTTCCCGGTTGCCCCCGAGCTGATCGCCACCAGGCCCGCCAGCGTGCGCCTCACCCGCTCGATTGCCGCCGAGCACAAGCAACTGCTCAAGCAGCAATTGGGTTTTGCCGGCTACCGCATCGGCGAGCTTTACCCCCGCCGCACCCGCAGGGCCACCGCCGTGAATTGGTTGCTGGCCCACCTGGCCGAGCGGGGGGAGCCGCTGCCCGAGGCTGGGCCCCTGCCGGCGCTGCTGCAGCCGCCGCCCGATCCGGTGCAGGGGCATCCCGGGGATCTGCCGGTGGGGTGAGGGGGGTGGCCAATCGGTTGCGGCCATAGGAACCTATTGACTCCCTGATCAGAACAATCAGGCCTCTGGCCTTTCAGCCTGCAAAGCGATGCGGCGCCGCAGTTGCCTGGCCTGGCGGAAGGCGGCTGCCAGGCCCAGGATTGGCAGGGGACCGGGCACCTCCCGGGTGAGGCGCAGCAACTCGCCATTGGTGCCATCGCCGTTATTGGCCACATAAACGCGGCCCCTGGCATCAACGGCCAATCCCGTGGGGCGGGTAAGCCCTGTGGCCAAAAGATCGCGGCTGAGGCCATCGGCTGATAGGCGGAGTAGGTTGCCGGAGGGTGCGGGGTCGAAAAAGTTGGTGGCGTATTCGAGGATGTATAAATCACCTTCTGGGCCAAAGGCTATATCGCTGATACTGGTGAATCCCGTGGCGAAAAGGCTGGTTGTGCCAGTGGCATCGGTGCGATAAATATCGGCGCTACCGGCAACAAAGGGGAAGCCGCTGAATTCAGCGCTATAAACATAGTCGCCGTTTGTGGCTAAGCCGGTGGGCACCGCTTGAACTGGATAGGGATTGGGGAATGGGGGGGAGGAGAGAAAAGGTGGCAGGGGGACGTTTTGGCTTGGGTAGCTGAAGCCCAGGCTTACCTGATTGGCTGCGTTAACGCGCAGCAGGGTGTTGCCGCCGGCATCCGTCACCCAGGCCTCCGTACCAAGCACAGCAAGGGCATAGGGGTTGCTATTGAGGCCATTGGGGCTGTCTGGGTCGTTGTCTAGCTCGTATTGGGAGATGCTGGCCCTGGCGGTGATGGTGCCTGCGGCAAGATCGATGGCAACCAGTTGGCCGAACAGGGCACTTCCGCTGGAGGAAAGCTGATTGGGGTCGCCACCAAAGCTGATCACACCCAACAGGTTGAGGCCGTCATAGGTTAGGTCGCTCAGGCCACTGCCCTCCTCCCCGGCAGCGCTGGCCAGGGAGGGCAGCCCCACCAGGGGGCGCGCATAGGAGCCAGTGGAGGGATCAAAGCTGCCAAGGGCACCGGTGGCGCCAAAGCAAAGCGTGTTGCCTGCTCCGGAGGTAATGCACGGCCCTGAACTGGCAGGCCCACCACTGCCGGCCTCGCTGACCAGCAGGCGCCCATCGGGCGCGATCACCAGGCCGCGGGGATTGCGCAGACCCGTCACTAGCGATTCAGAGCGATAGGGCGCCGCCTCGGCGGCGGCTCCAGCAGCCAAAGCAACGCCAGCGGCAAGGGCAAGGAGGGGAATTGGGGATCGCATCTTGCACGGAACGCCAAGTGGTTTGAATAGTAGTGGACGGATAAAGAAAGTGCGGTAAGCTGTGCCTTTGGTGCAAAACTGTAGCAGATTGAGCAGCGGAAGCAGCATCTTTCTGTTACCGGCTGCATCTGTCTGTTGGTCGCGGCAGCCAGCTGCTGATCGCAGCATCCCTAGGTTAGGTGGTTGATCGGTTTTGGGGCGCTTGCAATTAGCCAGCTACCCCTTGCGATCCAGGCGAGCCAGTTTGTGCAATTCTCCACGCCTCGCGCGACCGCTGAGATGCGGGCTAACCCGAGGCGCTCCTCGCTCATGCGTTGATGTTGTCTATTTCGAATGCGTTGATCTGCTTGATTAATCCGCTTGATTAATCTGATTGATTAATCTGCTTGATTAATCTGATCGACTAATCTGCTTCGAGTCCCTATTGGCTTCGTCTAGTTGGTAGGCCTGCTCGGTTCCGCTGTTTTGTCGATCTATTTTGTCAGACTGTTTTATCAGTCTGTTTTGTTTGCAAGTTTCGGCTTTAGGTCTTTCTGGTTCGGTCGCTGATTCCGTATCGGTTATTGCCATCTTCTTTTCGTATGGAAGCCCGCAGTGCCGTTCCTAGCGGTCTGGGCCGGCAGGGCTCGGTCCTGGGCGTGGCTGGGCTGGAACGCTCTGGCAGCGCCTCCATGGCGTCGACGCGGCGCCCCGGGTGGCTTGGGCGCTTCGATCTAGCGGCCGCAGCGATCGGATCGGCCTTGTCCAGCCCGGCGGGCCAGGTGCACGGTAAGGTCAGAGCAAGACCGTACTGAAGGAATAAGTCTGTGCCGCTGCCTGTGGTCGCCATCATCGGGCGCCCGAACGTGGGCAAGTCCACCCTCGTCAATCGCCTCTGCCAGAGCCGCGAGGCGATTGTGCACGACCAACCGGGCGTCACCCGCGACCGCACCTACCAGGAAGGTTTCTGGGGCGATCGCACCTTCCGGGTGGTCGACACCGGCGGCCTGGTGTTCGACGACGACAGCGAGTTCCTGCCCGAGATCCGCGAGCAGGCCAACCTCGCCCTGGCCGAGGCGGCGGTGGCGGTGGTGATCGTCGATGGTCAGCAGGGGCTGATGGCCGCCGACCAGGCGATCTCCGAATGGCTGCGGGGCCAGGGGGTGCCGGTGCTGCTGGCGGTGAACAAGTGCGAATCGCCGGACCAGGGCCTGGCGATGGCCGCCGAGTTCTGGGGGCTGGGGCTGGGCGAACCGCATCCGATCTCGGCCATCCATGGCGCCGGCACCGGCGACCTGCTCGATCGGGTGATCAGCTTCCTGCCCGCCACCAGCGAGGTGGAGGGCGAGGAGCCGGTGCAACTGGCGATCATCGGCCGGCCCAACGTGGGCAAATCCAGCCTGCTCAATGCCATCTGCGGCGAAAACCGGGCGATCGTCAGCCCGATTCGGGGCACCACCCGCGACACGATTGATACCACCATCGACCGCGAGGGTTTCACCTGGAAGCTGCTCGATACGGCCGGCATCCGCCGCCGCCGCAGCGTGGATTACGGGCCTGAATTCTTTGGCATCAACCGCAGCTTCAAGGCGATCGAGCGCTCCGATGTCTGCGTGCTCGTGATCGATGCCCTCGATGGCGTCACCGAGCAGGACCAGCGCCTGGCCGGCCGCATCGAGGAAGACGGCCGCGCCTGCGTGGTGGTGGTCAACAAATGGGACGCGATCGAAAAGGACAGCCACACCCTGCCGGCGATGGAAAAGGAGCTGCGCGCCAAGCTCTACTTCCTCGATTGGGCGCCGATGCTGTTCACCTCAGCCCTCTCCGGCCAGCGAGTCACGGCGATCTTCCCCCTGGCCAAGCTGGCCGTGGAGCAGCACCGCCGCCGCGTCACCACCTCGGTGGTGAATGAGGTGCTGGAGGAGGCCCTGCGCTGGCGCTCGCCGCCCACCACCCGGGGGGGCCGCCAGGGGCGGATCTATTACGGCACCCAGGTGGCCACCCAGCCCCCGAGCTTCACCCTGTTTGTGAACGATCCCAAGCTCTTCGGTGAAACCTATCGCCGCTACGTGGAGCGCCAGATCCGCGAGGGCCTCGGTTTCGAGGGTTCGCCGATCCGCCTGTTCTGGCGGGGTAAGCAGCAGCGCGATGCCGAAAAGGAGCTGGCCCGATCCAGCAGCCGCAGCCGCTGAATGGACTGGCTGCGTCAGCTCCCGATCGGCCAGTACGTCGACGATGGCGGCCCCGGCGGTGGCAGCTGGCTGAAGCGGATCGATCCGCGGCTCAAGCTGGCCTGGACCGTGGCCTTCCTGCTCACCCCCATCCTGGCCGGCCCCCTGTGGCGTCTTGGCTTGGTAGGGCTGCTGCTGTTGCTCACCGGGGTGAGCGGCCTGCCCTGGCGGCTGTGGCGCCGCAGCCTGCCGTTGTTGCTGGCCGTGGCCCTGCTGGTGGGGGGGCTAACGGCGCTGTTGCCGGCCGGCAGCAGCAGCCGTGCCAGCCAGCAGCGCCCCCCCGAGGAGCTGCTGCTGGAGCCGGCAGTGCCGGAGCCGGCCGCTGCGGCGCCGGCTGAGCGCAGTGGCAAGCCTTGGGAGTTGCTGCGCTGGGGGCCGTTGCGGCTTGGGCCCCTTCCCCCCCTGGGCCCGCTGGTGGTGACCCGCCGTTCGGCTGAGCTGGGTCTCAATGGCGGCACCTTGCTGGTGACGCTGATCCACAGCGCCAATTTGCTGCTGCTCAGCACCACACCGGAGGAGTTGGCCTGGGCGATCAGCTGGTGGCTGCGGCCCGCCGGCGCCCTCGGCCTGCCGATGGAGCGGCTCGGTTTCACCTTGTTGCTATCGCTGCGCTTTTTGCCCCTGGTGCAGGAGGAGTTGCAGAACCTGCTGCGCTCGGTGGCCACCCGGGCGGTGAACCTGCGCAGCCTGGGCTGGAAGAACGCCCTGGGGCTGGTGCTGGCGGTGGGAGAGCGGTTGCTGGCCAATATTTTGCTGCGCTCCGAGCAGGGGGCGGAGGCGCTGATCGCCCGCGGTGGCCGCTGGATCGCCCCGGGGGAGCTGCACCGCCAGCCGGCCGCCTCGCCGCTGCCCACCCAGTTGGGCTGGCTGGCTCTAGCTCTGCTGCTGGCGCTGCGCTGGCGCCTGGGGGGCCAGTGACCTGGCGGGCCCTAACCAGGCGGGCCCTAACCAGGCGGACCACGGAGCTGGCGGGCCAGGCAGCTGGCGGGGCGGCAAGAATGGGATCAGAACCCCGTGGCCTTTAATGGCCCCAGACCTGAAGGCTGCGGTGACCTCTGAGCGTTATCTCAACCATCCCACCTTCGGGATGCTTTACCGGGTGTCGCCCGTGGCCGAGGGCCGCGATCTCTACGCCACGCTCTATGCGCAGCGGATCTTTTTTCTGGTCACACTCCAGAGCCGGGGCGCCATTTTCGAAGTGATTCCGTTGATGGATGCCCGCCATCACGCCGAGCAAAATTTGGCGCGGTCCCGCCGCAGCGGCCCTGAGGAGCACGGCCGCTGGCGCCAGCTGTTCGATCAAACCTTCCTTTGAGCTGGTGCCTGTGACTGAACCGGTGCCCGCTGCCTTGCCTGCTGGCCTGGCCGCTGGCCTGGCGGAGCTGGGCCCCAGGCTGCCGGCTAGCACGCGCTTGTTGGCCGTGAGCAAGGGCCAACCGGCGGAGGCGATTCGCCGGGCCGTGGCCCTCGGCCAGCGCAGCTTTGGCGAGAGCCGGCTGCAGGAGGCGATCGCCAAGCAGGAGGCCCTGGCCGACCTGGGCCCCTTGGACTGGCACTTCATCGGCCGCCTCCAGGCGAACAAGGTGCGCGGCGTGCTGCGTCATTTCGGCACGGTCCACTCCCTCGACAACCTGGCATTGGCCGAGCGGCTGGCCCGCATTGCCGCCGAGGAGGGCTGCGATCCTGCCGTGCTGCTGCAGGTGAAGCTGCGCGATGATCCGGCCAAGGCAGGCTTCAGCGCCGAGGAGCTCCGCCGGCTCTGGCCGCAGCTGGCCAAGTTGCAACCGCTGCGGCTGGTGGGGCTGATGACGATCGCGCCGTTGGGCCTCGATGCGCCGGCCCGGCTGGGCCTGTTTCAAGACTGCGCCAGGCTGGCGGCGGAGCTGGGCCTGCCGGAACTCTCGATGGGGATGAGCCCCGACTGGCCGGAGGCCGTGGCCGCCGGCAGCACCTGGGTGCGGTTGGGCAGTGCCCTGTTCGGCTCGCGCTCGGCCTGAACCAATCGCGGCTGTCGGGGCGAAGCAATCGAGCAACACTGCCGAAGCCCTTGCCTTCACTGATATGGGACGCTATTTAGGACCTGAGCATCCCCACCCGAGGCTTCCATCCGTGTCGTTGTTCTCCCGCCTGCGTGCTGTCGTCTCCGGTGATGACTACCTCGATGGCGACTACGACGACGAGCTGGACTACGACCCCGGTGACACGGCCGCACCGGCCGCTTCGACCGCCAGCAGTGGCCTGCGCAGCAGCAGCGCCCTGAGTCTGAGCAGTGATTTCGCCATGGAGGATCCCTTCGCTGGCACCAATGTGATCGGCATGCCGGGCATTTCCGCTTCGGTGGCCGAGGTGTATTTGATGGAGCCCCGCAGCTTCGATGAGATGCCCCGGGCGATTCAGGCCCTGCGCGAACGCAAGACCGTGATCCTCAACCTGACGATGATGGAGCCGGATCAGGCCCAGCGGGCGGTGGATTTCGTGGCCGGCGGCACCTTCGCCATCGATGGCCACCAGGAGCGGGTGGGGGAGAGCATCTTCCTGTTCGCCCCGAGCTGTGTGACCGTGACCACCGCCGCTAGTGAGGAGTCGGCCTCCCCCACCGTGGTGCCCAGCCGCGTGGCCGCCGAGCCCCAGGATGCGGCGCCTAGTCCCGCCTGGGGCCGTTCGGATGCCCTGGGCTGATGCCGTGCCCTGGGCTGATTCAGGGCCCTTGGCTGATGCGGGCGGACGAGCTGCTGCGGGCTCCGCTGCGCCGGCCGGATCGTTCGGGATCGTGGGGTTGGGCCGGATGGCCCAGGCCCTGCTGCTGCCGCTGATCGCCGATGGCGTGATTGAGCCGGCCTCGGTGCGGGCCGCCGTGGCGAGTGAAGCCTCGGCCCGCCAGCTGGCTGCAAGCCTCGATTTGGCCGTCAGCACGGATGCCAGCCAGGCCTGGCGTTGTGCCGCCGTGCTGCTGGCGGTGAAGCCCCAGCAGCTGCAGGCGGTGGCCTCGTTCGCCGCCAGCCTCGGCCAGCTGGGCCCAGCAGGCTCCTCGCCGCCCCTAGGGGCCGGCTCAGGCGCTGCTGGGCCCTTGGCTGCGGGGCAGCCGCTGGTTGGGGGGCTCCCGCTCGCTGCGGGCGGTGAGCGGCGGCCCCTGCTGATCTCCGTGCTGGCTGGGGTGCGGCTGGAGCGGCTGCAAGGCTTGTTTCCTGGCTGGTGTTGCGTGCGGGCGGTGCCGAACACCCCTTGTTTGGTGCGGCAGGGGCTGACGGGGCTGGCCTGGGGCGCCGACCTCGACCCCCAGCGGCGCGACTGGGTACGGCTGTTGTTCGCCCGGGTGGGCGAGGTGGTGGAGCTGCCTGAAAGCCAGCTGGATGCTTTTCTGGCCCTCACCTCCTCGGGGCCGGCGTTTGTGGCCCTGGTGGTGGAGGCCCTGGCCGATGGGGCGGTGGCGGCGGGGTTGCCCCGGCTCCAGGCCCAACACCTGGCCCACCGCACCCTGGCCGGCACCGCAGCCCTGCTGCACGAGGGCGACCTCCACCCCGGCCAGCTCAAGGACATGGTGAGCAGCCCGGCTGGAACCACCATCGCCGGCCTGCGGGAACTGGAGCGGGCCGGGGTGCGATCCGCCTTGATCGAGGCGGTGCTGGCCGCCGCAGCTCGCAGCCGGGAATTGGGCTGAGGGCCGGGGCACGCTTCAGCCAGCCTTGGGTTCACCCAGCTTGGGTTCGGTGCCGGCCAGCAGTCGTTGCAGGTTGGTGCGGTGGCGCCAGAGCACCAGGGCTGTGGTGAGCAGGGCCAGGGCCAGGTAGGCAGGGCGCAGCTCAGCCTTGCCGAACCAGCCGAGCATCAGCAGGGGCAGCGCCAGGGCCGCCACCATGCTCGAGAGCGACACGATGCGGCTGAGGCTGAGGCAGGTGAGGAAGATGCCAAAGCAGGCCAGTCCCACCGGCCAGGCCAGGCCCAGCAGCATGCCCAGGGCGGTGGCCACCGCCTTGCCCCCTTTCCAGCCCAGCCATACCGGCCAGATGTGCCCGGCCAACGCGGCCAGACCGGCGGCCACCACCCAGCTATCCACCACCCAGCCAGCTCCGCCCCAGCCGGCGGCTGCGGCGCCAAGCCCGCTCGGTTCCAGCACCGCCTTGGCTAACACCGCCTTGGCCAGCAGCACCGCCGCCGTGCCCTTGAGCACGTCGGCTAGAAACACGGCCAGGGCCGGGCCCTTACCCACCACCCGCAGCACATTGGTGGCGCCGGTGGAGCCGGAGCCCTGCTGGCGGATGTCAACCCCGGCCAGCCAGCGGCCGGCCAACCAGCCGCTGGGAATCGAGCCGAGCAGGTAGCCCGCCAGCAGCAGGGCCAGGGGTAGGAGATAGGCCATCAGCATGGGCGGATCGGCGGCGGTGGATTGGCAGCTGGGGATCGGCAGCGGCGGATTGGCCGCGGCGGATTGGATCAGTAGAGATCCTCTTCGCTGCCAATCTCGCCGGGGGCGGCGGCAAAGGCCAGCCAGATCGGGAATTGCAACACCGGGATGGCGATGCCCGGTTCGGCCGCATCGACCACGATGAAGGGCAGTTCCCCCCGCTCCTCGAGGCGATCGGCCCGTTCGATCAGGGCATCGGGGCGCTCGAACAGCACGATGCCACTGCTGGGGCCGAAGTCGTCCCGGTTGAGGCCGAGGCAGTCTTGTAGACCCCGGCGCCACTCGCCCAGCCGCTCCGGCTGACCGGCCAGCACCAGGGTCTGGAAGCGCTCGCCGTAGAGCTCCCCGAGGATGGCGATCGCGGCGGCGGCGATCAGCACGTTGCGGTTGCGGCTGCCGCTGCTGGCTTGGGCGCCGCGGCCCCCCTGGTTGAGAAACCAGTTTTCCAACAGGGCGGCGGCGGCGGGCTCGAGGCTGCGGCGCAGCTTCCAGGGATCGGCGTAGAAGTCGGGTTGGCCAGCGAAGCGCTCGAGGGCGGCCCGGATCAGATCCTCGTCTTGGCTGAACAGGCCGGCGGCGGCTGGGGCGGCGGCTGGGGCTGGGGCGGTGGCTTGATCGAGCGGCGAAGGTTGGAGCACCAGCGGTGCCACCACCAGCTCGGTTTGCTCCGCCGCCGCCGCCAGCTCCTGCAGGGCCCCGACCAGATAGGCCTGGAAGCCCTTCACCCGCTTGGCGATCAGCTCCGACTGGCCCACGGCGCTGGCCGCCAGCTCCTGGCGAATTCGGTCGCGCTGCTGCTCCAGGCTGCGGATCTCGGCCAGCAGCTCGCCCCGCCGGCTGGCCAGCTCGGTTAAGGCCAAGCCCAGCAGGGGCTGGAGATCGGCGGCGGCGACCGCGCTGCGGGCGGGGGAGTCGCTGCGGGCTGGAGGGTCGTTTCGGGCTGGAGGGTCGCTGGACGCCGCAGGGGTACTGGCTGCTGCCGCGTCGGGGGGAACTGCGGCGGCATCGGGGCCTGGCGGGAACTCGGTTTCGGCCGCTGGCGTTTCGCGCCAGGCGTAAGAGAGCACCGGCGGGGCAGCGCTGCGATCGTTGCTGGCTGCGGAGGGGGGGCTCGATTCGGGCAGGCTGCTCATGGGGCTGCGGGGGGGGCCAGGTGGGCCAGGCGCCGTTCCAGCTGCTGGCGCAGGCCAGGGCCATCGAACAGCACGGGCAGCAGGTGGATGCTGCGTTCCTCTCGGAAATACAACAGCAGCGGCAACCCTGGCCAGAACAACCGCCAGCCCAACCAGGTGGCATAGGGGAAGCGGCGGATCTCCTGGTTACTGCGCCAGACCACCAGGTCGTCGGCGGCGAACTCCAGCCGCAGCAGCCGCGCCTGCAGCAGCAGAAAGCCACCGAACAGCACCAGTACCAAGGCCAGCCAGCGGAAGCCGCCCCAGCTCGCTTGCAGCGGCAGGCAGAGGGCTCCCAGCAGGCTGACGCCAAGCGGTACCCAATAGCTCGGCGCCAGGCTCACCGCCGGCTCCGGGGCGGGGCCGCCCACGCCGTTGGCGGGCTGGGTGGCTGGGTTGCCCCCAGCGCCGCCGGCAGTATCCGGGGCTGGGGATGGGGGAGAGCTTTCCATAGGACCAGCATGCCTGCGCAGCGCCGCCGCTGGCGAGGCGCTCAGCTGGCAACGCGCCCAGTTGGCCAGGCGCTCAGCTGCCGAACAGGATCTGGGTCAGCACCACATCGACCAGGGCCACCGACACCAGGATCATCACCACGGCGCCGGTGGTGCTGGATCCCACTTCCTTGGGGCCACCCCGGGTGGTGAGGCCCCAGCCGCAGGCGAGCACCGCGATCAACAGGCCAAACACCAGCGCTTTGAACAGCATCGAGGGCAGATCGCTCGGTTCCATCCAGCCGCGCACCGAAGTCCAGAACACCGCTGGCGGCAGCCCGTAGAGCACGGTGCTGCTCACCTGCCCGGACCAGATCGCCAGCAGGAAGAAGAGCAGGCATTGCACCGGCGCCATGATCACCATCGCCAGCACCCGGGGCACCACCAGGTATTCCACCGGATCGGTGCGCAGCATCGTGATCGCATCGATCTGCTCGGTCACCTTCATGGTGCCCAGCTGGGCGGCGTAGGCCGTGGCCACCTTGCCCGTGAGCAGGGTGGCGGTGAGGAGCGGCGCGATCTCGCGGGCCAGGCCCAGGGCCAGCAGGCCGCCGATCGCGGCGCTGGCCCCCTGTTTGGAGAGCTCCGCCGCCACCTGGATGTTGAACACCGTGCCCGAGGCCAGGGCGGTGATCAGCACGATCAGGAAGCTGCCGGGTCCGGCTTCGAGCAGTTCCTGGACCAGGTCTTGGCGGCCGATGCGGCCCCGCACGATGGCGCTCACCGACTGGCCGCCGATCATCAGGCTGCTGCCGAGGCGGCGCAGCCAGCTCGGGGGCTTCCAGCTGGCTGGCAGCCAGCGGGCTGGCCTCCTGCGGGCCGCGGCGGTTTTCAGATCGCGAGCCACCAGCCGTTGCCCCCGCAGCCGGGCCAGTCTCATCGGGCCTGGGCCTGAAGGTGCAAACCCCGTTCGGGCCAGCGGCGCATGATCACCAGCCCCAACACCACCAGCACCGCCGGGATCAGCCCCATGCAGAGCCGGATCGCCACCAGGGCCGACTCCGGCTGGAGGATGCCGCGGCTGGCGTCGTAGCCACTGAGGCTCATCAAGTTGCCAAACAGGAACAGGGCCAGGCTGATGCAGATCTTCTGGCCCAGCACCATCCAGGCGCTGAACAGGCCCGCCGGTTTTTCGGGGTCGGCATCGATCGCATCGGGCAGCAGCGACCAGGGGATCAGGTAGGCCGTGGAGGCCCCGAGCCCCACCAGCAGAATCGTGGCCAGCAACAACACCAGCCGCACCAGGTTGCCCAGCGAGCCGGTCGGCGCCACGGCCGCATCGAGCGGCAGCATCAGCATCGCCGCCAGGCAGCCGGCGATCCACAGCCAGGTGCCCCAGTGCAGGGCCTGGATCCGGCCCCGCACGGCGGCCACGCGGGTCCAGATCTGGAGGCCCACCAGGGTCATGATCTGGAACGGCAGCAGGATCCAGTTGCTCCAGCTCTCCGGCAACCGCATCACCACCGGCAGGTAGATCAAGGCGGCGGTCTGCATGATCTGCAGGGCGCACCAGAGCATGAGGTACAGGCCCAGCACCATCACAAAGCGGTTGTTGCCGCCAGCGCGGCGCAGCTGGCGGCGGGTGGAGCCTTTCTCAAGCTGGGGCTGGCTGGCCTGGCGGGCCATCGGCGCGATGCCCCAGGCGCAGAGCAGGGTGCAGACCGCGATCACGCCACCGGACAGCAGGCCGAGCCGCAGGTAGTTGGCGGCGATGTGGTGGTCCTTGAGCAGCAGGCCGCCGAGCACGATGCCGATCAGGCTGGCGGTGATCGAGCCGGTGAAGCGGCTGGTGTTGAGCTGGGTGCGCAGCGGCGTGCTGGTGGTGAGTTCGGCCGGCAGGGCCGAGTAGGGGAGGTTGACGCAGGTGTAAAGGCTGTTGGCGACCACCGAGATCGCCACAAACACCCAGAACCTCCCCCAGATGCCGCCCGGGGGCAACCACCACATCGCCGCCATCGCCGCCCCGAGCGGCACGGCGCTGGCGAAGATCCAGGGCAGGCGCGGTCCCCAGCGGCTGCGGGTGTGGTCGCTCAACCAGCCCACGACCGGGTCGTTGAAGGCATCCCAGAGCCGGGCCACCATCAGCACCAGGCCCGCCATCCAGGCCGGCAGCCCGGCCGCTGAGGTGTAGAAGATGAACAGGTAGAAGCCGATCAGCGAGGCGGCCATGCCGGTGCCGGCATCGCCGAGGCCGTAGGAGAGGAGCAGCCTGCGCCGCTGGGGCTTGGGCAGCAGGTCGGGGTCGGTGGGGCGCAGCGCAGGGGAGGTGGTGGCGCTGGCAGGCGCGGGGGAGGAGCTCAAAGGCTGTGGCCTTGGGTAAGTCATAATGAACCAGCCTGGTGGCCGTTAGCCAGGCCGACCAATCCGGCCGATGGCTTTGCCTAGGTTTGGTGGCCGTAGCATCCTTCAGGAATGCAGCGGCGAACATTCGCCGATCTGAATCATTCCTTGGGGCTGATGATGCGCCAGGTTAGTCATTATGCGGGCGTAGTTTAGTGGTAAAACCTCAGCCTTCCAAGCTGATGATGCGGGTTCGATTCCCGCCGCCCGCTTCCTGACCTTTTACAGGCCGTGGCCACACCCCATAATGTGGCTACATCACTTAGCTGCGATGCACGTCGCGGAACGCAAGTTCAAAGATCGATTCCCCGAGCGGCTCAGACGGGGCGAGGTTGGTGAGGTGACCCGCATTGCATCTTAAAAACTATTAACTGCGTAGGCTGTTGCATTAGCTGAACTGTTGTCGCATCGAGCTAACCCGCTCGCGGGCCGACCAGAGCAAAGACAAACCGTAGGTGGAGCAGAAAAACGGCATGCTCATCCGCCGTGTAGTCGGGCTATCAGCGCCTGGAGGGCCTGGTGGCGGCTGATGGTGCGGGGAGGGCAGCCACAGCCGGCCGCAGCGCCTGCAGCGTCGAATCCAGACCCAACTCATCAAAGGCATTGCGCAGGGTCATCAGCTGACACCGTCCTCGATGTAAATGGTGAGGGCCCCGCCGCTGGTGTCCCACCACTGGTAGCGATAGGCGCCCGCGAGTTGCTCAGTGGTCGGTGGGCTCGCCTGAATGAGCAGGGGATCAGCCGCGCTGTCCGTCGCCCATTCGCTGTCGAAGTCGCTGCTGCTGCTGCGCTTACGCAGGGCGTGACCCGCACTGCCCCGGCCGGTACACCTGCGCCATGGGCTCCCTGCGGGCCAACCTCGCCTTTGGGGCCGAGTTGGCCCTGTGGTCCCCGCAGGGAGGCCTGTTGCGTCAAGAACAAGGCCACGGCGGCGAGGAGAAGCGGCGTTCAATGCGGCCTCACACCCCCCGAGGCCCAAGCAGCCCGCGAGGGTCGCGCCGCGCCGCTACCCGTTTCACCATTGCCTCCGCCACCACCACTTATCATCTCAATAATGTGCGCCTCAATCACGGAATGGAGGGCGAAGTGCCTCCCCTGTTTCATTGACAAGAGGCTGTTCCTTCCTGCTCGATGGATGAATCCGCTTCCTCAATCGGCGGCTCCATCCGAAGGCAGCGCCAATCCCGAGCAGAGGGAGAGGGCCGGGGACTTGCGGCAGAGGGGTACTCCTGGCGCCAAAAGAGATGTCGATGGTAGGGAAGCTATTGGCATTATTGGAGTAATTGGGGCTGTTATTCCTGAAGGTGTCAAGTGCTAAAAAACCTTCGGAGGTGGTGTAGAAGTTGTTGGTTGTTCCATTGGAGTAGCCGGTTCGGCGCCCCATCCCCCAACTCCCGCCGGTGGGGGCATACGCGATTAGGGAATAGGCGGTTGACGGACCCATGGCAAACCCAGTGATATTTGGGAGCAGGGTGGAGTCGAGTGTCAGCCCAAAATTCGTGCTGGTCGAGGTTGGTGCTGTAAATGAAACCACATCCCGGGCGTATTCCGTGGTTCCGGCAACAGCGGAATAGACGGTTGAATTCGTGGTGTTGCGCAGGGCGATTGTGATTGTGCCCAAGCCACTAGTCGAGGTAGAAGTGTTCAGTCCTAGATTCAGCCAATCGATCGTAAAGTTTGGACTTCAAGATCCTGTCCGAAATGCGACACCATAATTATTTGAAAAGCTTGAGCCTCCTGGCCAGTTTACGTTGCTGTTGGAGGGGTTGCTAGGGGCGAACCAGGTGACGTCGGTTGCATGGGCCACCCCTGCAAAGACCAGGGGGGCGCCGCCAATCAGAAAGACAGCAGATGCAGTAATCCCGAATGCGCGAATTTTCATAACTGAAAAAAAACACCACTATCATCTTACTTGTTTCACGGCATCAACTGCGCAAGTGGTGAAAGTTTTGATGATGTCAGGTAGGCCAGGGCTGCAACGGGGCCGCCGCCCCGGCCGGTGGTGCGCCATTGCCGCAGTACCAGCGGGTGGTGGCCGGCCAGGGCAGGGTGGCAATCAAGAGGCTCAGCTGCACCTGCACGCTCACATCAGCCCGCTGGCTGTAGTCGTGTAGCAGCTGCGGCGCCTGGCGGGAGGTGGCCGGCCAGGGCAGCAGCTCGCTGCTGCCATCCCCCCCCCAGATCACAGAGATCGGGGCGGTGATGCTCTGGCGGGGGTTGATCAGCAGCTCGATGGTGGCTGAGGCGATCAGTTCATTCCAACGGCGATCGGCCGGCAGCCAAAAGTGCTCCAGGTCATTCGCCGGGACGGATCCCTTGCGATAGCCCAGTTTCCCCAGCGGCCGAACTCCATCGGCAGCACCCACTGCCCCGTGCCACGTCGATCACGAAGGCAGAGGACTTGCTGCTGCTGAGCTCGTGATTCAGGAACGAGAAGCGGGTGGCGGTGGGCTTCAGCCGGGTGAGCACCAGGACCAGCGATTCCTCCAGGGCATCGGCCTTGGCCGCCAGCGCGGCCTTGTTGCCATTCCCGGCCAGCAGGGCAGCCTTTTGCTCGTCGAGGGCCTGGGCGCGAGTGTCGTCGTCATCGGCTGCCAGCTTCTGGGCCAACTGGCCGATGGCGGTGGTGAGCTCCTGGGCCTCGATGCCCAGCTGCCAGAGGGAACCAGAGCGCTGCAGGGTGCAGGTCGGCCCGGCTGCCGGGGGGATAACTGCCGAGAGAGGAGCGGCGGGGGCAGCGAGAACGGCCATGGGGTGGTGAATGGAGATGAGGGACAAAAAGAACCAGGCGTCGGATACCGCTCAGGCGGCGAGGGGCTCCGGCGAGATTGGCGGCGGCACTTCCACCACCGGCACCGGGGAAGGCGATCACCAGCACCGAGGCGCTGAACCCTGGGGAGGTGTGGGCCTGGGCCTCCACCAGGGCCTGCTTCAGCAGAAGGCGATTGCGGATCGGCCCAGCAGCGCAGCCATGGCACCGCCGTGGAGCAGCAGATGGACAGGCCGACCCGCACTGCGCTGGAGCAGGGTGGAAGCGATGCGCTGCTGAGGCCAGGAGAGATCACGCCCACCGGCCGCGACGATTACGACCGAGCGATGGGCCAACACCGGCGGCGACAGAAGGCCGGGGAGTGGCAATGCAGCGGCCTGGGCCACTGCAGCAGAGAACAAGCTCATGGGCTACAGAGCAAACGAACGGGGCAAGTTGTCCGATGATTTCGTTGCCGAAGGCGATGGCTCGTGGCCTTTGGCGCAGCCCTTATTCTATCAGTACAAACGCACTGTAGAACCGGCAGGGCGGCTGCAGGGCAATGGGTCTACGCAAAGCAAAGCCATGCGCTGGCGGCCTGAAAGCTGTACAGTGAGACCGCCAGATTCAGCATTGAATGACCAGCTGGCCGCGCAGCCGCGCGAGGAAACCTGCGGCTTCACCCCAGCCCCATCGATGCGGGCGAATGCCCGACCACCGCAGCCGCGGGAGGGCAACCCTGCCCGCCACCCTCACACCGGCCCCGGAGCGGAGGACGGCCGTCGCCGACCGGAGCCCTTCGGTGTCTGTAGAGCCTTGCGGCATGGCCGTCTTCATGGCCGAGCCCGCTGGATCAGAACAACCAGAGCGGACCGGCGCCGCGCGTGGACGTGGGGACTTTTGCTCGAACCTTGAATTCGCCTGCGCCTAATTCAAGAAAGTCCCCCTTCCCTTGAACAAGGCGCCTACTGGTCAGCGGGGGGGCTCGCGCGTCCCACGCCGGTCTCGGCCGCTATTTGTTTGATGGGCCAGCTCCGGGGACCTCTTGGCCGCCAGGCGGCTTTCAAGGGCAAAACATCTCACGGAACATCTCACATGAGCTTTTCGCGCTGTTGAGAAGTCTTCTGCGGCAATGGCTCTGGGCGATTCGTCGCTCAGCCTTCCAAGCTGATGATGCGGGTTCGATTCCCGCCGCCCGCTTACTTTTTTGAATAGGGGTTTACGGCTCAAAGCCATGGCTGTGACTGGTGCCATTAGGGCTTTCGGTTTCTGCCAGCGCCTGGTTGGCCGTGGCGGGCCGGATGCGTTGGCTTGGTTGGGGGACTACATCCTTGCATCTTGAAAATGGTCTGGAAGTGGAATTGGGGCCACGCGGCAGGCCCTTGGGATTGGTGGCGAACTGTTCGCCCAGCCCTCTCGTCAGCCCTGGCCCCCGCCCAGGAAACTGTTGGGCTTCAAAACGATTTGGGATCGATCGGTTTTGCGTATGTCGCCCTTGCCATGGATGTCACAACCGTCTCCCCCAAGTTCCAGGTCGTGATTCCCAAGCGGGTGCGCGAGCAGTTTGGTCTCAGCCCCGGGCAGACCCTTCAGGTGATCGCCCTGCCGGGGCGGATTGCGTTGGTGCCCACCCAGTCGCCATCGGCGCTGCGCGGTTTTCTACCGGGGAAGAACACCTTCCAGCGTCAGGCAGATCGCCTGTGACGCTCAAGCGGGTGGTGGTGGATTCCTCGGGCTGGATCGAGCTATTCACAGGCGGTGGGCAGGCCGAGCACTTCCTGGCCCTGATGGCCGACGAACGCTCCCTTGTGGTGCCGGCGATCACCATCTTTGAGGTGTTCCAGTGGGTGCTGCGCGAACACGGGGAGGCCCAGGCCATTCAGGCAGTCGCCGTGATGCAGGGCGCCCAGGTGGTGGATCCGGACAGCATCATCCTGGCCACGGCCAGGGATCAGCAGGCCCGGCTGCACACCATGGACAGCGATTTCCGCGGCATTGCCGATGTGGTGTGGGTGGATTCCATTCCCTGAATCAAGTACCTTCCCGATCGCGAAACGTCTCGCACGTTTTGCTGCGGTCTTGACGTGACCATCCACCAGCGCATGACGATCAGGTTGTCGGCTACCCGGCTGCTGCCGCCTTTGCTGCGGAGCACATGGCTGGAGTCCTCAGGGCCGGCCCGACGAATCGTGGCAAGCACGTTCAACTCCGGCGCGTCCACGATCAGAACGGGCTTGCCGGTGGTCTGCTCCAGCTCCGCCAGGGCCTGGTTGGCCGAGGTAAGGAATTCGCGGCTGCCACGTCCGGTCGGCTCTGGCATCGGTGGCCCCGGATTCCGGTGCAGGCAGGGCCACGGTAGCCAGGCAACATGGTCAGTTTTTTCGCTCTAAGGGCTCAGCCGAAACCTTTGGCCGCACCTCGGCTGCCTGGCGGCAGCAGCGGGATCTCAATCTCCGCCCCCTGCTCGATCGGGTAACCCTCGATCTGAAGGTGCAGGTCGCTGCAGACCAGGGTCAGCGGTGGCTGCAGGCCCAGGGCCTCCATGAACACCAGCACCACGTCCTCACCCGGCCCGGCGGCATCGGCATGGCGCTTGACCTACTGCCTGAACCGCAGGGCCGAGTACTTCTTGGGGTCGGGCCGGGCCGAGAGCACGTTGGTGCGCAGGTAGCTGCAGGCCCGCGAAGCGGTCGCGGGCGTTGCCGTAGTCGGCCTGGTTCACGAACAGCACATAGGGCTCATCCCCATCCGGCCTGGGCAGATCGTCCTGGGTGGTGAGGTGAATTCCCTGCAAGGCGGTGCTTCTCCCTGGGCAGTGGTCAGTGCTTTCAGCATCCGCCATCCGGCGAGGATTGGTCACGCTGTTCTGCGCTAATGAGCCGGCTGACGCCTGAATCGATCCGCGCCAGCCAGGCCGAACTGCTGCCGATCGCCGCGGGGCTTTCAGCACTGGGCCAATCACCTGGCCTCTGCCGCCCTGATCGAGCAGGGGGCCCAGCGGATCGGCGAGCACATTCCCACGGTGGAGGACCTGAGCCTTGCGGCCTGGCAGTGGGAAGCGACATCCGGAATTAGTGCTGGACCAGTTTTCGCTGTCGCCTGACATCCTCAATCAAGACTAATGATAACTTGATCGCTATGAGTCAAGCCAAGGAAGTGTCAGGCCAAAGGCATCGATTTGATCCATCACGATTTTGTTGAGAACACGGCCTAGAACGACCTGTGGTTCATCAGCACGAATTGGGACGACCAAATGTTGGATGGTCTTCGATTGATTCGATCCTTTGACGATTTTGCGCCTGATCAGGGAGTTTCCTGCTTCCAGTCCACAAACATAGGCTCTTTCCTGACAAAGACCTTTGGCACCATGCTCTTTGTCGCCCATCCGCACCCAGTCACCAGCGCAGACGATCGTCTCTACTGAGGTTTCCAAGGGTGGGCGCTTACTAAAACTGCCGGGAGAGAAGTGAGACACGGAATCGGGATAACGCCGTACCTCGTAATCAACTACCTTTGCGTTCCTAAATTCAGGGTGAGCGATTGGAAGCAAGTCATGCATAAGTCGATCAATAATTTCTTGATCATTCATCACTGCGATGGCAGATGCGTTGTAAAAGTCGCTTGCAATCACGGAACCCTGCGGCTGGTCATGACCCCATAGCGCCCGCTCCGATTCTTTTTGCAGTTGGTCAAGCATGAAAAAGGTGCCTCCAGCGCCCTTCAGCGATTCGAAGCGAGAGAAAACATTGGCTGGGTAAGCGATTGGAACATAGCGATCCAGCCA
>CAIOGZ010000062.1 GCA_903858015.1 uncultured cyanobacterium
GCCTCGGCACCGATTACACAGGCATTGCCGAATTTCCAGCTATCAAGGCGATCACCTTTGCGGCGGGTTCGGCCACTGCCACGGTGGTGATCGATCCGATAGCTGATACCGAAATCGAGGCCGATGAGACCGTCGCCCTCAGCCTCGCCGCAGGCACGGGGTACACCATCGGCACCACAGAGGCCGTAATCGCCACAATCAATGATTTGCTGCTTGCGCCCACAATTGATGCCATCACTGGCGATGACAATCTTTCTGTCTCGGAGTATGAAGTTGGCATTACCATCACGGGCAGTGGCAATGCTGGCGCCACCGTCACCATCCAATTCGAAGACGCCTTCTTTTCCCCCTCGGGGGATGACATTCCGCCAGCCTACAATGTTGTTGTCGACAGTGATGGGCAATGGTCGCTGACTCTTTCCCCTGCTCAACTGGGTTTGCTGGGCGTCGGCGACGATATGGTGATCGCCTATCAGTCTTGGCCTGGCAGTGATGGCGTCAGTGAAACTGCCTACCGATTGTTCACGATTGAAAGCGCTCCTGCCCCCACAATCGATGTCATCGGCGGCGATGACCTAATCACCACGGCTGAGGCTATTGCTGGATTCACAATTCAAGGCACAGGGGTGCCAGGTGCATCCATTCTGCTTGCTTTCAGCAGTGGTTATGGCGTTGAGGCCGGAGCATTCGCAACCGTGGATGCGGTTGGAATCTGGTCCCTATCGATCAGTCCTCAAGATGTGGTGGGCTTTGCTGAAGGTGTTGAGTCCATTGAGGTCAGCCAGCAGCTGCTGGGCACAGGCTTCAGCAGTGGGGTGACAAACCGTAGCTTCGTGATCGAAGCGGCACCGCTGCCAACTGTCGATGCTATCGCCACAGACAACATCATCTCTCCCGAGGAGGCCCAGCTTGGCTTTGCCATCACCGGTTCCGGGCTGCCAGGCGCCACCATCATCCTTCTGTTTACCAGTGGCGTTACCCCAGAGGTTGGGTCTTCTGTAGATGTGAATCTGGCTGGGCGTTGGTCATATTTTGTCTCGCCCGCAGATATCGCTCGGATTGGCCCGATCAGCGAATCTATCGAGGTTTATCAGGTCATCACGCAGTTGGGCCTCACCAGCCCCGCTGTTGCCCATGATTTCCTGATTGAAGACGCGCCTGTCCCCAGCATTGACGCGATCACGGGTGATGACTCTATTTCCGCAAGCGATCTGCGCAGTGGCTTTGTGATCAGTGGGCGTGGCATGCCTGGATCCACAATTCATCTTGAATTTGATAGCGGTACGCTGCTCCAATCCGGAAGCACCGCATTGGTTGCTGCCGACGGCACCTGGTCCTTGTCAGTCGTGCAGACTGATGTGATTGGCTTTGACCTCGGCCAAGAAACAGTTCTGGTTCGCCAAACCATTCCCGTTGTTGGCTTCACCAGTGGAGCGGTCAGCAACACCTTCACGGTGGAAGTCATCAACCTGCCGCCCAGTGCAGTAGCCCTGATTGATGCTG
Source organism: uncultured cyanobacterium (assembly GCA_903858015.1). GTDB lineage: Bacteria > Cyanobacteriota > Cyanobacteriia > PCC-6307 > Cyanobiaceae > Cyanobium. The sequence continues at coordinate 1,504 of CAIOGZ010000062.1, forward strand.
TCACCAGCCTGGCTGAAAACAGCTCCACCCTCGCTGCCATCAAGGTGGCTGATATCGCCATCACTGATGATGTCCTTGGCAGTAACATCATCAGCCTTGAAGGTGCGGATGCGGCCATCTTTGAGGTGGTGGGCACTAGCCTCTTCTTGAAGGCTGGCATTAGCCTGGATTTCGAAGCTAAGGCCTCTTACTCTCTGACTGTTTCGGTCACCGATCCCACGGTTGCCGGTTCCATTCCTGTCACCACCTCCTACGCGCTAGCGATCACGGATGTAAACGAAGCACCCACTGCTGTGGTGCTCAACAACAGCATCACGAGCCTGGAGGAAAACACCCCCACGCTCGCAGCCATCAAGGTTGCGGATATCACTATCAGCGATGACGCCCTCGGCAGCAACACGATCAGCCTTGCCGGCGCCGATGCGGACTTCTTTGAAGTTGGGGGCAACGCTCTCTTCTTAAAGGCAGGCACCAGCCTGAATTACGAAGCCAAGGCCTCCTATTCGCTGACGGTATCTGTCAGTGATCCATCGGTTGCCGGTTCAGTCCCTGTCACCACCTCTTATGCGCTGGCGATCACGGATGTCAACGAAGCACCCACTTCTGTGGTGCTCAACAACCGCATCACCAGCCTGGAGGAGAACACCCCCACCCTCTCCGCCATCAAAGTGGCCGACATCGCCATCAACGACGATGCCCTCGGCAGCAACACGATCAGCCTTACTGGTGCGGATGCCGCCTTCTTTGAAGTGGTGGCCAACGGCCTGTTCTTAAAGGCTGGTACCAGCCTGAATTTCGAAGCCAAGGCCACTTATGCGGTCACGGTATCGGTGAGCGATCCCACGGTTGCCGGTTCTGTACCTGTGACTGCCTCCTATGCGCTAGCGGTCAGGGATGTGAACGAAGCCCCCACTGCCCTCAATCTCAGCGCTGGGGCATTTGATGAAAATATTGCCGCTGGTTCCCAGGTGGCGCTGCTCAGCACAGCAGATCCCGACAGCAGCCCCCAATCCTTCACCTATTCACTGGTGTCGGGTACAGGCTCAACCCACAACCTCTTCTTCTCCCTAGCGGGGAACGCACTTCGCATCACCCGCTCCCCCGATTACGAAGCCCGCTCGACCTACTCAATCCGCCTGCGCACCACCGATCAAGGAGGCCTCTTCAATGAGCGTAGTGTGGTGCTCAATGTGAACGATTTACCCGATAGCCCAACCTACAGCTTCAGCAAGAGTGCGGATGTGGTCTACGAACGCGGAGCGCTCGCTATTGGTGTGAGCACCACCAATGTGGCAGCGGGCAAATTGCTCTACTGGTCGCTTTCCGGCGCCAACATCACCGCCAGTGATTTCAGCGATGGCAAGCTTCTGGGAAGCGTCAGTCTGGGGGATGATGGCAAGGCATCGTTCAGCAAAGTAGTCGCTGCCGATGGGGTCATCGAAGCAGACGAATCCCTAGGCGTGAAGTTTTTCAATGATGCCGCCCGCAGCCAGCAGATCGGTACCACCTTGACTATCACCCTCAAAGATCCAGTTGTGGGGGTGGTCAGCGATGGACCTGACATCATCACGGGCACCGGGGCCAATGAAGTGATTACCGGTGTTCCCACAGGCTCCAGCCTGCGTGGGCGGGGGACCGTGGACCGCCTTACTGGTGGCGGTGGAAATGATCAATTCCTGCTGGCGGATCGCACAGGTGCCTACTACAACGATGCTGATCCAGCCACAGATGGCAGCGCCGACATTGCCGTGATCACCGATTTCAACGCCGGAGACTCGATTAGGTTGTTTGGTTCAGCCTCTCTGTATCAGCTCAGTCAAGGTGTCTACGGTGGCAGCGCAGGCCTCTGGATTCGAATCCTACCTACAGGCAGCGGAGTTGCAGAAAGGATTGGCTTCGTGCAATCCGCGACGCTGAGTAGTCTAAGCCTGACTAATACCACCCAATTCACTTACTTGAGCTAGGGATTGCGATTGGTGCGTCGACTAGAGTTATGGCACTTTCATTTACTGTTGTGGCGATGCACCGAGCCATCCGATCTGTTTTCTTCCACCTGGCCATAGCCGCTGTGCCCCTGCTGGCAACGTTGCCTGCAGGGGCCGTTTTGGTGACCGTTGATGCCGTTGAATATGATGTAACTGTTTTCGAAGGTCGTTACGATGACCACGCTTCTCTGTTTGACGAACCACCAATAGGGCAAATGCCGTGGTGGAGTGATGCCTCTGGTATTCTGGCTTCCCAATTTGCCCTGCAAGTTTATGACAGTCTTGGTGAGGGAAGTTATAATGGATCTGGACCGGTTTTTGCCTTCCTCTATGACTCGGGTTCAGGTACGCTAGCGGGCTTGGTTCAAAGCTTGTCTGATCCCAATTCGCAGGACATTCTCAATCCCTTCGGCAATGATTCTATTAAGTATGCAGTTGTCTACACTCCTCCAGGGCCAACGTCAGTCCCTGCGCCGCTTTCTTTCTTGGGTGTCATCGCTGCCTTTCGTCGGTCACGCAGGTTGCGCAGGATCCTGCTTCGCCGTACTGGCCAGTGAGGAGCTGGTTCAAGCCATCAACTTGTAAAGCCTCTGGCTTCGGCATTGTGATGTAACCGATCGGCGCCCCTGTGGGGCGATAACTTCCCAGGCCTGGTTGGGGCTCTGGCTGGCGGGACGCCCGCGCCACGGCTTTCCCCACCACCCATGGCGCCGGTAGACTCGGGCTTCACTATCGCTGGGGTGCGTGCTGAATACCGAGCGCGAATCGCCTCCAGCCCCCCGCGCCGGCGTCAGCGATCCCCTCAAGGAGGCGCTGCAGCGGCATTTCGGCTGGGAGTCGTTCCGCCCCGGCCAACGACCGGTGGTGGAGGCCCTGCTGGCCGGGCGCGATTGCCTAGCCGTGCTGCCGACCGGCGCCGGTAAGTCGCTCTGTTTTCAGTTGCCGGCCCTGGTGCGCCAGGGGTTGGTGGTGGTGGTGTCGCCGCTGGTGGCCCTGATGCAGGACCAGGTGAGTCAGCTGCAGCGCAAGGGGATTTTGGCCGCCTGTTTGCATCGGGGCCTGACCCTGCCCGAGCGGCGGCGGTTGCTGGAGCAGCTGCGCGACAATCGGGTGCGCTTGCTTTACTTGGCGCCCGAACGGTTGCAGGTCGAGGCGACCCGCCAGCTGCTCGATGACGTGATCGAGGCCGGGCAGCTGGTGGCCCTGGCGGTGGATGAGGCCCATTGCATCAGCGCCTGGGGCCATGATTTCCGCCCCGATTACCGCCGGCTCGGCCAACTGCGGGCCCTGTGCCCGGGCGTGCCGCTGGTGGCCCTCAGTGCCACCGCCGCCCCCCAGGTGCGGGCAGACATCATTCGGTTGCTGCAGCTGCGCAGCCCCCTGGTGCAGGTGCGCTCCGCCCGCCGCCCCAACCTCACCTACGGGATGGCCCGGCGGCCGGCCGATCCCCTGCCCCAGGTGCTGGAGGCGGTGGGCCTGGCCCGGGGGGCGGTGCTGATCTATGCCCGCACCCGCCGTTCCGTGGAGCACTGGGCCGCCCGCCTGGCCGGGGCTGGCATTGAAGCGATTGCCTACCACGCCGGCCTGGATGTGGAGAGCCGGCAGCTGGCGCTGCAGCACTTCCAGGCCCATCCCAGCCCGGTGTTGGTGGCCACGGTGGCCTTTGGCATGGGGGTGGATCGGCCCGATGTGGGGCTGGTGCTGCACCTCGATCTCCCCGCCAGTGCGGAGGGCTACCTGCAGGAATCGGGCCGCGCCGGCCGCGATGGCCTGCCAGCCCATTGTTTGGTGCTGTTTGATCCGCTCGATCGGGTCAGCTTGGGATGGGCGATCCGCGCCTCGGCCCAGCAGGCTGGCGGGCAGTTCCAGGCTGGCGGGCAGTCGCAAGCTGGTGAGCAGTCTCTGGCGGCGGAGCGGCAACGCCAGGAGCAGGCCCAGCGGCAACTGCGGCGGATGGAGGCCGTGGCGGAGGGGGATGGCTGCCGGGAGCAGGCGCTGCTGCTGGCGGTGGGAGAGCTGGTGCCTGCTTGCGGCCGCTGCGACCAGTGCCTGCGCCAAGCGGGCCGTAGCGATTGGTCGGAGCAGGTGGCGCTGGTGCTGCAGGCCCTGGAGCAGGGCCGCGGCCGGGATCTGCGCGCCCTCTGCGAGCAGTTGGCGGCCAGCCATGGCAGCGATCAGGAGCGCTGGGGCTGGCTGGCCCGGCGGCTGGTTCAAGAGGAGCTGCTCAGCGAGAGCGACGATGGATCGCAGCGCCTCTGGCTGCGGCCCGTGGCCGAAAACTACCTGCGCCAACCCTGGCCGCTGCACTGGGCCGCCTGATTGGCCCAGGGCTGATGGAGTTGGGCGATCAGCCGCGGCTGCTGCAGAGGTCGCTGACGAGGCGGCGTTCGAACTCGGCCTGGGGGTCATCCCAGGTGCGCCAGTCGCCGGCGACGCTGGTGGCATTGAGCTTGCGGGCGCCGCAGTTGATCGCCAGGTAAAGGGTGTCGCCCTTGGCATTGAGGATCGGCGCGACGAGGCTGCCGCCCATCGGCTGCCAGTTCGCCCAGTCCACCTGCAGGGGGCCGTAGCGGCGCCAACCCGTGGTGGCCACCGCAGTGGCTGGGGCGGCAGCGACTGGGCGGGGACTGCGGGCCGCCGGGCGGGGGCTGGGGGCGGTGGCGACCGGAGCGGCCGTGGCGATGGGAACCGCCGCCGCCCTTGGGGCCAGGGCTGCGGTTGTCGCGGTGGGGGCTGGACGGGTCGCCAGGCTGGTGGCTGGGCTGGTCGCTAGGCCGGTTGGTTGGCTGGTCGCTAGGCCGACGGTCGCTGGGCGGGTCGGTTGGCTGACCGCAGCCATGGCTTGGCGGCGGTAGCTGGTGGGGGTGGCCATCGCCGTTGGGGCGGCCATTGCCGCTGGGGTGGCCATCGGGTAGGCGGCGGGCCTGGCTGCTGCGACGGCGTTGGTGCTGGCGAAGGAGCTGGTGCTGGCGAGGGAGTTGGTGGCGGCGACTGGGCTGGAGGCGGCTAGCGAGCGGGCGGCCACCACGGAGCTGGTGGCGGGCTGGTAGCTGCTGGTGGCTGCAGGGGCTGGGGCCAGCGCCGCTGCGGCGCTCGGCCGGGCCGCCGGTTCGGGGTTGGGCCTGGGGGCCAGGGCCTGGAGTGGTGCGGCGCTGGCGGCGGGGCGCGGAGCGATCGAGCGGGGCGTGGGCGTTGGGGTTTGGGTTGGGACGGGGCGTGGGGCTTCCCCCTTCAGCTTGAGGCGGCTGCCCACCTCCACGTGGTCGGGATCGGCGATGCCATTGATCGCCACCAGCTGGCCCATCCCGACGCCATAGCCATCGGCGATTTCCGAGAGGCTCTCCCCGGAGCGCACCAAATGCTCGCTGGCACCGCGGCGGTAGCGGGGGGCTGAACTGCTGGAGGCTGAGCCGCTGGCGGCTGTGGCTGCTGGGCTGGGGCGACCCTTCACCTTGAGGGTCTGGCCCACTTCGACATGGTCGGCCTTGCTGAGGCCATTGAGGGCCATCAACTGGCCCAGCTCCATGCCCTGGCGATGGGCGATCTCGGAGAGGGTGTCGCCCTCCCGCACCGTCAAGCGGCCGGTGGCCCCGGCGCCAGCACTGGAGCGCGCCGTGGTTGGCAGCTTCAGCTTCTGGCCGACCTCGACGTGGTCGGCCTTGCTGATGCCGTTGATGCGCATCAACTGGCCGATGCTGATGCCCAGCCGGTCGGCAATTTCAGACAGGGTTTCGCCCGGTTTGACCGTGACCTCAGCGGCCAGGGCCGGCAGGGGCAGTGCCAGGGCGAGGACGAGGGCGACGATGGAGCGGCGCATGGGCACAGGGGGCGATGGCGGCACGTTAAGGGCCGCGCAAGGCCTCGCCCAGCCCCCTGCGGGAGAAACGCTGCCAATGGCCCTGCGGCCTGGTGCGGTTGCCGCTCGGAATTGGATTAGCCCAGCAGCCGTTTCAACAGCGCCAGCTTGTTGCCGTAGGGGGGATAGCGAAAGCGCAGGTCGAAGCGGAAGGGACGGCTGAGCACGCTGCGGCGGTGGGAAAAGGTGAGGAAGCCGGTTTCGCCGTGGTAGGCCCCCATGCCGCTGGCCCCGACGCCGCCGAAGGGCAGGCTGGTCATCGCCGCCTGCATCACCACCTCGTTGAAGGCCACGCCGCCGGAGCTGGTGGTGGCCAGGAGCCGCCGTTGCGCCGCCTTGCTGCGGCTGAACAGGTAGAGGGCGAGGGGCTTCGGCCCGCGGCGCACCCGCTCCAGCGCCGCCTCCAGGTCGGTGACCGTGATCACCGGCAGCAGCGGACCGAACAGCTCCTCCTGCATCAGGGGATCGCGCTCGGGATCCTCCACGGCGATCAAGGTGGGGGCGATCCGCCGCCGGGCAGGGTCGCTCTGGCCGCCCGCCAGCACCCGATCCCGCGCCCCTTCGAGCAGGGCGCTGAGCTGGGCGAAGCGGCTGTCATTGACGATCGCGCCCAGGTCGGGGCTGGCCAGGGGATCACTCCCGTAGAGCTGCTTGAATTCGGCCGCGATCGCTGCCACCAGGGGATCGCGCAGCTCCGGCACCACCAGGATGTGGTCGGGGGCTATGCAGGTTTGGCCGGCGTTGATCCCCTTGCCCCAGGCCAGGCGCCGGGCCGTGACCGCGATGTCGGCATCGGCCAGCACGATCGCGGGGCTCTTGCCTCCCAGTTCGAGCGTCACCGGCGTGAGCTGGCGGGCGGCGGCGGCCATCACCAGGGAGCCCACCCGGCCGCCGCCGGTGAAGAAGATGTGGTCGAAGCGCTCGTGCAACAACTCGGCGGCCACCTGGCCATCGCCGAGCACCACCTGCACGATTTCGGCGGGGAAATAGCGGGGAACCAGCTCGGCGATCAGCGCGGCGGTGCGGGGGGCATGCTCGGACGGTTTGAGCACGGCGGTGTTGCCCGCCGCCAGGGCGCTGACGAGGGGCCGCAGCGTGAGCTGGAAGGGGTAATTCCAGGGGCCCATGATCAGAACGCAGCCGAGGGGCTCGCGCTGGACGCTGATGCGGGCGGGCAGGGCCCAGGCCGGTGGCCTGAACTGGCGGTCGGCCATCCAGCGGGCCAGATGGCGGCGGGTGTGGGCCAATTCGTGTTGGACCGCCACCAACTCAAAAAAGCCTTCGGTTGGCGGTTTGCCCAGGTCGGCGCCCAGGGCTGCGATCACCGCATCGCCCTGCTCCTCCAGCAGGGTGGCGATGCGCTGGAGCTGCTGCTCCCGCCAGGCCCGCGGCCGGGTGTCGCCCCGGCTCACCGGGGCGCGCATCGCGCTGATCGGCACCGCCAGGTGGGGGGGCGGGGCAGCGCCGGGGGCCCGCTGGGCGGCTCCAGGCTGAACGGTTCCAGGCTGGATGGTTCCAGGCTCGGATGGGGCGCGGTTGGTTGATGAATTGGTTGTCGATCTGCTGATGGAATCGCTTGGCGAGCTGTTCTCTGAACTGCTTTCTGAACTGCCTTGCCGCGTGCTTTCTGAACTGCTTTCTGAACTGCTTTTTGGATTGCTTTCGGAACTGCTTTCGGAACAGTTTTCGGATCGGCTTGCTGAGCTGCCTTCGGAACCGCTTGCGGATCGATTGCTGTTGGCGGTGGTGCTCGGCATCGGGGGGCAAAGAGGTTGTTCAGCCTGGCAGAATCCGGCGCGGCCAGCCGGGGCGCTGGACCGGCTCAAGGCCTGGGATCGGGGCGTTCGCCTGAGCAGCTGCGCTGGAACACGCTGCTTCGCAGATCATTGAGCTCGGGATCGCTGGGCCCCTCGAAGGCGAAGAGCAGCGCCGTAGCCAGGGGAAGGTCGGCCTGCTGCAGCGCCCGATCGACGGCCGTGCGCCAGCGGATCGGATCGCTGCCCAAGCTGCGCAGCAGGGCATCGCCCTGGGCGAGGCGCTGGGCTGGCGCCCCTTGCAGGCGGATCACGGCGAAATCGGCGGGGCCCGTGCCCAGGGGCCGCAGCCGCAGGCTGAGCACCTGCCCCGGGCGGATCGGTGCCAGCGGCCAGGCGATCGGTCCCTCGATCACCCCCCCCTGGCTGGAGCTCTGGCGGCGCCAGAGCAGCCGCTTCCCCGCCAGGATCTGGACCTCCTGCAGCGGCTCCACGCTGAACAGGGTGGGCCGGCTGAGCGCCACCACCGCCAGGGGAACCCCGGCCGCCGTTCCCCCCACCGGCGGCGTGATCAGGCAAACCGACACCTCCAGCTGTTGCGGGGCCTCCCAGCGGCTAGCGGTGCTCGGCAGCGCCAGGGCTGGCCTGGTTTGGCCGGCTACGGCGACCAGGGTTGGCAGGGCCAGCTTCAAGAGGGCGATCCAGCGGATCCGGGGTTTGAGGAGCCTGCGGCCATGGTTGAGCACGCCCTGCCCCCGCAGTGCTGGTCAGCTCATGGTGATCCGTTCCCAGGCTTGGCTGCTGTTGGCGTCAGGAGTTGCTCTCCTTGGTTGCCCTCCTTGGCACAGGCGAAAACCTGAATGCCGCCCCGCCGCAGGCGGAAGTTGGGGTGCTCGGGATCCTCCAGGCTCCACCACCAGAGCCCATCGGTGTAGCTGGGTGGCCCGGCGTTGTTGGTGCGGGGCAGTTGGAGGCTGGTGCCGCGCCACTGCAGCACGATGAAGGCCCCGGGCGGGGTGCCGGCGCTGGTGTTCGGGATCGCCAGGGCATCGACCGCGCCGTTTTCGGCTTGGGCCAGCAGGAGATCACCATCGCAGCGGTAGCGGCTGCTGGTCCCCAGGGGGGCAGCGTTTGCGGCTGGAGCGTTCATGGCTGGGCCGGCCGCTGCTGCTTGGGGCGGCGCCACGCCAAAGCTGGCTAGCAGCAGCGCTAAGGCCACCGCCTGGATCGCCCCGGCCAGCTGCCTGATCAGCTTGGCCAGCGGCCTGATCAGCTCGGCCAGCCAGGGCTCGGATCCCCCTGCCCCCCAGGGCCTGCGCCCCACCACCGCCAGCAGCGCCTGCGCATCCGCAAGTGCACGGCCACGGTCAGCGGTGGGGCTGCGCCAGGCTGGGGTTTCCTGCTGCATGGTGTTGATCCCGTGGGGTTCCATTCTCCGGCCCCTGCTGCGGTGGCCACGCCCCTGTTGGTGTTCGATGGCGGCTGTCCGTTCTGCTCCCATTTCGCCAGCCTGAGCGAATTGCGGGGCGGTATTCCAGGCCTGCGCCTCTGCGATGGCCGCCGCGACCATGGCCTGCGTCGCCAGCTGCGGGCCCAGGGGGTGGACTTGGCCCGCGGCGCGATCGTGCTGGAGGGGGGCCGGATTCATCACGGGGCCGCGGCGATCCAGTGGATCTGTGCCCGGATCGAGCCATCGGGGCCGCTGCTGGCTGTGTTGGCTCCCCTGTTTGCCGATCCGGGCCGGGCCCGCGGCCTCTATCCCCTGCTGCTGACGGCCAGGCGCTTGGCCCTAAGCCTGCGGGGGCTGCCGGAGGATCCCGACCAGGCGGGTGGGCCAGCGGTGGAGCAAGGTTGACCAGCGGCCGAGCAAGGTTGATTATCCAGGCGGGCGGGCGGCGCCCAGCCTGCTCACCCCTTCTTGCCGGGGACTGAACGATCCGCATGGCTGAGCCCACCTCGTGGGAGCCGCTTTCGGCTACACCTCAGAGCGATAGCCGCCCCGAAACGCGGCAATGGGCCCGCTGGTCTGGCTGGGGGTGGATCGTCGAGACAGCTTCCACTGTCAATTTGTACGCAGACCTTGTCAATCTGTACGCAGACCTTGTCAAGCTTATTGCCAGAGTGATCTGCGGCCTAGAGGTATTGCCAGCCATGGGCTAGGGCCTCGTGGCGTTGATTGGAGAATGCGGTGCAATCAGTTGCGCGCCGGCTCAACTGGTGGATGCAAAGATTCCTGGGACTTGAGGCATTGTTGATGACAAAGACATGGGTTCCGGCGCTAAGGATTCCTGTTCCAGATCCGGTGATCGTTATTGACTTGCTAACGGCGTAGGCGGTAGCGCTAGCGCCCGTGTCTATTGCGCCGAGTGGCATTGGATTGACCGCATGGTCGGCCTGGCCGTCCGCCAGTAGAGCGGCCCGGCCTGGGGAGCCAGCACCGCTGTGGTGCTGCTTCAACGGGGCGGTGGCCTGGTTGAAAACCACTGCGCCGGCGGCCTTCTCAACGGCGGCATGGGATCCGCCGCAACAAGACCCTCAAACGGCAGGACCAGCTCAGGCAAGGGCCAGGCCTTGGCTAGCGGGAGGAAGCTTGCAGCTATCTGATCAAAAATTGACGCATTCTGCTGTGCCAAGGCAATCAGTGTCCATCCAGCGATGTAATGGCTTTGAGCGCTTACTAGACAGGGTTTGGTGTGAAAACATTGTTTCAATGACCAACAGCATGCGCAAATCGGTGCTTCGTGGCCTTGGCTTTGCTGCCGCCAGCGGTGCCCTGTTCGGCGCCCCTGCGCTGGCCGCCCCCGAAGCCCCCGTCGCTGCCCCGATCAGCGTGGCCCAGGGCTACGGCACAACCACCACCACCACGGTTGACGTGGTTGAGGTCGAGTCGGTCAACGGCTGGTACCTGAGCGCGGGCGCCGGCGCCGTGTGGCCCGGCGACCTCAACTATTGGGACAACCGCGCTCCCCTCTGGGCCACCAGCCAGCCCCGGGGTGTCATGAAAACAAATGGTGGCTTCTCCGTTGATGGCGGCATCGGTTACGACTTCGGCGCCATCCGCACCGAACTGACCTACGGCTACTCCTCGCCCAGCGTTGATTCGGTCGTTAGCCGTGATCTGAGCCGCTCCTTCAATTCCGGCGGCCAGATCAGTAAGAACGACATCATGCTCAGCGCCTACTGGGATGTGCTGCCGTTCAGCCGCTTCACCCCCTACATCGGTGCTGGCATAGGCTACTCCAAGATCAGCTTCCCCAGCTTCAATGGCGGCAGCTACTACAACCCCCCTTATCACGACAAGGGGCTGTTTGGCTGGCAGGCCAAGGCTGGTATCAGCTATGCCCTGGCCTACAACTGGGATGTTTACGCCGAAGGCACCTTCTCCGGCACCGGTAACTCCCAGTTCCAAGCCGTCAACTTCAGTTCCTACAACGACGTTGGCGCCAAGCTGGGCTTCCGCTATCGCTTCGCCAAGCCAGCGGTTGTGGTGGTGGTGCCCGAGCCCGCCCCGGCTCCAGCTCCGGCTCCCGCTCCGATCCCCGCTCCCGAGCCAGCTCCCGCCCCCGTACGCGGCCTCTGGTGATCAAGTTTGGGAAGGCTTCGGCCTTCCCTTCACCATCTTTTTGGAGTGGCTTCGGCTGACGCCTTAAAGGTCTTGCCCTTCCGTCGGCAGCAGCTGGAGCCTTGGGTCAGCAAGGGGCTAGGACCAAGCGGCACGGGCATCGCTCAGCCGGTAGCGCGCCGAATCGAGCCGGCGGGTGTAGGCGTGCCGAAAGCCGCCCAGGCCCCAGCCCCGAGATCGCCACCGCCGCGACGCCGCGCCGCCTGGAGAGGCCGCCAGCAGCAGCTCAGGTTTGCCCCCGCTTGGCCGCCGGTGGCGCAATAGGGTCGACCACGATCGAGACCCAACCTTTGGCAGGGGCTGGTTTTTTTCAGGAAGCCCTTGACGAGATTTGAACTCGTGACCTCTCCCTTACCAAGGGAGTGCTCTACCACTGAGCTACAAGGGCATGTGGAAGGTGGGCCGGGTTGGATTTGAACCAACGTAGGCAGAGCCAGCGGATTTACAGTCCGCCCCCATTAACCACTCGGGCACCGACCCGAACCACACC
>CAIOGZ010000063.1 GCA_903858015.1 uncultured cyanobacterium
CGTTTCCCCGCCGGCATCGACCGCGACCAGCTGCAGGCCAGCTACCGCGACGGCCTGCTGAGCGTGCGGGCCCCCAAGGCCCAGCGCGTTTCCACGGTGACGGTGAAGGTGGAGGGCTGAGCGGAGGGGAAGGGAGGGAGGGAGGCCGAGGGGCAGCTGAGGGAGGGCTGAGGGAAGACGGAAAGTCGATCTGCGGCAGGGCTGGGTGGCCGCCGGCGCTGCGGCGCCGGCCCCATCAGCCTGAGCCGATGGGTTGCTGATCCGGTTGCAGCCTGATCAACTCGTGGCCCCCGATGGCCCCCGGCTTTGGCTGGGGGTTGATCAAGTTCCCCGGCTTTGGCTGAGGGGTTGACCGAGTCGATCGCCACGGAACCAAGTTGAAGTTCAGCTGCGATCGCTTCCCAAGCCAGTGGCAGCTTTGCTGATTTTCTTAGCTACTGATGTTGCACCGTCCTTAAGATTTGCCGTGGCATCCATCGCGGTTGCTTGCGACTGCTTTGCTTTGCCCTTGAGCTGCTGGCCAGGACCACCGCTCAGTTCACCCACGGCTGATTCAAGCCTGCTCCGCGCCCCTTCCGCTTTGGCATCAGCTTTAGCCTTCCGATCGGATTGATTAGACGGGGCCGCGATGGCGAAGGGGGATAAGGGCTGATCGGTGAGCATCGCCATGGCTGGCAGTGGCATCAGCGTGGCCAAGCCCAAGGCAATCAGCACCACGAAGGAAAAAAAGCGACGAATACCACCTCGGGAGGCATGGATGATGGTATAAAGGACCATGGATTTAGATCGTCACACAACATTTTAATGCTAGGCATTACTCCCCTGTGAAAGGGTTGAAGCTCCCATCAATGCGGCACTTCTGAAGCTCAATCCACCCTGCCAGATGGCAGGGTGGGCAGTTGCGTGCCTTGGCCAGGACTATGCTGTAGTTGCAAGCAATCGAAGCTCATATCTGCACCCGATTTTACAGGCGTTGGGCTAAGATTAGGGATGCCATAGCGGCAGGGGCGATAGCCGCTCAGGATCTGTGCTCAAGAGGCAAGGCGACCGCAGATCCTGGCGCCTGATCCGCTACTACCAGGTTGGGGGCAGCGGCGACCGTCGCACAAAAGTTCTCATCGATAGGACCAATCGCTTGCCGTTCCAATTGCGCAGCCAACAACCAGAAACCAAGAGCCAACAGCCCAGTGACGTTCAACTTGGGCCAGGGCTGCCAACAGATTCGGCGGCAGCGAGGGGCGCCCCGGCTAGGAGCCGCGGGCTCCGCACAACCGGTATCACGGCCCCAAGCGCAGCTCCGGCACCAGGGCTTCCGCTGGAGGGATCTCAGCCCCTTGGGCCGATCCGAGCTTCGCTCTTCGGCCCCGATCGCCAGGCTGGCTGGGGGGCTGGCTGGCCCCAAGCCGCGCTGCCTACTCAGCCCCGCAGGTGGCGCGCCAGGCTGGCTGGCGAGAAGGCGAAGCCTTCGGCTTGGGCAATGGCCGCCACGGCGCTGGCATCGGCGGCGGCATCGACTTGGAGCTTGAGGGCGGGATTGGCTTCCACCTTGGCAAGAAAGGCGGTGAGCTGAGCTTTTGACACGTTTTGCTTTTTGTTATTACCTCAAAATTTTAGGGCTTTTTCTATCCACCTGTTGCCGTTGCCAGCGGGGCTGGGCCAGGCTGCCCTGGCCACTGAGCAGTTCGGTAGCCAGGCCGATCACAAACCCCAGCATGGCCAAACGGCCATGCCAGATCTCGGCAAAAGGCACAAAACCAAAGCGGGGGGTGTTGGCTTTCATGGCGGCAATCCTCCTGGTGAGATGGAATTGAACAACGGGATACAGGAACAAGGAATGACCCAGCTGGCGAAGCGCCGGCCGAAGCGCCCCGTGGGCCATTTGGCTAGACCAGAGCAAATGGACTGGGCACCGAAGGGCTTCAGCAGTGATTGGATTAAGTCATGACAAGCGAAAACGGCCCATCCCGCAGCTGATGCAGCCCCAAAACCAATCCATCTTTGGATGGCCAATTGTCAGGGGTGATGCAGCAACGCCTTCAGCCCGATCTGTTGAAGAATCCCCTCGCCGGTAACGAACTCCAAGATCAGGCCGATCGCAAAACCCAGCATGGCCAAGCGGCCATTGAGGAGCTCGGCGCGGCGATAAAAACCCCAGCCCTGGTCTTTGTTGACGATCCGCATGTGGGGCTCTAACGGACGGGGGTCGTCGAGGCCTTGTTCGTCTGAGCACCAGCCCTGCCCTTCCGATTCAGAAAAGCTGCGCTGAGCCAGCGAGGTTTCGCTGTCGTTGTTCATCGATCCACTCCAATGGGTTTGGCGATGGGTGGCCATGGGGATCAGCCCCAGCCTTGGTTCGATCGGAGTCAATTCCATGGGCCTTGTTGCCATGGAGCTGATGGGATGGGCCCGTGGGCCTGACTGCCCCCCTCGCTACTTCCAGCCTGCAGGCGCAATGGGTTAGCGGATCTGGCGCCGAGCTGGCTTTGTGCGGCAAATCCGCAAGCCGCCCCCCTGCCTCCAGCCGGCCAGCGTCCGCAGCCCAAGCTCAAGCCAATCCCTTCAAGCCAATCCCTTCAAGCCAATAACTGCCTCAACCCCGGCTCCAGCAGCGCAAAGGCGCGGCCCCGGTGGCCGATGCGTGCCTTGGTGGCCTTGTCGATCTCGGCGAAGCTGCGGCCCAGTTCGGGCACCAGAAACACCTGGTCGTAGCCAAAACCACCGTCGCCGCGCGGCGCTTCCAAAATCTCCCCCAGGCAGTGGCCCTCCACCTCCAGCCGCAGGCTGCCGCTTGGATCGGCGAGGGCCAGGGCTGCCGTGAAGCGGGCGCGGCGCTGGGGCGGCAGGCCTGCCGCCGCCCGCGCCTGGTTGGCGGCGGCCAATTCGGCCAGCAAGCGGCCGATCCGCTCGGGGTCGCTGGGGGCATAGCGGGCCGACTGCACCCCCGGCGCGCCATCGAGGGCCTCCACCGCCAGCCCCGAATCATCGGCCAAGGCCCAGCAGCCCGTGGCCAACGCCACCGCGACGGCCTTGAGCCGGGCATTCTCGCCAAACGTGCCGCCCGTTTCTTCCACCTCCAAACCCTCGGGTTGGGGCCGGATCTCCAGAGCCAAATCGGCCAGCAGGGCGCTGAACTCGCGCAGCTTGCCGGCATTGCCGCTGGCGATCACCAGCGGCGTGGAAGCGGCCATCAGATCGCCTCCGCCAGCTGCCGCGCCCAGGCCAACACCTCCGCCACCCGCTGCGCCGTCGGCGCTTCGCAATAGAGCCGCAGTAGCGGCTCCGTGCCGGAGAAGCGCAGCATCAGCCAGTGGCTGGGGGCCAACCGCAACTTGACGCCATCGGTGCTGATCACCTCCTGGACGGGGACTCCGGCCACCGCCGCAGGCGGTGTGGCGGCCAGGAACTGCTCCAGGCGGCTGCGGGCGGCCATGTCGGGCAGGCGCAGGTCGAGGCGGTCGTAGCTGGCCCCGCCGCCGCAGCGGGCCTGCAGGGCATCGATCCGCTCGCCCAGGGGTACACCGCCCTCCACCAACGCCTCGATCAGCAGCAACGCCGCAAACGGCGCATCCCGCTCCGGCAGGTGCATGCCGAAGCCCACCCCCCCCGATTCCTCACCGCCCACCAGCACCCCCCCCGCCAGCATCTCCGCGGCGATGTACTTGAACCCCACCGGCATCTCGATCACATCGCGGCCCAGCCCTGCGGCCACCAGGGCCATCAAATCGGAGCCGCTGACGGTTTTGATCACCGTGCCGGGCAGGGCCCGGGCCCGGGCCAGGTGGTCGATGAACAGCGGCATCAATAACTGGGTGCTACAGAACCGGCCGCGCTCATCCACCGCGGCGATCCGGTCGCCGTCGCCATCAAAGACGATGCCCATCGCCGGCTGGCCAGCGGCGGTGCTGGCCAGCACGGCGGCGGTGAGCGCTTCGAGGTAGGGCGCCAGCGGTTCGGGCGGATGGCCGCCGAACAGGGGATCGCGGTTGGCGCGGATCTCGCGGATCACCCCGGCGGCCAGCGCCGGCTCGCCCAGCAGGGCCGGCAGCACCCCCGCCGCCGAACCGTGCATCGGATCCACGATCACCCGCAGGCCGAGCCGCTCCAGACCCGCCGCCAGGGCGGCCGTATCCACCTTGGCCTTGAGGCCCGCCACGTAGGCCGCGAGCGCATCGAAGCTTTGGGTTTCGCCCGGGATCGGCACCGTAATGCCGCCGGCCGCCAGCCGCCGCTCCACCCGGGCGGTGAAATCGCCCTCCACCGAGCCACCGAATGGACCCTTGATCTTCAGGCCCAGCCACTCGGGCGGGTTGTGGCTGGCGGTGATCACCAGGGCCCCCAGGGCGCCGCGCTCCACCACCGCCCAACTGGAGGCCGGCGTGGGGGTGGGGCTCTCCGAGAGCACGGGCACCAAGCCGGCGCCGCGCACCGCCGCCGCGATCGCCGCGGCCAGCTCCTGGGCCAGGAAGCGGCGGTCGTAGCCGAGCACCACCTCGCGGCTGCCCAGGCCCTGGGGCGCCGAAGCCTCCAGCTCCCGGGCCGCCGCCGCCGCCACCGGCAGCAGCCGCTCCACGGTGATGTCCACGCCGAGGATGCCGCGCCATCCATCGGTGCCGAAGGCGATCGGGCTGGCCTCCAGGGGCAGGGGGGCAGAGGCCATGGGTCGGGGCGGGCGATCGGGAGTCGTGGGCTGGTCGTAGCAGGGCCAACGGGCGCGGCGGGCGGCGCGGGTGCCGGCCTGTTGGCAGGCCACCGCCAGGACTGGGCTGGGCTGGGCTGGCTTCGGCCGGATTGGGGCCAGCGCGCTGCGGTCTTTTGGAGTGGCAGGGGCCCTAGCCTCAAGCTTCGGCTTGCTGGCTGTGCTTGATGGCTGTGCCTATGCCCCCGCCGCCGCTCACCGATCGGTTGCTGCGCAGCTGGCTGCGCTGCCGCCGCCGCGCCTGGCTCGACCGCCACGGCCCCGCCGAAGCCCGGCGCTGGAGCGCCCACCGCGCCCTGGCCCTGCAAGACCAACTGCACAGCTTCCAGAGCCTGCTGCCGGCCCGGCCCGGCCACGGCGAAGCGGCCTGCCAGCGGGGCGATGGTGGGGTGGTGGGGCTGCGGCTGCGGGGCGCCGGCCCAGGCGGGCTGCCGCTGGAGGCCCATCCGCCCCTGCTGCTGCGGGTGGAGGCCCCAAGCCGCTGGGGCGGCCATGGCTATCGGCCCGTGCTGGTGCGCCAAGGCCGGCACCTGACCCGCGAACATCGGCTGGTGCTGGCCCTCTGGGGCCGGCTGCTGGCCAGCCACCAGGGGGCGCCGGTGCCCCAGGGCCTGGTGCTGGCCGGCGCCGGCCAGCAGCTGCAGCAGGAGCCCTTCAAGCTGGGGCCAGGGCTGCAGCAGCAGCTGGACGAGGTCTTGCCCCGCCTCGCCTTGGAGCTTGAGCCCGGTCGGCAGCCACCGCCGCTGGTCAACGACCGCAAGAAATGCACGCTCTGCTCGTGGCGCGGCCTTTGCGACCAGGAGGCCAGCCGCGAAGGGCACCTCAGTGAGGTGAGCGGCATCGGCGGCAAGCGCCGCGACCTGTTGCTCAGCCTCGGCATCGCCAGCCTGCCCCAGCTGGCCGCCAGCGACCCGGAGGGCCTGGCCAGCGCCCTGGAGGAGCACGGCGAACAGCACCGCGAGGTGGCCGACCAACTGGTGGCCCAGGCCCGGGTGCAGGCCGCCGGCAGCCCCCGGCGGCGGCTGCCGGGAGCAGCCCTGCCGGAGCTGGCGGGGGCCGGCGGCTTACTTCTATACGACATCGAATCCGATCCCGACGCCCGCGACGACTTCCTGCACGGCCTGCTGCGGCTGGAGCGGGCGGCGCTGCAGGGCCCTGACCCCCGGCAGCGAGCTAGCAGCAGCTGGCCCGCGTTGGCGGCGGCGGCCCAGGCGACTTACCACCCGCTGCTCGCCCTGCAGGAGCAGGGGGAAGCCCGCCTCTGGCGGCGTCTGCGCACCCTGCTGGCGCGCTACCCCGATTGGCCGCTGCTCCACTACGGCGAAACCGAGGCGGTGGGCCTGCTGCGGCTGGCCGAACGGCAGGGGGCTTCGGAGCAGGAGCGGGCCCGGCTGCGGCGGCGCCTGATCGACGTACACCAGCGGCTCAAGCGCCACTGGCTACTGCCGGTGAACAGCTATGGCCTCAAGGCGGTGGCCAGCTGGCTGGGCTTCCGTTGGAGCCAGGGCGGCGTCGATGGCGCCCGTTGTCTGTTGTGGTGGCGCCAGTGGCGCCAGGACCGGGATCGCCCCGGCCGGCCGCCCCGGTTGGCGGCCCGGCCCCTGGAGCGGATCTTCCGCTACAACCGCGACGACAACCTGGCCACCTGGGCCGTGGCCCGCTGGCTGCTGGAGCAGGACGACCTGGCCGCAGCCAGCAGCCAAGCCCCCCCCAAGCCCTAAGCCTTCGCCGCCCCGCCCCCTGCCACCGGCGGCGCCACAAAGGACTCGGGCAGCGAAATCAGCAACTCCACCCCACCACCTCCTGGGCCCAACCCCTCGCCAGCCACTGCACCATCCCCGCCGCCCAACCAGAGCCGCTGCTGAGCCAAGGCGGCGCGCCTGACCAGGGCCAGACCGATCCAGCCGGCGCCGCCCGGCAAGGCCAGCACGCTGGTGATCGAACCCGCCCGTTCCCCGGCGGCGCCGCGCAGCGGCGTGCCGACCGCTGGCGCCGCGCGACCGGCCTGGGCCGGGGCGAACCAGCGCCGCAGCTGCTGCTTGACGCCGTCGTAGGTGGCCAGCCGGGCGAGGGTTTCCTGGCCCACATAACAGCCCTTGCTGAGGCTGACCCGATCGGCCAGGCCCAGTTCAAACGGATTGGTGTCGTCATTGATTTCAGCGGCTGCGGCGGGCAGCCCCAGGGCGATGCGACGCCACTCCAACGCCGCATCGGAGAGCGGCGGCAAGGCGGCCAACTCCGCCGGCATCGGGGCGCCGGCGCCCAGCACCACGGCGCGGCCCAGCCGCCAGCCCTGCCCTGCCGGCAACGACTCCCAATTCCGCTGCGGGGCCGCGCCGGCCTGGTTTCCGGGCCCTTGGGGTTCGACAGGCTCCACCCAAAGGCCCGGCTGCAGCGGCCCTAGTTGCACGGCATCGGCCGGGAACAGCACCCGATCGAGGGCCTGGCGCACCGCCTCGGCGCCGCCGGCGGTGATCACCAGCCAGGCGCCGCTGCCATCCACCAGCACCTCCGCCAGCGCCCTCAACCGGGCCGTGGGGGTGATGCAGCAGGTGCTGCACCAGGCGCCGGGCCTGGCCAGCGCCAGGTCCTGGCTGCTCTGACCATGCAGAAAGCGCAAACTGTCGGGCCCATCCAGCCGCAACAGCGCCACCGGCTGCTCCAGGCGGGCAGGGGCGGCCGACCAGCACCAGGGGTTCAACATCGCGGCGTGGGGGGTCGGGGGCAAGGGGGGGGCAAGGAGGAGCCAGGGGAAGGGCGGCGATCAGGCAGGCGGGCCGGGCCGCAGTGGATCCTGGGGGGCAAACAGGAGCGCGAAATTCTCACGGGCTGGGGGCGCTACTGACGCTTGGGGCGCTGCTGGCGCTGGGGCCGGCCAACTCCTCCAATAAAAAGAGGCTGCGCAACTCCAGGCCGGCAGCACGCAAGGCCTCGGCACCCCCCTCCTGCCGATCGACGATGGCCACCACCCGCTCCACCTTGTAGCCGGCCTGGCGAAGCTGATCGACGGCCTTGAGCGCCGAACCGCCGCTGGTCACCACATCCTCCAGCACGGTGATGCGGCTGCCTGCTGCCGGCAGCGGACCCTCCAGCCAGGCGCCGGTGCCATGGCCCTTGGCCTCCTTGCGCACGATCAGGGCATCCAGGCTGCGGCCGGCCAGGGCCGCCTGCAACGCCACGGCACTGACGAGCGGATCGGCACCGAGGGTGAGGCCGGCCACCGCCACGGCATCGGGCTCCACCGGATCGAGCAGCAAGCTACCCAGCAGCGCCAGGCCTACACCACTGAGGCTCACCGGCTTGCAATTGACGTAATGGTCGCTGCTGCGGCCGGAGGCCAGGGTGAATTGGCCGTGGCGGTAGGCCCGCTCGCCCAGCAACTGAAGCAGCAGGCGGCGCCGGTCGGTGGAGCTGGTGGGGAGGTTGGACATGGGGAGGTAGCGGGCTGGGCTGAGTTAGGTGGGCAACCGTGAACGGGAAGCCTGCACGGCAGGCGGGAGGAGAAACGGCGGGCGGAAACAACGGGATCCTCAACAACCGGACCATCCAGAACAACCTGAACGAATGGTGAAACCGGCAACTGGAGCTAGCGTTGAGTTACTACCCAACCCATTGCCCCCCTAACCCGAGGCATCGCGATGAACCAACCGATCCTGGCAGCGCTCCTCGCCGGCGGAACCCTGCTGGCGGCCCTGGCCAGCGCCAGCCCTGCCGGGGCTGGGCCCGTGGTCTGCAGCACGAGCATCGAAGCGCCGCTGGCCAGCGGTGCGCCGGTGGAGATCACCCGTTGCGGAGCCGCCCAAACGATTCCCGAACTGATCAGCCGGCGGTTTTATAGCTACACGGCCCCCTTCGAGCGCGGTGTCGATCTCACCCACCAGGTCACCGAGCTGCTCGGCATCGCCATGGGCGGCGGCGACGGCAGCCGCATGGTGGGATTCGGCTTCCCGGATCAAACGATTGTCTTTGATGGGATGGCGGTGCAGAACACCACGGCGGCCCTGCTGGAAGCCCAGAACACTCCCATGCCCCTGCGCACCGCCGACCTCCACCCCTGCCTCAACTCCAGCCTGGCTGCTACCCATTGCGACGGCAACCGCCTAGCGACCAAGCCCAACGTCTACGGATCCTCGAATGGCTATGGCGACAGCGCCAATGGCTACCTGCGCAGCGCCAATCGAGCTGGCTTTCCCAGCGAAGCTGAGCAGGTGCGGGGCCTCTGGTGAGCAGCCAAGCAGCCCCCTACCGCCGCCGGCCCTGGCCGGCCTGGGGACCGTAATGTGGGCGGGGCTGCGGAGCCCGGTGGGGGGTCTAGCAATCTGGTGAATGCAGCGGACTCATAATCCGCCTTAGGCGAGTTCGATCCTCGCGACCCCCATGGCAAGCCTGGCGTCGAGCTCCATCGCGGTGATGGGGCTCGAACAGCACCAGCTCATTCCTCTTCGTCGCTGGCTCCGGCCGGCACAAGCCTGATTTGCTTGCGACCGAGCTTGATCTCAAACTCATCGCCGGGACTTAAGTCCAACATCGCCGTGTAAGCCTTTCCTACAAGCAGGTTGCCGTTACCTTGAACGGTGGCCACGTAGCTGAGCCGGCGTCCGCCCTTACCAACGCCCCCCTTACCGCTCACTTCACCAAGGCTCACCCCCTTGGCTTCCAGCAAGGCCTCGTAGAAGGCGGTGAAATTCAGTCGTTCGGAGCCATCCTTCTTGGTGCTTAGGTAACCGCAGGCGCGCACCAGATCGCTCTTGCTGGCCTCGCCCATCTCCTTGACCTTGGCGAGCAGTTCGGAACCGGTCAGCATGATTGAAATAAAGTCGACCTCAGAAAGATAATGGATCAACCGCGTCAATGGGGCCCTAGTCATCGGTAGAAGAAATGTTGCATCCCCAGGCTTGGGCCCATGGGTTTGTTCGGCCCACCCCGAGCCTCTTGCAGCCGTTAAGCCATCGCAGTCGCCCTGTTGTCTGCCCCTGGGTTGTGTGGTCTCCGCAATCGGGCCTGCGTTGGGCCACCCCTAGGGGCAGCCGATGCCACCAGCCTGAACGTTGCAAGGCCGCCATACTGCCCAGCAGTATTCCCGTCGTTTCCTTCCCCCATGCGCTACCTGGCGCTGGCGACCCTGCTGGCCCTGATGGCCTTCTTCGCCGCCGCTGAATTCGCCGTGATCCGGCTACGGCCGAGTCGGGTGCAGCAGCTTCAAGACGACGAGCTGCCGGGGGCCCGCTCCGTAGCTCGCCTGCAGCAACGGCTGCGCGTGGTGCTGGTGGCCACCCAGCTCGGGGCGGTGCTGGCCCTGCTGGCGGTGGGCTGGACCGGCCGCGGCCTGGCGGGCCAGCTGGCGATGGCCCTGGGCTATCGCCTCAGCCCGATCTGGCTCGATGGACTGGTGTTTCTGCTGCTGGTGCTGCTGGCCACCGTGATCGGCGGCCTGCTGCCCAAGGCCTGGGTGCTGCACCGGCCCGAGGCCTCCGCCCTGCAGCTGGCGCCGTTACTGGAATCCCTCACCCGCAGCCTCAGCCCGCTACTGCTGCTGATCGAGCGGATCACGGCGCTGCTACTGGGCCTGCTGGGCCTTCCCCGCAACTGGGATGAGCTGGTGCCCGTGCTGTCGGCGGGCGAACTGGAAACGCTGATCGAAACCGGCGGGGTCACCGGCCTGATGCCCGATGAGCGCAGCATCCTCGAAGGCGTCTTCTCGCTGCGGGACACCCTGGTGCGAGAGGTGATGGTGCCCCGCTCCGGCATGGTCACCCTCGATCTCGATGTGAGCTTCGCCGAAATGATGCAGGCCGTGCATGCCAGCCAGCACGCCCGCTTCCCGGTGATCGGCAGCTCCCTTGATGATGTGCGCGGCATGCTCGACCTGCGCCGCCTGGCCGAACCGATCGCCCGCGGCCAGCTGCGGCCCGACACCCCCCTGGCCCCGTTCATGGTGCCGGTGGCCGAAGTTCAAGAGAGCACCCCCCTGGCCGACCTGCTCCCCTTGATCCGCAGCGGCCAGCCCCTGCTGGTGGTGGTCGATGAACACGGCGGCACCGAAGGGCTGGTCACGGTGGCCGACCTGACCAGCGAGATCGTCGGCAACGACGAAGACCCGCTCGAGGCCGCCCAGGATCTGCAGCCCCTGGTGGAGGGCGGCTGGTCGGCGGCGGGGGACCTGGAAATCTTCGAACTCAACCGCCAATTGCTGCTGCAGCTGCCGGAGGCCGAAGGACACCACACCCTGGCGGGCTTTCTGCTGGAGCGCTTCCAGCACATCCCCACACCCGGTGAAACCCTGCGCTGGAAAGGGAGTCGCTACACCGTGCTGAGCATGGATGGTCCCCGGATCGAACGGGTCAAGATCCTCACCGCCAACGGGGAGGGGGCTGATCATCGATAATTGCAGCATCCGCGATGCCCTTGCCATGAACCCTGTGCGTGTCGGGGTTATCGGCATCGGCAATATGGGTTGGCACCATGCCAGGGTGCTGAGCCTGCTGCGGGATGCGGAGCTGGTGGGGGTGGCCGACCCCGATGCCAGCCGCGGTGGCTTGGCGGTGGAGCAATTCGGTTGCCGCTGGTTCGCCGACTACCAAGCCCTGCTGGGCGAGGTGGAGGCGGTCTGCATCGCCGTGCCCACCCTGCTGCACCACCGCGTTGGCATGGAAGCGCTGCAGGCTGGCGTGCACGTGCTGATCGAAAAGCCGATCGCCGCCACCCAGGAGGAAGCCACCGCCTTGATCCACGCCGCCGAAGCGGCGGGACGGCTGTTGCAGGTGGGCCATATCGAGCGCTTCAACCCCGCCTTCCGCGAACTGCTCAAGGTGGTGGCCGGCGAGGAGATCGTGGTCTTGGAGGCCCGCCGCCACAGCCCCAACCCCGACCGCGCCAACGATGTCTCGGTGGTGCTCGACCTGATGATCCACGACATCGACCTGGTGCTGGAGCTGGCCGGTTCGCCGGTGGTGCGCCTGGCCGCCGCCGGTGGCCGCAGCGGCGAAGGCCCGATCGACTACGTCAATGCCACCCTGGCCTTTGCCAATGGCGTGGTGGCCAGTCTGACGGCCAGCAAGATGGCCCACCGCAAGGTACGGCGGCTCTATACCCATTGCCGCAACAGCCTGATGGAAACCGATTTCCTCAAGCACAACCTGCGCATCCACCGCCGCTCCACCGGCTCGGTGAGCGCCGCCCACGGTGAACTGGTGTATCGCAACGACGGCTTCATCGAAGAGGTGAGCACCACCTCGATCGAACCGCTCTACGCCGAACTGGAGCACTTCCTCCAGTGCGTGCGCGGCGAGGAGACGCCGGCGGTGGATGGGCTGCAGGCCTCCCGGGCCCTGCTGCTCGCCGACCTGATCGAGCAGTGCGTGGAGCAGCCCAACCTCTGCATGACCCTCAGCGAACCGATCTGAGCGGGGGCCTCGGCTGCCGGCCTGGTCGGCCTAGCTCCGATCGGGCCCAGGCGGGCCAGGCGCTGCAGCCTGCTGGGGGGCAGCACGGCGGGAGTCGGGCTTGTCGTTCGCCTGCTGCGACCAGTTGGCCCGCTCCACGGCCATGATGTCCTCCGCCGTGCGCACAAATTGCTGGAAGCCGTCCGGGCCGCTATAGACCTGGCTGCTGCCGGTCAGGTAGAGCATCTTCTCGCGCAGCAGAGCTTCCTTGAGGGTGCGATAGCGCACCCAGTTTTCCTGATATTGGTAGAGGGCCAACAGCGAGCCGGCGATCGCGACGCCGGCGCCTGAAATCTGGAGCAGGGGCGGAATCCAGGTTTTCCACGCTCCAGGCTGGCCGGCATAGGGCGAGAGGATCGTGATCAGGGCGCCGAGGCCGATGCCGACCACCCGATGGAACAGGAAGGCTGACTTATTGCGCTGGCTCTTCTTGCCTAGCCAGGCGAGTTGATCATCAACGCGCTGGACCATGTAGTCGTCAGGAGCCATGCTGCTGGAGCTGATCGGCTGAGCGAGGCGTCCGGAGCGGCGGCTGTCGCTATCCATGCGGAACCGGAGAGAGGTTGGCCGTACAGTAATTCGCTAACGAGTTGAAAACCGCTGTTGGGAAATCAACCCTGCTGCCATGATTTTCAGCTGATCAGCGCAGATTTTTTGGCCCCAGAGTAGCGCTACTCCATGCAGTTCAAGCAGGCGATCGAGCGCCACGGGCGGGGCCTTCAACATCGGCCGGCAGCTGGTGTTGGCCTGCAGGACCTCGATGGCGCCAGGCGGGCTGAGCTTGCGGCCTGCCGCTGGCCCCCTACACCTGCAGCGGCTCGCTGAGCTGCTGAACCGGCCCGGTGAGCTGCTGCAGCGCCCGCAGCTGCCAGCGCCGACAGGCCGCCGGTGAGGAACGATAAAACTGATCCCAGGCCTCGGCCTTGTGGAGGGCATAGGCCGTGATCGCGGTGGCCGGATGGCGTTCCTGCCAGCCCACCCGCACGGCGTGGCCGATCACCACATCGAGGGCCAGGTCGTCGTCGAACTGCACCTGGGGGTTGGCCGCCACAAAGGCCATCAAGGTGAGCAGCGCCTCGGTGCAGAGCTGCCGGTATTCGGGCGCCTCGATCTTGCCGAGCAACTGCTCCACCAGGGAGGCGAAGTTACGCTCGCCCGGCGTCTTCTCGCTCAGCAATGGGGCGCTCTCCAGGCGGTTGCGGCGTTCGAGCTTGTCGCCGATCACCACACCGTGGCAATGGTGGAGGAGATCCCAAATGCCGGGGTAGAAATCGCGGGGCACCCTGCCCAGGGCCCCGAGTCGCATCCGGTGCTGCAGCCAGTCTTCGCCCTTGGGCAGCTCCTCCAGCGGATCGGGCACCTCCCAGCGCACCCGGCCGCGCAGGTGCAACTGCTCCTTGCGCTGCAGCGCGGCGCGGGCGTGGTCGACGTCGGCGAGCACGGCGCGCAGCCGGCGGCGAATCGCATGGGGCGGCTGGCTGCAGAGGGCCTCAAACGCCTCGCTGGGGCTGAGGTTTTCCGCCGCCGCCAGCTCGCCGGTGAGCAGCAGCAGCAATTGGCCGAGCTGGAGGGTGAGGCTGCCACTGAGCAGATCCGGCTCCAGCCGGGCCAGGCCATCCACCGCCAGCAGCAGCTCCTGCTGCAGCATCCACTCGCGGCCATCCTCGCCACTGAAGCGCCGGATCATGGCGGCGATCGTCTTGCTGCCCTTGGGCTGGCTGATCAGGGAGTCGCTGGTGTAGTTGCGGCCCACCACCACCTGCTTCTGGCGCACCAGCAGGTCGGTGAGGGCGTCCTCCAACTGGGGGTGGACCAGGCCCATCGCCCCGGCGGCCCGCCGCACCACGTTCCAATCGGCCTGCTCCAGGGCGCGCTGGTACACCTCCTCCAGCAGCGCCATCACCACCACCGGCTCCGCGCCCCTGACACCCTGCAGCAGGGCCCGGGGGCCAAGCCGGCGGGCCAGCAGCTCCAGCAGCTCGGCCTGCTCCGGCAGGGAGGTGCTGGACCACAACCGCTGCCGCAGGTCCGCCACGGAGATGTCGTCGAGTTCCTGTTCCTGGCGGGCGGTGAGCGGCGCCCGGCTGGTGCTGGGCGGTAGCAGGGTCTGGGAGCGGGGCCAGAGGTCGGCGGCGGCCACGGCCCCGGGCGGCAGCTCCACCCAACTGGCCTGCAGCACCAGATCCTCGGGCGACGCCAGCTGCACCGGCACCTCCTCGAGGCTGCCGCTGGCCAAGAGGCGGCCGAGGGCCAAGAAGGCCTCCGGATCGCGCCGGAAGGGGCCGGCCGGCACCGGGATCAGCAACACCGGCGAGCCGGCACCGCGCCAGTGGCGTTGCAGCAGCCGCAGTTCGCTGGCCACCGCATCGACCAGCTGCTGCGGATCGTCGGCCAGATAAAAGGTGTTGTCTTCCAGCACGGCCGGCAGGAAGGCGATCGGCTCGCCGGCGCAGCGATACAACCGGGCCGTGGCCATCGTTTCCATCCGCACCGGCGGGTGGCCGGAGAGGCCCAGCCGCCGGTTGGCCCCCAGCGTGGCCATCCGCTGGCCGAGCTCCCGGGAGCTGGCCAGCCGCAGCGGCGGGTCGTCGTTGGGCAGGGAAGCAAGGGAGGCCAGGGGCACGCCGGCTTCAGGGCGGCAGCCTGGGGCCAGGGCCAGGGCCGGGTCCTGCACCGGCAGGCCCGCCGCCCGCAGCGCCGCCGCCACCGCCGAATCGGCCGCCGCCAGGGCCACGAGCACCTCGGAGGCGCCGAGCGGCAGGCCCAGCCGGCGGCCGCTGGGATCGAGGTCCTCGGGTTGGATCAAACCCTCCAGCAGCAGATCCCCCAGCCAGGTGAGGCTTTGGGTCCAGAGCAGCGGTACGTTCTCGTTGGCGATGCGGGCCTGGCTGCCGGGGTTGCGGCGTTCGGCGGCCAGGGCCGGCTCGGGCACCAGGTAGAGCTCCGGCAGCAGGGCCACCCCATCCACGTTGAGGCTGAGCTCCGCCAGCCGTTGCCGCCACTGGCGCGCCTCGCCCCAGCGCTGCTCGCAGCAGGCGGTAACCAGCTCAAAGGCCAAAAACAGCGGCCACTCGCATTCGATCTGCTCGAACTGGGCGAGCTCCTCGCGCTCGTAGTGCAGCCGGCTCACGTCTTCGTTGACGCACTGGTGGCCATCGCGGCGGAAGCGCTTGTAGCCGTAGCGGCCCCCGAGCTCGCGGCGGATTTTGGTGCGGGTGCGCTCCACCAGCTGGGGATCCTCCACCGCCCAGGCGGGGTAGCCGATCACCGCCAAACAGGCGCTATCCACCTCCTTGCTGGCCGATTCCCGCGGCAGCAGGCTGGCCAGGGCCCGCCGCAGCCGCACGATCGCATCGTGGGGGATGGTGAGGCAGCAGTTGCCGTCGCCGTGGGGGCCATACAGATCGAGGCCTTCGAGGGCCTCCAGGGCCGCCTTGACCAGGCCGATCGAACTGGCATTGCGCTCCGGCAGGCCGTGGTTGCCCTTATCGCCCCGCTCCCAGATGCCGTAATCGGCCACCCGGTAGGCCCGGGCCACGTAATACACCAGGTTCTGGATGAAATCCCGTTCATGGCTGCTCCGCACCACCACCAGGCCGCCGCGGGTGAGCTGGGCGAGCTGCAGCAGGAACAGGGCGGTGGCATCGAGCTGCAGGTGGCCCCAGCCGTCGTCGGGCACCACCGGATCGCCCGTGGCGGTATCAAATTTGGCGTGGATGGCGTCGAGCCGGTTGAGGCTGGTTTTGAAGCGCTCCACCTTGGCCGCCTGGCGCAGCATGGCGGTGAGCAGGCCCCGCATCAACAGCAGCACCCGCTGCTCGAGCTCGTAGGCGCGGCGGCAGGGGCCCCGCAGGCGGCGGTAGGCCAGGGCCAGCCCCCAGACGCACTGCACCGAATAGACGCAATCGCGCACCCAGGCATCGCCGTAGTTGCCATGCACCGTGTTGGCCGTACTGGCCGGCAATAAGCCCGTGATCGGGTGCTGCCGCACCAGCAGCACCGCATCGATCTGGCGGTCGAGCTCCTGCAGACGGCGCCAGGCGACGCTGGCGCTGGGCGACAGCGGTGGGGAATCGGGGGGCAGTTCGGGGGGCTCCCCATGCGGCGGCGCCGCCGCAGGCGCTGGGTTGGATCCCGCAACGGGGGAGGGCAGGGCGGAACCGGGGCTGTTGGTGGCGGGGTTGCGGACCATCAATCCTGGGCGATTCCTAGCCATAGATTCTGTTCCGCCGCCGCGCCCCTCCATGGCAGCAACGATCACCACCCCGCTCCGCGCCCGCGTGTTGGGGGTGCCGGTGCATGTATGCGGCGATGTTGTCGCCGCCGCCCTGGCCCTGCACGCCAAGGGCGGCGGCCAGATCGTGACCCTCAACGCCGAGATGACGATGGCGGCAAGGGCCGATCCGGAGCTGGGCGCCGTGATCGAGGCGGCCGAGCTGGTGATCCCCGATGGGGCCGGCGTGGTCTGGGCGCTGGGGCGCCAGGGCCGGCGGGTGCGCCGCGCGCCGGGCATCGAGCTGGCCCGCCGGCTGCTGGAGCACGCCGCCAGCCACGGCTGGCGGGTGGCCCTGGTGGGCGGCAGCCCGGCGGTGATGGCCAGCCTGCAACGCCGCCTGGCCGCCGAACTGCCCGGCCTCGATTTAGTGGTGGCCAGCCACGGCTACCTGGGCCCGGCCGAATGGCCGCCGCTGCAGCGCCAGCTGCTGGCGGCCCCGCCCGACCTGGTGCTGGTGGCCCTGGGGGTGCCCCGCCAGGAAACCTGGATCCGCGGCCTACCCGGCCGCCGCAGCGGCCTTTGGATGGGCGTCGGCGGCAGCTTCGATGTGTGGGCCGGCAGCAAAAAGCGCGCCCCCGCCTGGATGGGCGCCCTGCAGATCGAATGGCTGTATCGCCTCGTACAGGAACCCAGCCGCTGGCGGCGGATGCTGGCCCTGCCGGAGTTTGCGGCGGCGGTGTTGCGGCAACGGGGCTGAGGAGCCGGGATCATCAGGAGCCCGTGAGCCGCTGATCCAGCCGAAAGGGAACCTGATCGAGCAACACCACGGTGGTGATGGTGGGATGGAGGGGGTTGAGCATCAGGTTGCGGGCCTGAGGCACCACCACCGAGGGCAGCACCAGAGCCAACTGACCGGCTTCGCGGAGCCAGGGGCCACCGAAGGCTGCGCTGGAGCGGCTGTGGGGAATGGCATCCCAGCCCGGCGGGAGATCGCTGGGATCGGGCCGGGCGGATTCCAACGCTGCCCATCGCGGGAGGCGCCAAGACCGGAGAGATCGGCGGCATAGCGCGCCTTGCTCAGCCGCCATGCCTTGATCACACCGGAGCACCCTGCTCCATCGCCTGCAGGAGCCGCCGCACCTGGGCGGCCCGCGTTGAATCACCGGTCGTGATACCGGCAGGCAAGGATCACCAGCACCCTGCCCTCCAGCCGGTAGACGAGACGATGCTCCTGATCGATCCGGCGCGACCAGCACCCGGCGAGGTTTTCACGCAAAGGTTCCGGCTTGCCGATGCCCGCAAACGGATCACGCAGAGCAGCCTGGATCAGTTGGTTGATCCGCCGCAGTTGTTGGCGGTCGTGACCCTGCCATTGAAGGTAGTCGTCCCATGCCGCCGGCGTCCAAGCCAGCCGCTCAGCTTCCGGCACCAGCTTGGTCCGGCTCGATGAGGGCATGCTCAAGCCATTCACCGCGCTCGGCCTGCTCCAGCGAGCGCTGCAGATGGGCGGCATTCGCGGGCGAACGGAGCAGATGCACGGTTTCCATGAGGCTGTTGTAGGTGGCGAGCGACATCAGCACTGCACCCTGGGCATGGCGACGGGTGATCAGGGTCACATCGGCGTCAGCCTCGACGCGATCGAGGACGGCCTTGAAACTCTCGCGGGCTTCCGAAAAACTCACCACCTGCATCGGTGTCGTCCAGCTCGACGTACAACAGCCTAGGGCCGCGCCGGGGCCGTTGGAGGCGCGCCAGATCTCCACGGCCCGCTGCTCGGGGATCAGCAGCCAGCTACAGAGTGCCCATGCATCCAGCAGGTTTTCGAGGCTCTCTCCACCAGGGAGTCGGACGATCCCGAAGTCGCGTCGATCGAGGGTGGCGATTCGCCGCAGCCCCTGCTCCTGGGCCACCCAGAGCAGCGAAGCGTCAGCCAGATCGATCGGCAAATCGCCGACCTGCCGCATCCAGCCCGCCATCAACGCCAGGGCAGATCCACTCAGCTCCGCAACATTCAGGCCACCGAGCGACACCCAGGCGAGAAAGCTTGGTGCCACCTCGGCCGGGATCAGATGGCAGACCTCGGTGAGAACCGGCCAAGTGGAGGCGAAAGCACCGTTGTGCTTTTGAAAAAGGCCGCACAGATGCCATGGTCGTGGTCACTGCGGTCGAACCAGGCGATCAATGGGCCGGTACCGAGGCAGGTGGCACCCCGATAGCGGGCTGCAACAAGTCAAGGCCAGCCTTGACCACCTCGGTCTGGCTGAGGCCAAGGGTCTGGCCGAGGATGTCGGCGCGGATCAGGGGAGGTGCGCTGAAGACAGCCGCCAGGGAGGCCTGTGGAGGCGCGTGGGCAGCAGCTTCGACGAGTGAGCCGGCACCAAACAACGCGCCCCGAAATGGATGCGCGCCCTGCAGATCGAATGGCCCTACCGGCTGGTGCAGTTTTGGGGGTCCACGTCACTGCAGGGCGTACAGCCGCAGGATGTTTCGTGCGCTCGTATCGCCACCGGTCGGGGTGATCGGAATCAGCTGGCCACTGGTGCTGAGCTCCAGCACGGCATCGGGATTGGCCGCACGAAAAGTCCAACCCTTGCCAGCCTGCCTAAAATCGTCTCTGCCCTGGGGCCGAAGTTAAGCGCCAGTTCAAGATGTTAAGCGCAGCCGCAAGTTTGCCAAGATCTGATTGTGGGATTAAAAATCTGGGCAAGCACAACCAGCTGGGGAAAGTCAACCAGCGTGGCTGCGACCAGTAGAGAAGGGCTGCACTGGATCAGTGACCCGATCAGGCCGAGTGCTCCTCTGCCGTGGCAAAGCTCAAGCGGAAAGAGCCAAAGCTAATGACATTGAGCATAGAAGCAATAAAAAAATCCTCCCCTGGCGGGGAGGATCAAAGCAAAGCGACAAAAATGCTAAGTAGTGATTACGATTCAAGCAGAAAGCTTGATGCGGCTACGAAGTTTGCGGGAGAAGCCGAAAGCAGCTCCTGCACCCAAGAGCGGAAGGGGCCCCGGGGTTGGCGTTGTTACAGGTGGCGCCCACAAGGTAGAAGTTGAGAACTGATTCATTTGACCGGCCGTTACACTCATTGACGCGGTGAAGGTTTCAGACCTAAGGGAAGGAGTGGGGTAAACATAGCTAGGACTAGAGGATAAATTGACGCCAAAAGCTACAAAACCATTTGAAGTTATGGAAGGCCCAGAAGCGGCATTAAAAGTCATCGTAGCAGTGCTGTTGTTCACGGGAGGAGCGCTACTTGCAACCGTACCTGTATATTCCTGAATAACGAGATTAGATGGATCGGGACTAAAACGAGAAAATGTATAGCTAAAACTATTATTGCCTGTAAAGCCTGGAGTTGGCTTGCTGGAGGAGAGCCCAAGGGTAGTTGGAGTTGAACTGACAATCAGCGAGTTGCCTGAGGTGAATCCAGAAGCAAAGGAATTAAGCGTGAAACAAAAACCATTGCCGGCATCATAAGAGTTGCCAAGTGTAAATCCTCCGAAAGTACTGTTACCTCCACCTGGCATAGTGTTACCTGCTCCTGTGCAAGCAGCCTGGGCAGGACTGACATTGACAAGGGCAATTGTCCCTGCTGCGAAGAGCACCGAGGCGCCCAACTTTAATGGCTTTTGCATTTCGAGAAAAAAACACTCACGCGATCATAGCAGAGCGTTGCGTCCCAGGGGAAATCAAAGTGTCTTGATTTCCTGATTTCTTCATTTTTGGCTGCTGCGCATGCCTGGAGCTTTCGTTGGAGCAACAACAGCGGCCTAGGCCATGGCCGCTGCCGCAGTCCCCGATTTCCAGATCTGGAGCCCAGCTCCGTGGTAAGTAGAGAAGCTTAGCATCTTTCGAGTGCGAGCCGAAAGCCCGATTGGGCTGTGCGCTGAGGTGGGGCTGCTGTTGTAAACTAGACGAAACAGCTAGCTCTTTTCGCGGCTTGGGGTCAGTTCGAAAAATCCAAAATCACAACAAGACGACCAGGATCAAAAGGCAGACATAGCCTTGCTAGATGGGCCCTGAATGAGTCTCGTGCTAGACGAACCCGAGTCGGTTGTTTCTCGAACTACCCGTAACTGACTATAGCAATTCATAAAATAACCGCGTGACTAGATTCTCGGACTTGCTAGAAAGATTGGCCAATGTCGAAAAGGCTGCCGCCATCAAGATTGCCTGCGAAGAATTCCTAATCGCTTCTTTCATAAAGAGCTGGAACGCTTCGGACTTTCGAGATTCAGCATTGGTTTTTACGGCATTAATCTGAAATTTAATATTCTCAACTGCGCGCTGCTTGATCACTGGGAAATCGGCATCAAAGCGGGCAGGCAGCGGTGGCGGATTGGGCAGGGAAGCAACATAAGCGCGCATTTCAAGCTCGGAGTTGCTAGCAGCTATTTTATTGCTGAAAGTATTTAATGCCTCGATGGCTTTGGCAGCGGAGATCTCTATGTTCTTCAATGCTCGTGAGCCCAGAAAATACTGAACTGGGATAATCAGTATCAGCAAAATGGCAAACCAAGCGGACAGCCGGCTCATGCTGAGTTGCCAGCTTTGCAAGGTACTGTCTTTGGGATTTAAAAGCTGGGCAACCACAATCAGCGTGGCACCAACCAAAAAGCTAAAGCCAGATGAAAGCAGTGCCCCGATCAAGTTGAGCTGCCACTCGACTGTGCCTAGCTTTAGCGGAAAAGAACCGAAGATAATGGCATTGAGCGCGGAACCAATTATTAACCAGCCAACAAGCCCTAAGGTTAGGGAGGATTTTGCTCGAATGCGTCTGCGTCGGACGGAGCTTGATTCGGCCACCAAGTCTGTTCCTTCTATTAATTCCATTTTTCGGGGTGCATTTGGAGTGAGTAAAAGCTAAAATAAACTCAAGCAAAAGTTTAACATGTATCAGGCCTCGAGGCCAAGCTCGGGAGAATGCCGTCGGAACGGAGATGAAACTGTCATAAAACCTGTTTCCAGTGTAAGCGGCATGCCAGACTAGTAGATTGGCTCCTCCTATGTACAGGGGGATTGCCTTGGGGCTGGCCCCAAACGGCCAGCGGCAAGAATAGGGGAATAATTGGCAGAATCTCCCCCAGGGGCCGAAGTCCTGCTAATCATCTGGCAGCTGGGCCAAGCAGGTTGGCGAAGGAAGCGAAATGGCCACTAAGAGTAGCTCTATGGGTATCTGGGAGCCCTTGGAGCGGACCGTTGCGGTGGAGCCGCAACGGTTTGACCATAAAGCCCTAGGCCAGGAAGTCAAATCCTCTACAAAATATGCGGCGGTGCTGGCCATGAGCGTGGCTGAGTGCAGCAGGGTGGGCTTCACGGGGCTCGAATCCCGCGGCCATGGCGCGCCTAGACCTGCAGCTATTGCAGCAGGCCCTGTTCCACAAAACGTTGGAGCTGGTGATCTACATTTTGGTGCACATCTGAGAAGAAATGATCCCTACAAAGAGGGATGTCGCCCCCATGATCTAAAGCCGGCAGACCAGGCGATTGACAAGATTAGGGAAACAGGGCAAATATAGTTGTAAAAATATCGCCCCTGGCGAAGGACCCTCCAGACGCAGCTCTCTGTTCATATCTAAACTGTTTGCAAGAATGGCTGATTACGAATTGGCCGAACCTAGAACTTGTGAGCTCTGCCTTGACCCCTACCATCCCATGCTTCCGTTCACAAACTAGGGGCGAATCTGTTCCAAGGGAGACCAGAAAGGGAGGTAGCCTCCAGCTGGGCAACAGAAAGAAAGCTCAACTCTTCCGTGGATGTCCCTTGGCATGCTGAGGCTAAAAGGTTAGCGGAACCCAACTGAGGCCTGCCACACAAAGGCCAGCAGCAAGAAGAAGAAAGGAATGATCGGCAGGATATCCACCAACGGGCCGAAGGCCTGGTAGGCCTCGGGCAGCTGGGCCAGCAGGGTGCCGTGGGAAGCGAGACCGGCCAGCAGGAGGTGCGCCATGGGGAGTTGGGGCCCTTGCAGCGGCCCGGTGCGGTGGTTGGAAGCTACCACGTGGGGGCCGCCGCGTAAGGCCGATCGCCAGGCAGCGAAATCCTCTGCAAAACAAGCGGCGCCGCTGGCCGGGGCCATGCCGCAGGGCGAAGCCCAGGTGCCGGTAGCGGGCCTCCAGGCTCGCGGGCACGATCGGAGCGGAGATCCCAGCCATGGCGGAGGTTTGGGAATCGGTGCGGCCGAAATGGTGCGGCTGCTGAGTGGGGCCGCTGAGCGCTGCTGGTCAAACGTGAGGCTGAGGTTGGCAAGAGCCAGGTGGATGGCGCCGCTTGTGGGCTCAGCTGGCGTGGCGGTTCAACCAGGCCTTGAGGTCCTCGGGTCCCTGGAAGTCGAGCAGGGCATCGGCCAGGTTTTCGAGATCGCTGAGGGGCAGGCCCTGGATGAGGGCCTGTTGGTTGGGGTTGAGCGAGCCGCAACGGCACTGGAGCAACCGGAGGGTAAGAGCGGCAGCTTCGGCTTGGCGGCCCTTTTGCTCGCCCTGGCCAAAGATCTCGCGGTAGGCGACGCTGCTCGTGAAGTCGTCGACGGTGATCCCACCCATGGCGCAGATCTCGGGAACGGTGCGGCCGTTGAAGCGTGACACCAAGATAGCGGCGATCACATCGTCGATCTCGGCATCGAGGCTGGTGCCGGCGACTTCGGCTCGAATCGCCTTCGAGCAATCGGGCAGCTGCTCTTCCGGCAGCAGCAGCATCCCAAGGGCCCTTTGCAGGGGTGGCGCCGTTGGGGGCAAGCGCTCGGGGAGCAATTCGATCCACACCACCCGCCGCTCCACAAACTCCTGAACCGGTGTGGGGTCACCGAAATGGAGCTCCCGAGATGGGCAGATAACCACCACCTGCCAGTGGCGGATCGGCCGGCCCTGGCGTTGCTGCTGTTGCAGCAACGCCCCGTTTCGGCATTGAGCCGCAGCAGGAAGTCTGGATCGGCCGCCATCTGGGCCTCCAGGATCACTACCGGCAACTCGGGCTGATCGGTCGGCGGCAGGAACAGCCCATCGAGCCGGTATTCCCCTTCCTTCAGCACCGGCGCGCTGAACCCATAGCCCTCCATCCTCGGCAGGAGGGCAGCCACCAAGGGCTGCAGGCGCTCGGCATGTTGCTGGAACAGCCAGTAGAAGAGCTTGTCGCTGGCGACCACGGAGAAGGTTCCGGCTACCTCACGGCGCAGGCGATGCCACGCTCAAGCCGTTGGCGCCGATGCAGGCCACCAGGTGTGCGCCGCCGCAGAGCCCTGCTCCCAGGGGGCGAAATCCTCTGAAAAGCAACCGTCCTGGATCGCCTGGCCCATCGCCGAGCTGAAGCGCTGCAAGGTGGTGAGGTTGTGGAGGCTGAGCAGGCTGCGGCCGAGCATTTCGCCGCAGCGGATCAGGTGGTGCAGGTAGGCGCGGCTGTGCAGCCGGCAGGCCAGGCAGGGGCAGCTCGCATCGAGGGGGCTGTGGTCGTGGCGGAAGCGGGCGTTGCGCAGGTTCCAGCGCTCGCCCCCCACCAGGGCCGTGCCGTGGCGGCCGAGCCGGGTGGGCAGCACGCAATCAAATAGATCAAAGCCCTGGGCCACCGCGATCGCCATCTCCCGCAGACTGCCCACCCCCATCAAGTAGTGGGGTTTCGCCTCGGGCAGCAGCGGCCCCAGCTGCCGCACGATCCGGTGCATCTCCTCCACCGGCTCGCCCACGCTCACGCCGCCCACGGCGATGCCCGGCAGATCAAAGCCGGCCACCACCCGGGCTGATTCCGCCCGCAGCGCCGGGAAGCAGCCCCCCTGAACGATCCCGAACAGGGCCTGGTCGCCGCGGTCGTGCACCGCCAAACAGCGCTCCAGCCAGGCGTGGGTGCGGCGGCAGGCGGCGGCCACCTCGGCCTCGCTGGCCGGGTAGGGGGGGCACTGGTCGAAGGCCATCACCACATCCGCCCCCAGGGCCGCCTGGATCGCCAGCGAGCGCTCCGGCGTGAGCTCAATGCGGGCGCCATCGCGGGGCGAGCGGAAGACCACGCCCTGGTCGTCGATGCGGTTGATGGCGCCGAGGCTGAACACCTGGTAACCGCCCGAATCGGTGAGCAGCGGCCCCGGCCATCCCATGAAGCGGTGCAGCCCACCGGCCGCCGCCACCACGGCCTCACCGGGCTGCAGGTGCAGGTGGTAGGTGTTGGCCAGCACCATCTCGGCGCCGGTTTCGGCCAGCTGGGGGATGGCGACGCCCTTCACCGTGGCGGCCGTACCCACCGGCATGAAGCGGGGGGTGCTGACCACGCCGTGGGGGGTGTGGAAACAACCGCAGCGGGCCCGGCTGTGGGGGCAGCGGGCCGTAACCGTGAAACTGAAGTCGGCGGGGTTCGTCGACACGCGGGCGGCTTCCGGATGCAAGGGTGAAGGGCGGGCTTCAGGCCTGCCACCGGCCCCCGTCCAGCCCGACGCTACGCGCCACCCGATGAGCCGCCCCTCCACCCCGCCCCAACCCCGGGCCCCCGCCTGGCTGCGCGACCTGGCCGGGGCCTGGATCTTCTATTCGGTGCTACCCGCCTGGCCCTGGCCGCCGCCGCGCTTCGAGCGGATCGCCCGCTTCGCCCCCTGGGTGGGGGTGGTGCTGGGGGGCCTGCAGGGCCTGCTGTGGTGGGCCCTGCAGGGGCGGGTGCCGCTGCTCGCCCAGGTTGCGTTAGTGCTGGCGGCCGGCCTGCTGCTCTCGGGCGGCCTGCACATGGATGGCGCCATGGATACCGCCGATGGGCTGGCCGCCGGCGAACGGCTGCTGGAGGCGATGGACGACAGCCGGGTCGGGGCCAGCGGCGCCCAAGCCCTGGCGCTGCTGTTACTGCTGCGCAGCGCCGCCCTGGCCAGCCTGGCGGCCGTCGCCCCGATCGCCGCCCCGATCGCCCTGGTCTGGGCTGCCCTGTGGGGCAGGGTGGCGCCGCTAGTGGCGATCGCCCGCTTCGCCTACCTCAGGCCGGGCGGCACGGCCAGCTTTCACCGCGAGCACTGGCGGGGGCTGGCCGCCGAGCTGCGGCCCACGGCGCTGCTGCTGGCCCTGCTGCTCTTGCCGAGCTGCTGGCTGGCCCAACCAGCCCAGCCGGTCCAGCTGGCAGCGGTGGCCGGCCTGCTGCCCGCCCTGCTGGTGCCCCACTGGCTGGGGCGGCGGCTCGGCGGCCACAGCGGCGACAGCTACGGGGCCTGTGTGGAATGGGTCGAGACCCTCAGCCTGCTGCTGGCGGCGCTGCTGCTGCTGGTGCTCAGGGCCCCGCCGGCAGGCTGAGGCGGAAGCCATTGCCCTCGGCAGGCAGCTGCGGATCAATGGCCTGGGGAGGACTCAGCAGCTGCAGATCCCCCCCCAGGCTGCGGGCCAGGTCGCGGGCCAAGGCCAAACCCAGGCCCGTGCCCGGCAACACCAGCCCGCTGCGGCCCCGCACGCCGCGCCGGAAGATCGCCTCCCGTTCGGCCGGATCGATCGGCGGGCCCCCATCCCACACCGTGAGCGCCAGGCCGCTGGCGCTGCTCTGGGCGTGGAGGCCAACGGCGCTGCCCTGGGGGCTGTAGCGGAAGGCGTTTTCAAGCAGATTGGCGATGATCTCGGCCACGGCGCCGCTATCGCCGCGCCAGGCGGGCAGCTGCTGTGGGGCGCTCCAGGGCCGCCCCTGCAGGCTGGCGGTGGCGGCGGCCCGCTGCAGCAGCGGCAGCAGCGGTTCGGCCAGGGGCTGACCGCCCGGCCCACTGAGCAGCGGTGGCAGCAGCAGCGGCTGGGGATCGGGCGCCGCGGCGATCAAGGCCTCGGGGCCCGTCAGATCGCTGATCGCATCCACATAGCGCTGCAACTGACGCTCTTCCGCCAACAGCCCCTCCACCAAACTGCGGTTGTCGCTATCCGGCCCCAGCCGGCGCAGCAATAACTGGCCGAAGGTGCGCAGGGCGGTCAGGGGGTTGCGCAACTGGTGCACCAGCAGGCGCAGCTGCTCATCCTGGAGGGCCAGCCGCTGCCGCAGCTGCTGGCCCTCCTGATCGAGCCGCAGCGCTTCGGCCAGGGCCAGGGCCACCGCCTGCAGGCGCTGGCGCAGGGGATCGGACCAGGGGATGGTTTCGGTTTCCACCTGCAGGGCGCCGAGCAGCACCGAGCCATCGCGGAGCGGCAACCAGCGGCGCTGCTCGGCCGGTACCCGCAACTGGCTGGCCCCATCCACCGCCGCCAGGGCCCGGCCATCGGCGGGCCAATGGCCCACCGGTACGAGGCTGGGGGCCGCTTCGTCAATGGCGTGGGTCACATACACCACCAGCGAACGGACCTCGCGGCAATCCACGAACTGCCCGAGCTGGTGGGCCAGCAAGGCAAGAAACCTGTCTGAGACTGGGATCACGGCCGGTCAGCAGCGGGCGACGGGGAGACTGCCACAGCAATTTTCTGCAAATCTGCGGGAAAACCGAAAATTCGGCCTATGGTGGCTGTATCGACAACTACTCCG
Organism: uncultured cyanobacterium; assembly: GCA_903858015.1. GTDB lineage: Bacteria > Cyanobacteriota > Cyanobacteriia > PCC-6307 > Cyanobiaceae > Cyanobium. The sequence continues at coordinate 26,802 of CAIOGZ010000063.1, forward strand.
CAGTCCGCTCCCTGCGGACGGCTGACCGCCGTCGACCCGACCGGGATTCCTGGTTCGACCATGACTTGAGCAGGGGCAACCTCCCCTGTCCAGATCTGGATTCGCGACCTAGACCTCGTTCTGGCCCTTAATCGGGCCTTATCCGCGACCAAAGGTTGCACTTCGCCCGCAGCCGAGGCTACAGCAATGGGTGAAGGTTCCTCCCCCGTCGCAGCGCATCAGATCTGATGCGCTGAGCGCCTGATCGCTGCGACCTACTCCAGGCCGCTGCGAGCAGACGACTGATCCAGGGGAAGGGATCGCCATCCGCCGGGTTCGGAATCCGTCAGGGCTGCCGCCCGCGCTTTGCTGTGCGGCCAAGGCGATCCACCCATTCCAGCATCCTCCCCCTCCTCCTCCAGCTCCTATCTAGGCCCCCGTTCCATGTCCAAGAAGCGCAAGCGGATCAGTCGCCGTCGCCTTGCCGGCCAACGCGTCCTGGCCCACGTTCCCACCTTCAACCTCGAAACCGGCGCCCACAAACCGGTCACCGCTGCCCGGCGCTACATCGCCGAGTCCGAGTTGATGCCACCCGCCATCCTCAACGTACGCCGCAACGAACACACCACCGACCACTTCTTCTGGGGTGAGAAAGGTCTGTTCAGTGCCCAATACGCTGAAGAGAACCACTTCCTCTTCCCCTCCCTGCGCCTGATCGTCGACCGCATCGGTGAAGAGGTGCTGTTCGAGGGCCTCGAAGCCCTTGCCTCCGACGACTGGGAAGAGATGGAAGAGTACGAATACGCCTTCGTCTGATCCACTCCAGTCGAAGCCTGGCGCTGAAGCCGGCCCCCCCATCCCCCTGACCGGGATGGGGGGGCCGCTTTGGTTTGGGAAGCGATCAGGCCCAGCCTGCCGCCAGGGCGGCCCGAATCGGCTCAAACAGAGCTGGATCGATGCCATGGCCACCGGCGAATCCCAGCCGCTGCACCCTGGCTCCGACAGCCAGCAGCATCTCCTCAAGGGCCCCGCTGGCGGCATAGGGCACCACCGGATCCTGTTGGCCATGGGTGAGCAGCACCGCCGGCAGGGGCTGGCGCGGCCTCCAGCCCGGATGGGGGTAGCCGCTGCAAGAGATCAGACTGGCCAAGGGCAACCCTGCCGCCCCGGCGCCGTCGCCGCAGCCCACGTCGAGGGCCATGGCGGCACCCTGGGAGAAGCCCAGCAGGGCGGTGGCCTCCAGGGGCACGCTCTCGCCTAGGGCCTCCAGCCTGGCGCGGAGTTGAACCCGAGATTCGGGAAGCTCCGGCCAATTGGGCTGCTGCAGGTCGTACCACTGGCGGCCCATGCCGGCGGGATGGGGCCAGGGCGCCCTCAACGCCACCAGACTGACACTGCCATCCACCAGCTCCCGGCCCAGATCGAGCAGGTCATCGGCGTCGGCACCCCAGCCGTGGAGCACCACCAGCCGGCGGCTGGCCCGCTCCGGCCCCAGCCAGAGGGCATCGGCCTGGGAGCCGGCTGAGCCTGCGGCGGTCATTGCCGGCGGATCGGCCCGATCCAAGGGGGACTGGCTCATGGCAGCAGACGCAGCAACAGAGGAGACGCAGCAGGGACTATGCAGCAGGAAGGGGCGCCAGCGCAGCCCCACGCCAGGAACGCCGCGCTGCAGAGCTCTGGGTGCGGGGCTCTGCTGCTTCGTAGGTTGGCCCTTCCACCGCCACCGCCGCCGCCATGGCCCCCACGGCCCTCCTGAGCGTGTCCGACAAGCAGGGCCTGGTAGCCCTGGCCGAAGGCCTGCTGGCCCAGGGCTACCGCCTCCTCTCCAGCGGCGGCACGGCCGCCGCCCTGGCCGCTGCGGGCCTGCCGGTCACCAAGGTGGCCGACCACACCGGCGCCCCCGAGATCCTTGGCGGCCGGGTGAAGACCCTCCACCCCCGCATCCATGGCGGCATCCTGGCCAACCGCTCCGATCCCAGCCACCGGGCCGACCTGGCGGCCCAGTCGATCGAACCGATCGACCTGGTGGTGGTGAACCTCTACCCCTTCCGCCGCACGGTGGCCGATCCCGAGGTGGCCTGGGAGACGGCGGTTGAAACGATCGACATCGGCGGCCCGGCGATGGTGCGCGCCGCCGCCAAAAACCACGCCGACGTGGCCGTCCTCACCGATCCGGCCCAATACCCCGGCTTCCTGGAGGCCCTGGCGGCCGGCGGGCCCGACGCAGCCCTGCGGCGCCGCCTGGCCCTAGCCGCCTTCGCCCACACCGCCGCCTACGACGCCGCGATCGCCACCTGGTTGGCGGGGCGCCTGGCCGACGAGGCGACCCCAGCGCTGCAGATCGAACTGCCGGCCCGCCAGAGCCTGCGCTACGGCGAGAACCCCCACCAGGGCGCCATCTGGTACGGCAGTAGCGAAGCCGGCTGGGGGGCGGCCCGCCAACTGCAGGGCAAGGAGCTCAGCTACAACAACCTGCTGGACCTCGAGGCGGCCCTGGCCACGGTGCGCGAGTTCGGCTACGGCGGCAGCCCCGGCTTGGACCTGCCGGCCGCCGTGGTGATCAAGCACACCAACCCCTGTGGGGTGGCCAGCGGCGGCGATGGCGCCGAAGCCCTGCGGCGGGCCCTCGATGCCGACCGGGTGTCGGCCTTCGGCGGCATCGTGGCGCTCAACCGGCCGGTGGATGGCGCCGCCGCCGAGCTGCTGGCGGGCCTGTTCCTGGAGTGCGTCGTGGCCCCGGGCTTTTTGCCCGCCGCCCGGGAGCGGCTGGCCGCCAAAGCCAACCTGCGCTTGCTGGAGCTGGATCCCGCCGCCATCGCCGCGGCCGACCGGCGCCAGCTGCGCAGCCTGCTGGGGGGGGTGCTGGTCCAGGAGCTCGACGACGCACCGATCGATCCGGCGCTCTGGCAGGTGGTGAGCCAGCGCCAACCCAGCGAACGGGAATGGGCCGACCTCCGCTTTGCCTGGCGGGTGGTGCGCCACGTGCGCTCCAACGCCATCGTGGTGGCCGCCAACGGCCAGAGCCTCGGCATCGGAGCCGGCCAGATGAACCGGGTGGGCTCGGTCCAGCTGGCCCTCGCCGCCGCTGGCGAGCGGGCCCAAGGCGCCGTGCTGGCCAGCGACGGCTTCTTCCCCTTCGATGACAGCGTGCGCCTCGCCGCCAGCTTGGGCATCGCCGCCGTGATCCAGCCGGGCGGCAGCGTGCGCGACGCCGACTCGATTCAAGCCTGCGATCAACTCGGCCTCGCGATGGTCAGCACCGGACGGCGGCATTTTTTACACTGAATCTCCTGACCTGGCAAGCCCGGCCTGGGGGCAAGTGATCGCAGTCCGCGCTGGCGGCTGGTGATCGCAGTCCGGGCTGGGCGCCGGTAATCAGCGCCAGCACCGCAAGCGTTAGCGCCAGCACCGAAGCCATCACCCGGTGAGCAGTAGCGTCAGCCAAATCGTTCGCCTGGGCTCCAGCACCATGCCAATCGCGCTTCCCAGCTCCGTGGCCTATGGCCTCAATTTTGTCCACCCCGTGCTGATGTGGGCGCTGCTCGCCCTCAGTGGCTACGGACTGTTCCTCGGAATCAAGGCCAAAAAAACCCGCACGGCCGCCACGGCTGAGGAACGCAAGCCGCTGATCAAGGGGCAGTACGCCCAGCGCCACCAGCGCATCGGCCAGCTGATCCTGGGCTTGATGGTGCTGGGCACCCTGGGGGGCATGGCGGTGACGTACCTCAACAACGGCAAACTGTTCGTGGGACCCCACCTGCTGGTGGGGCTCGGCATGACCACCCTGGTGGCGATTGCCGCCTCGCTCACCGCGCCGATGCAGCAGGGCAATCTGGTCGCCCGCAAAGTCCACGTCGGCCTGAACATGACCGTGCTGACCCTGTTCGCTTGGCAGGCCTTCACCGGGGTTCAGATCGTGCTGAAGCTGCTCCAGCCCGAGGTGGTCTGAGGCCTAGCAGCCCGGGGCTGGTAGGCAGCCTTCAGAACCGCGCCCGCCGCCGCGGCGGGCACGGGATGCCATGGCTGGCATGGAAATCCTCCTGCACCTTCCAGGTGAGCTTGCGCGACACCTGCCGCACGATCTGGCGCAGCAGGTGGTCGCCGCTGCTCTGCACCAGGCCTTCCGGCAGGATCGTGACCATCGCCGGTAGCTTGATCCACACGGACAAATCCAGGTCCCAGCGCACCAGGGTGTGGGCCATGAGGCCATCCACCTCCTCGGCGGAGATCTCAGGGCCAAGCTGCTGGCCATCCGCCTCATCGAGACGCAAGGCCGCATTGAACTCCACGTCGTAGAGGGCGGCCAGGGCGGCATCCGCATCGGCCACCGGCACGGTCTGGATGCGGTAGATGCCCTCGGCCTGGGGCAGCAATTCGAGCCCGATGGTGGGCTCCACCTCAAAGCCAAAGTTGCCGAATCGCCCCAGGGTGAGCACATAACCATTGCGCTCCAGCGCCGTGACGGTCATCGGTGCAGCGCAGCGCCGAAACCAGCCCTGATGCTGGTCCAGGTAGGCGCCCACCACCGAGGCCGGAGCCCGCATCTCCATCAAATCGGCAAAACTGCTGGCGTAGCGGCGCACCCGCCCATCCTGGCTGGCCCGCAGGCCATCGCCGCCGTCTCCGTTGCCTGCGTCGGGGCCGGAGGAACGCTCAGTCGGTGCGGGAGAGGCCAGACGGGACAAAGGCGACGGACGCGTCGGTGTGAATGAGGGGGAGTTAACGAGGAGGAGTTAACGAGGAGCTGCCGAACCGGGGCTCGGCAGGGCGCCATCGGCAGCGCAGCGGGAGCGAATGGGGATCGAAAAGGAGCGACAGGAATCCAACGGGAGTGAACGTACAACCAGATCGCTCTGTTTCCAACCTAAGGCGGCCCCGGTTCAGGGGGAGCTCAGGGCGATCAGGCGCTGGATCACATCCTCCACCACCCGGTCCGGCGTCGAGGCACCGGAGGTGATCCCCACCCGGATCGCTCCCTCCGGCAGGAAGGGCTCCACCAGGTCGAGCTCACCGCCCAGCGGTTTGTGCTCAATCCGGTTGCCGGGACCGATCCGATCGGGGGTGTCGATATGGAAGGAGCGGATGCCGCGGCTCACGGCGATCTCCTGCAGGTGGGTGGTGTTGGAGGAGTTGTAACCACCAATCACCACCATCAGATCCAGGGGTTCATCCACCAGGGCAAACATGGCGTCCTGGCGCTCTTGGGTGGCGTCGCAGATGGTGTTGAAGGCCAGGAAATGCTCGGGCAGGTTGACCGGACCGAAACGCTGCAGCATGGTGCGCTCGAACAGCCGGCCGATTTCCTCGGTTTCACTTTTGAGCATGGTGGTCTGGTTGGCGACGCCAACCCGGCTCAGGTCGCGGTCGGGATCGAAGCCGGGCGAACTGGCCTTGGCAAACCGGGCCATGAAGGCGCCGCGGGCAGCGGCCCGCTCGGCCGGATCGGCGCTGCTGCCGCTGGCCAGGATGTAGTCACACACCATCTGGGCCTCGGCCAGATCGAGTACCACGAGATAAGTGCCCGCAAACGAGCTGGTGGCTAGAGTTTCTTCATGCTTAACCTTGCCATGGATAATCGAAGTAAACTCAAGTTTTTTATGCTTTTCCACCGTATTCCACACCTTCGACACCCAGGGACAGGTGGTGTCCACAATATGGCAACCCCGTTCGTTAAGCAACTGCATTTCCTGCACTGTGGCGCCGAAAGCCGGCAGGATCACCACATCACCGCAGGCCACCTTGGAAAAGTCCTTGACACCATCCTCCACGGAGATGAACAGCACGTCCATCTCACGTAGATGGTCGTTCACCGAGGGATTGTGGATAATCTCGTTGGTGATCCAGATCCGCTCGGTGGGGTAGTGGCGACGGGTTTCGTAGGCCATCGCCACCGCCCGCTCCACCCCCCAGCAGAAACCAAACGCCTCCGCCAGCCGCACCGTGAGCCGGCCTTGCCGCAGCTCCTGGCCGTTGGCGCGCAGGCTGGCGATCAGATCGCTCTGATAGGCCGTCTGCAGACTGCCGGCCACCTCCTCACCGAGGCCGAAACCGCGACGGTTGTAGCGCTCTGAGTGGTGCAGCGAGCGCTTGAAAGCACGGGTATCCATCGCAGCAGGCGCAACCTGCTCCGACTCTATGGGCGCCAGGGACCCGCAGGCGGGGCCCCGCAGCCGGGGACGACCCGGAGGCGGAGACGGCCGCAGGCGGAGACGGCCCTCAGCCGGGCTGGCGCTCCAGCACCGCCGCCAGCCCCTGCCAGTAGACCGCGTCGGCCGTGAAGGCATAGCGGCAGGGCAGCACCTCCACCCCGGCCGCCAATGCCGTGCGGAACAGCTCGCCATAGCGGCGATCGGCGGCGTCACCAGGGGCAAAGCGGCTCACATCAGCGCGGCTGAGGCAGGGCAGCAGCACCGCCCGGGCTGCGGGCAGCAGGGCGGTGAGTTCGCGCAAGTGTTTCTGGCCCCGTTCGGTCACGGTGTCGGGGAAGAGGGCCAGCTCGCCGATCGACCAGGTGGTGTTCTTCACCTCCAAATAGATCGGCCTGGGGTCGGCCGGCGGCGCCCCATCCGGGCCGGCGGCGGGGCTGAGCAAGAGGTCGATGCGGCTGCGGCGGCCCTCGCCGTAGGGCACCTCGGCGCGAATCGCCCCGATCGGCCCGAGCCAGGGCTCCAGCAGGCCCGCTTCGATCGTGGCCCGCACCAGCCGGTTGGGCAGCGCCGTGTTGATCCCCACCCAAATCGGGGCGCCATCGGCGCCGCTGGTTTCGGCCTGCTCCCAGGTCCAGGCGAGCTTGCGGCTGGGGGAGGGGGCATGGCGCAGGCGCACCCGCCCGCCCGGATGGAGCACCCCCGTCATCGGGCCTGTGTTGGGGCAGTGCACCGTGACCACCTGGCCATCGGCCAGCTCCACGTCGGCCAGAAACCGCTTGTAGCGCTTCAGCAGCACCCCCTCCAGCAGCGGCTCCAGCGCCAGCACCTGGCAGGGGGCGATGGCAGCGGCAGCCGCCGAGGCTGGATCTGGCGATTCCAGGGCTTGGGCAGGGGGCACGGATCGGGGCAAGGGCTGGCGGCCATACTGCCGTGCGTCCCGCAGGCTCCAGGCCCCGGCCCATGGCGAAATCACTGCGAAGGATTGCCCTGGTGGTGGCCCTGGCCACCGCCTTGAGCAAGGTGGTGGGCCTGCTGCGCCAGCAGGTGATCGCCGCCGCCTTCGGGGTGGGCGCCGCCTACGACGCCTACAACTACGCCTACGTGCTGCCGGGCTTCCTGCTGATCCTGCTGGGGGGGATCAACGGACCGTTCCATAGCGCCATGGTGAGCGTGCTCTCGCGCCGCGATCGCAGCGAAGGGGCCCATGTGCTGGCGGCGATCAACACCCTGGTGGGGGCCGCCCTGCTGGCGGTGACCCTGCTGCTGATCGTGGCCGCCGATCCGCTGATCACCCTGGTGGGGCCGGGCCTGGATGCCAGCCGCCACCAGCTGGCCGTGGTGCAGATGCGCTGGATGGCCCCGATGGCCCTGTTCGCCGGCCTGATCGGCCTGGGCTTCGGCGCCCTCAACGCCGCCGATGAATTCTGGCTGCCGGCCGTCAGCCCGCTGCTCTCCAGCCTGGCGGTGATTGGCGGCATCGCGCTGCTCTGGTGGCAGCTGGGCACGGCGATCCTGCTGCCCGAATGGGCGATGCAGGGCGGCATCGTGCTGGCGGCCAGCACCACCTTGGGGGCGGTGTTGCAGTGGCTGATCCAGCTGCCCGCCCTGGCCAAGCAAGGCCTCAACAAATTCCAGCTCGTCTGGGACTGGAAGCACCCGGGCGTCAAGGAGGTGCTGGGGGTGATGGGGCCGGCGACCCTCTCCTCGGGGATGCTGCAAATCAATGTGTTCGTGGACCTGTTCTTCGCCTCGGGGATCGTGGGGGCGGCGGCGGGCCTGGGCTACGCCAACCTGCTGGTGCAAACCCCCCTGGGGCTGCTCTCCAACGCCCTGCTGGTGCCGCTGCTGCCGGTCTACGCCCGGCTCACCGCCCCGGCCGACCGGCCCGAGTTGGTCGCCCGCATTCGCCAGGGCCTGATGCTCTCCAGCGCCAGCATGTTGCCGCTGGGGGCCCTGATGGTGGGCCTGGCGGTGCCGATCGTGAAGCTGGTGTACGAACGGGGCGCCTTCAACCACGGGGCCGCCCAACTGGTGGCAGGCCTGTTGATCGCCTACGGGGTGGGGATGCCGGTGTATCTGGGCCGCGATGTGCTGGTGCGGGTGTTCTATGCCCTCGGCGATGGCGTCACCCCCTTCCGCTGGTCGCTGGCCGGCATCGGCCTGAATGCCTTTTTTGATTGGTTTCTGGTGGGGGGGCCCAGCCCCTGGGGCCTGCAGCTGCCAGCCCTCAACTTCGGCGCCCCCGGCGTGGTGCTGGCCACCGTGGCCGTGAACCTGATCACCTGCGGGGGCTTGGTGGTGGCCCTGGCGGCCCGGCTCGGCGGGCTGCCGCTGCGGGCCTGGGGCCGCGACACCCTGCTGCTGCTGCTGGCGGCGGTGGCGGCCGGCGGCGTCGGCTGGACGGCGGCGGGCTGGGTGGGCTGGCCGGCGGGCTGGCTCGGCCTGCTGCTCCAGAACGCGATCAGCGCCGGCTTGGCCCTAGCCACCTATGGCCTGATCGGCAGCCTGGCGGGGGTGCCGGAGGTGCGGCAGTTGCTGGCGCTGGCGCTGAGAAAACGGAAACCGGCCAGCGGGGCCTGAGAACGAAGCCAAGCCACCAGGGCCTGCGATCGAACCCAAGCCGGCGATCGATTCGGGCCATGGCAAAGGGCCCAGTCCGCCCAGGCAGGGAGAGCGCCAGGGGTCGCGGTTTTCGATGGCGGCCGCATTCTCTGAAAAGGGATGGGGAGGCGGTTGCGGTAAGGCCGACGCCATCAGGCTGGTAGCCAATCGACAGTCGCGTGGCAGCCAATCAAGGGCCGAGCGGCAGCCGATCAACAGCCACCTGGCGACCAATGACATTTTTGCTACATGAAATGTACGGTCCTCGGGCTTGCGGAGGAGTGAGGGCTAGTCCTTCATTCATCCCAGCACAAACCAACGCGCGACTTAGACCATGGCCGAACCTACCGCCCCCGCTCCTGGCCCCATCCCCTATAGCTACTGGACCTCCCCCGTACCCGAAGGATTTCTTGCCATCTTTAAGGCTGCAGTGCCACCCCAGCCAGGCCCAGCCCCCGGCCATGCGTTTCTTTGCATAGCCAATCAAGCCGCCAAACAGAGGGCGGTCAAAGTCTACATCAAGCAATTACCCCAAGGCGATGGGCGTCCCCCGATACCCGTTATCATCGAAATGGTAGATGTATGCCCAGAATAGATACGCACCCCCAGCCAATTTAGCAATCGGCTCCATCGAGCCAACGTAGGCCTTGCCTCCCCAGCCCATGACTAGCGCCCAAGGCCCACGGAGTGATGGTTTAGGCATGGCTTTCAGGGCAGTTCGAACCAGGCCGGGCTCGCCGCAGTCCGGCGAGTAAGCCTCCTTATTGCAACGCATGCGGCTCGATCCGATGGCAACGCCAAAAGTATTGCTTTGAGCTGCCTTCTTTCCAGATCTGTTCGCATTTCGCGGTCCTGCCACCCTCAGCATCAATCCCGCCTCAACCGTCCAATTCGGGCTGCTGGCGCATGCCGATTTGATGCTGCGGCTGGCCCTCCAGCCTTGGCGAGAAAGTCCCGCCTACCCCTGTCCCAACAGGTGGCTCAACGTCACGAAAGTGAACTGTTTCTTCTGCAACTTTGGCACCACCGCCTGCAGCGTGTGGCGTGTGGCGGGATTGGCCGCAATCGTGTCGTGCAACACGACGATCCCACCAGGATGGGCGAACCGCTCCACGAACCAGCGTTGGGCCTGCTCGGGAGGGCCGTAGCTGTCCAGGGGCCAGATCGAGCCCAGCACGGTGCGGTAGCCGCGGGATTGGGCCCATTCCACCATCGGCGGGTGGGGCCAACCGCCACTAGGGCGAAACCACCGCAGCGGCGCGGTCTGTCCTGCAGCGGCTAGGTCCTCGTTGATGGCCACCGAGGTGGCATCTAGCTGCTGAAGAAAATCCTCACGTCCGAGCGTGAGCGACCATTGGTCACGCCACATGTGGTTGCCCAGCTCATGGCCCCTTTCCACGGCCCGGGCCGCCATGCCCGGGTGCTTGCGCACTAGCTCGCCGATCGCGAAGAAGGTGGCGGGGATAGCCAGCTCGCGCAGCAGATCGAGCAGGGCCATCGTTCCAGACCCGGCCTGGTCGGCGCCGGAGCTAGGGAAGTCGTCGACTGTGAGGGCCAGCATCCGAGAGTCGCTGGGGCCATGGAAGATGAGTTGCATCGAATGCCGGGTCGCAACAAGAATAAAGGCTAGCTCGATTCTGGCTAATTCCGTACCATTTCATTCCTAGACAATGCCTCTGCAGCCCTGATCGTTTAGAGCAGAGACTCAAGGAAGTGGCGGCGCGCGTAGCAACGTGGCCTCGAATGACTACGGGATCGGCAGGCAATCCTGCCTCGGCTGATACCAGTCGATCCTGCTGTCCTTCCAGTGATGCCCCTGTCCAGCGCCCCCCTCAGCGGGTGGGTGCCGAAATCGTGGCCTTTGGTGTATCTGGGGATCGCTCGGTACTGCATGGCGGTTGGAAGCCTCCCGTCAAGCTCGCCTTTACGGCATCGCTTCCGCCTACGACGGCCGCCTGGCCCAGCCCTACCCCGGCAAAACCCAGCAACCTGGACGCATCGTTTGCGACTCCTCCTGGCACCACTCCATCAACATCAACATCAACGCCAATGCCGTGGTCTGCATCGATTCCGATGAATCAATCAACGGCATCGATGGTGGTGGAGTGGCCACCGCGAAGGCAGGTCCCAAGCTTGCCCCTGGCCGGCTCAGTCCGCCAAGGCCTTCGCCAGCGCAGCCCGCGCCGCCGCCAGCGCCCCATCCAGGGCCGCGCCATCCTTGCCGCCGGCCTGGGCCAGGTTGGGACGGCCGCCGCCGCCGCCGCCGCAGGCCTTGGCCACCCCACCGATGAAAGCTCCGGCCTTTGGGCCGGCCGCCACCACGGCCGGCCCAAAGGCCGCCACCAGGATCACCTTGCCCAGGTCAGCGGGATCGGGCAGGCCGCCCAGCACCACGGCGGCGCCCTCGCCCAACTGATCCACCAATCCCTGGGCGGCGCTTTGGAGGCCGGCCCCCTCCACCCCATCGAGGCGGGCCACCAGCAGCGCATAGGGCTCGCCGCAGCGGGCCGAACCGGCCGGCATCACGCCTACCGCCGCCGCCTGCCCCACCAGCGCCGCCGCCTTGGCCAGCGCCAGCTCGGCCCGGGCCGCCGCCAGGGCCTTGCCGCTGGCCTTGAGCTCCTCCTGCAAGGCCGCCACCCGCTCCACGATCTCGCCCGGCTGAGCCTTGAAGCGATCGCCCAGGGCCTTGACCACGGCGTCGCGGTCGTTGAGGTAGGCGAGCACCGCCGGCCCGGCCACCGCCTCGATGCGGCGGATGCCGGCCGCCACGCCGGATTCGGCCACGATCTTGAACAGGCCGATCTCGGCGGTGTTGGCCACATGGGTGCCGCCGCAGAGCTCCATCGATACCCCCGGTACATCCACCACCCGCACCACGTCGGCATATTTCTCGCCGAACATCGCCACGGCGCCAGCGGCCTTGGCCTGCTCGATCGCCATCTCCTGGATCTCGAGCTCGTGGGCGGCGGCGATCCAGCCATTGATCAGGGCCTCGATCCGCTCCAGCTCGGCGGCCGTGACGGCCCGGGGGGAATGGAAATCAAAGCGAAGGCGATCGAAATCCACCAGTGAGCCGGCCTGGCCGATAGCGGGATCCACCACCTGCTTGAGGGCCGCCTGCAGCAGGTGGGTGGCGGTGTGGTGGGCCTGGGCGCGGCGGCGACAGGCCCGGTCCACCCGGGCGTTGAGCCGATCGCCCACCGCCAGCGCACCCCGCTCCACCCGGCCGCTGTGCACGAACACACTGCGGTTGCGGCTCACCGCCTCGATTACCACGCTCACATCAGCCTCAGGACCGCCCTCGGATCCAGCCTCGGGGCCAGCGCCGCTGAGCACACCGCGGTCACCCACCTGGCCGCCGCCTTCGCCATAAAAGGGGGTGGAATCGAGCACGCACTGGATCCCATCCCCCGCCACCGCCCGCTCGGCCGGCTGGCCGTTCACCACCAGGGCCAGCACGCAGCAGGGATGCTCCAGGGCGCCGTAGCCCTTGAAGGCGGTGGCCTCCAGTTCGGCGGCCATCTGCTCGATCGCCCCCTGCAGGGTGAGGTCGATGCTCACGGCCGCCGCCTTGGCCCGCTGGCGCTGGGCCTCCATCGCCGCCTCGAAACCGGCCAGATCCACCGCAATGCCATGCTCTTCGGCGATCTCCTCGGTGAGTTCCAACGGGAAGCCGTAGGTGTCGTAGAGCTCGAAGGCCTGCTCGCCGGAGATCTGCTGCGGGTTGGCGGCCAGCACCTCCGCCAACAACTTCTCTCCCCGCTCCAGGGTTTCGAGGAAGCGCGCCTCCTCCCGTTCCAGCTCCGCCAGGATCAGCGCCCGCCGCTCCAGCAGTTGGGGATAGGCCGCCGCCATCAGCGCGATCGCCGCCTCGCCCATGGCCGGCAGAAAAGCTTTCTCGATGCCCAGCAGCCGCCCATGGCGCACCACCCGCCGCAGCAGGCGGCGCAGGATGTAGCCACGGCCGAGGTTGCTGGCGGTCACGCCATCGCAGATCAGCTGGGTGATGGCGCGGCTGTGGTCGCCGATCACCTTGAGCGATGTTTTCCCCTTCTCATCGAGGGCGTGATAGTCAACCCCGGCCAGGCTGGCGGCGGTTTCGATCAGGGGATAGATCAGATCGGTTTCGTAGTTATTGGCCTTGCCCTGCAGGATCTGGGCCATGCGCTCCAGGCCCATGCCGGTGTCGATGTTGCGGTTGGCCAGCGGCGTGAGGCTACCCTCGGCGTCGCGGTTGTACTGCATGAACACGAGGTTGTAGAACTCGATGAAGCGGGAGTCGTCCTCCAGATCAATCAGGTCGTCGCCGAGTTCAGGCTTGAAGTCGTAGTAGATCTCCGAGCAGGGGCCGCAGGGGCCGGTGGGGCCGGTGGCCCAGAAGTTATCGGCCTCATCCATGCGGATGATCCGCTTGGGGCTAACGCCCACTTGATCGCGCCAGATCGCTGCGGCCTCATCATCTTCGCGGAAAACGCTCACCACCAGGTTGCTTGGATTCAAACCAAACACCTCTGTACTCAACTGCCAGGCCCAGGCAATGGCCTGGGCCTTACAATAATCTCCAAACGAGAAGTTGCCGAGCATCTCGAAGTAGGTATGGTGCCGCGCCGTGCGACCCACGTTCTCGATGTCGTTGGTGCGGATGCACTTCTGGGCGCTGGTGGCCCGCGCCGCCGGCCGCTGCGCCTGGCCGAGGAACACCGGCTTGAAGGGCAACATGCCGGCGATGGTGAGCAGCACCGTGGGGTCGTCGGGCACCAGGGAGGCGCTGGGCATGGGGCGATGGCCCCGCTCCTCGTAGAAGCGCAGAAAGGCCGCGCGGATCTCGGCGCCGCTGCGGGGGCGAGGGGCGGTGGGGCGGGAGGAGGCAGCAGCCATCGACTGGAACGAAGCAGGGGAGCGAAAGGAAAGCCCCGAAAGGGCCGGGGCTGGCCGGCGCTGGAATCGCCGGCGCCGGGTTGGCCAGGCGAGCGGCCGGCGGCGGCTGGCCCGGGCCGTGGGCACGACCTGACGGGCATGATCGCCCAGCGGCCCGAGTTGGCTGCGCCGGCCCCTGGCAGACACCGGAGGCAGCGACAGCCACCGCAGGCCAGAGGCAAGCAGCCGGAGCACCGGCAGGCATGATGGCCCCACCCCAGACGGCCGCTAAGACTGTTGCCGATGGAGAACCGCCTGCGGCTCCGGCTCCATTCCCTTGCCTGGGCCCTGATCGGGGCTGGCGTGGCTGCCGCGACAGCCTCAACGCTGGCGCTGGTGACTGCTCCCAGCCCGGCCCCCAGCGCCTGGGCGCTGCTCGATGCGGTGCTGCGCTCTTCCGGTTGCGGCTTCTTTTACGGCCTGCTGGCCTTCCACCTGCAGCGGGTCGATCCCGACGACGGCCACCTGCAGGCGGGCCTGGTCGGTGCGGTCTGCGGCATCCGCAGCCTGGGGGCCGCCAGCGGTCTGCAGCCGCTCACGATCGCCCCGGCCGACGCCGCCACGGTCGCCAGGCTTGCGCCATCCCTGATGATGGAGCTTGTCTTGGCCTGGCTGCCGCTCTGGTTGCCCCTGATCGCCAGCGCCCTGCTGTTGCACGGCCTCCGGCACCTGACGCCCTCCCCGCTGCCTCCCCTGCGGCCATGAACCTGCGGCCCGGCCGTTTCCCGGCCCGATGAGCGCCCGATGAGTCTGCTGCACGCCACCTGGCTCTATCCCCCCAAGGGGGCCGGTGGCCGCTTGCTGCTATGGGCCGACACCTGGCGGGTGGCCACACCGGTGCAGCCCGGCCTCGAGGTGCCCGGCCACCCCCTGGCCCTCGACCTCGACGCCATCGGCGGCTGGCTCGACGACCACGACCTCTGGACCGACGACCTCCGCCCGGCCGAGGCCGTGCTCAGCCTGCCGAGCCGCAGCCAGGCGGCCCGCGGCAAGCGCAAAACCAGCGATGGAGCCTGGAGTGGCCTGCCGCTGCAGGCCGGCGAACCGATCCCGAAGGAACCGCAGTGGTGGCCCTGGCATGTGGAAGGTTGGGCCCTCGAAGCCGGCGCAGCTGCGGAATGGCTCAGCCGCCTTCCCCTCTCCGGCTACCACCCCGACCTGGCCGATGAACTGCGCTGGTGGAGCCACCTGCAGCGCTGGGCCCTAAGCCTGATCGCCCGCGGCCGCTGGCTGCCCTTGGTGGAGGCGGGCCAGGCCCGCTGGTTACCGCTGCTGAACCGGGAGGGCGACCGGCGACGCCTGGAGGACATGGCGAGCCGGCTGCCCCAGGTGGCCACCTGCGCGATCGGGCCCGGTTCCGTGGGCGAGAAGGCCCTGGCCTGCCGCCGGCCCGGCAGTGGCCGGCTGCGGGTGGCGAGCCTGCTGGAGGCCCTGCTGGCCGGCCAATTGCGCGCCGGCTTCAAGCCCCCCAGCGCCGGCCTCGATCCCCTGGTGGCGGCCTGGCAACGGGCCCTGGGGCCTGGCGATAGCCGCATTGGCCTGGATGCCGAGGCCAACGAACGCCTGGAGATCGCCACCCACCATTGGCGCGAAGCGGTGGCAGGAAGGGTGGCGCCGGCCCGGGCCTGCCTGGAGCTGTTTGCGCCGCCCCCGGAGGAGGAGCTCTGGGAGCTGCGCTTTTCGCTGCAGGCCGAAGCCGAACCCAGCCTGAGGCTGCCAGCCGGGGTCGTCTGGAGTGCCGGCGACACCACCCTGCAGATGGCCGAGGTGGAGGTGAACCAGCCCGGCCTGCTGCTGCTGGAGGGGCTGGGCCGCGCCCTGCAGGTGTTCGAGCCGATCGAGCGGGGCCTCGACACCGCCGCGCCGGAAACGATGCAGCTCACCCCGGCCGAGGCGTTCGTGCTGGTGCGTACCGCCGCCAGCAAGCTGCGGGACGTCGGCGTGGGCGTGGTGCTGCCCGCCAGCCTCAGCGGCGGTCTGGCCAGCCGCCTCGGGCTCTCGATCGAAGCCGAACTGCCCAACCGCTCCCGGGGCTTCAGCCTCGGCGAAGGCCTGAATTGGAAATGGGAGCTGATGATCGGTGGCGTCACCCTCAGCCTCAAGGATCTCGAACGCCTCTCGGCCAAGCGCAGCCCCCTGGTGCAACACAAGGGGGCCTGGATTGAATTACGCCCCACCGACCTGCGCAACGCCGAACGCTTCTGCGCCGCCGATCCAGCCCTCAGCCTGGACGATGCCCTTCGCCTCACCGCCACCGACGGCGACACCCTGATGCGCCTACCGGTGCATCGCTTCCTGGCCGGACCAAGGCTGCAGGCGGTCCTGGAGCAATACCACCAACAGAAGGCGCCCGATCCGCTGCCGGCGCCGGAGGGTTTCGCCGGCCAGCTACGGCCCTACCAGGAGCGGGGCCTGGGCTGGCTGGCCTTCCTGCACCGCTTCGACCAGGGCGCCTGCCTCGCCGACGACATGGGCCTGGGCAAAACAATCCAGCTGCTCGCCTTCCTGCAGCACCTCAAGGTGGAGGAAGAATTGCGGCGGCCCGTGCTGCTGGTGGCCCCCACCTCGGTGCTCACCAACTGGAAGCGGGAGGCGGCCGGCTTCACGCCGGAGCTGGTGGTGCGGGAGCATTACGGCCCCCGCCGCCCCACCAGCGAAGCGGCCCTGAAGCAGGCCCTCGCTGGCGTCGATCTGGTGCTCACCAGCTATGGACTGCTACAGCGCGACAGCGAAGTGCTCGAAACCATCGACTGGCAGGGGGTGGTGATCGACGAGGCCCAGGCGATCAAAAACCCCGCCGCCAAGCAAAGCCAGGCCGCCCGCGACCTGGGCCGACCGGGCAAAACGGGCCGCTTTCGAATCGCCCTCACCGGCACCCCGGTGGAAAACCGGGTGAGCGAATTGTGGGCGCTGATGGACTTCCTCAATCCCAAGGTGCTGGGGGATGAGCCCTTCTTCCGCCAACGCTATCGACTGCCGATTGAGCGCTACGGCGACATGAGCTCCCTGCGGGACCTCAAGGCCCGGGTGGGGCCGTTCATCCTGCGCCGCCTCAAGACGGACCGCTCGATCATCTCCGACCTACCGGAAAAGGTGGAACTGCGCGAATGGGTGGGCCTCAGCAGCGAGCAGAAAAAGCTCTATACCAAAACGGTCGAAGAAAGCCTCGATGCGATCGCCCGCTCCCCGCTTGGACAGAAGCACGGCCAGGTGCTGGCCCTGCTCACCAAACTCAAGCAGATCTGCAACCATCCCGCCCTGGCCCTCAAGGAGCAGGCGGTGGATAGCCGTTTTGCGGCCCGCAGCGCCAAGGTGCAGCGGCTGGAAGAGATCCTTGAGGAGGTGATCGAAGCGGGCGACCGGGCCCTGTTATTCACCCAATTCGCGGAATGGGGCCACCTGCTCAAGACCCACCTCGAACGCCGCTGGCGCCAAGATGTTCCCTTCCTGCATGGCGGCACCAGCAAGGCGGAGCGTCAGGCGATGGTGGATCGTTTCCAGGAGGATCCCCGCGGCCCCCAACTGTTCCTGCTCTCGCTCAAGGCCGGTGGCGTGGGCCTCAACCTCACCCGGGCTAGCCACGTCTTCCACGTGGATCGCTGGTGGAATCCGGCCGTGGAGAACCAAGCCACCGACCGCGCCTACCGGATCGGCCAAACCAACCGGGTGCTCGTGCATAAGTTCATCACCAGCGGCTCGGTTGAAGAGCGCATCGACCGCATGATTCACGAGAAAGCGCGGTTGGCCGAAGATATCGTGGGATCCGGTGAAGAATGGTTGGGCGGTCTTGGCGTCAGCCAGCTGCGGGATCTGGTAGCCCTCAGCGACGACAACGACGACGACAAGCGCGACTAAGCCAAGCGCCCAGCCCAGAAACCGGCTGCAGAGCAACCCGAGGGAGAGAAGGGTTAGGGAACCTTCGGCTGCGGATCGATGGCGCCGCGGCAACCGAGCCCACGCTTTAACCGGCCGCCCCAGGTGCTGCGGCCATGCCGGCGGCGAACCGCTGCAGCGCTTGGGCCAGCAGCCCCTCAGCCGTGGCAAAGCAGAACCGCACATGGCCGCGGCCGCCGGTGCCGAACCAGCGTTCACTGCCGGGCACCAAAGCCAGACCATGCTGGTGCCGCAACCGCTCGACCAAATCTTCGGCGCTTTCGCCGCCGGCTGGCAGGCCCACAAAGGCCACGTAGGTGGCATCAGGGGTGGTCAGCGTGAGGCCCGGTATCGAGGCGAGCGCGGCCATCGTCTGGTCACGGCGCTGCCGCAGGTGGGTTTGAAAGGCGGCCAACCAAGCCAGCCCCTCCGGGCTGTAGGCCGCCGCTGCGGCCACCTGGCTGAGGGTCGCCACCCCGTCCACGGTGGCGGTCTGCCCACTCGTGGCCAGCAGCTGCGCCAGGGCGGCCGGATCCGCCATCGCCACATAGCCCACCCGCAACCCGGCCAGACCAAACCCCTTCGAGAAGCCATGCACCACCGCACCATTGGCCGCCAGGGCCGGATCCAGGGCCAGCCAACTGGTGAACACCGCCGGCGGATAGACAATGTCGCTCCAGACCTCATCACTGAGCACCCGGATGCGCCGCTCCAGGCAGAAGCTTCCCAGGGCCTCCAGTTCGTCACGGCGCCAGCAGCGGCCGAGCGGATTGTGGGGATTGCAAAGGCAAAGCAGGCGGGTGCGGGGTGTGAGCAGGCTCTCCAGCAGCTGCAGGTCGAGCGGATCATGACGACCGATCGACCAGGACACGGGCACGCCGCCGGCGGCTTTGACGCAATGGCCAAACAGAAAATCAACCGGGTTGCCCACAATCGCCTCATCACCAGGCTGGAGCCAGTGCCGCGTCAGCAGGGCCAAGCCCGCCGCCGCGCTATTCACCGCCATCACCCCATCGGGGCCCACCGCCGCCCCGCGCCGATGGCCCAAGTCGCTGGCCACGGCCCGCCGAAACAGGGGCAGACCGCCCGCTGGGCCGTAGCTGAACAGCCCATCGCGGGCGTAATCGATCACCGCCTGCCGAATCACGGGAGCTGCGGCGAAATCGGGATCCGCTGCCGTGAGTGGAATCACCCCATCGGGCTGCTCGGCCCAGCGCAGATTGAAAGCCCGCTGCCGCAGCAGCGCCAGGGGCACGTCTGGATCGCCAAAGCGGTAGATCGGATTGACCTTCATGGGGCCACCGGCAGCATGCCCAGGCTCGGACCGGGGGCGACGAAGGTTGCTGCCATGCTGCGCCCGGCCAGGCTGTAATGGCGGATCAGGGGCAAGCGCAGCCGCTCATAGGTCTCCAAGGCCGCCGTGACCTCGCCGGGATCGCGGCGATCACGCAGCAGATCCCGCAGGATCCAGGCATCCTCAAGGGCCAGATTCGCCCCCTGGCTGGTGAACGGAAGCATCGGATGGGCCGCATCCCCCAGCAGAGCCAGGTTGGGACCCACCAGCTTGGCCTGGGGGTCAAGATCCAGGGGCTGCCAGTGGCGCGCCGTCCGATCGGAGGCGGCGATCGTCTGCTGCAGCCAGGCCGGACAGGCCACCAGCAACCGCTCAAGAAAGCTGCCCAGGGCGCCGGGCGCCGGGCGCCCGTAGCGGGCGGTGTCGAATTGCACAAACCACACCAATCTGTCGCTGCTGAGCGGCAACAGCCCCACCGCCAACCCCCCCCCCGGATCCTGGACCTTGAGCAGGCCGGAACCGAGCCGGGCCGCCAGCCAGGGGTCCTGCGCCAGGGCCACAACTTCCTGCACCCGCGCCAGGGGCCCCGGAGTCCACTGATCGTTGCGCCGATCCAATAGGGCACGACGACATCGGGAGGCCGCGCCATCGGCGCCGAAGACCAGATCCGCAGGCATTTGCCGCCCGCCGCCGAAACGCACCGCCTCCACCCGCCCCTGGCTGTGGCACAGCCCCTCGAACGGCCAACCAACCAACAACTTTGCGGCATCCAACTTCTGCCTCAAGACAGCCAGCAGGCGGGGAAGCTCCAAGGCCATGGTGCCCGCATGGAATCGGTGCACAGCGATGGTCTTCCCCGCCAGGGTGACCAGGCGGGCATGGTCGATGGGATGGCCGCCAAGCTCCTTGCAGGGGTCGACGCCAAGGGCCTGCAGGGCCCGCCGGCCCCGGGGCAGCAGCAGAAATCCCAACCCCTGGCAGCCTGGCGCCACAGCCCTCTCGCACAGGAACGGCGCGGCGCCATGGGCCTGCTGCCAGCCCACCGCCAAGGCCAGGCCTGCCACACCTGCACCGATAATCAGAGGTTGAAACTGTGACATTTGAGTCAGTCCTGAAAAAGCCTCTGGGGATGGACAAGGGACAAGGCAAACTGACCATCAACGACCGGCGCTTGACTGGGGCAACCATGCTCGTTTCCACACCAGGAGGCAGTGGCGGTATCACCACGCAACTAGGCCAACAGGGCCTTGGCCAGCAGCCATGGTGGGTAGAGCAGTGGATGGAGCTGATCAACACCTTCCGCTTTAAAAAGCGATTGGAGAGGGCATGGGATTACGCCCGCTCCGGCAATGTGGTGTCAATCCGTTTTGAGGGGCGGCGCGTGCATGCCCGGGTCCAGGGCTCAGGCGAGGAACCCTACAAAGTGAAGCTCTGGCTCGATGTGCTCAATGATGAAGACTGGGGCTACGTGCTTGAAGCCCTGAGCCAGAAAGCGCGATGGTCGGCGCAGCTCCTAGCAGGAATAATGCCACAAGATATCGAACGCGCCTTCGCTGCGAGCGGAAAGCGGCTGTTCCCCTTCAAGCTGCAGGAAATACGCAGCGAGTGCAGCTGCCCAGACAAAACCAACCCCTGCAAGCACGTCAGTGCCGTCTACTACTTGATGGGCGATCGCTTCTCGGAGGATCCCTTCGTGCTGTTCCAGCTGCGGGGCCGCACCCGCAGCCAACTGCTGGCCGATCTGGCCGAGCGGCGCCGCCGGGGCACGGCGCCGCGGCTGGAGCACACCCCCCATGCGGTGCATGCCGCCATCAGTGATCCAGCCCGCTGGTGGCACTACGACGCCGCCCTGGATCCCGACCTGGTGGTGATCACCCCAGCCCTGGAGGGGGAATCCGGGCTGGAGGGCGCCGGTCCCCTCCCCCTCGCCGAGGAACCCCGCTTTCCCGAGTCCAACCAGCTCTTTCTCAACCACCTCCAAAGCCACAGGATCGCCATCGGCGAACTAGCCATGGCCCGGGCCATGGCCACCGGCATCGCCCCGGAGCCCGCTGGCCTCGAAAGCGGCACCAGCCCGAAGGAGCCAACCTAAACTTCTCACTGCGATTCATGCATGCTCAACCAGCCCCTGGCGACAGCGAATCGCCCTTACCGCAACCTTGGGCAGCTTGAACTTGCCAGGACAAATCCGGTAGCAAAGCCGGGGCTGCCTACAGGATGAAACAGGTGATTAGTCGCCTGCATAATCCCTGCGGCATTATCATCACAGCGCAAGCCAAGATTTTGTCGATGCATTCTGGCCGCGGCACTGCCCCCCTGGGGTTGCGCCAACAGCTGCGCCCTTGCTGCCAATCAGGGAGCTCCGGCCCAACGGCGCAAGCCCTCCCGATCGACGGCCAAAGTAAGCAAGCCCGTGCCGCTCGCCATCGATGGGGGAAGCTCCCTGGCTGCTGGCCCCGCAGCTCCAACTGAGCGGCTGGATCCGCGATTCCCATCAGCGGGCCTGGGGCCTGCCGCTGCGGGCGGGCCTGAACAACTGCACGCTTCAACAGGCGGCCCAAGAGTTGTTTGCCGCCAACACCGTGCTGCTTGCCCACGACAACAGCGCCGATCCCCGCCTGATCTATGCCAACGCTGCCGCATTGCGGCTCTGGCGACGTCCCTGGGCCGCCATGGTGGGGCTACCTTCCCGTCTGACCGCCCAACCAACCGAACGCCAGGCCCGGGCCCAGGCCCTCGCCGTCGCCCAGGCCCAAAGCAAATTTGCCAACTACGGCGGCATCCGCATCGATAGCCGCGGCCGCCGTTTCCGCATCGAGGGAGCACGGCTGTGGACCCTGACGGACGACGCAGGCAAGGCTCGCGGCCAGGTGGCCTGCTTCGAGAACTGGTGGTGGCTATAAACCGAAGCCATCGCCGCGGCCCCGAGCTTGCCTTGCCTGCGGCCAGGGGCGGCCCGCAGCGGCGCAGCCTTTGGCCTCACCCCAATCGCCACACCCCAAGAAACCGAGACCTGCCTACAGTTTCGGCCACCTGTTCCGGAGTGGAAGGAGAAAGCAATGCGTTCCAGTCCCAGCAGCTCCGCGGGCAGCCCCCAAGCCAGCAACGCAACCAGGCCCGAGGCCGGCGCCAACAGCGCCACCATCGCGCCGCCCCCGCAGCGGCTCTCCCTGCAGCAGCAGGAGATCGCCGCCGATACCACCACGATCCGCTCCCTCGACTGGGACCGCAGCCGCTTCGACATCGAGTTCGGCCTGCGCAACGGCACCACCTACAACGCCTTCCTGGTGCGGGGCGAGCGCACCGCCCTGATCGATACGAGCCACGCCAAGTTCCGGTCCACCTGGCTGCCCCTGCTCGAGCAGTTGATCGATCCCAGCACGATCGATCAACTGATCGTGAGCCATACCGAGCCCGACCATTCCGGCCTGATCGGCGACCTGATCGAGCGCAACCCCGAGATCGAGATCGTGGGCTCCAAGGTGGCGATCCAATTCTTAGAAAATCAGGTGCATCGCCCCTTCCGCTCCCGGGCGGTGAAGAGCGGCGATGTTCTGGATCTGGGCATCAACCCCAGCAGCGGCGTGGCCCACCGCTTCGAATTCCTCAGTGCCCCCAACCTGCACTGGCCCGACACGATTTTCTCCTTCGACCACGGCACCGGCACCCTCTACACCTGTGATGCCTTCGGGCTTCACTACTGCTCCGAGCAACTCTTCGATACCGATCCCGGTGCCATCGCCCCCGATTTCCGCTTCTACTACGACTGCCTGATGGGCCCCAATGCCCGCAGCGTGCTGCAGGCGCTCAAACGCATGGAAGCCCTGCCCCAGGTCCAGACCATTGCCGTAGGCCATGGCCCGCTGCTGCGCCACCACCTGGATCTCTGGCTGGGCGACTACCGCGACTGGAGCACCGGCCGCAGCAAGGGGGAGGCCTATGCGGCCGTTTGTTATCTGAGCCAGTACGGCTTCTGTGACCGGATCAGCCAGGCGATCGCCCGGGGCATCAGCAAGGCCGAGGCCCAGGTGCAGCTGGTGGATCTGCGCGCCACCGATGCCCAGGAGCTGGCCGCCCTGGTGGGGGAGGCGAGCGCCGTGGTGGTGCCCACCTGGCCGGCCCAGCCCGATGCGGAGCTGCAGGCCTCGATCGGCACCCTGCTGGCGGCCCTGCAGAGCGGCCAGTGGGTGGGCAGCTACGACGCCTACGGCGGCAACGACGAGGCGATCGACACCGTGGCCTCCCAGCTGCGGGGGCTGGGCCAGAAGCAGGCCTTCGAGCCGCTCCGCATCCGCCAGGTGCCCCAGGCTGAGGATTACCAACGCTGCGAGGAGGCCGGCACCGACCTGGGCCAGTTGCTCAGCCGCGCCAAAACGATCGCGGCGATGAAGAGCCTCGATGGCGACCTCGACAAGGCCCTCGGCCGGCTCTCCGGCGGCCTCTATGTGGTCACGGCCCGCCAAGTTGATGGCGGATCGGGCCGCAGCGGCGCCATGGTGGCCAGCTGGGTGAGCCAAGCCAGCTTCGATCCGCCCGGCCTCACCGTGGCGGTGGCCAAGGACCGCGCCATCGAGGCCCTGATGCAGGTGGGTGACCGCTTCGTACTCAACGTGCTGCGGGAGGACAACCACCAGCAACTGCTGCGCCACTTCCTGCGCCGCTTCCCGCCGGGCGCCGATCGTTTCGCCGGGATCTTCACCCTCGATGGCGTTGCCGCCGGCGGGCCCGTGCTGGGCGATGCCCTGGCCTACCTGGGCTGCCGTGTGGCCCAGCGGCTTGAGGGGCCAGACCACTGGATCATCTACGCGGTGGTGGAAGAGGGCAATGTGGCCGACAGCACCGCCAGCACGGCCGTGCACCACCGCAAGGTTGGCAATCACTACTGATGACCACCAGCTCCTTCGCCTCCCCCAGCCCGCCACCCCCCCCGGCAGCGGCCAGCGGCATCCCGGCGCCCACCAGCAGCAACGCCGACCGTTCGGTGATCGTGCTGCCAATCGATCCGGGCCTCACCTGCCTGCGGGGTCTGAGTCCGCGGCGGCTGCGGTTTGAGGTGGAATACGGCCTGGAGCGGGGCACCAGTGCCAACAGCTTCCTGTTCGACGCCGGCTGCACCAGCAATGGACAGCCGCTACCACCGGTGCTCGTGCATCCGCCCGGTGCCTCCTTCGCAACGCCTTACCTCGAAGCGCTGTCGGCCCTGGTCCCCGCCGATGCGGCCCTCAAAGTGGTTGTGGGCCATGTCAACCCCAACCGGGTGGCGCTGCTGCGCCAGTTGGCGGAGCGCTGGCCCGGCCTGATGCTGGTGGCCTCGAACACCGGCGCCCTGCTGCTGCACGAGCTTTGGAGCCAGCGGCAGCCCGTCCCAGCGGCGAGCGGCAGCAGCCCTGAAGCCCAACCGCCGCTGCTGCCCCCCCTGCCCCCGATCGATGTGGTGAAGCAGGAGCTGAGCCGCGAGCTGGGCGGCGGCCACCGTCTCACCCTGATCCCGGTGCCCACCCCCCGCTGGCCCGGTGGCCTGGTGGCCTTCGAGGAGCGCACGGGGCTGCTGATGAGCGGCAAGTTCTTCGCCGCCCACCTCTGCGGCGAGAGCTTCGCCGAGGCCAACCCCAGCAGCACCGAGGAAGACCGCCGCTACTACTACGACTGCCTGATGGCGCCGATGGCCCGCCAGGTGGAGGCGGTGGTGGACCGACTCGATCAGCTGCCGATCCGCACCATCGCCCCCGGCCACGGCCCGGCGATCGCCACCAGCTGGCGCAGCCTGCTGGCCGATTACCGCCGCTGGGGCGAAAGCCAGGGCCGCTCGGGCCTCACCGTGACCCTCCTCTACGCCAGCGCCTACGGCAACACCGCCGCCATCGCCGATGCCCTCGCCCAGGGCGTGGCCCGCAGCGGCGTGCGGGTGGAGAGCCTTAATTGCGAGTTCGCCCCGAGCGAGCAGTTGGTCGGCGCGATCCGCAGCGGTGATGCCCTCTTGATTGGCTCCCCCACCCTGGGGGGCCACGCCCCCACACCGATTGTGTCCGCCCTGGGCACGGTGCTGGCGGAGGGCGATCGCGATAAGCCGGTGGGGGTGTTTGGCAGCTTCGGCTGGAGCGGCGAAGCCATCGACCTGCTCGAAACCAAGCTGCGCGATGGCGGCTTCCGCTTTGCCTTCGAGCCGATCCGGGTGAAGTTCAGCCCGGATGCGGCCACCCTCCACACCCTGGAAGAAACGGGCATCGGCCTGGGCCGCCAGTTGCAGGCCGAGCAACGCCGCAGCCAACGCCGCAGCGGCAGCGGTGGGCTGGAGGAAAGCCGCAGCAACCCCGCCGTCCAGGCCCTCGGCCGGCTGGTGGGCTCCCTCTGCGTGGTCACGGCGCGCAAGGGGGAGGGCGACGCAGCCCTCGGCGGCGCCATGCTGGCTAGCTGGGTGAGCCAGGCCAGCTTCAGCCCACCGGGCTTCACGGTGGCCGTGGCCCGGGATCGAGCCGTGGAAAGCCTGCTGCACGTGGGCGATTGCTTCGCCCTCAACGTGCTGGCGGCTGGCCGCGAAACCGGCCCGATGCGCCAGTTCCTGCAGCCCTTCCCCCCCGGCGCCGACCGGTTTGCGGGCCTGGAGCTCGAAACCAGCCCGGCTGGCCAGCCGATCCTGCCGGAGGCCCTGGCCTGGTTGGAAGCCCAGGTGGTATCCCGCATGGAATGCGGCGACCACTGGCTGCTCTACGCCCAGGTGGGCCACGGCGGCCTGCTCGATTCGGCCGGCAGCACGGCGGTGCACCAGCGCCGCAGCGGCGCGAACTACTGAGGGCGGGCGGGCTGCGGGCAGGTCAGAAGCGGAAGGTCACCCCCGCGCCCACGTGATGCACCCAGCCAGCCATGCCGACCTGGGTGTTGTACATCGGTTGCCAGTGGGTGAACAGCACGGTGCGGGAGCTGAGCGGGTAGGTCAGTTCGATCTCGCCGCCCCAATCAACCCGCCCGCCGAGGCCGGAATAGCTGCCCGGCTGGTAAAAGCGCGGCCCCGCATCCATGGTCAGGTTGAGCAGGTCCACGTTGAAACCCAGGCCCAGGCGGGTGTCGGTGTAATTCCCCAGGTACGTGCCGGTGGAATCCCAGCCGTTGCGGTTCTCCACCGCGAGAAAGAGGCCATCGGCAATGGTCTCGAGCCCATCGCCCAGCGCGAAGTTCACATCACCATCACCCAGCGCCAGGGTGCCGGCCAGCGAGAGCTGCTGGCGCAGGCCGCGTACATCTTCACCCTGGCTGGTCGTGATCAGGTAAGGCATCCACTCGGCGCTCAGTTCGAGGCGACGGCTGGGCTGATACACCAATTGCAGCCGGCCCTTGATGTCGGTGCGGCGCCAGTTCGAACCCGGCAGCCCGTGGTGATCGTGCTCCTCCTCGCCGGCGGGTTCCACCCGGCCATAGAAGTGCTCGGCTTCACCCCACACAAAGGCCGGGCCCAGTTCCATCTCGATGGCGAACACGCCACCTTGATTGAGACCCCACTCCAGCACCGTGCCCATCTGGGCATCGATGGCGTAGTGGCGGGGCTGGCCCTCGATGTTGTTCTCAAAGCCGCCGTGGCCCTCGATCGTGATCAGCGGCAGCACGCGGAACTGGCCCGGAGCCACCCGGCCGGCCTGGCCATCGGCGCCATGGCTCAGGGCAGGTGCGCCGCAGAGCAGCAGCAGCCCTGCCAGGCCTGAGCTGAGCGGCGAGCGGAAGCGGCAGGAGAGCAGAACAGCCATGACGGAATCGCGGATGAAGGGACGACGGGAAGGAGGGATTGGCCGAAAGCTGGACGATCGCGGCAAAGCGGGCTGCTACGCCGAGGTGCGCCGCAGCACTCAGCGAATGGCCGCCCAGCGGCGCGCCAGTTGCTGGCCGCCGGGCCTGTCGCAGCTGCCGCCCTGACCCTCCACGAAGGTGCAGACATTGGCGGTGAAGGTATCCACGTAACTGGCCTTGGCTGCCAGGCCATCGGCCACGAGGGCGACAGAACTGATCGGGACTCCGCTGCGCTGGGAGATGCGCCGCAGGGCTTTCGAGGGCGGAAGACGATCCGGGAAAATGACGCGAGCGCCGGAACGCTGCAAGGCATCACTCACCTGATTGAGTCCCTGGGGCCGCAGCAGGCCGGCGGTACTGAAGGATTCGATCACCGCCAGCTCCCGGATGCCGTAGCGACGGGCGAAGCTGCGGAAGGCACGATGGCCGCTGGCCAGCACCCGGGCAGGGGGGGGCAGCGTCGCGATCTGTCGCGCGGTCCAGGCATCGAGATCGGTGAGCACCCCAGCGGCCTGCTGGCTGCGGGAGCTCAGCCGGCTGTCCTGGTCGGTGAAGGCAGCCAGGCGTGCCGCGATCAGCCGCACCATCGCGGCGCCCTGGCGGGGGTCATGCCAGACATGGGGGTCGCGCACACCGCCGGCACCCTCGAAGCTGGGGCTGTTGGGCACCGCCAGCTCCGCCACCGCCACCTGGGGCCGACGCCCCTGCACCTTGCTGAGGGCGGGGGTGAGGCCATAGCCATTCACCAGCACCAGATCGGACTGGGCCAGAACCTGGCGATCGCTGGGCCGCAGCGCCGCTTGGTGAGGGTCCTGGCTGGCGGGCAGGAGGCAGACCACCGTGATCAGCCCGTCCGCCAGGGTGCGGCTGAGGTCGCAGAGCACGCCGTCCGCAGCGACGACGGTGGCCGCCCGGGCAGGGGGAGGCGGCAGCAGCAAGGCGGCGCCCAGCAGGAGGGTGGCCAGCCATGGCCCGGAAACGGAGCTTCGCCGGCCCTGAACGCGAAACCGCCTGAAACCGGAGCCCTGATGAGGTGACAGCAGCGACACAAGCCAACCAACAACCCCGCAAACGATAACCATTCCCACCGCTGGCCGCCCTAGGCTTGTGCCGGATGGATCCCGTTCCCCGCGCATCCGATCGCAGCGCAATCCCGACCCACCCCCCATGCTTCAGGTTCAGGGCGTCAGTTACCGCTATCCAGGCAAGGCTTCCCCCACGGTTCTGGCGGACGTGAGTTTCAGCCTCGGGCCCGGCAGCCTCACGGCGCTGCTCGGCCCGAATGGCGCCGGCAAATCCACCCTGCTGAACCTGCTGCTCGGCCAGCTCACCCCAAGCCAGGGAAGGCTGCTCTGGTCTGGCCAGGCCATGGCCCCGCGACGGCCGCGGCTGGCCCTGGTCCCCCAGCGCAGCGCCATCCAATGGCAGATGCCGATCACCGTCCGGGATCTCGTGGCCCTCGGCACGCTGGCAGCCCCCGCGCCCCAACCGCGGCTGGATATCGCCGAGGCGTTGCAGTCCATGGGTCTGGCCTCCCTGGCGGAAACGCGTCTTTCCCAGCTCTCCGGGGGCCAGCAGCAGCGAGCCCTGCTGGCCCGGGCCCTGGTCCAGAAGGCCGACCTGCTGCTCCTGGACGAACCCTTCACCTACCTGGATCCCCCGACCCGCCAGCAGCTGCTGGCGGTGCTGCGCCAGCAGGCCGCCCAGGGACGCATCGTGCTGGTGAGCAGC
Source organism: uncultured cyanobacterium (assembly GCA_903858015.1). GTDB lineage: Bacteria > Cyanobacteriota > Cyanobacteriia > PCC-6307 > Cyanobiaceae > Cyanobium. The sequence continues at coordinate 55,125 of CAIOGZ010000063.1, forward strand.
CACGACTGGGGTGAGTCCCTACAGGGGTACGACCGGGCCCTGCTGCTGGATACAACGCTTCGCGCCGATGACCGGCCCGATCGCGTCCTGGAGCGGTTGCAGCGGCGATGAGTTCAGACCCGACCACGATCGCCTGGTGGCTGCTCCCCCTGCTGATGGCGCTGCTGAGCGGTGCCATGGGCGGCGTGGCCGGCCCGCTTCTGGTGGTGCGACGCCGGGTGCTGCACAGCAACCTGATCGCCCATGCCGTGCTGCCGGGTGTAGCCCTGGCCCTGGCGGCGGGGATCGACCCCCTGCTGGGAGGGCTGGCCAGTGGACTGGGCGCCACCTGGCTCGCGGAGCGGCTCAGCAGCCGTCACCTGCCGGATGACGCGGGCCAGGAGGTGGTGGCCAACACGCTGCTCGCCGCCAGCCTGGGGCTGGGGGTCCTGCTGATCTCGGCCCTCGATGGCGACGGGGACCTCAATAACCTTCTGTTCGGCGATCTGCTGACAGCGGGGCCGGCAGACCTGCTGCGGGCCGCGATCGCCCTGGGCTTGCTGCTGCTGCTGGTCTGCAGCCGCTATCAGCAGCTGGTGTTCCTGGCTGTGGATCCGGAAGGGGCCGCGGCTGCAGGGCTGCCGGTGCGACGGCTGCAGCGGCTGCTCAGCCTCGCCACGACCCTGGTGATCGTTAGCGGCATGGCCGCCGTGGGGTTGATTCTGGCGATTGCCCTCTATAGCGCCCCGGCCCTGATCGGGCTGCGCTCCGCAGCAAGCCTCTGGGGAGCCCTGGGGCGCTCGGCCGCGATCGGCATGGCGGTGGCGGTGGCTGGATTCGGGCTCAGCCTGCTGCTCGACAGCCCCCCGGGCCCCGTGATCGCCTGCCTGTGTGTGCCACTGCTGGGGATAAGCGCCGCAGCGCCCGATCGGGGGGGGCGCCGATAGGGTCCCTAAGGTCGGATCAGCGCGGACTCCCCAACCCAGGAGATGAGCAGCACCACCAACCTCAGCTCCGGCCAGGTGCCGCTCACGCCCCGCCAGCAACTGCTGCTGGATGCCCTGCGCGATGCGGGCGCCGAACTGAGCAACCAGGATCTCCATCACCGGCTGAGTCAGTGCCACCAAAGCATCGGATTGGCCACGATCTACCGCCAGATGCGCTGGCTGCAACAGCGGGGCCTGGTGCGCAGTCGTCTGCTGCCCACTGGCGAGACCCTCTACGCGCCGGTCGACCACGACGCCCACCACCTCACCTGTGTGCTCTGTGGGAGCAGCGTCACCCTGCCGGTGTGCCCCATGCACGATCAGCCCCTGCCGACTGAGCTGCGCGGAGGCTTCCTGCCCTTGTTCCACACCTTGGAATACTACGGACATTGCGCCGCCTGCCGCTCGGCGGTGGCCGAACCCGAAGCATCCCCCGGGCTGCCCCGCCATCGCCAGGCTGCGCCGCCGAGCCGCCCGGCCGCTCACCTCGCCGGCCAGGCGGCGGAGGGGGAATCGCCAACCAACGCCAAGCACCCAGCTCATACCCATTCCGACTTCGCCTAAGATCCCAGCACGACACCAAGGCCCCATGGACCTCTCCAAGCCCGGCACCCTGGCCAACCTCGAAGCCGCCTTCGGCGGCGAGAGCATGGCCAACCGCAAATACCTGTTCTTCGCCCAGGTGGCCCAGCAGCTCGGCCACAAGGAGCTGGCCCGGCTGTTCAAGGACACGGCCAACCAGGAAACCGAGCACGCCTTCGCCCACTTCCGCCTGCTCCATCCCGAGCTTGTGGTCGCCGACCCCGACGGCCTCGATCCAACCCAGAAGCAGGCGATCCTGGCCCGCTGCCTGGAGCTGGCGATTGAAGGCGAAACCTACGAGTACACCACCATGTACCCGGAGTTCGCCGCACGGGCCCGCGCCGAGCGCGATGCCGGCGCCACGGCCGAATTCGAGGGGCAGATCGCCGAATCCCAGGACCACGCCGGCAGCTTCCGCACCGCAGCCCGCAACTTCGGCCTGCTGAGCCCGATCGAAAAGCACCACGCCGAGCGTTACGGGGTAGCGCTAGAGGCCCTGCAAGGCAAAGGAATGGCCGGCCGCGCGGCAGCGCCGGTGAGCGGCCAATGGATCTGCAAGGTGTGCTCAATGATCTACGACCCCACCGTGGGGGATCCGGATTCGGGCATCGCCGCCGGCACCCCATTTGAGGCGATTCCAGATAGCTGGAGCTGCCCGATCTGCGGCACGATCAAGGCAAACTTCGTCCCCTACCACGAGCCAGAATTACAGCCAGCTTGAGACAACCCAAGCCGGCCTCAGCAGGGCATGGGATTCAGGCGGCGTGGGGTGGCGTGGGCCCGCCGCCGCCGCCGACCTGGAAGGGAAGCACCAACGTGGCCCAATGGTCGGGACGCTCCGGACGGGGCCGCCGGGCCCGGCGCACGCCGAAGGGCACCCTTACCACATTGGTGCCTTCAATGCGCTGGATGCCGGCGGCCGCCGCCGGAGGATAGGTACCGCTGCCGTCGCCCTTCATGGTCCCCTGTGATGAATGGCTGAATGGCCGATATCCCCTGCCATTAGGGCGGAGACTAGCCTTTGCTCAATGATGCGTCATCCACGGCCCGCAGAGTAGCCCAGGGAACCCTTAGGCGGCCAGTTCGCTGACTGCCACTTCCTCCACCGAAGGGCAGGTGCAGACCAGGTTTCGATCGCCGTAGGCGTTGTCGATGCGGGCGACGGCGGGCCAGATCTTGCTGGCTAACTGGGCGCTGCCGGCCGGGAAGCCAGCTTGGCTGCGGCTATAGCTGCGATCCCAGGTGTCGGCGGTGACGGCGGCCAGGGTGTGGGGGGCGCGCTTCAGCGGATTGTCGAGGGGATCGGCGGCGCCCGATTCGAGCGCCGCCACTTCGGCGCGGATCGCCACCATGGCGGCGCAAAAGCGATCCAGCTCGGGCAGCGATTCGCTTTCGGTGGGCTCCACCATCACCGTGCCGGCCACCGGCCAGCTCACGGTGGGGGCATGGAAGCCGTAATCCATCAACCGCTTGGCCAGATCGTCGACCTCCAAGCCGCAGCTGCGCTTCAAGGGCCGCAGGTCGAGGATGCACTCGTGGGCCACCCGGCCGCCGGCGCCGCGGTAGAGCACCGGGAAGTGGGGATCCAGCCGTTCGGCGATCAGGTTGGCGGCCAGGAGGGCCACCTGGCTGGCGGTGCGCAGGCCAGCACCACCCATCATGCGGATATACATCCAGCTGATCGGCAAGATGCCAGCGCTGCCCCAGGGCGCCGCCGACACCGGCCCGATCGCGAGGCCGGCCAGCTCGTCGGCGGGCTGGCCAGCCGAACCCCCCAGCGCAGCAAGGGGATGGCCCGGCAGGAAGGGCACCAGATGGGAGGCCACGCCAATCGGACCGACGCCGGGGCCGCCACCGCCGTGGGGGATGCAAAAGGTTTTGTGGAGGTTGAGATGGCAAACATCGGCGCCGTACAGCCCCGGCTTGCAGAGGCCCACTTGGGCGTTGAGGTTGGCGCCATCGAGATACACCTGGCCGCCATGGTCATGCACTAGCTGGCAGATGCGGCGGATGCCGGTTTCAAACACACCGTGGGTCGAGGGATAGGTGACCATCAGGGCCGCCAGGTCGGCGGCGTGGGTGATGGTCTTGGCTTCGAGGTCGGCGAGATCAATATTGCCGGCCTCGTCGCAGGCCACGGCCACCACCTGCATGCCGGCCATCACCGCACTGGCGGGGTTGGTGCCGTGGGCGCTGGTGGGGATCAGGCAGATGCGGCGGTGGCCCTCACCGCGACTGCGGTGCCAGGCGCGAATCACCATCAGGCCGGCGTATTCGCCCTGGGAGCCGGCATTGGGCTGGAGCGATACCCCGGCAAAGCCGGTAATCGCCCCCAGCCAGGCCTCCAGATCGGCCACTAGCCGGGCATAGCCGCCGGTCTGGTCGGCCGGGGCGAAAGGATGGAGCTGGGCGAAGGCGGGCCAGCTCACCGGCGCCAGTTCGGCAGCGGCGTTGAGCTTCATGGTGCAACTGCCCAGGGGGATCATGCCGTGCACCAACGACAGGTCCTTGGACACCAGATACTGGATATAACGCATCAACTCGGTTTCGCTGCGGTAGCGGTGGAAGACCGGTTGGCTCAGCCACGGATCCCGGCGTAGCGGCAGGCCAGCCAGGGCCAAGGGCGAGGCCTCCGGGGCCAGCGCTAGCCTGGCATTGAGCAAGGCCACGGCCCTGGCGGCGGCGGCCGGATCGGCAGCGAGGGCCCTGAGCAGTTGCTCCAGTTCGGCCGGATGGGTGAGCTCATCGAGGCTGATCGCCAAGGCATCAGCCGCCGTGGCCGCCAACCCATCCACCCCGACGCGCAAGTTGAACCCTGCGGCCACGGCCCGCTGGCGCAGCTGGGTCGCCCCGGAGCTGCGCAGCACCAGGGTGTCGAACCCCGGGCCGGGATCGGCGGCTAGGCCGAGGACCGCCAGCGCCTCGGCCAGGGCCTGCCGCTGCGAAAGGATGCGGCGGGCGATCGCCGTCAGGCCATCGGGGCCATGGTGCACGGCATAGAAGCTCGCCATCACCGCCAGCAACACCTGGGCGGTGCAGATGTTGCTGGTGGCCTTGTCTCGGCGGATGTGCTGCTCGCGGGTCTGCAGGGCCAAGCGCAGGGCAGGATTGCCTTCGGCATCGCGCGATTGGCCCACCAGCCGCCCCGGAATCTGACGTTTGTAGGCCTCCGTGGTGGCGAAAAAGGCGGCGTGGGGCCCACCGAATCCCATCGGCACACCGAAGCGCTGCAGGCTGCCCACGGCGATGTCGGCGCCGAGATGGCCCACGGGCGCCAGCAAAACCTGGGCGAGGGGATCGACGGCGGCGGTGACGATCAGGCCGGCGGCGCGGGCGGCGGCCAGCAGCGGGGCCGGATCCCAGAGGCGCCCCTCCACCCCAGGCAACTGAATCAGCAGGCCAAAGGCATCCTCGGCAAACGGGAGGCCATCCGCCAGCGAAGCGGTGGCAAGGGAGCTGCTGGCATGGGCTGACGCCAGGGCCTCGGCATCCACCAGCTCGACGTTGATGCCCAGCGGTTCGGCCCGGGTGGTGATCACCGCCAGGGTCTGGGGGAACACGGCCCGATCCACCAAATAGCGGCGGGCTCCAGGCCGCTGACAGACCGCCAGGGAGAGCGCCATCGCCTCGGCCGCCGCCGTGCCCTCATCCAGCAGGGAGGCATTGGCGATCGGCAGGCCGGTGAGGTCACTGACCAGGGTCTGGAAGTTGAGCAGCGCTTCCAGACGTCCCTGGGCGATCTCGGCCTGATAAGGGGTATAGGCGGTGTACCAACAGGGGTTTTCCAGTACGTGCCGCTGGATCAAAGCCGGGGTGGCGGTGCCGTGATAGCCGAGACCGATCAGGCTGCGGGCAGGGCTGTTATCGGCGGCAATGCGGGCCAATTCAGCCAGGGCCTCCGCCTCGGAGCAGGCCTCGGGCAACCCCTCGCTGGCGGCGCTAGCCGGTAGCAGGATGTCGGCGGGCACCACGGCGGCGGCCAGATCCTCAAGGGACTCGAGGCCCAGTTCAGCCAGCATCCGCTGCTGATCCTCAGCCCCGGGCCCCAGGTGCCGAATCAGAAACGGTGCTGCCACGAAACCGGCTTCAAGGTGGGGGAATCTTAAGAAAATTCAACAGCGATCGCCAAGGATCAGGGCGGAGCAGGATCCGGCCCCGGCCCCTGGCCCAGATCAAGCCGGAGGCTCAGTGGCCTTCTACGGCGGCGCCGTAGGCAGCGGCATCCATCAGGCCCTCCAGCTGCAGGGGATCGGAAGGACGCACGACCAGCAGCCAACCCTCCCCGTAGGGATCGTTCTGCAGTTCTTCTGGGCTAGCGAGCACCGCCTCGTTGCGGGCCTCCACCACGCCACTGATCGGAGCCAGCAACTCTTCGACGGCCTTCACCGATTCCACCGAACCAAAGCTGCTGCCCTGGCTGATGGTGGCCCCCACCTCAGGCAGCTCCACAAAGACGATGTCGCCGAGCTGGTCCACCGCAAAGGCACTGATGCCCACCCGTGCACTGTCGCCCTCCGGGCGGGCGTACTCATGGCTGTCGGCGTAGCGACAGTCTTCGGGAATGGGCAGGGCCATGGCGCGGACGATGGATCGGGAAGCGGTCCCAGTCTGTAGGAAGCTGGGCCGCCGCGCCGTTCAGAGCGCAACCAGACCCGCCTCGGCCAGGGCCACCAGGGCCCGCTCCAGGGCGATCGCCTGGTGGCTGTGGTGGGTGCCGCCCTGGGCGTAGAGCACGTAGGGCTGGCGCAGGGGCGCATCGGCGGAAAACTCGCTGGTGCTGCCATCGATGAAGGTGCCACCCGCCATCACGAGATCGCTGGCGTAGCCGGGCATCGGCGCCGGCACCGGATCGAGGTAAGCGCCCACCGGCGATGCAGCCTGGAAAGCCCGGCAGACGATCTTGAGCGCCTCGGGGCTGCCCAGCCGCACCGCCTGGATGCCATCGCTGCGCTCGGCGCCGGGCAGGGGATTCACGGCGAAGCCGAGGTCGGCGAACACCCGGGCCACCAGCTCGGCGCCGATCAGGGCCTCGGCGACCATCTGGGGTGCCAGGAACAGCCCCTGAAACAGCAGCCGGTGCAGATCGAAGCCGCTGCCACCTTCGCTGCCGATACCGGGAGCGGTGAGTCGACAACAGGCCTGCTCCACCAGCTCGGTGGTTCCCGCCACATAACCGCCGCCGGGGGCGAGGGTGCCGCCAAGGTTCTTGATCAGCGAACCGGCGATCAGGTCAGCGCCCACGGCGGTGGGTTCGAGCTCCTCGACCAGCTCGCCGTAGCAGTTGTCGACGAAGCAGATGCAACCCGGTTGGAGGGCCTTCACCCGCTCGCAGAGGCGACCGATCAACGCCACCGGCAGGGAAGGGCGCCAGCTGTAACCACAGCTGCGCTGGATCAGCACCATGCGGGTGGGCAGGGCCAGCGCCTCGGCTAGCCGCTGCTCATCCACCAGGCCATTGGCGGTGAGGGGCAGCTCGTCGTAAGCGATGCCGAATTCGGCCAGGGAGCCGGCACCGCGACCCCGCAGGCCGATCACCTCCTCCAGGGTGTCGTAGGGGCGACCGGTGAGCGAGAGCAGCCGATCGCCCGGCCGCAGCACGCCAAACAGGGCGGCGGCGATGGCGTGGGTGCCACTCACAAACTGCACCCGTACGGCAGCAGCTTCGGCCTGGAGCACCCGGGCAAACACCCGATCGAGGGTCTCGCGGCCCAGATCCCCATGGCCGTAGCCGCTCACCGAAGCGAAGTGCTGCACCGCTAGCCGCTCTGCCGCGAAAGCCGCCAGCACCCGCTCCAGCCGGGGCCGCACGGCGGCGGTGCGGGCGGCCGCGAGCGGGGCGATCGCCGCCAGGGCGAGGGCGATGCGGGCCTGGGCCGCGGCCAGGGCCTGCCGGCCCCCTGGTTGCGCTTCCCTTTCGATCGGACCCAATAGCGCTCCAGCCCTGTGGCCAGATAGTACGTTGCTGATCCGCCAGGATCTTTACAACCCGCCAGGGACATTCAACCCGCCGATAGACTATGAGCCTGACCAGTAGTTTCGAGGCTCGGACGTACTTATCAAGCATCAAACTATGTTTCGAACCCGCCGGCAGCTGCAGGGCTGGGCTAGGAAAAACTCTGTAAAACCGCCATTTTGGCGATCCTGACAACCGGGAACCTTGGCGGTAGCTGGCCCCATGGAGCGGGAGCTCGGTTTTCCAAGGCTTGCTTAGGGCACCTGGCATGGCCCTGAATCCCAGCAGGCGCCCAACGGCTCCACGGTGCAGAAACTGGCTTGCTGCCCCCTGGCCAGGGCGGGTTGGCCATGGTGCGGTGCGCCCCGAGCCCCGCCTGATCCGAGCCTGCGGGAGCGACACAGCGGCGGCGGCCCCCTTTCTCATAGAGTCTCGTTCTGCGCGGGCCGCCGCGCCGTTGCCCCCATCTGCCGCATGCCCCTCTCCGTCGCCGCGGGCTCTTCGCCACCGGCAGACCGCACGGTCAGCCCCGCCGGCGTCCCCCGCGAGCTGCGCCTGCGGGCTGGCCTGGTGGCCCCCAGGCCAGCCCTGCCCCGCCGCCAACGCAAGCTCAAGGGCGGCACCACCAGCTTCATGCTGGCCCTGCATGTGGGCGCCGTGGCAGCCCTGCTGCCCCGCTTCTGGAGTTGGCAGGGCCTGATCGCCCTGGCGGTGCTCTATTGGATGACGGTGTTGGGTGTGACGCTCGGTCTGCATCGCTTGCTGGCCCATCGCAGCTTTGATGCACCGCGCTGGCTGGAGCGCCTCCTGGTGCTGATGGGCACCCTGGCCTGCCAGAGCGGCCCGATCGAATGGGTGGGCCTGCACCGGCACCACCACCTCCACTCCGACCAGCCCATCGACCACCACGATGCTGCCCGCGGCCTCTGGTGGTCCCACAGCGAATGGATGCTGCACGAGATCCCTGCCCTACGGGAGATCCACCGCTTCACAGCTGATCTGCGCCGCGATCCCTTCTATCGCTGGCTCGACCGCTGGTTCCTGCTGGTCCAGCTTCCCCTCGGGCTGGCCCTCTGGTTTTATGGCGAGCACGCCGGCGTGCATGGCGGCGGCCTCGGCCTCGTGCTGTGGGCGATCCCGCTGCGGTTGGTGGTGGTTTATCACGTGACCTGGCTGGTGAATTCGGCGACCCATGCCTTCGGTTACCGCAATTTCGATAGTCCAGACCTCTCCCGCAATTGCTGGTGGGTGGCCCTGCTCAGTTTTGGCGAAGGCTGGCACAACAACCATCACGCCCACCCCCACTCGGCCCGGCATGGCTTGCGCTGGTTTGAATTCGATATCACCTGGCAGCACATTCGGCTGCTGCGGGCCCTAGGCCTAGCCCAGCGTGTTCGCCTGGCCCCACCCCTGGCGTAAGCCAAGGGCCCTGGCTAGAATGTAGGCGAATCCTTGCTCAATAATTGCCTTGGCCTCAGCGCGCAAGCAAGTTCATCTTTTGATGCCTGAAGACCTGCACGAGTTGGTGCGGGCCAGGGCCGATGAAGCCGGGGTAAGCCTGACGGCCTACGTGCTGTCGGTGCTCGAAACCGATCTCAACGCCGATCCCAAGGGTCGCACCACCCTGTCGAGCATTGCCCTGCGGGTGCGGGCGATCGAAGTGCATCTCGGCCTCGATTCCCGCCAGCCGGGCTCCCTGCGGGCCCAAGGCGCCGCCGGTGAACCGCCCGTCGTCGACCCCGCAGCCATCCCCGTAGAACGGCGCCGCAGCACCGACCAGCCGGCTCCAGCCGCTGAAGCCAGCCCCTGATCCCACCAGGGCTGGGGCGATCCACATTTCAGCCCAAATTTCAGGCCGTCCGATCCAACAGGCGGCGAACTTCGCTGGCCAGGTCAAGCCGTGGGCCGGCCTCTTGGGGCTGAAGATCCCGGGCCTGTTGCCTCAGCAGCGCCAGAAAACGATCGGCGCTGAGCTCCTCCTCCCCGGCGGCGCCGAGGGCCGCCAGGGTAAGGCGCAGGTCGGCCAACTCTGCCGCCAACTCCGGGGCGGCGTAATCGGCCTGACCAGCCATCACGCTGGCAAAGCGTTCGCGACGCTGCCGCTTCTCCACCGGGTAGGCGGCCAGCAGTTGGTCGCGGCAGAGCCGCCAAGGCCGGCCTGCAGTCAACAGAAGGGCCAGGGCGGCACTGATCCCGGCCGCTTCGGCGTCATCGATGCGCAGATCGAAACCGGCGGGCGGCTGGCGAAAGCCCACGAACACCTCGAGCAGCTCGCCCGGCCCTAGCACGATGCCGTCCTCGCCCTGCACCGGCAGGGCGGAGGCCGCCAACGCTGCGCAGATCTCCCCATGCTGGCTCGCCAACAGGATGGCGGCCCGCTGCGGCTCCAGTCTTCCCTCGGGGGCCTCGGCGGCCAGCCAGCGGTTGATGCGGCCGAGGGCCAGGAACACCTCCGGCCCCGGGGAAGCGAGCTTGCCGTTGCGCAGCATCGACAGCTGGGAGTTGTGGACGCGGCCCAGCTCGAGCGCTTCGGCCAGCCCAGGCAACACCCGGTGCGACCAGCCATTGCGACCATGCCACTGGCGGATCAGATGGGCGAAGGCCACCCGGCCCGATGCGATCTCATCTCGATAACCCAAGCGATACGGATCCGTATTGCTACCATTGTATCGATCGATCTGGAGCCGGCACCCCATGGCCGCCACACCCCGAAGCCGTCCGGCCGCCCCGCACACCCGGGCGGTCGCCGCCATCACGGGCGGCAGCAGCGCCCTGCGCCGCGCCACCGCCCTGCACCGGCCGCGCCGCGGCGAGCCCACCGCTCTCGCCCCTGCCGGCCGACGCTGGGGCACGATCGGCTTCATGGTGGCGATCCACCTGCTGGCGCTGCTGGCCCTGCTGCCGCGCTTCTGGAGCCTGCCGGCCCTGGCCAGCCTGCTGGTGCTCTACTGGCTCACCGCTTGTCTGGGGGTGACGGTCGGCTATCACCGCCTGCTCAGCCACCGCGCCTTCCGGGTGCCCACTTGGCTCGAGCGCTTCTTCGCCACCTGCGGTGCGCTCAGCTGCCAGCACGGCCCGATCGACTGGGTGGGCCTGCACCGCCACCACCACAAATTCTCCGATACGGAAGCGGATCATCACAACAGCAACAAGGGCTTCTGGTGGTCCCACATGGCCTGGATGTTTGAGGAAATCCCCGCCATGGCGGCGGTGCCCCGCCTCACCGGCGACCTGGCCCGCGACCCTTACTACCGCTGGCTGAACAACTGGTTCCTGAGCTTGCAACTAGTGCTCGGGCTGCTGCTGTTCTGGATCGGCAGCGTCACGGGCGCTGGCGGCTGGGCCCTGGTGCTGTGGGGCATCCCGCTACGGCTGGTGCTGGTGTACCACTGCACCTGGCTGGTCAACTCCGCCACCCATTGCTGGGGTCAGGCCCCCCACGCCAGCGGCGACAACGCGATGAACAACCCCTGGGTGGCGGCCTTGACCTTCGGCGAGGGTTGGCATAACAACCACCACGCCTTCCCCCATTCAGCCCGCCACGGCTTTGGCCCCGGCCAGCTGGATCTCACCTGGCTGCATATCAAGCTGCTGCAGCGGCTCGGTTTGGCCCGCCAGGTGCGGCTACCGCGGGCGGCCGGCCGGCCAACGGCTTGATCGAGCTCAACGGCTGGGTCGAACCCGGCGGCCCTGGCCGCTGGAGCACCCGGCCCGTGCCCTAAGATGATCGATAGGATTTCTGTGGAACCAGCGGTTTCTTAAGCCATGGCCAAGCGTGTTCAGGTGGTGCTCAGCGAAGACGTGCTGAGCCTCGGCAAAGATGGCGACCTCGTCGAGGTTGCCCCCGGCTACGCCCGCAACTTCCTGGTACCCCTCGGCAAGGCCGTGCCCGTTACCGCTGCCGTGCTGCGCCAGGTGGAGCACCGCCGCGCCAAGGAAGCCGAGCGCCAGGCCAGCCTCAAGGCCGAGGCCCTCGCCCTGCGCACCGCCCTCGATACGATCGGGCGGTTCACGGTGAAGAAGCAGACCGGCGGTGACGACGTGCTGTTCGGTACCGTGACCAACGGCGATGTGGCCGAAGCGATCGAGGCTGCCACGAAGAAGGATCTCGACCGCCGCGACATCACAGTTCCCGAGATCCATCGCACCGGTACCTACAAGGTGCAAGTGAAGCTCCACCCAGAAGTCACCGCCGAGGTGAACCTCGAAGTGGTGAGCTACTGAATCGCTGCGAGCAGACGACCAGCCAGCCCAGCGCCGCCAGCTCCAGATCTAGATCTAGGGGATGATGGCGCTGCCCTGGCCAGCCCAGCACCAGATCTGGTGATCCAGGGGCTGGTCAAAACCCGATCTCCGGGCGAAGATCAATTCCCCCACCCCCAAACACCCCTCCCCCGCCGCCGCAGCCCCAGGGTTCGGCGGCGTTGCCGTCGGCAAGCCTTGCCGCCGCCAATCCCGCCCCGGTGCCGCCAGTCCACTGGCAGCCAAGCTTGAGGCGGGCCCAGCGAGGCCAACCCGGCAGCCCCCCCTGGCAGCGGCCGAACGGCGGCCCGATCTGATCCCTTCTGGCCCTTCCTGGAGACCACCATGGTGAGCGTGCCCTTAGCCGGTGCGGCTGCGGCGCAAGACAGCTCCAGCAGCCTCCAACCACGGGAGCCGTCCGGCAGCCGCGCGACTGGGCGCGCCGCTGAGCGGGGGCAGCGTGAAACCAGCTTTGAGGCGCTGCCCGATTCGGTGCCACCCCAAAACCTTGAGGCCGAGGAGGCCGTGCTTGGCGGCATCCTGCTGGATCCCGATGCGATCGGCCGGGTGGCCGAGGTGCTCCAGCCTGAAGCCTTCTACCTGGGCGCCCACCGCGAGATCTATCGCACCGCCCTGATGCTGCACAGCCAGGGCAAGCCCACCGACCTGACGGCCATGGCCGCCTGGCTGGCCGACACGGGCCACTTGGAGAAGGTGGGCGGCAGCGCCCGGCTGGTGGAACTGGTGGAGCGCACCCTTTCCACCGCCTCGATTGACCAGGTGGCCCGCCTGGTGATGGACAAGTACCTGCGCCGCCAACTGATCCGCTCCGGCAACGAGGTGATCGGCCTGGGCTTCGACCAGAGCAAGCCGGTGGAGCAGGTGCTCGATGAAGCCGAGCAAAAGATCTTCGCGATCAGCCAGGAAAAGCCCAGCCTCGGCCTCACCCCCACCGCCGAGATCCTCACCCGCACCTTCGAGGAGATCGAAACCCGCTCGCTCGGCACCGCCGTGGCGGGCATCCCCGTGAACTTCTACGACCTCGATGCCATGACCCAGGGGCTGCAACGCAGCGACCTGATCATCGTGGCGGGCCGGCCGGCGATGGGCAAAACCTCGATCGTGCTCAATATCGCCAAAAACGTGGCCCAACTCCATCACCTGCCGGTGGCGGTGTTCAGCCTGGAGATGAGCAAAGAGCAGCTCACCTACCGCCTGCTTTCGATGGAGGTGGGGATCGAGAGCGGGCGGCTGCGCACCGGCAGATTGCAGCAGGAGGAATGGCCCCTGCTGGGCAAAGGCATCAGCAGCCTGGGGGCCCTGCCGCTCTACATCGACGACAAACCCAATGCCGGCGTGCTGGAGATGCGCTCCCTCTGCCGCCGGCTGATGGCCGAACAGGGCAAGGAGCTGGGCCTGATCGTGATCGATTACCTGCAACTGATGGAGGGCTCGGGCTCCGACAACCGGGTGCAGGAGCTCTCCCGCATCACCCGCGGCCTCAAGGGCATGGCCCGCGAACTCAACGTGCCGGTGATGGCCCTCTCCCAGCTCAGCCGCGGCGTGGAATCCCGCACCAACAAACGGCCAATGCTGAGCGACCTGCGCGAATCGGGCTCGATCGAACAAGACGCCGACCTGGTGCTGATGATCTACCGCGACGAGTACTACAACCCCGACACCGCCGACCGCGGCATCACCGAAGTGATCGTGACCAAGCACCGCAACGGCCCGGTTGGCACCTGCAAGCTGCTGTTCGAACCCCAATTCACCCGCTTCCGCAACCTGGCGGCCTGAACTCGTCTCGGGGCCAGGGCCGTTACCGGTTCACGCTTCGAGCATCGGCACCGCCATCAAGCGGGTGCCGTTCCAGTCGGTGAGTGTGCCGGCGTCACGGTAGAGCCGGGGGGTGCTCAGCAGCAGCCGCCAGGCCTGGGGGCCGCTGAGCAGCCGGTAACGGTCGGGATGGTGCTGCAGCAGCAGCTGCCTGACCAGCGGCAGATAGCGGCCGTTGAGGCCGGAGAAGACGTGGTGTTCGCTGTGATGGGAGAAATTCCCATGCAGGCAATCCAGAAACGCCGGCAATTTCAGGGAGACTGATGTGAGCAACGGATCGTTGTCCTCCCGCAGGGGGGAGAGCATGTGGTTCGTGTAGATGTAGGCCATCGCCATGGCATAGGCACACCACAGTGGCAGGAAATAGCCCAGCAGCAGCTTCAGCGGCTGGGCATCGAGCCAGATCACCACAATGGCGTGCAGGCCGATCACCGCCAGCAGCTCCAGGGCGATGCGCCGGCGCTCGCGCCGGCTCACCCGTAAGGGGGCCGGACCGAAGCGGGTGTCACCGGTGTTGAACAGCAGCACGGAACAGGTGGTGCGGAAGTGATGCAGGGCCCAGGCGCTGCTCATGCCCAACGCCAGACCCAGGGGGGACACCTCCAGCGAGGGGGCGATCAGCTGGAACAGCCGCTTGCCCCAGTTGCGCGGCTGCGCCTCCAGGTAGGCCCGGTCCGGATCGGTCAGGCCGTTGGTGTGCTGGTGATGCTCCCGGTTGTGCACCGCCTGCCAGAGGGTCGGGGTCATCCAGGACATGCTGAAGCCGAGCAGGGCCACCAGCCGCCGCCGTTGCGGGCCCCGCACGACGCTGCCATGCAGCAGGTCATGCATGCTCAAGCCGAGCACGAACACGCTGTTGCCCATGATCAGGGCGAAGGGCAGCCAGAGCGGCAGCCAAAGCGGCGGCCACTGGTCCAGCCGGTCGGCCATCAGCCAGCCCAACAGCAGGATTGCGCCGTTGATCGCCGACAGGGGCAGCAGGGTGCGGTCGGGCTCGAACGCCTCTGCGGGAAGAAGCGGGCGCAGCTCCCGGGCAAAACCGGGGACGCTGGTGGGTTCAGCGGCCGGTGGCAGGGAGGCCAGGTTGTCCCCAGAAGGAGACGAGGTAAGGGAGAGAATTGGGGAGACAACAACGCTTGAAGGTTGCATCATTGCAGCACGGTTCTGGCCCTGGCCCGCCGCTCAGGCCAGGGACCTGGGATGGACCGCGATCGCAGCCCCATGGCGCTCGACGACGGCGCCGATCTCCAGTAACAACCGCTGCTGCAGATCCAGGGCTGCGGCCAGATCGCCGGCGGCGCCATGGCAAAGCAGCCGCAGCAGGGGCCCGTTGTCGCCGTAGCCCACCAGGTGGACCCGAGCCGGCAGCAGCGGATCGACGCCGGGATCAGCCGCCACGAAGGCCTGCAACTCGGCCAGGATCGCCTCAATGGCGCCCCGATCTTGCGGACGGAGGGTCACATCGAGTTGCAAACGGCGGCGGTCAATCTGGGCCAAATTCTGCACCGCCTGGCTGGTAAAGGTGCCGTTCGGGATGTAGACCATCTGCCGCTCCGGATCCCGCAACCGCGTATAGAACCAACCGATTTCCTCCACCTCGCCCTGCAGCTGCTGGGCCGGCAGACGGATCGCATCGCCCACCACAAAGGGGCGATTGAGATAAAGCCCGAGGCCGCTGAGGCCGTTCTCCACGATGGTGCGGGCCCCAAAGCCGAGGGCGGCGGCGCCAAAGCCGCCGGCGGTGAGCAACACCCCGGCCGACACTCCCAGCAGCCGCAAAAGCTGCCAGCCCAGCAGCAGCACGATCAGCAGGCCGATCAGCTTGTCGAGCAGATCCAGCAGCGCCAGCCGCTCCCGCCCCTGCAGCTGGGCGACACCAGGGGCGCTGCCGGCCCACTGCAGCAGGCTGCCCTTGCAACGGGCCAGGGTCCAGACCAGGGCCAACACCAGCAGCAGCTGGCGCAACTGCGGGGCGCTGGGCAGGGGCAACTCCGCCGCCGGCAGCAGGCGCAGCAGCCAGAGCACCAGCCCGCCCAACAGCAGCGTGGTGGCCAGGCTCAGCCGCGCCCGCAGCAGCAGGGCCCGGGGCAAGGAGTTAGCGCGCAGGCGACTGGCCAGCAGCGAAAGGCCCACCCAGACGCTCGCCGCCAGCAGGATGGCCTGCAGCAGCAGCCCTAAGGAGAAGTGTTCCAGCTTCAAAAAGGAGGAAACCAGCGGAGCCATCGGGCCAGGCAAGGGCAAGCCGATCGTGACAGGGCTGGGGCTGGGGCTGGGGCTGGAACTGGAACTGGTGGGGCGATGGGGCGGGCAAGCTCCTAGCCTCAGACCAGGGCCTGCCAGCGTGGCGGCGGCCCGATCGCGGTTGCAGTGGTTTCCCCAACACCCTCCCAGACAACCGACGCTCCCCGACCCCGGACAACCGTGGCGGCGGCCCCTACCCCACCCGGCTCCAAACCAGCTGCGGCAAGCGAGCCGCTGCACGAGGTTCCCACCGAAGAATTCGAGCTGATCGTGGTGGGCGGCGGCCATGCCGGCTGCGAAGCGGCCCTCACGGCGGCGCGGTTGGGCATCCGCACCGCCCTCTTTTCCCTCAATCTCGATCGGATCGCCTGGCAGCCCTGCAATCCGGCCGTGGGCGGGCCGGCCAAGAGCCAGCTCGTGCATGAGGTGGATGCCCTCGGCGGGGTGATCGGCCGCCTCGCCGATGCCACCGCGCTGCAGAAGCGGATCCTCAACGCCAGCCGCGGCCCGGCCGTTTGGGCCCTGCGCGCCCAAACCGATAAGCGCGCCTACGCCCGCCAGATGCTGCAGCTGTTGCAACACACCCCAAACCTGCAGCTGCGCGAAGCGATGGTGACGGGCCTGGTGGTCGAAGGGGACTTCGCACCAGCCGGCGACGAGCCCGGCGCAGCCTGGACGCAAGGACCCCTGGGCCGGATTCGGGGCGTGCGCACCTACTTCGGCAGCGTTTATGCCGCCGCGGCCGTGATCCTCACCACCGGCACCTTCCTGGGCGGCCGGATCTGGGTGGGTGATCGCTCCATGGCCGCCGGCCGAGCCGGCGAGCAGGCCGCCGAGGGGCTCACCGAAGCCCTCGCCGCCCTGGGCTTCGTGACCGATCGGCTCAAGACCGGCACGCCGGCGCGGGTGGATCGCCGCAGCGTGGCCCTCGATCAACTCGAAGAGCAGCCCAGCGATGCCCACGATCGCTTCTTTTCCTTCGATCCGGCCGCCTGGGTGAGCGGCGAGCCGATGGCCTGCCACCTCACCCGCACCACCGCCGCCACCCATCGATTAATCCAGGACAACCTCCACCTAACCCCAATCTATGGCGGTTTTATCGATAGCAAGGGGCCTCGCTATTGCCCCTCGATTGAAGATAAGATTGTTCGCTTCGCAACCAAGGACAGCCATCAGATCTTCCTGGAACCTGAGGGCCGCGACACGCCGGAGCTCTACGTGCAGGGCTTCTCCACCGGCCTGCCAGAACGCCTGCAACTAGAACTACTCCGTACCCTGCCGGGCCTGGAGCGCTGCGTGATGCTGCGGCCCGCCTATTCTGTTGACTACGACTATCTCCCTGCCACCCAGCTCAAGGCCAGCCTCGAAACCAAGCGGCTGGCCGGCCTGTTTTGCGCCGGCCAGCTCAACGGCACCACCGGCTACGAGGAGGCCGCCGCCCAGGGGCTGGTGGCGGGCCTGAACGCCGCCCGACTGCTGCGGGGCCAGGCGCCGATCCACCTGGGGCGCGAAGGTAGCTACATCGGCACCTTGATTGATGACCTGATCAGCAAGGATTTGCGGGAGCCCTACCGGGTGCTCACCAGCCGTAGCGAATACAGGCTGCTGCTGCGGGGCGACAACGCCGACCGCCGGCTCACCCCCCTGGCTCGGGAGCTGGGCCTGATCGACGATCGCCGCTGGCAATTGTTTGAGGCCAAGCAGGCCGCCATCGCCGCCGAAACCCGCCGGCTCGAGACGGTACGGCTCAAGGGGAGTGATCCCGTGGCGATGGCGGTGGAAGCGGAAACGGGGTCGGCGATCAAAGGATCGATCACCCTCGCCGACCTGCTGCGGCGCCCGGGCTTCCACAGCACCGACCTGGTGCGCCATGGACTTGCCCCGGCCGACCTGCCGGCCGGGGTGCGGGAGGGGGCCGAGATCGACATCAAGTACAGCGGCTACCTGGCCCGCCAGCGGCAGCAAATTGAGCAGGTGCGCCGCGCCGAGGGCCGCCCCCTGCCGGAGCTGTTCAACTACGCCACCATCACCACCCTCTCGGCCGAGGCCCGCGAAAAACTCACCAAGGTGCAGCCCCGCACCCTTGGCCAGGCGGCCCGGGTGCCCGGGGTAAGCCCGGCCGATGTCAGCGCCCTGCTGCTCTGGCTGGAGCTGGAGCGACGCCGCAGCGACGCCGCTGAGTTGGCCAAATCCCTAGATTGATTCGTTATTACGGATGAAGCGCCGGTGAGCCCACCGCCTGGCATCCCCACCTCCCGGGCCTACTGGGAGCTGCAGGCCGACAAACTGATGAACCGGATCTTCGATCCGCCCCCCATCATCGACCTGGGCTGGGACGGCGAATCCGCCGAAGCCGGGCGAGCCCCCAGCGTGATCGAGGCCGCCCCGGCGGCAGCGATGCCCGGGCGCTGGCTTCGGGCCCGCCGGGCCCAGCCCGGTAGCAGGGGCCCGGGGGCCGCCAGCAGCGCGGCCCTCGAACCACCTGGTCGAGGCTCGGCTCCCCGCCAGCAGACCCTGCTGCTGGCGCTGCTGGCCGGCGCCGGCCTCGTGACCGCCGGTAGCGGGGTGCTGGCCCTGAGCCAATGGACCCGTCTCCAGGCAGGCCTGCAGCAGGAACGCAACCTGCTGCTGCTGGAGCGCCTGCGCAATTTCGGCCCGGCCAGCCAGGCCGCCGCCACCCCGCCGGCGCCGACCCTGGCACCACCGCCGGGTTCGAACGATCCAAGCCAAGGCGCCCGCACCGACCTCCAGGCCCCGTCCGCCCAAGGTCTAGTCGGCCAGGAGGAGCGCGACCCGCCGCCACCACCGCCCCAGGAGCCCTGGATCGAGCAGCTCGGCAGCTTGCCCAGCCCCCAGCGGCAGGCCCCGCTTCTGCGGGTACCGCTCAGCCCGAAGTTGGCGCAGGCGAGGGCGGAGGCGCCGCCCAGCGCCGGCAGCCCGGCTGGCCCGTTGCCCCTGCTGGTGGGCGTGGTGGGGGCTCCTGGCAAGGCGGGCACGGCCATCTTCCAGCTGGGGGGAAGCACCAGCAGCGTGGGGGTGGGGGAAGCGATCGGAGCCAGCGGCTGGCGGCTGCGCTCCGCCGATGGGGACAGCGTGCTGATCGAACAGGCTGGGACGATGCGTCGGATCGCCATCGGCAGTGGGGGCTAAGCCGATGCAGCCCCGCTTGGGCAAGCCTGGGGGTGCTGCCGCTGGCGGCGATCGGGCGGGTGCTGCCGAAGCCGGCGATCGGGCGGTTGCCGCCCCGGGGATCGCTCCGCAGCGGCCCGGCTGGGCGCAGCCGCTGGCTCCAGCCGAACCGGCGGGATTGCGGCCTTCACCAACCTGCCTGTGGCAGGCAGCGATGGGCGAGGTGCTGGCGGGAAGGGCTGGCCAGCAGCTGAGCGGCGGCTGGAAGTTGCTGCTGTTGGGCGATGGCAGCCCCACCCGCCATCTGCAGCTGCTCAGCGGTAAGCCGCTGGAGGTGGAGTTGATCGCCATGGCCCCGCAGATCGAGGCCGACGCCCTAGCGCCCCTGGAGGTGGCTGATCTGGAACAACCGCTGCTGCGGCGCCAGGTGTGGCTGGCCTGCGGCGGCCTCAGCCTCGGCTGGGCCGAGAGCTGGTGGAACCGCAGCGCGGCTGAGTCCCAGCTCAGGGATCGCAACCAGCCGATTTGGCACAGCCTGACCGAGGGCCGCACCGAGCTGTTCCGGCAGGTGGATGGCCTGGGCCAGGTGGAGGCGGCCTGGCTGGAGCAACGCTTTGGCTACCCCGGCCCCTTCTGGAGCCGCCATTACCGCTTCTTCCGCCAGGGGCGGGCACTCACCGTGATCCGCGAAGTGTTCTCTCCGGCCCTGGAAACCTGGTTGGGCCCCGCCGCCGCCAGCAGCACCCCCGTTAGGCCAAGCGCAACGCTTCCGCCTGCTGGCTAGATCGCTCCAGCAGCTCCCGCAGCCGGTCTTCATCGACATGGCTGAGGTTGGTGCGCAGCAGGCTGGCGTGGGGTGCATGGGCGCGCAGGCGTTCGATCACCCGATCGGGGGCTGATTCCCGCAGCAACACGCAGAGGGCACCACTACCGCGGGGGAGGGTGTCGCCGATCTCGCGCAGGAAGTCGTCGTTGAGGCCGAGATCGCTGAGGGCACCGGAGAGCGCCCCCACCCCAGCCCCCACGGCCGCCCCGACGAGGGGATTGAGAAACAGCAGGCCCACCAAGGTGCCCCAAAAGCCGCCGCCCACTGCACCGGCGGCGGTGAGATTCAAGGCCTGACGCAGGTGCACCCGCCCCTCCAGATCGTGCTCCAGCACCACCGCATCGTCTAAGGCGATCAGCTGTTCCTTCTGGATGTCCACCAGCTCGCGGCGGACCTGCTCGGCCTCCGCGACCGTGGGAAAGCCCACCACCACCAAGGTGCTCATCGTTCGATCTCCAGATCGGCTGCGTTGTTGGCTCAGCGGGTGGGTCGTCATGGGCACCGCCTGGGAGTTCCTGCAACGTAGGGAAGCCAGCCTTTGGCGTAGGCCCGCTGGTGGCGGGGCCCCACAGCGAATCTGCTGACGCCCCAAGCGCTCCGCTTCAACCGACCCGCCTCGCTTGACCCGCCTCGATCGACCCGCTTCGATCGACCCGCCTCGATCGACGCGCCGCGAGCGCCCCTCAGCGACGGCGGCTGGAACGGGGCAGCGGCCGGCCCGGAGCAGGGTCGGGGGCAACCGACGGCTCGGCTGGGCTGGTGGCGGTGTTGCCGGTGGCGGTGTTGGCTGGGGCGGTATTGGCAGTGACGCGCCCGGGGCGTTGCCAGCGTTGCAGGGTGAAGCTGGCGTCGTCAGGCCAGGCTGGCTCGGCGGCGGCCGGGGGAATCGGGGCCGAAGCGGCGGTGGAAGTTGTGGGGGAAGTTGTGGGGGAAGTTGCGGTGGAGGTTGTTGTGGTGGGCGGCGGCGAGCCAGCAGCGGAGCCGGCGCCGGGGCCAGGGCGGCGCGAGATGGCCTCCAGGGTGCGACGGCCGGATGCCAACGGCGACCGGGCCGACCGGACCGGCGGATCCAGCTGCGGCGGCAGCGGCTGACCTGACCAAGCCGGGCCGCCCTGCTCTGCAGAGCGAAGCCCGGCGGACTGGGTCAGGGCGGTGGCGGACTTGGCAGACGGGGCCATGGCAGCCGGGGTCATGGCTGAGGGGGTCATGGCTGAGGCGGCAGCAGGCAACGGCCGCTCCTCAGGCCTGCGCCCGTCCATCGATCGCCCGTCCCTGGATCGCTCTTCCCTGGGTCGCGCTTCCCTGGGGCTTCCTTCCCTGGGGCGTCCTTCCCAGGAGCGCTCGGATGGGTCGAAACGGCGGGCAGGGGGGGCGCTGGTCTGTTGCCAGGGCTCCCGCCAGGCGTCGTCGCCGTCATCGTCGAGCAGCCAGTCGAGCCGCTCCTCCACCCAGCGGCCCAGCCGGGCGGGATTCAACCCCCCGGAGCCCAGCCCCGCCTGGCCCTGGCCCTCCGGGCCAGCCCGGCGCGAGCCGGGCCGAGAGCCCGACACCCCGTCCACCAGCTCCCGGCCCCGACTCACCCAACGGTCCAGCCGCTGCTCCAGCGGTTCCGAGTTCCTGGCGGGGCGGCGGCCATCACGAGCCTGCATCCGGTCGCGCTCCCGCCCGGGCTGATCGCCGAAACCCGTACCCCACCGATCACCCCAGCGCTCCCTGCCAGGGTCGTGCGGCTGGGAATCGCGACGCGCAAACACCTCATCCATGCGCCCAGATTAACGGCGGGTTAGCGGCGCCGGCCCGCCAGCCAGCGCTCCCGCCCCAGGCCCAGCAGCGCGATCGTGAGGCCGCCCCATTCCAGGGTCCAAAGAAAGGTGGCCATCGCAGCGCCGAGTCGGCGTGACCCTAGGCGGGCAGCGCCGGGCCCGGTTCAAACTGCAGCAGACAGCTGGCGTCCCAACGGCCGGCGTGGAAGCGCTCACAGCAGGGGCGGCAGGCCAGGCCCCGGCGGCGGCGGCGGTAGGGAGCGCTGCGGCCGCAGCGGGGGCAGCGGGCAATCCAAGCGGCCGTCTGCTGCGGCAGCGGGTAGCTGTGGCGCAAACTCACCACAAAGGTGTCCTGGGCGGCATTGATCGCCGCCATCCGCTCGCGGAAGCGGGGGCCATGCACCTCCCGCACCCCCAACACCCGGTCGATCCAGGCGTGGATCATCTCGTGGCAGAGGGTGCTGAGCGTGGCCTGGTGGGGCAGGGGTTCGAGCAGGGGCCGCGACAGCACGATTTCGCAGAGGTCGGCGCCGTCGCTGCGGCGACCGCTGCGGTAGAGGCCGGCGGTGCGGGTGAGGCGGCCATCACTCCACCGCAGCTCCACCAACGGACGACCCGCCCGGGCCAGGGCGCCGTCGAAATGCTCGCGGTTGAGGCGATGAAACAGGGGTAGCAGGGGCTCCAGGGGCACGGCCTTGGGGCGGACAGAGGCTGGGCCCCGGCAGTATCGCCACGGTGGAGCCGGGCTGGGGGGCAGGGTCGTCGGTCAGACTCCAGAGCACGCAACCCCCCCGCACGCGATGGACTGGGAACTGGCCCGTGGCCTTGGCAGCAAGGCCCTGTTCGCCGGCGCTGGCGCCCTGCTCCTCTTCTGGACGGTCTCGGCGGTGAAGCTGGTGCTCAGCGCCCGCGGCATCAACCCGCTGATCAAGCAGTTCTTCACCCAGGTGGCCTCCGGCCAGGTGGATGGCGCCTACCTGCTCACCACCAAGAACTATCGCTCCCACGTGAACCGCCAGCAGTTCATCCGCTTTCTGGCCGGGCTGCAGCTCAACAAGTACCGCAACCTCAAATCCGGCCGCCCCCGCCTCCAGGACGACCAGGTGATGCTCACGGTGAAGCTCAAGTCCGACGCCAAAGAGGAATTGCCGCTCGATTTCACCTTTGTGAAAGTCGACGACGCCTGGCGGGTGGACCGCATCCAGAAAACCGCTGCCTGATTGCAACCGGCTAGTCCAGTAAGGGCGTTCTGGGGGCCGGGAGATCCATCGGCGAGTCAGCGTTGTTTCAAGCTCTGACGTAAAAGCTCCGAGGGTTTGCAGCCGTAATAGCGATGAAACCCACGGTTGAAAGTCGCTAGGCTCCGATAGCCAAGCGGGTTTCTACGCATTTCTCGATTGTGCCCGTGTCTGGTGGCGAGATAGGCGCGGCCATCACCCCATCGGATCCAGCTCCAGCCCCGGATAAAGGAAGGCGCGGCTGAGCCGCTGGCAGTCGCCGGGGCTCACCGAGGCTTCGCGCAGGCTGGCCTCCCAGCTGCTCGCCACGGCGGTGAAGATCCGCGTGAGGATCGCTTCGGCTTCTGCCGGCTGGAGCAGAATGCGCACCAGAAGAGTGATCTCTACGCCTCAACCATTTGCTGTTTGTTTTTGCCAGTGCGCGACTTGCCAGGCTTGCTGGCCAGAGACGAAAAGGTGCTGATCTCAATGGCGCGGTCGGGGAAGACAGCCCTCACTTCCAGGTCACCACCCATGGCCTGCACAAATTTGCGCAGGGTGCTCATCAGCATGTCGGCCCGATTCTCAATCTTGGAGATCTCGGCCTGTTTGACATTGAGGGTTTTGGCCAGGGTGTCCTGGGTAAGTGAAAAGGCCCGGCGCAGTTCCGCCAGGGTCATTTCCTGCCGCAGCTGCTCCTTGCGCTGCTCAATGCGCTCCCGTCGCTCTGGGCTGAAGTCCTTGGTGAGTTCGGAAAAGGAGCGCGTCACGGCTTGGGTTGGGATTGCAGGTTGTTGAGGTGATCGTCGTAGAGGGCGTCCGCCTTGGGGATCATGGTTTTGTAGAACCGCTTGTCCTTGCCGGTCTTATTGCCTTTTTTTGCCTTATTTCCTTGCCCCTTTCCGTTTGATGTTTTACGTTTTGTCATATCTCTTTAAATTACTCCAACCTCTCCTAATTTTTCTGCAATATCATCCACATGTTTCAAA
>CAIOGZ010000064.1 GCA_903858015.1 uncultured cyanobacterium
ACGCGTGGTGGAAACTGCCTGAACCTCTTTGCAGGGACTGCTGTGAGCGAAATCCGTGGAAAATCTGCTCATTGTCGTCTCACTGAGGAGAATGAGATTAGATTCTTTGGATAAAGCCGTCTTGATCAGAGGTTCCTTAAGCCCAAATCTCAACGCGCGACCCTTTTAAGACAGGGGGAAAAGCCTGCATTTTTGCTGGCCTACGATGCAGATCCGCAGCTGTGCAGCCTGGCTGTCGATCGATTCCACAATCCAACCCTTGGGCAACAGGGGATGGCGATCGCCCCCCCGCTCCCCCAGGACAAGGCTGCCGATTCGATCGCCGTTCTGCACGATCGCCTCGCTGCGGCCTCCGGTTTGGACCACTCCGGTGAGCTTGAAGGCTGACCCCAGCGCCGCAGGCTGGCTAGGGGCCAGCGGCTTCCTGCCCCCAGCCTTGGCCTTGGCCGACCCGCCCAAGCCTGCCCTCGGCGGGCTGGGCTCGGAGGCGGCAGCCGCGGCAGGGGGACGGGGATCGAGGAACGGATCCAGGCGACCCATCGCCAGGGACGATCTCACCTGCTCAGCCGACGGCAGGGGCTGAAGCCCCAGCCCAGCATTGCTGGCGGGCCGGGCTGGGGCTGGACGCAGCGCCACTGCGGCGGGAGCGGCGGGAACCTGGGCCGTAGGAGTCGCAAACGGCAGGCCACTGCATGCCGAAAGCAGCGACGAGAGGGCCAGCGGGCAGCAGCCATGCCGCAGCCAGCGGGGGCTCAGGGGGCCAAACCGGCGGGCGGAAAGCGCAGCGAAGGGCCTAGATCTAGCCCTGCTCCACCAGATCACGAAAACGGTCAAGGTTGGCCTGCAGCTCCCGCACAACGATGCTTCCCATGATGGTGGGTTCCATCAGCGGGGCAAGCACCCCGGGCAACTCGTAGGCCACGCTGAGCTTGACAATCGTGCGATCGGGCCCCTGCGGATAGAAGCGCACACCACCGCGGGTGGCCAGGCCGCCTACCGATTCCCAGTGCAGCTGCTGGGCCTCGACCCGACTGGTGATGCGGGCCTTCCAGTGGAAGCGAAACCCCTGGGCGGCCAGGGTCCAGTCGGTGAGATCGGGATCATCGAGGGCAACCACCGACTCGATCCAGCGCATCCAGCGCGGCATCGCCTCGAGGTCACTCCAGACCTCCCAGACCCGCTCCACGGGGGCCTGGATCTCGGTGGTGACACTGTGCTCCAGCCAACGGCCCATGGAAATCAGCTCAGGTGACGGAAAGGGGAACGGCCAGACCCTTGGCCTCGTTGGGGGCGAGCTCAGCGCGGCGCCCCAGGATCGCCGCCGCCGCCAGCCGACCGCTCATCGTGGCACCCTCCATCGAGTCGATGTAGTCCTGGCGGGTGTAGCTGCCGGCCAGGAAGAAGTTGGCCACAGGGGTGCTTTGCTGCGGGCGGAAGGGCTCCATCCCCGGCGCTTCGCGATAGAGGGACTGGGCCAGTTTGACCACATTGCTCCACTTGAGGCTGAGTCCCCGGGCCGAAGGAAAGAGCTCCCGCACCTGGGCATCGGTGGCCGCCACAATCTCCTCCACCTTCTTGGGGATCCACCGATCGCCGGGGGTGAGCACGCATTGGAGCAGCGAACCGAGGCCCTGCTTGCGGTAATCGGCAGGGCTGGCCAGGGCGAGATCGGCGAAACAGCTGAAGTCGGCGTCGGCCGTGTAGAGGAGGTTGTCAAGGCCGGCGGGCTTGCCGAGGTCGCCGCGGGCGGCTGCGGCTGCGGCCGAATCTCCCAGTTCGGTCACCCAGCCGTCGTAGCGCAGCTGCACCGTGGCCACAGGAACGGCCTCGAGTCGATCGATCGCCGCGAACTGGGGGAAGCGTCGCCAGGCCTCGGGTAACAGCCGCTGGATACCCGGCACATCACAGGCCGCCAGGTAGGCATCGGCCTGCACCTGGGTTTCGCCGTCGGGGGTGCCCAGGCTGAGCCCGGTGACCGTTGCTCCGCCAGGCGGCGGGGTGGGGGCGGCAACGCTGGGCGCTGGGATGTCGTCGTAGTGGACCGCCGTGACCCGGTGGCGCAGATGCAGCCGGCCGCCGCGGGCTTCGATATAGTTCAGAATCGGGCCAGTGAGCCAGCGGTGGGGTGATCCCTTCAGCAGATTGAGCTTTGAGGCATCGGTCTTGGTCGCAAACATCAGAAAGATGGTGAGCATGCAGCGGGCCGAGATCGCTTCGCAATCAATAAAACCGAGCGCGTAGGCAATCGGGTTCCAGAGGCGCTCAATGCTGCGCAGGCTGCCGCCGTGGCCGGTGAACCACGCTTGAAAGCTGATGCGGTCGAGGTCGCGGATCACGGCCATCGCCCCCTCGTAGTCCACCAGGCCGCGCACGATCGGGCTGGTGCCTAGGGCCAGGGCATTGCGCAGCTTGTCGATCCAATCAAGCTGGGGGGTGGTGAAGAAGGCTTTCAGACCATTAAACGGCGCACCGACCAGAAAGCGGAAATCGAGTTGACGCAGATCACCACCTTTATTCACGAACAGGTGGGTGTGCTGCTTGGGGAGGAGGTTATCGATCGCACCCACCTTGCGCATCAGGGCGAAGAGATTGGTGTAGTTGAAGAAGAAAACATGCAGCCCCATCTCGATGTGGTTGCCGTCTTGATCCACCCAACTGCCCACCTTGCCGCCCATGAACGGCCGGGCCTCGTAAAGATCAACCTGGTGGCCGGCATCGACCAGATCAACGGCCGCGGCCAGACCCGCCAGACCGGCTCCCACGATGGCGACGCGCACCTCAAGCTCCCGCGATCGCACGACTCTATGTAGAGGGGGGCCGAAAGGGAGTGCCGAAACCGGAGGGGAAACCGGCCGCTTCCAGGCCTGGGGCCGCCCAGCCATCCCACTGCAGGCATTGGCTGGTGTCCATAGAATGGGTCCATCCAGCGGCGCGCGCCTCGATGACCAGCGAAATCGCCTCTGCAGTGACCAGCCCAATCGCCGCTGCAGCCAGCGCCGGGCCGCAACCAGCCCCAGCGGAGGTCACCTTCACCGGCCGCGATGGTAAGGGCATCCTGATCACCGAACCAGCCATGAAGCAGCTGGCGGCCTTGATGAACCAGCAGGGCCCAGCCAAGGTGCTGCGGGTGGGGGTGCGTTCGGGGGGGTGCAGCGGCATGAGCTACACCATGGATTTCATCGATGCCGCCGCGATCCGGGCCGACGACGAGCAGTACGTCTACGAACCGGCTAACGCCCCCAGCTTCCTGGTGGTGAGCGACCCGAAAAGTTTGTTGTACATCTACGGGATGCAGCTCGATTTCTCCTCAGCCCTGATCGGTGGCGGCTTCAACTTCACCAATCCCAACGCCTCGCAAACCTGCGGGTGCGGCAGTTCCTTCGCCGTCTGAGCCGACCGGCGGCATGGGAACCTGAATCGTTACCAGCCGGTGCTGCCATGACGGCCCCCAGCCCCTCCGCGTCCGCCCCGGACGCGCCACCGGTTGGCCACCCCCAACCCATGGACCAGGACAGCTCCCTATTCGATCAGGCGATTGCCCGCTACCAGGCCGGTGCGGCACCGGAGGATCTGATCGATGACTTCTTGACCATCACCGCCCAATCGCCGCGGCAATCCGCTGGTTGGACCTGCCTGGCCTGGCTACAGCTGCTACTGGACCAGCCCCGCCTTGCCCTGCAGTCGGCCCGCACGGCGGTGCGGCTCAACCCCCAGGATCCGCAGGCCCGCATCAACCTCAGCCTGGCCCTGCTCGAAACCGGTGGCAAGGGCGTGCGCGAGCACGTCGAGCTGGTGCAGAAGGTGATGGTGATGGCACCGGATCTGGCCGAAGAGCTGCGCGGTTCGATGGCCGATGGGCTGCAGCGCCGGCCCGGCTGGGGCGCCCTACAGAAACTGCATGGCTGGCTCCAGGGGTGAGCAGGGTTCTGCTGCTGAGTAACGGCCACGGCGAAGACATCAGCGCTGTGGCCCTGGGGCGCCATCTGCTGCAACGCGGTGTGGAGGTGGAAGCGATGCCCCTGGTGGGCCTTGGCCAGGCCTACCGCCAGGCGGCGATCCCGGTGCTGGGCCCCAGCCGGGACTTCAGCACCGGTGGCCTCGGCTACACCAGCTTGGCCGGCCGCCTCCGCGACCTGCGCGAAGGGCAATTCACCTATGTGCTGAGGCTGCTGCTGCGGCTCTGGCATCGGCGCCGCCGCTACAACCTCGTGGTGGCTGTCGGTGACCTGGTGCCGGTGCTGGGGGCCTGGCTCAGCGGCCGGTCGGCGGCGGTGTACCTGGTGGCCTACTCCAGCCACTACGAAGGCCGCCTGCGGCTGCCCTGGCCCTGCGGCTGGCTGCTGCGGCAACCCCGGTTCGGCGCGATCTGGAGCCGCGACCAGCTCACCGCCACCGACCTGAGCAGCCAACTGGGCCGGCCCGTGCGCTTCCTGGGGAATCCCTTCCTGGATCCCCTGCTGCTGCCGTCCGTTTTGCCGGCAGCAGGGACGCCAGCAGCGGCTGGTTTGACAGCCACAGACTCAGGGACAGACCCCGCACCAGAATCGCCCGCCGGGCCGGTGGTGGCGGTTCTGCCTGGCAGCCGCCTACCGGAAGCGCTGGCGAATCTCAGCCTGCTGCTGCAGGTGCTGGAGCGACTGCCGCCAGCCCCCCCCGGCCAACGGGAACCGATCCTGCGGGCCGCCCTGGTGGGCGCCCTGCAACCAGCAGCGATCGCCGCCGCCGCCGCACGCCTGGGCTGGCAACTCGAAGCGGTTGGCGCCGCAGCGGGCCCCAGCCCTGGGGCCGACTGCGGCCCGCTCCGCGTGCTGGTGCGGGGTGGGCGACGGCTTGAACTCCACTGGAACGACTTCGCCGCCGTGCTGGCGGGCAGTGATCTGGTGTTGGCGATGGGCGGTACCGCCACCGAACAGGCCGTGGCTTTGGCCCTTCCCGTGCTGCAGTTAGCCGGCCCTGGGCCCCAATTCACCGCAGGTTTCGCCGAAGCCCAGCGCCGCCTGCTCGGTCCCGGTGTGAGCTGCGTGCCCGGCCCGGTGGGCCAGGTCGCCACCCTCGCCGCCACCGCCCAGCGACTGCGCTCGATGCTGGATCGCCTGGCGGATCCGCAGGCGGCACCAGCCTGGCGGCGGCAGCTGGAGGCGATCGCGGCGGAGCGGCTGGGACCAGGCGGGGGCAGCGCCCGGATCGCCGCTGCGATCATGGAGTTGCTGGCAACCAGCCCCTGCTCCAACCCAGGGCAGCAAGCCGATCGCCCTGGCCTACTGCCCTGAGCCGGCTGCTGGTGCGATCCCTGCACCAGCCTCAGCCGAACCACCCGAGCGCCCCGTCCCCCCCGCCCCGCCATGAGCGCCCCCAAAGCCAAATCCAGCGCCGCATCGGCGGCTGCATCCGCCTCCTTGCCGAGCCCGCCTTCGCCGAACCCCGAAGCGCAAGGCCTGGCCGGCCAGCATCCCATGCAACGCCTGCGGGAGCTGGTCGATCGGTTGCTGGTGGCGGATGTGTTTCTGGTGCTGGCCGGAGCCCTCTGGTTTGCCGTGGCGGTGCTGCTCCATAGCCGGGGCCTGGAGGCGCCGCTCAGCCTGTTCCAAAAGCTGTGGGAACCGCTGTTCACCCCGGCGATCGGCCTGCTGATGGGAGCGGCCCTGCTTAGCGGGTCCCTGGGCTGGTGGCAGCGGCGAGGGCAGCGCTGAGATCGGCGAAGTCGTAGCGGAAGCCCTGGGCGGCAAGGCGCTCGGGGATCACCTGCTGCCCCTCCAGCACCACCTGGGCGCCATCGCCAAGGAGCAGTTGCAGGATGGCAGCGGGCACCGGCAACAGGCTGGGGCGGCCGAGGCTGCGCCCCAAGGCCGCCGCAAAGTTAGCCATGCGGATGGGTTCGGGCGCCACGGCGTTGTAGGTGCCGCGATAGCTGTTGTCCTGCAGGGCCTCAGCGATCAGGCGGCAAAGATCGGAGCGGTGGATCCAGCTCATCCACTGGCGGCCAGAGCCCACCGGCCCCCCGAAACCGGCCCGAAACACCGGCAACATGCGGCCGAGGGCACCGCCATCGGGGCCGAGCACGATGCCGATCCGCAGGATCACCAGACGCGTGGCGGCGGGCACCCCCTGGGCCGCGAGTTCCCACTGGCGACAGAGCTGGCCGAGGAAATCCTCGCCGGCGGCGGCAGTTTCGCTGAAGCGAGCTTCGGCGCTGCTGCCGTAGAAACCCACTGCCGACCCGTTCACCAGCACGCCGGGCGGTTTGGGTAACCGCGCCATCGCCTCCACCAGCAAGCGGGTGGTGTCCAACCGGCTAGCCAGCAGCCGCTGCCGCTGGTCGGGACTCCAGCGGCGCTCGGCGATCGGTTCACCGGCCAGGTTCACCACCCCTTCGGCCACCGCCAGGGCCTGCTGCAGGGAATCCTGCTCCCAGCTGGCCGGGTCGGAAGGGTCCAAGGTGAGGCAGACCAACCGATCGCCGGCCAGGGCGGAGAAGGGGCGGCTGCGGCGACTGACCAGGGTGAGGGTATGGCCAAGGTCCAGCAGGAAGGGCACCAGTTCCCGCCCCACAAAGCCCGAACAGCCCAGCAGCAGCAACCGCATGACCCCATCCCCGATCGAGGCTCGAGGCTAGGAGCCGAAGGGCTGCGGTGGCAGGGCCAGGCCGGCCCAGCCGTGCTGCAGCGGCGGCGGGCGAGGGGGCAGGCGAGAGCGGGCGGTGCAAGCCAGGGTGAGCGAGGGGATCGGGCCTGGGATCAGCAGGGCTTGGCGTAGGCCCCTTAGCCTGCAGCCACGCCCAATCCCACCCCGTCCATGGCTGAGTCCCCCGCTCCTGCAGCAGCCCCAGCCGCCGCCGCCGTTGCCCTCAAGAAGGGTTCCCTGGTGCGGCTTAATGCCGCGGCCTATGCCTCCAGCCTCGAGGCCACGGCCAGCGACCCGGAACTGCCGGCCTACGTGCTGGAGGGTCCCGGCGAGATTCTGGCTGTCAAAGGCGCCTACGCCCAGCTGCGCTGGCGGCGTCCGGTGCCCGATGTGTGGTTGCGGCTCGACCAGCTGCAAGCCTGGAGCGCCGGCTGAGCACACCGGATCAGATCCCTGGATCGGATCCCTAGATCAGATCGCCAGCCGGCGCCGCTCCTCCTGCAAGCGCTGGCGGCGGCGGCGGGCTTCCCGCAGCATCTCGCGACCATCGTGGAGGTAGCTATCCACGTAGCCAAGCGTGTAGCGCTCCAGCTCGGCCAAGCCATCCTGGACCTGCCCCAAACAGTGGTACACACTGATCCCGAACCCCCGCGCCGCGTCCGGGCACACCCGTGAGCGATAGAGAGCCTCGGCCCGGGCCACCCGCTGCTGGCTCTGCTCCAGGAAATGGCAGAAGGCTGCCATCAGCTCGTCGTCGTAGGGATCGGCGGAGAGGGCCTTGAGGGCGGCGGGGAACGGGTTGATCACCTGGCCCAAGAGCCGATCAAGCGGGGCATAGACAACCTTCAGCCAGTCGTGCAAATCGGCAACGGAAGCCGTCACGGCGCCCTTGCCGCGCCGGGGGGCTGGGCCGGCCACCGCTTCCCCCGCTGGGCCGCCCTGGTCCGAGGCCGCCGCCGCCAGGCCGGCGTCGTAGCGGCGGCGGCGATCGTCATCGCGCAACGCCTCCCAGGCGGCATTGAGGGCCAGGATCAGCTGGGCATCGCCGCCGGCATCGGGATGGTGGCGCTTCACCAGGGCGCGGTAGGCGGCCTTGATCTCCGCCGTACTGGCGCTGCGGGGCACCCCCAGCACGGCGTAGTGGTCAGCGGCCAGAGCTAGCGCGGCAGCTGAATTCTGGCGGTGGGCGGCCAACGGCGAAGCAGCGGCAATCGATCGCCCCCATCATCAACCCGAGCGCTCCGATGGCGGCCCCAAACAAAAACCCCCCGTTTCCGGGGGGCAAGGATTGGGGCAGGTTGATCGGGGAGCTTGGATTCGATCAACCTGCCGATTCTGGCCAGGATCAGAACTTGAACTGGGTCTGAACGACGCCACCAAAGGCGTTGTTGGTCTCGCCGTTGGCGGTGAACTGGCCGTTGGGACGGCTGAGGTAGAAGATCGCAGGGGTGATGCTGATGTTGTTGCTCACCTGGAACTTGTACCACCATTCGAAGGCGAAGTTGCCATCGTTGGGGCCATTCGGGGAGTCGTAGAAACCATTGTACGCCGTCTGGGTGCGATTCCTGCCGGAGCCCTTGAAGGCGTAGGGCTTACGAAGCTGGTTCTGGCTCAGGGCACTCACATAGGTGGGCTGGCCGAAGGAGAAGCCGGCAGCATTGCCCTTGGCGAACAGATCGTTCCACTGCAGACCCAGCTGCCAGGACTGCAACTGGGTGATGTTGCGAACATCGCCGTAGCTGGGGAACGGCTGGCCGCTGCCGTTGACCGGCACAACGCCGCTGGCGTTATAGCCGTTGTAGGTGGGGGAACTGACGGAACTGATGCCATAACCGAGGCTGACCGAAGGGATCAGGCCCGACTGGATCGGCTGCCAGGCGGCGTTCAGGGCGAAGTTGTTGCTGGAGCTGTTGCCGCTCCAGAAGGAGTTCGAAGTGGCGGCTCCGACACCTTCGCTGCAAGGCAGGTTCTGGTTGGCGAACTGGGTGCCGCGGCGGGTGAGGTTCTGGCCGCACTGGCCATAGCGCCAAGCTGCCGTGAGGGCGAACTGGGGACCGGCCCAGCCGACCTGGGTGAGGAAGCTGCCTTGGGCGCCGCTGGTGAACAAACCACCCTGGGTGGGGTTGCTGTTATCACCGTTGGGAGCGACGTAGCTGGTGGAGGCGGCGAAGTAGGGATTGCCCTTCTTCACCGGCTGCTTCCAGATCAGGGCGAAGGCGGTGCCGGTGGCCTTGTTGTAGGTGGCAGGAGCGCCGTTGAGGGTGA
Organism: uncultured cyanobacterium; assembly: GCA_903858015.1. Lineage (GTDB taxonomy): Bacteria > Cyanobacteriota > Cyanobacteriia > PCC-6307 > Cyanobiaceae > Cyanobium. The sequence continues at coordinate 8,887 of CAIOGZ010000064.1, forward strand.
AGACATCGAGCAGATCCGCCCTATAGAAGGTGGGCGTGATCGCCAGTGCTTCGGTGTTACGGGCGCGGGGGCCGATCACGGCGGTGAAGACCTTGCCGACCGGGAAGCGGTAGTAAAGGCGATCGATATTAAGGACGTTGTTGCCACCGGTGGGGGCAAAAGCCTTATCGAGCGCCAACAGGCTGTAGGGGTTGCCGTTGAAAACGCTATTGGTAAAGTTGCCGCTCCGCAGCCGGGTGTAAAGCAGATCCTTGCCAGTGAAGCTGGTATTGAGGTTCAGGCGAAGGTCGTAGTTGAAGGTGAGGGCACCCCAGTTACGGTTGTTGTTGCCGGAATAACGGGTGGCGTTGGTAGTGCCGTTATTGGGCGCTACAGCTCCAGCGCCATTGGCGGTGCTGGGCCCGTACTGGCTGCCGCCGAAGGACACCGCACCGATGTCGAAGGTGGCCTCACCCTGCAGCTTGGTGGTGGTGGAGAACTGGGTGGCCTCCAGCTTGCCGATCTTCTTCTCGATGCCGTCGATGCGGCCGCGGATCACGGCCAGTTCGTTCTTGAACTCCTCGGCGAGGCGCTTGAGTTCATCGGTGGCCTCGGTGACCCGATCGAGGCAGGAGTTGAGCAGGGCCGCCGCTTCAAAGCGCGACAGCGGCTTGGCGCCCTTGAAGGTGCCGTTGGGATAGCCGGCTACGCAGCCGTACTGCTCAACCAGGTTGTTGAGGGCCTGGTAGGCCCAGTCGGTGGGTTGGACATCACCAAACTGGGAGATATTCGTGATCTGGTCGCTGGCAACGGGGGCGTAGCGGTTCAGATCGGCCTCCGAGGCCATCGCCGCCACGGGGGTCAGCAGGCCAAGCGCCGCAGAGCTGACCAGCAGTTGCTGGAAGAGTTTCATGGGTTCCTCACACCAAAAAGAGGACTTCCGACGAGGAAGTTGCCCGAGGATAACGAGTCGGACGTACTGAGGAATCGGCGAGGGTTACAAGCCACTGTGTCGCAGAACACACGCGAATGAGCTGCGAAACGCTGCGATGGCAGCGCTTCCCGCGGGGCCGCTCCCCCAGGGCGAGCGTTGCAACAAAAAACCCGGCTGCCGAAGCAGCCGGGGGAGGGAATGGGCTTTGACCAGCCCGATCGCCAGGATCAGAAGCGGAAGGTGGTCTTGACCAGGGCGCCGAGGGCGCTGAAGCTCATGCCGTTGTCCTTCTGAAGGGCACCCAGGGGGGCGCTCAGGTAGTAAATGGCAGGAGTCACGCTGATGTTGTCGGTGACTTGCAGCTTGTACCAGCCTTCCCAGGCGTAGTTGCCATCGTTGAAGCCGGAGCTGGTCACGAAGGTGGGCTGACCGAAGGCGAAACCGAAGGTGTTGCCCTTGAGCAGGAAGTCGGCCCACTGGAAGCCCAGGTACCAGGACTGGCTGGAGGCGCCACCGAGGGTGATGGTGTCGGTGTAGCCGCTGGTGGCGGTGGTGTAGTAGGTGGAACCGGCGCTAGTGGAGCCGCCCACGTAGGAGTTGAGGCCCCAGCCGGCGCTGATCGAGGGGAACCAGCTGGCCGAGAGCGGCGAGAAGTAGGCGCTCAGGCCCACGGAGTTGGCGCTGGTGCTTCCGAAGCCGGCGACGGCGAGGGGGGTGCCGTTGCCGCCGTAGAGGCCGGCGCCGTTGGAGTAGGTGTAGGCAGCGGCCAGGCCGTAGTTAGCGCCGCCGTAGGCGAGCTGCACGGTGCCGGTTTGAGCGGCGCCCTCGGTGCCGATGCCACCCAGGGAGGGGTTGGACACATCACCATTGGCGCTCACGTAGTTGGCGCTGAGGCTGAAGCCACCGGCCTTCCACCACAGACCGCCACCGGCGCCGAGGTTGAGGCTGTAGGTGCCGGGGGCGCCGGCATAGGTGAAGATGTCGAGAACGGTGTCAGCCGGGTAGGCCGAGGGCCACATCGCCAGCATGTCGTCCTGACGGACGCGGGGACCAAAGGTGGCGGTGAAGCCGTTGCCGACCGGGAATTGGTAGAAGAGGCGGTTGACCTCGACCACGTTGTTGCCGGCGCCCGATTCAAAGGCCGTTTCCATACCCACCAGACCCACCGGCGCGTTGCCGAACCAGGCGCTGCCGTTGAAGTTGCCGGCGCGCAGACGGGTGCGCAGCAGGTCTTTGCCCGTGAAGCTGGTGTCGAGGTCGAGGCGCAGGTCGTAGGCGAAGCTCAGGGCGCCGGCGGTCTTATCGGCGTAGGTGCCGTACTTATCACCCACGGCCACCGGGGCGCTGAAGGGATATTTGTTGTTGTTGGCGTAGGCTGCCACGTTCGGGGTGGTGACCAGGTTGGGGCCGTAGTTGTTAGCACCCAGCACGAAGGCGGCGTAACCCTTGAGCTTGGTGGTGGTGGAGAACTGGTTCGCCTCCAGCTCACCGACGCGGGCTTCAAGGCCATCGACGCGGCCGCGCAGCACGGCGAGTTCCTTTTGGAACTCCTTCATCAGCCGCTTGAGCTCGTCGGTTGTCTCGGTGACGCGATCGAGGCAGGCGTTGAGCAGGGCGGCCGCCTCAAAGCGGGTCATCGATTGACCGCCCTTGAAGGTGCCGTTGGGGTAACCGGCCACGCAGCCGTAGCGGTCCACCAGGTTGGAGAGGGCCTGGTAGGCCCAGTCGGTGGGCTTGACGTCGGAAAACTGGGAAATGCTGGTGACTTGCTCCTGGCTGGCGTACTCGTTGACGCCAGTCAAGTTGAGATCGGCGGCACTGGCAGCGACTGGAGCCAAAAGGCCCAGGGCGGCAGGTGCCAGCAGCAGTTGCTGGAAGAGTTTCATGGGTCCTCACACGGAAGGGCGCAATGCGCCACGACCAATGGTTGCGCCTGTCGTCAACAACACAAGACGCGGTGTGACAGAAGACCCAACGGCCAAGGTCAAAATGGCTGCTATTGAGTCCCCCGCCACCGCTGCCCTGGACGACCTTCTTCTCGCCAGCCCCCCTGCGGCCAACGGCACCGGCAAACCGGCCCTGATCAGTGGGCTCCAGGCAGCCCCAGCCCAGCCCTTCTGGGCATCGCGCCGCTGGGCCTGGTGGGCCGCCCTGGCGGCGATCTGGTTGCTGGCCACCGCAGCCGATCGGCTCTGGCTCGGCCTCGATCGGCGCCTACCCAGCTGGGACCAGGCCGACTATCTCAATAGCGCCCTCGACCACGGCCGCGCCCTGGGCCTGCTCCCCGGCGGCAGCTGGCAGGGCCTGGCCCACCTGCTCGACCTCTCCCCCAAAATTCCACCGCTGGCTTCGCTGCTCAACGGCGCCGTGATGGCCGTGGCCGGCGACAGCCCCGACCAGGCCAGCTGGGCCTTAGCCCTCTGGCATGGCCTGTTGCTGCTGGCCGTGGCCGGCTGGGCCCGGGACCTGGGGGGCAAGGGCTTTGCCCTGCTGGCCGCGGCACTGCTGGCCCTGGTGCCCGCCCTGGCCGAGCAGCGGCTGAATTACACGCTCGACCTGGCCCTGGCCGCCTGCACCAGCTTGGCCCTGTGGCGGCTGGGCCGCTGGCAGAGGCCCTCCCGCCTGGGGGGCGGCCGCTGGCCTGGCGCGATCATCGCCGGCTTGGCGATCGCAGCGGCGGTGCTGGTCAAGCAAAGCGCCCTGCTGGTGCTCACCCTGCCCTGCCTCTGGGCCGCCGCCCAGGGCCTGCTACGGCCCTGGCGGCGGCTGCAGGTGCTCGCCGCCGTGGCGATCGTGGTCGGCCTGGCCCTGCCGTGGTTACACCACAACTGGATCACCACCCTGGGGGGAACCAACCGGGCCGTGATCGAATCCGCCGCTAGCGAGGGCGATCCAACCGGACTGAACCTGGCCTCCCTGCTCTGGTATCCCCGGCTCTGGCCCGAGCAACTCGGAGTCGTGCTGCTGGGGCCAGCGCTTGGGGTGGCGCCGGTAGCAGCCTGGATCGGGCGCCAGCGGCTGCTTGGCGCCCTTCGCCATCCGGTGCAGGTCCTGCCCCCCGGTTGGGCCTGGCTGATCGGTTGCGCCCTCGCGACCTGGCTCTGCACCACCCTCAGCCCCAACAAGGACGGGCGCTACATCGCACCGCTGCTGCCCCTGCTCACCCTGCTGCTGGCGCGGGGTTGGTGGCAGATCGGGCTGTGGCTGCAGGCATGGCGGGGCACCGCCTTGAGTTGGGGATTGCTGGCCCTCGGCCTGCTGGCGGCCGCCGGCGACCTCGCCCAGCGCCAAGCCCGCGCCCTGCAACGCCAAGACCCCTCCCCGGCGCCGGCCGCCATGGCCGAACTGCGTCGCCTGGTTGGCACGAAGCCGACCACCCTGCTGGTGGTGCCGGGCAGCCCGGATCTCAACGAGCAAACCCTCACCACCTATGGCCGCCTCGCTGGCGGCAGGATCGAGGCCCGCCGGCTGGGGCGCAACCGGCGCGAGCATCCCGTGGTGCTGAACCGCAGCGACTGGCTGCTGCTGGCCACCGGCGACCAAGGCACCACCCACTTGGGCTCCCGGGAACTGAGCCGGAAGCTGCGGCACGATGGCCGTTTCCTGCGGGTGGCTCACTGGTCCTGGAACCAGGGGCGGGAGGTGGAGCTCTGGCAGCGGCGCAGCGATCCCAACGCCGCTTCGGTGCCCTTCGATGCCGAGTTCATGCGGCTGGCGCGGGGGATGGAACGGGGGCCCGGGGGCCTGCGGGCCCTGTTCGATCGGATCGGGGCCGAGCATCAAGCCGACGGGCACTTTCTCTATCAACAGCGGGTGCAGAGCTTGGCGCAGCAACGGCTCCGAACCGACCCCAACGACCGCGATGCCCTTTGGAGTTTGGCCCTGATCGAAACCTTGCGCAACCGCCCCCAGGCGGCCCTGCCGTGGTATCTGCGGCTTGAGCAACTCGATCCCCGCAGCCCCTGGCCCGCGGCCTACCGGGCGGTAGTGCTACTGGCCGATTGGCGGCCAGGCTCCGCCGCCAACGTGTTGCGAGCAACCCCTGATACCGTCGCCAGCCATCCCGTCATCCTGGCCCTGGGCAACCTGAGCCGCGGCCTATCCGGCCATCCCCTGGAACTGGAATCGCTGCGGGTGAGCCTTCCCGAGGCCATCGCCGCTGTGAAGGCGGAGCTCCAGGCGGAGCAGGGCCGCTGAACAAACGGCATCCACCCTTCCGTCTTGATTGATGCTGGCCCCATAAACGATGCCCCCGGCAAGCTCAAGGCTTGTCGGGGGCGCTCGCCGGGTCCGCGCTGCCGCGGAACCACGTGATCGAACTAGGGGCGCCGACTCAGGCGGCGTTCTCCGCGATCCGCAGACCCTGCATGGAATGACTGGAACCCATGGACACCTCCTCCGTGTGGATGATGCCAGCCGGTGTCGCTTTCGGAACCGTCGCCCGTAGGCGCCGGATCCACGCCACTGCTGACGGAACCTGGCAAGCCTAACCAGGATGAAGGGGTTGGCGGGATACCAATCCCCCGCCTCTAGCGCGATCGGCGCGTGAGGGAGCCCATGCAGGCGCAAAAAAAACGCCCCTTAGAGGGGCGTTTGAGCCAGGGCCATGGGCCCAAGCAGATTCAGAATCCGGCCTTCAAAGGGCGTTGCCGCGCGGCAGAACCTCTTCAGGGAAGACGAATTGTTCGTGGGGCTGGTCGGCGGGCGCCATCCAGGCGCGCAGACCTTCATTGAGCAGGATGTTTTTGGTGTAGAAGGTTTCGAACTCGGGGTCCTCGGCGGCGCGGATCTCCTGGGAC
>CAIOGZ010000065.1 GCA_903858015.1 uncultured cyanobacterium
AGCTATGCCGCCGGCCAGATTCTTGCCCGTCAGATCGATAGCGCCGGCAACACCAGCAGCAATGGCCAGCTGGGGCCCGTCAACATCGACACCACAGCCCCGCTGACGCCAAGCCTGGCCCTCGCCAGCGACAGCGGCAGCAGCAACAGCGACGGCATCACCAACATCCCCACCGTCAAGCTCACGGGTCTGGAAGCTGGCGCTACCTGGCAGTACTCGATCAATGCTGGCAGCAGCTGGAGCACCGGCTCTGGTTCCTCTTTTGATCTCCCTGCAGGTAGCTATGCCGCCGGCCAGATTCTTGCCCGTCAGATCGATAGCGCCGGCAACACCAGCAGCAATGGCCAGCTGGGGCCCGTCAACATCGATACCACGCCCCCTTCTGCCCCAACCCTGATCCTGCCCAAGGGTAGTCTGACGGCCAGCGGAGATTGGCTCACCTACGCTAATGCGGGCGAGGCTGTGGTTGTAGCGGTTGAAAAACCTGAGTCTGGCGCCTCCTACGCCTATTCAGAAGACAACGGCAGCAGCTGGAAGAACTTTGCAGGCTCTTCCTTCAATCTTGCCTGGGTAGATCCCAATCAGCGTTGGTCCCTCAAGGCCAGGCAGCGTGATCAGGCTGGCAACCAGGGGCCTGATTCTGCCGCCTTCAACTTCAGCTTGTTCCAGATCGCCTCCACTGCTACGCCAGCAGGCACAGTAACGTACTCTGTTAAGCCGCTCAGTACTGAAGCGATCAGTGCCATTAAGCAGGCATCTTCAGTTGGTGCCACTGTGCAAACTTTCTCGCTCGGCTATGAATTTACTTCCACGCCGATCAATGGACAAAATGCCCTACTCCTAGATACAAAATTACTGCCGTCTAGCGCGGGGAGTCGGGGCGGCGAGGCCGTTGGATTCTGGGGGATTGATCCCCTAACCGGCAAACTTACGGAATCCCTAAGCTACGACCCCAGCAATCGCAGTGGCGCCACCGCCTACGACCTTGATGGCGATGGTAGTTTTGATCTAATCCAACATCGCCCCGTCGTTTCGGGTCTCGCTGCTGTGGATCCATCCAGCGGTAAGGTTCTTGGCGCGATCACCGCTAGCAGAGAAGCTATTAACCCCGGCTTTAAGTCAGCCGACAGTCAGCAGCTGCAGGTTGTTGATCCAAATCGCCCCAATTCGAAGGTCGCCGTGAATCTAACGGCAACATTAATAAGTCGAGCTGCTACGGTGAATGAGGTTGGATTTATTGTGGTCGAGGCTGGCAAGCCGATTACGCTCGATCTGATCCGCCAGGGCGGTAATGTGCTGTTCTCGGGCTTGGAGTCTAGCAACACTCCCGATCTAAGCGCCCTTGATTTGCGTAGTAAAATTGCCTTACGCAACGGTCAAATCCTGCGCTTCTACGAAACTTTGGACAGCACTTTTGCTGATCTGAGTCGCGGCAAAGCTAGCATTGCTGCATTGGGTTCTTCTTTCCGCTTCCTCGATTTCAGCTTAGATTCGATCACCTCCACAGCCAAGGTGATCTCCCCCAGTGGGCTTAGTTTCAATCTCGGTTTAGCGTCAGCGGCGCCAAGTTTGCCCGAGTTGATTGCCGGTCGCCAGCTGGAGGCCACCGTGCTGGATTTCAGCTCCAATGCCCTGGCCGGCCGCACCGTGGTGGCTGATTGGAGCCTGGTTCGTGAAGCGAACTATTCGCCTGTTTTTTCTTTGTATAAGGTTCTCAACCTCGACGGTGCGGTCCGTGATCCCCTGACAGGCAACGTTGTAAATCCAGGCGATGCAGGCTATAAGGATGCTGCCATTCGTAATCGTGTCGACCAATTGTCTGGCCTGAGTGTTGGTAATCTCCAGTCGAGCGGAGGTCGGGTCAATCTCAAGGAGTCCAGCTTGCTGGCTCCGATGGCCGTGGTCAACACATCCCAGTCTGAGGACACCTTCTTTGGTTTTGCCGCCGCCAATTCTGATTTGATCAGCCACTTCCGCAGGCTTGGCGATAACGTGTTTGGCATGGAAGACATCCGGGGCGGCGGTGATCTTGATTACGACGATCACATCTTTGCTCTCAAACCCGTCAGCCTGGTCTGAGCTTGGGCATCTGCCGGCCTGCCGCCTCGGGGCGATGGCATTTCATGCCCTGCTTGCGTCCTCTGGGTGACTCTGTTGCTGCCCGATTCTGGGGCTCGAACTGGGGCTAATCACCTCGTTGGCTCCTTGTTTGGCTGTGTGTGTCTGTGTGCGCTGGTCAGCATCAGCGCTCCACCATGCTTGATCTTCCAGCGCCATTGTTGGGATCCGCTCTCCAATGAGCCGCAGCTTTTGCTGTACTGACAGCGGCTGATCTAGCCAGGTGTTGCAGCTGACATCTGCAGGTTGTATCTGCCACTCCTTCGCCATTTGTTAACTTTGCCTTATTCGGCTCTTGGATCGGTTTTGTTTTAATCATTGCTGATCCCTTCTTTGAGGAGTGCCTTTTCCTTCGCCCCGCCCATCGCTTCTCTTCATGCCGTTAGGGGCGTTCTCAGCACTGCCGCGCCGGCTGCGAACGCTGAGATATCTCCCCATAAACCAGTTTCTACGTCTCTGTTCACCGCTGCTGCTGCTACAGGCTCGAAGGCGATCAGTGACACAGCCAATCTCTTTGCCGCCGGGACTGCTGCCCTGGCCATCCCTTGCTACAGCAATGCCAGCTTGCCGATCATCTCGGTCTTTCCCATGCTGCTGTTGATTGCCCAGCTTATCAATCAGATCAATCTTGCCTGTCTTCAGATCTGACATGTCAGGGCCCTGACGTCGATCTCATCTACGGCAAAAATCGGCATCGCTAGCTTTGTTCTCCCCAGGAGAACATCTACCTCATTCAAATCAAAGTCGCCCCACCCTCATGACCTCTGCCAAGCTAATCGGTTTCGCCTCGCTGCCTGCTGACACGTATGCCACTGGGCCTGCATCTGGTTCATCATTGCTGAATCCCACCAATGGCCGTTCAACCCCTTTCACTGGGCAGCCAGTGCAAGGATTCAGTGGGGTACAATTCAGCAGATCCGCTGAAGGTAGCAGCTTTTTATTCCTATCTGACAACGGCTATGGAGCCATTGGCAATAGTGCCGATTACCTGCTGCGAATCCACGAGCTTGATCCTTACTTTGCAGGCCTAGAAAATGGTAACGGATCAGTAAAGCTAGATCGCTTTATCCAACTCTCTGATCCCAATACCAAGGTTCCTTTCGATATTGTACGTAAGGGTACACCCGAGCGTTGGCTCACCGGCGCAGACTTTGATGTGGAGTCCTTGGTGGTCGCCCCCAACGGCGATCTCTGGATTGGCGAAGAATTCGGTCCGTATCTACTTCATTTCGATTCCCAGGGCCGCCTGCTGGAGGCTCCTTTCGCAACTCCCAATTTCAGCCTGGCCCGCAGTTTCGATACACTCAGTGGCCAGCCACCCTTCATCATCGGCCATCGCGGTGCCAGTGGTGAGCTTCCTGAGCACACCCTGGAGGCCTATCGGTTAGCAATCCTGCGCGGGGCAGATTTTATTGAGCCAGATCTGGTGTCCACCAAGGATGGTCAGCTCATTGCCCGGCACGAGCCGAATCTGATCAATACCACCGATGTGGCATCACACCAGGAGTTTGCAGCACGCAAAACCACAAAAATTGTTGATGGAGTTGCGGAGGAGGGTTTCTTTGCTTCCGATTTCACCCTCGCCGAGATCAAGACTCTGCGTGCAGTGATGCCCCAAGGCTTCCGCACTCAGATTTACAACAAAATACTGGAGATTCCCACCCTTGCTGAGATCATTTCCCTAGTAAAGGAAATGGAGATGGTTACCGGCAAAGCTGTTGGTATCTATCCTGAGACAAAGCATCCCACCTACCATGATGCCCTGGGCCTTTCCCTGGAAGAAAAGCTAATCGATGTACTGAAGCAGCAGCAGTTCACAGATCCAAAGCGTATTTTCATCCAATCATTTGAGGTTTCTAATCTTAAGGAGCTTAATGCCACGCTGTTGCCAAAGGCGGCTCTTGATCTGCCCTTGGTTCAACTTCTTGACGCCTATGACGTGGCTGATGATGGATCGCTTGTCTACGCCGATGTCAATGCACGCCCCTACGACTTCGCCGTTAAGGGGGATGCTCGTACCTATGCAGATCTACAAACCATCTCCGGCTTGGCAGAAATCGCCACCTATGCCGATGGAATAGGCCCTTGGAAGCCGATGATTCAGTCTACAAAAATTGTAGACGCTAATGCTGACGGCCGCGCCGATGACCTAAATGCTGATGGCGTTGTTAATGGGCAGGATCGTGTGCTGGTAACCCCCAGTGCATTGGTTGATAATGCCCATGCTAAGGGCTTGTTTGTGCATGCCTATACTTTTCGCGATGAAGCACGCTATCTAGCCAGTAGTTACACTAATAATCCCCAGGCTGAATTTACTAATTTTATCAATCTTGGCGTCGATGGCTTCTTCACGGATTTTCCCGGAACCGGTGATCTTGTCCGTGACCAGCTGGCTGATTCTCAAGTGCGTTCCCCTCAGAATCCCTTAGTTCGCTCTCTTCCTAAATTCGACACTCTCTCGGGCAAGGCTCCGATCGTTATTGGCCATCGTGGTGCCAGCGGCTCCCGCCCCGAACACACCTTGGAGTCTTACAAGGTTGCTATTGCCCAGGGGGCTGATTTCATCGAGCCAGACTTGGTAGTCACCAAGGATGGTGTGCTGATTGCTCGCCACGAACCGATGCTTGCCGTTGTGCAGCTTGATGCCAACGGTGCCTTCCTGCGTGATGCCAACGGTGCCCTTGTACTGAACAGTACCGATACCAGTACCGATGTCTATAAACGACCTGAATTTGCCAATCGTCTTACTATCAAGCGATTAGATGGTGTGCTCAAGGGGGGGTGGTTTGCTGAGGACTTTACGCTTGCTGAAGTCAAGCAGCTCAATGCTATTGAGCGAATCCCCGCCTTGCGTGGTACCGAGTTCGACAATGACGAGCTCAAAGTTCCCACCCTAGCCGAGGTTATCCAACTCGTGAAGGATGTGGAGAAGGAGACTGGGCGCAAGATTGGTATCTATCCAGAAACAAAGCACCCTAGCTTTTTCCTCAGCGATGGCAAGCTCCTGGACGGGACAACCTTAATCAACAAAAATACCAGCCAGATACTGGTGGATAGCCTCAAGGCCAATGGTTTCACAGATCCTGGCCGGGTATATATTCAATCTTTCGAGGTTGCTAACCTACAGCAGTTAAGCAGCTCCGTTATGCCTGCGGCAGGCATTGACTTGCCCCTAGTGCAATTGCTTAGCGGCAGTGGCAAGCCCTATGATTTCGTGCTTAGCAATGATATCCGCACCTATTCAAGTCTCGTCACCCCCGAAGGGCTTGCAGCTGTCAAGTTGTATGCCGATGGCATAGGGCCCAATAAGGGGCGCATCCTGCCGATGAGCTTTGTGGACGCTAATAAGGATGGAAAGTCGGATGATCTGAACAAGGATGGACAGCTCAGCGATGCCGATGCAGTTGTTGGCACTCCCACGACCCTTGTTGGCGATTCTCATAAGGCTGGTTTGTTTGTTCATCTGTATACGCTGCGTGATGATCCGTATTTCCTGCCTAGCTCCTTCAACGGTAATGTGGCCGCTGAATATCGTGCATTTATTGATCAGGGGGTCGATGGTTTCTTTACCGACTTCCCGGGTACTGGCAATGCCGTAGTCGCTAGTCGTTACCTTGCTGATTTTGGTATTGATAGTAGCTCCCAGCATTATGATGAGTTGGTAACATCCAATTTGGGCCGCTCTGGCGGTTTTGAGGGTATGGCCAGTAGCCCCGATGGCAAATTCCTTTATCCGCTTTTGGAAAAGACCGTTATCGGCGACCCGGCTGGATCCTTGAGGGTGTATCGATTCGATCTGGAATCCAAAAGGTTTACTGGCCTCGTCGGTTTCTACCGCATGGATAAGCCAACCCATGCCATCGGTGACTTTACCCCTATCAATGATAGCGAGTTTATCGTCATCGAGCGCGATGGCAGCCAGGCTAATCTTAATGGATTTAAGAAGTTGTTCAAAATCGATATTAGCCAACAGGATGCCCAGGGATTTTTCGCCAAACAAGAGCTGGCCAATCTACTGACGATCCAAGATCCAACAGATCTCAATGGCGACGGCAGTAAGGTGTATGCAATGACCTTCGAGACAATTGAAGACGTCCTCGTGCTTGATTCCAATCGCGTGTTAGTGGCCAATGACAATAATTACCCCTTCTCCATTGGTCGTCCGCCCGCCATCGACAACAACGAGATCGTTATACTGCAGCTCGATACACCCTTAGAGCTTGATCCCCGCATCGGCCAGTCTGCCGCCATGGGTTTGGCTCCTAATACCGTTGTTGCCACTAGTGAAGCTGATGATGTTATGCCAGGTCCTTTGTTTAACCCCGGAAGTTTTGATGGCCGAGGCGATACGCTGTTCACCGGTGCCGGCAACGACACTGTGGACGTGGAACTGGCCAACGGTCAGGGCAACAGAATCTTCACCGGCTCCGGTGCCGACGTGATCTACGCGGGCAGCCGCGATGCGATCACCGGTGGCAGTGGCGATGACGTGATCAGTGCCACCGGCGGCGATGGCAACCGCCTTAGCGGCATGGGCGGCGACGACGAATTCATCATCGGCACCACCGCTAACCGGGCCCTGGGTGGTGCAGGCAATGATAAGTTCATCATCCTCGAGGCAGCCGGCATCAACTACCTCAATGGTGGCGCCGGAGCCGACCAGTTCTGGCTGATTGGTGAACCTGGCGATAAGCCTGCTGCCAAGCAGTACGTGATGGATTTCAGCGCCGCTGACGACAAGGTGGGCCTGCGTGGCTTGTCTTTTGCTTCCCTCAGCTTCAGCCAGGTGGGTGCAGACGCCTTGTTAAGTAGCTCCGGCGCAGCCATCGGCCACTTCAGCAACCTCAGTGTCTCCGTTCTGAACAATCAGGCTAACTTCCTGTTTAGTTGAGATAGCTCAGCTACGGACCTCCTCCCCACGTTGTGGAGGAGGTTTTTTTATGGTAACTCTTCAGTAGAAGCGATACGCTTAGTATGGTTTGCTTCTACTCGGAGTTTTTCGGGAGCTGGGTCGGCGCAATTAAACTGGATCTGCGCCGCAGCTGGCATCGCAATCTGCCGTATCGACATGGTTTAGTCACAATGTTACCGAGGGCCTCCCAGGTGTTGTGATGTTCTGATTGCAAGCGGCGCTACCTTTTTTGGTCCCCAAGAGGCACCGGTAAACAAGTTGTTGTTTTTCAGCGAGCTGCTCCGATACGCCGATTTCTCCGTCAACTTGACACCCCCAGTCCTCGATTGGATCGTCAGCCAGGTTCAGGGCCCAGTGCGGCCGATCGTTCGGGGCAACTCCCGCCTTAATGTTGCAACTTGAGCCACGATTTATCGATTTCGCCCATGAACCTCAGGCCGCTGCTGGAGCTTTTCTTTTCCTCTGCTGCCTGCTTCTTCCCTGGGCAAGAGCTATTCAGCCAGCGTCGCTGCCCCGCCGTCGTAGCATCTTTCCGACCAGTGCCTGATTACGACGATCCCATCGTTGCACTTCAACCCCTCAGCCTGGTCTGACCTGCTGCCGCTGCTGGCCTCCCCCCTCGGGGCGGTGGCCTTCGTGCCCCTCTACGCCCTCTGGGTGACCCTGCTGCTGCCGGGGGTGTGGGCCTCGATGCTGGCGGGCGCCCTCTACGGCACCTGGTGGGGAAGCGTGGTGGTGTTTGTGGGGGCTTGCCTGGGGGCCGAGGTGGTGTTTCTGCTGGGCCGCAGCTGGCTGCGGGGCTGGGCGCGCCGCCGTTTGGCCGCCGCTCCGAAGTTGCTGGCCTTGGAGCAGGCGGTGAGCCGTGAAGGGCTGCGGCTGGTGCTGCTGACGCGCCTCTCGCCGGCCTTCCCGTTCAGCCTGTTGAACCTTGCCTACGGCCTTAGCGAGGTCAGCCTGCGCGACTACACCCTTGGCCTGATCGGCATCCTGCCGGGCACGGTGCTCTTTTGTGCCCTCGGTGCCCTGGCCGGTGATGTAACGCGGTTCAACACCGTGCTCAGCGGACCTGCCGATCCCGGCACCTGGGCGGTGCGGATCCTGGGCATCGTTGCCACCGTGGCCGCCAGCCTGTTGATCACCCGGGTGGCGCGCCGCGCCCTAGCCGTGGAGGCCTCCGCCGATCCTTCGTCAGCGGTTGCTGCCCGATCAGGGGCGGATCCATCGCCAGGGGCAGATCGCGGTTCGGATCAAGCGCCTTGATGGGCTCCTGCAGCTGGCTCAGCCCGTTGACTCTCCTTCCTGGTGGTCGCTGCCTGCGGCATGGGGCTGGCCCAGGTCCCGCAGGGCCGCGACCAGCACAAACCAGCCCAGCCGCAACCGCGCCAGGGTTCCGCTCCGGGCCGCCAGGCCCTGGTATTTGGCCCGGCCGCAGGGGGTGCGGATCCAGAAGGCCAAGGATGGCGGGAAGGGTCGGTGATTCTCCATCCGGTCAGTCTGGCTCAGCGCCGCAAGGCCCCAGCAAGCCCCCTCGCCCAGGGTCTCAGATCTGCTGCAAGGATTTGGCCTTGTCCTTGAAGTCACTGAGCAGCAGCTGCAGGTAGGTGACTTTGCGCAGTTTCACGTTGGCGGTGAGGGACATGCCCACCTGCAGGGGGAGGCTGGCACCGCTTTTCAACTTGAGCTGCTGGCTGTTGAGCCTGATATCCACCGGGAAGCGATAAAACTGCTTGAGCTGGTCGGGGGGCAGGGCATCGGAGCCGATTTTGCGCACCGTGCCCTGGAGCACGCCGAAATCGGAGGCCGGGAAGGAGTCGATGCTGATATCGGCCGCCTTGCCAACCTGCACGAAACCGATCTCCTTGCTGGGCACCTCGACCCGGGCTTCGAGGCGATCGAAGGGAACGATTTTCATCACCGGTTCACTCGTTTCAGCCACAAAACCCTTCGACTTCGGCTTCAGTTCAAACACCAGGCCCGCTTCGGGCGAACGGATCGCCTGGTAGCGGATGTTCACATTCAGTTCAATCAGCTTGCTGCGCAGATCGGCCAGGTTGCCCTGCAACTCGCGCGCCCCTTGCTCGAGGATCGCCTGTTGGCGCAGCCGTTCCACCTTCGACTGCTGCAGCTGGCCTTCCACCTGCTGTACCTTGTTGCGCTGCTGCAGGAATTGCAGCTCGGCGGCGGCCCCTTCCTTGTTGAGTTTGTCGAGGCGGCTGAGAACTTCTTTTTCCAGGATAAGGCTATCGCGCAGGACCAGTTGCTCGGTGTCGTTAACGGCCAGGTAGCGGTTGAGTTCTTCCTGTTTGAGTGCTAGTTGTTGTTCCTTGAATTCAATGGTTTTCTCAACGCTTGCCTTGCGATCTAGGGTGGCTTCCGTGTCTAACTTAAGCAGCAACTGGCCTTTCTTGACCCGTTGTCCTTCTTTTACCAACACCTGATCCACCACGCCCCCCACGGGCATCTGCACATCTTTGACCACGCCGAGTGGTTCGAGCTTGCCGGGGGCCGTGACGATCTCCTCGGTTTTGGCCAGGGCCAGCCAGGCCAAGGCGAAGCCGGTGACCCCCATCAGGGCCCAGCTGATGCCGCGGGCCCAGAAGCGCGACTGCTGCAGCACCACATCTTCACTGTCGGTGTGGATCGACTGCTCCAGGTTGTTCTGGGCCCGGCGGAACAGGTCGTTCGGGGTTGGGATCGGTGCCATCAGCTGGCCTCCTGTTGGCGATAGAGGGCGAAATAGCGGCCTTTGAGTGCCATCAATTCCTCGTGGGTTCCGGTTTCAACAATGGAGCCTTGGTGCATCATTACGATCAGGTCTGCGCGGCGGATGGTGGAGAGGCGGTGGGTGATAAAAAACACCGTGCTGTCCCGCAGCGATTGCTTGAGGTTGTCGCAGACCTGGCGCTCGGTGTCGTAATCGAGGGCGCTGGTGGCTTCATCCATCACCAGCAGGCGGGGATTGCTGAGCAGGGTGCGGGCAATGGCGATCCGCTGCCGCTGGCCCCCGGACAGGGAGGCGCCCCGCTCCCCCACCGGAGTGCTGTAGCCGGAGGGTAGCTCCATGATGAAATCATGGGCTGCGGCCGTCCGGGCCGCAGCCACGATCGCATCGGAGGGGGCTTCGGGATTGGTGAGGGCGATGTTTTCACTGATCGTGCCAGAGAAAAGCAGCGGATCCTGGGGCACAATGCCGATTTGGCGTCGCAGGGAATACAGCTCCACCTTGTCGATGTCGTAGCGGTCAACCAGGATGCGGCCGCGGGTTGGTGAGTAGAGACGGGGCAGAAGTTTCATCAGGGTGCTCTTGCCACTGCCGCTTTGGCCCACCACGCCCACAAACGTGCCCTGGGGGATCTGGAGGTCGATGTTTTTCAGCACTTCCGGCGTGCCGGGGGAGAAGCTGAAGCTCACATTTTCGAACTCCACTTCGCCGTGGACGGAGGGCAAAGGGATGTTGGCCTTGTCGGCTTCACTCGATTCCTCCGGGGTGTCGACCACGTCGGCCAAGCGCTCGAACGACACCCGCAGTTCCTGGATGTTCTGCCAGATCGAGGAGAGCCGCAGCAGTGGTTGGGTGACATAGCCGCTGATGATCCGGAAGGCAATCAGCTGACCGAGGGTGAGTTCGCCCTTGAGCACCAGCGAAGCCCCCACCCAAAGCACCAGCAGCTGGGAGAGCTTTTGGAGTACCTGGCTGGTTTCATTGAGAAAGGTGCCGGTGATCGTTTTTTCAAAGGTGCGGGAGATGTACTTCCCGTAAAAATCTTGCCATTTCCAGCGGCTCACCATTTCCACGTTCTGGGCCTTCACCGTTTGGATGCCGGTGAGCACTTCAACCAGATGGCTTTGGGTGCGGGCGTTCTCCTCGGCCGCCTGGCGGTACTGGCGGCGGAACAGGGGGGCCCCCAGCAGCGTAAGAGCGACTTGGATCGGTAGCACACCCAGGGCGATGAAGGTGAGCTGTACGCTATAGATCGCCATCACGATGATGTAGATCACCGAGAAGGCGGCATCCAGCAGGGTCATCAAGGCCTGGCCGGTGAGGAAGTTGCGGATCTTCTCGAGCTCGGCGATGCGGGTGCCGAGTTCCCCTACCGGACGGCGATCGAAGTAACCGAGGGGCAGCCGCAGCAGATGGTCGATCACCTCGGAGCCGAGCCGCAAATCGATGCGGTTGGTGGTGTCGGTGAACAGGAAGGTGCGCAGCGCCCCGATCACCCCCTCCATCAGGGTGACAACCACGAGCGCCATGCCCAGGATGTGGAGGGTGTCGAGGCTGCGCTGGGAGATCACCTTGTCGATGATCACCTGAATCAGCAGCGGATTGGCCAGGCTGAACAGCTGCACCACGAAGGAAGCCAGCAGCACCTGCAACAACATGCCGCGGTAGCGCTTCAGGGCCGGCCAGAACCAGCTCGGCCCGAATTTCTGCCCCGGCGTATTGGTGCTGCGTTCGAACAGCAGCAGGTTCAGCCCTTCGGGGTAGGTGTCGGCAATTTCTTCGGGTTTGAGTTGCACCCAGCCCTCGGCCGGGGAGGCCAGGCGCAGGCCCGCCGCATTGCTGGCGGTCACCACCGCAAAACTTCCCTTCCAGGCAATTAGGCAGGGGGTGATCAGCCGGGTGGCTGAACCGGGCTGCACCGTGGCGCCGGTCACCAGCAGCCCGAGCATGGCGGCGATCTGGCCGCAGAGCTGCAGGTCCGGTTCCAGGCCGCGGCGCAGTTTGTCGCGCAGCACCTTGTCGATCGCGTCGCGGCGGTAGGGCAGGTCGAGGATCTGCCCGAGCATCTGGAAGCAGGCGAGGGTTTCCTCGAGGCTGCCCTTGGCGCGGATCAGTTGCAGGCCGCGGCTGCGGTCGCTGCCGCCCAGATCACGGCTGCTGGGTTGGCTGGCCGCGGCGCCGAGCGCTGCCGCGGCGAGGGGGGCGTTGCCGTTGTTGGCCGAGACGATGGCCCCGCCGCTGGTTTCGCCGAGGTTGGCCAGGCTGCCGGGACCCTCCAGGGCCGCTGCCCTGGCCTCCTCCTGCACGGCCAGCAGCCGCAGGGGCAGGGGCGGCAGGGGGCGGGGCAGGGGGGCGCTGGCGTCGAGGCGGCTGCCGATCTCCAGGCCAGGCACATTGGCGCTGCCCAGCAACCAGGTTTCGCTGCCAGCCAGGGCTGGTAGGCGGCCGCTGCCGTCGGGCTCAACGCCGCGAATGCCGCTGCGCAGCTGCTCGAGGCGCTGGCGCCAGTTGGCGGGATCGAAGGCCAGGGCCGAGGCATGGGTCCGTTCTTCGCGCTGCAGCAAGGCATGCAGCTCGGCGGTCCAGACCCGTTCGGCGCACCAGCGGCGCAGGGCTGGCTCGCTTTGGAGTAGCTCCAGGATCACCGTGTCGGGGATGGCCAACGCCTCCACCGTGCTGGCGGCGCTCACCGCTTCGCAGCCTTCGGCCCGCAGCAGGGAAGCGAGGCCAACGATCGCGCCGGCGCCCAAGCGCTCCACCATGAACGGCCGTCCATCCCGACTGCCCAGCAGGCGAGCCTCGCCAGCCAGGAGCACCAGGATCCTGTCGTCGACGCGGTCGCCGGGACTGAGCACCTGGCCTTCCTTGAACACCAACGTGGATTGGTTATCGCGAAGCCGGCTCAACCCCTGGGGGGAGAGGCTGGAAAAGGGTGCGATCGTTTCGATCGAGCCGGCGGAACCTTGTAGGGAGGTGGTCATGTTGCGCTCTGGCTTGACAGCAAGCTGCGGACTTCTTCTTCAACCCATTCGTCGAATAGTTCCCGGGACATGCGCTGGCGCATTTCGGCATCAAAGCTGGCCGACCGTAGCGACTCCAGCCGCACCACCAGCCACCACTGCTCGATGCGCAGGGGAGCCTGCAGTTGGCCCGGCCGGCTGGTGCGCAACAGCTCCGCCAGGTTCGGATGGGCCTGCAGTAGCGGCACCGGGCCCACAACCCCCCGGGTGGAGCGTTCCGGTCCCATCGAATAGCTGGCGGCCAGTTCGGCAAAGTCGGCCTCGCCCTCGGCAATCCGCAGGTATAGCTCCCGGGCTAGGGCGGCATCATCGACCCGCAACAGGCTGTAGATCACCTGGTCGAGCCGGTTCTTGCGGGCCAGGAAGCGCTGTTCGGCCCGGTGCGAAAAGTGTTGCTCGCAGTGGTGGGCGATGCGGCGCGGCAGCTCGGCCTGCCAGATGGCGTCGGCCTCGGTCATGGCCGAGGCCTTGAGATGGTTGATCGCCGCTTCGGGCGTTTTGATCTGATTGGCGGCTGCCCAGGCCTGGCGACTTTCCAGTTCTTCCTTCTCGTCGAGTTGTACCGGCTCTACGGCTGCGGCAATCACGCTCTGGCGCAGCAAGGGCAGCAGCAGGCCTTGGCGGGCCAGGGTGCGCCACAGGTCGGGCGGGATGCTGAGCGAGGCTGCTGGGCCGGCCGCTTGGCTGGGGGGAGTCCCACTTGGAGCTAGCCCAAGCGACAGGGCTGCCCCTGTTGGGGGGGTGGCAGCTTCGGGGGAGTTGATCAAGGCGGCCCGCAGCCGTTTGTTGTCATTATCTTGCCTCTCCGTTCGGTCTCGGCATGTCGCGGTCAGATCATCGGCACCGGCATCACCGTCACCATCGGCGCCGCTGCCTTGGCCCGGATCAGTCCGCTGCCACCAGCGCCGTGGGCCCGTTAGCTGGCTTGGCTCGGCGCTGGGGGTAGCAGTTCCAGCAGCGCGGCCTCATCCAGCACCGCCACGCCGAGGGCTTCGGCCTTGGCCAGCTTGCTGCCCGCTTCCTCACCGGCCACCACATAGCTGGTCTTGCGGCTCACCGAACCACTTACCTTGCCGCCGGCCGCCTCGATCAGGGCCTGGGCCTGGCTGCGGGAGAGGTTGGGGAGGCTGCCGGTGAGCACAAACGACTGGCCCAGCAGCGGGCCCGCCCCCGCTTCGCCGCCGGCCTGCTCCGCTGGCTCGGCGGCGAAGCAGAAGCCGAGGCTCTCCAGCTCCGCCACCAGGGCTTGGTTGGCCGCCGTGCTGAACCACTGCTGCAGCGATTGGGCGATTTCGGTGCCGATGCCGAACACCGCAGTGATCTGCTCCGGTGTTTCTGCGGCGGCGGTGGCTAGCGCCAGGGCACTGGGGAAGGCTTTGGCCAGCGCCTTGGCGCTCACCTCACCCACATGGTGGATGCCAAAGCCGAAGAGCTGGCGGTGCCATGGTTGCCGCTGCGAGGCCGCCAGCGCCGCCACCAGATTGCTGGCCGATTTCTCCCCCATCCGCTCCAGGCTGGCGAGCAGGGCGCCATCGAGCCGGTAGAGATCGGCGATCGAGCCCACCAGCCCCCGGTCCACCAGCTGCTCGACCAGCTTGCTGCCGAGCCCATCGACATCGAGGGCCCCCTTGCTCACCCAGTGGCGCAACGAACCCCGCAGGATCGCCGGGCAGCTGCTGTTGACGCAGCGGGTGGCGGCTTCGCCCTCCTCGCGCACCAGCTCCGAGCCGCATTCCGGGCAGGTGTGGGGCAGGGCCAGGCGCACCGCGCCGGCGGGCCGCAGCTCCGGCAGCACCCGCACCACCTCCGGGATGATTTCGCCGGCTTTGCGCACCACGATCGTGTCGCCGGCATGCAGATCCAGCTCGGCCAGGCGGTCGGCGTTGTGGAGGGTGGCGCGGGCCACCGTGCTGCCGGCCAGGGGCACGGGTTCAAATTCGGCCACCGGCGTCACCACCCCGGTGCGGCCCACCTGGCAGCTGAGCCGCAGCAGGCGGCTGGGGGCCTCCTCCGCGGCGTACTTGAGGGCGATCGCCCAGCGGGGTGCTTTTTGGGTGAAGCCGGCCGCATCCTGGAGGCGCAGGTCGTTGAGCTTCAGCACCACGCCATCGGTGGCATAGGGCAGGGCGCGGCGGGCCTCCTGCCAGCGGGCGCAGAAGGCCTCCACGGCGGCCAGGTCGCCCAGCAGTTCGGCGTTGGGATTCACGCGGAAACCGGCCGCCTCCAGCCAGCGCAGCGCCTCCCACTGGCTGCGGGGCGGTGGCTGATCAGCGGCGTCGCCCCCGCCCAGGGGGCCATGGCCATCGCGCTGCTGCGGCCCAGTCACGGCGCCCACCGAAGCGAGGGTTCCTTCAGCGGAGATCCGCAGCCCATCGGCATCGTCCGGCAGGTGCAGGGTGTAGGCGAAGAAGTCGAGCCGCCGGGCCGCCACCACTTTCGGATCCAGCTGGCGCAGGGTGCCGGCGCAGGCGTTGCGGGGGTTGGCGAAGGCGGCCTCGCCTTGGGCCATGCGCTCGGCGTTGATCGCGGCGAAGGTGGCATCGGGGATCAGGGCCTCGCCCCGCACCTCCACCCAGGCCGGCGGATCGGCCAGCTGCAGGCGCAGGGGCACGCTCTGGATGGTGCGCACGTTGGCGGTGATCTCCTCACCCCGTTCGCCGTCGCCCCGGGTGGCGGCCCGCACCAGCAGGCCGTGCTCGTAGCTGAGGGCCAGGGCATTGCCATCGATCTTCAACTCACCCACCATCGGCAGTGCCGGCAGCGGTTCCCCCGGCGCCGGGGTGCGATCCAGCACCTTCAGCAGGCGGCCATACCAGGCCTCCAGCTCCTCAAGCGTGAAGGCGTTGTCGAGGCTGAGCAGGCCGATGCGGTGCTCCACGCTCACGAAGCCCTCGGCCGGCTGCCCCCCCACCCGCTGGGTTGGACTATCGCTGCTGATCAGCTCGCGATGGCGGCTCTCCAGCTCCAGCAGCTCCCGGTAGAGCCGGTCGTAGACCGAATCTTCCAGCACGGGCGCATCGAGCACGTAATAGGCGTGGGCGGCCCGTTGCAGCAGCTGACGCAGCTCGGCAGCCCGCCGGCGTTCGGCGTCGCTGGGCCCCGGGTTCGGGGCCGGCAAGGCGGCCGGATCAGGAGGCACTGGGCTGGGCAGTTCAGATGGTGCTGGGGACGGCACTGCGGATGGTGCTGGGGACGGTGCTGCTGGCGGCTGCCCATGGCCTGGGCGGCGATCGCGACGACCTTGCCTGCAGGGCTCTCCATGCTGCAGTGCTGGCACCCCAGTCGACAGAACAGACGTTCACAAAACCCCTAACGCTCCCGCAGGATCCCAACGGCCCTGCGCCGCCGTTCCCGGCTTAGTCGTTTTGCGCAACACAGCAAAATGCGCCACTCGGCCTCGCTCTGCAACGTGCGCCTCTCGGCTTCGCTTCGCAACGTGCGCCTCTCGGCGCAACTGCTCCCGGGTGGAGGAACGGAACACCAGCAGGGAGCCAAGGAACGACGACCCAGCCCGGCCGATCTGGACGGCAAGGCCAGGCGTGATCGCCAGCACCCCAGGGCATGACCCTGCAGCGGCATGCCATGTGGCCATCAGGCAACCCATGAGCCGTTTATGTTGTCATCACGCAACCTCGCCGGTCGGTATTGGCCCAGCTCAGCCCCATCGTTCAGCACCCCCCGGCGGCCCTGGAGCAGGCCCTGCAGCGGCTGGGTCGCAATATCCGCACCGCCCGGCTGCGCCGCCGCTGGCGGCTGGAGGACGTGGCCGAACGGATGGGCATGAGTCGCTTCACCGTGGCCGATGTGGAGCGCGGCAAGCCCGGCACCTCGATCGCCGCCTACCTCGGTGCGCTCTGGGTGCTGGGGCTGCTCGATCAGCTGGCGGTGGTGGCCGATCCCGACCGGGATGAGGAGGGCAAAGCCCTGGAGGCGGCCCGCCAACCGAGTCAGGCCCCCCGCCGCCATCGCTTCGACGACGACTTCTGATCAGCCTCGTCCATCCCCTTTGCCCAGCCCGGGCGCTCGCCTGTCATGCCAACGGATCTCGAGTGCTACGTCTATGTGGTCCCGCCGGGCAGCACGGAGTTCGTCACGGCAGGCCGGTTTTCGCAGAGCCGTGACCGGCAGGGCCAACCGGTGGGCACATTCGTCTATGGCCGCCGCTACCGGGAGCGAGCCGATGCGGTGGAGCTCGACCCCGTGCAGCTGAGGCTGCGCCAGGGTCCCTTCGAGACCGCCCGCCTGGGGGGCTTCTTCGGCGCACTGCGCGATGCCCTGCCGGATCACTGGGGACGGCGTGTGATCGCTCGCCATGGCGGTGTGGGGGAGCCCAGCGATTTCGATCTGCTGCTGCTCGGGCCGGATGACCGCTGCGGTGCGGTGGGCTTTGGCCGCGGCGTGGAACCACCGGCGCTGCAGCGTCGTTTTCACCGCACTCTCGATCTGGAGCGCATCAAGCAGGCGGCCGATGCGATCCTCCGCGAGGAACCCCCCCGAGCAGGCTCGGCCCTGGAGCAGGTGGAGGAGCTGATCGGCCAGGCCGGCACGTCGATGGGCGGCGCCCGTCCCAAGACCACCGTGGAGGCCGATCAGGCCCTTTGGCTGGCCAAGTTCCCGGCGCCTTCCGACGCCTGGAACCAGCCACGCGTGGAGCACGGCCTGCTGCTGCTGGCCCGGCGCTGCGGGCTGCAGGTGGCGGAGAGTCGCCTCACCAGGGTGGGCGATGCCGATGTGCTGCTGGTGAAGCGCTTCGATCGCGACTGGAGCGAGGCGGGATACAGGCGCCATCGCATGATCAGCGCCCTCACCCTGCTGCAGGCCGAAGACAGCCCCACCGATCGCGGCAAGTGGTCGTATCTGCTGCTGGCCGATGAGCTCCGCCGCGTCAGCGCCCAGCCGGCGGCGGACCTGCGGGAGCTGTTCGGCCGGATCTGCTTCAACGCCGCGGTCTCGAACATCGACGACCATCCCCGCAACCATGCGCTGCTGGCCCGATCCCGCAGCTGGCAGCTCAGCCCCGCCTACGACCTCACCCCTGCACCCGTGCAGGCCGAGACCCGACGCGACCTGGCCATGGCCTGCGGCCTGGTGGACCGCAGCCCCAGCCGCTGGGCCAACCGCCGGGCGATCCTGGCCGCGGCGGGCCGGTTTCTGCTCCAGCCGGCGGAAGCCGAAGCGATCCTCACGCGGATCTTCACCACCGTGGCGAGCAGCTGGGAGGCCAGCCTGCGCGAAGCCTCGGTGAGCCACGGCGACTGCCAGCGGCTCAGCCGCGCCTTCCTCTACCCGGGGCTGGAGCTGGATCCGGAGGTGAGGGGGTGAGCGCAGGGCCTCCTCCCGCAGCGTCGTTTTTCAACGTTCTGTGTCACCTCCTTCCTTTCGCCTACCCACGACAAGGTGTCCATCCATGGACTAGCGCAGCAATCTCAGGCGAACGGCGGCTCGGAGATCGCGGCCTAGCCCCTCCGGAGCCAAAACCCTTGCTATGGCTTGCTTTTTTAGGACGCCCCCTGGGTGATTCGAAGGGGGCGACTCGCGTGGGCCTCCATCCGAGCGGCTACGGGGCGCTTCGTCGCGGCGAGGGTCACGCCTGGGGCCTGTGCAAGCTGGAACCCGGCGCCAGTGCCAACGGCCGACCTGCTTGAGGCCTGGCAACTGCATCGCTGGGTCTGGCGCTCCTGCTGCTCTTCCGCTGCGCTGGCTCCTGGGCGACGCGGCTTGACAGCGGCGACCAAGCCCCTAAGGTATTCCATGGAGGGAATGCTGGATGTGGGATGTCTGCCAGACCGCTGTCTTCGAGGACTGGTGGGGCGAGCTCAGCGAGCAGGAGCAGGACGATGTGACGGCCATCGTTGAACTGCTCCAGGAGATG
>CAIOGZ010000066.1 GCA_903858015.1 uncultured cyanobacterium
AAAGGAACTAGCTGAACGCCTTTGGAAGGACCGCCGTGAGCCACTAGAGAGCAAAACCTGCTCAACAACGTCTCATTGACGAGAATGAGACTAGGTTTTATGGATTAAGTCGTTTTGATCAGAGCTTTCTTAACAGACGTGGCTGCGATGAGCCATGGCTGAGGGCTTCTGTCGTTGAAACCAGCGATGGTGGAGATCAGCCGAAGGCTAAGGCCCTATGGCGCAGCCCAAGGGCACCAGAATCAGCCAAAACGGCCGCTGACGTAATCCTGGGTTGCCTGCTGGGCGGGAGCATTGAAGATGGATTCGGTTTTGTCGAACTCCACCAAATAGCCCACCTTGCCGGATCCCCCCTCCACGGCTTCGGCATTAAAAAATGCTGTCATATCGGCGACCCGAACTGCCTGTTGCATGTTGTGGGTCACGATAATGATCGTGTAGCTGCGCTTCAGTTCATGCATCGTTTCCTCGATCTTTAGGGTGGAGATCGGATCGAGGGCTGAGCAGGGTTCATCCATCAAGATCACCTCTGGTTCGGTGGCGATGGCCCGGGCGATGCAGAGGCGCTGCTGCTGGCCGCCGGAGAGGGCGAAACCGCTTTCCTGGAGCTTGTCCTTGCATTCATCCCATACGGCGGCTTTTCGCAGGGAGCGCTCTACCAGTTCATCCATATTGCCGCGATAGCCATTGATGCGGGCTCCAAAGGCGATGTTTTCGTAGATGGTTTTAGGAAAGGGGTTGGGTTTCTGGAAAACCATGCCAATCCTGCGCCGAACTTCTACAGGATCAACCCGTTGGTCATAAAGATCGTGTTGATCAAAAATCACCTTGCCCTTGAGCTTGCAGCCTGGAATCAAGTCGTTCATGCGATTCAGTGCCCGCAAGACGGTGGACTTGCCGCAACCGGAGGGGCCGATGAAGGCTGTCACGCGCCCGCGGGGCAACTCCAAGTACACATTGCGTACGGCTTCGAAGCTGCCGTAGGAGATGGTCACGTTCTGCAAGGACATGCAGACGTCTTGGCTGGGATGCTTCGGACTGGCGAGGGTGGCGGTCATGGCTGGGGATCCAAGAGGATTGGGGAGGGGATTGCGCTAGGGGATTCTGATAGCCAACTGAGCTCAACTACGGGTGAACCTACTGATCCATCGGGCAAGCAAATTAGCGGCAAGGATCATCATCACGAGCACAAAGGAGGCCGCCCAGGCCAATTGGTTCTGGGGGGCGTAGGGCATGATCGCGAAGTTGTAGATCAATACCGACATACTGGCGATCGGATTGAAGATACCTTCCGGCCAGAAGGGCGAGAAAAGGGCCGTGAAGATCAAAGGAGCGGTTTCGCCTGCTGCCCTGGCAATCGCCAAGACAACGCCGGTAGCAATCGGGGTAAAAGCCGCAGGCAGCACTACCCGCATGATCGTCACAAACCGGGAAGCTCCCACCCCAAACGCACCCCAGCGCAGTTCCTGGGGAACGAGCTTGAGACCCTCATCAGTGGTTTTGATCACGGTGGGGAGCATCAACACGGCCAGAGCTATACCGCCGGCCATGGCGCTATAGCTCTGGCCAAAGAAAATCCTGGTGGATACGATTAATCCATAAACGAATACACCACTAACAATCGAAGGCACGCCCGCCAAAACATCATTCGAAAAACGCACGACTTGAGAGAACCAACCCTGGCGGTCATATTCGGATAGGTAGATCCCTCCACCCACCCCAATCGGAATCGCCAACAACGAGCCAATCAACGTCACCAGCAGGGTCCCGAGCATGGCGTTGCCGATGCCGCCCCCCTCCATGCCGGGGGCAGGCGGCAGCTGGGTAAACAGGGAGGGCGTAATCAGCCGGCCACCCTGGATCAGCACGTAGAGAAGCACCAACACCAGGGGTAATACCGCCGTGGTGGCGAACAGTCCCGAGATCGTCGTGCAGAGGCGATTGAACCGATTGCGGCCAAGGCCCGGATCGAAAAACAAACTTCCGCGATCGAATCGGCCGGATTGGCCAGCGGCCGCTGGACGGTTTGATGGCATGCCTGAAGTCTGATACGTCATGGGGATGGAGAATCTTCAGGTCAATAGCGAAGGCTGAGGCGGCGTACGATCCACTGGGCGGCCACATTCACCGTAAACGTGAGCAACATCAAGATCAGGGCGGCATACATCAAGGCCGAAACCTGGATGCCATCGGCCTCACCGAACTGGTTGGCGAGCATCGAGGCGATGGTGTTGGCTGGCGCCAGCAAGGAGACACTGAAGTTGAGGGCATTGCCGATGATCATCGTCACGGCCATGGTTTCTCCCATCGCCCGGCCCAAGGCCAACATCACACCGCCGACGATGGCCGAAATCGCTGCCGGCAGGATCACACTGAAGATGGCACCCCAACGGGTTGTACCAACACCGTAGGCACCCTGCCGCAGTTCAATCGGAACTTGGTTGAGGGCGTCCCTGGCAATGGCCGTGATGATCGGCAGGATCATCACCACCAGAATCACCACGGCCGGGGCCATGCCAGGCCCTTGCGGAACGGAGGCGAAAAACGGGGTCCAGCCCAACAGCTTGTGGCTCAACTGGAGCAAGGGGCGGATCGCCGGCTCCATCACGAAAATTGCCCAGAGCCCCAGCACCACCGACGGAATGGCGGCCAGCAACTCCACCATCAAACCGATGGCATCGCGCAGCGACTGGGGGATGAGGTCTTCGGTGATGAAGATTGCCGTGCCGACCCCCAGTGGCACGGCGATCAACAGGGCAAGCAGGGAGCTCACCAAGGTGCCGTAGATGGCGGTGAAGGCCCCGTACTGCTCGTTGACCGGATCCCAGGCTGAACTGGTGAGAAAGCGGGCACCAAAGGCGGCGATCGCCTCGCGGGCACCGCTGAACACCGTCAGCAGGATGCCGAGCAGCAGGGTGGCCACCAAACCCGCCAGGGCCATGGTGAGGTAGCGGAAGCCGTGATCAAGCAGTTTCTCAACCGGCTGACGGCGCCGCAGGCTGTAGAGGCCGGGGCGGAGGCCCGCTTCAACCCCTGCTTCGACCAGGGAGGCAGAATCTCGGCTCATGGGCTGATCGGCCGATTGGTTCGAGGAAGCAGCAGCACTCTGACCTGGGTCACGCTTGCGCGATCCAATCTAAAAACGCCCCCCCACCCAGCCGTTTAAGTTCGGTTTAACATCGAGCTCTGACCGGTAGCGTGGGGCTCGATCGGGTACCGGCCAGGCCGGACCACCAGCCGGACATTCATGGGGCGCATCGTTGGCATCGACCTGGGCACGACCAACTCGGTGGTGGCCGTGCTCGAAGGTGGTCGTCCCCAGGTGATTGCCAGTGCCGAAGGCGGCCGCACCACCCCCTCGGTGGTTGGTTTCAGCCGCAATCAGGAGTTGTTGGTGGGCCAGCTCGCCCGTCGCCAACTGGTGCTCAACCCCCGCAACACCTTCGCCAACCTCAAACGCTTCGTGGGGCGGGCCTGGGATGAACTCGATGAGCTCAGCCTGGGGGTGCCCTACACCGTGCGCGCCAACGACCAGGGCAATGTGCGGGTGGTTTGCCCCGCCAGCGAGCGGGAGTACGCCCCGGAAGAACTGGTGGCGAGCATCCTGCGCAAGTTGGTCGACGATGCCGCGACCTATCTCGGTGAGCCGGTTGAAGCCGCTGTGATCACGGTGCCGGCCTACTTCAACGATGCCCAGCGCCAGGCCACCCGGGATGCCGGTCGGCTGGCAGGCATCACGGTGGAACGGATCCTGAATGAACCCACCGCCGCTGCCCTGGCCTACGGCTTTGACCGCAGCACGGTGAAGCGGGTGCTGGTCTTCGACCTCGGCGGTGGCACCTTTGATGTTTCGGTGCTGCGCATCGCCAATGGGGTTTTTGATGTGAAAGCCACCAGCGGCGACACCCAATTGGGGGGCAACGACTGGGACCGCCGCATCGTGGATTGGCTGGCGGATGACTTTCAACAGCAGCACGGCGTTGATCTGCGCCGCGACCGTCAGGCCCTACAACGCCTCACCGAGGCGGCCGAGAAGGCCAAAATCGAGCTCTCTGGCGTGCGCAGCACCCCGATCTCGTTGCCGTTCATCGCCACGGCCGATGCGGGTCCGCTCCACATCGAAACCAGCCTCGAACGCAGCAGCTTCGAAGCCCTTTGCCCCGACCTGCTTGATCGGTTGCTGCGCCCGGTGCAAACCGCCCTGCGGGATTCGGGTCTCTCGGCCGACGCCATCGACGATGTGGTGCTGGTGGGGGGAGGCACCCGCATGCCGATGGTGCAACAGATGGTGCGTACCCTGATCCCCAGGGAACCTTGTCAATCGGTCAATCCCGATGAAGTGGTGGCGATCGGAGCGGCGGTGCAGGCCGGCATCCTCACCGGTGAACTGCGCGACCTGATGCTCAACGACGTCACCCCCCTCTCGCTTGGCCTGGAGACGATCGGCGGGGTGATGAAAGTGTTGATCCCGCGCAACACCCCAATCCCGGTAAGGAAATCGGATCTGTTCAGCACCTCCGAAGCCAATCAAAATTCCGTTGAGATCCATGTGCTGCAAGGTGAGCGGCAGATGGCCGAAGGCAACAAATCCCTAGGACGCTTCCGCCTATCAGGCATTCCACCGGCCCCCCGGGGAGTGCCCCAGGTGCAGGTTTCGTTCGACATCGATGCCAATGGGCTGCTGCAGGTGTCCGCAACCGACCGCACCACCGGGCGCCAGCAGAGCGTTTCGATCCAGGGGGGCACCAACCTCAGTGAAGAGGAGATCAGCCGCCTGCTGGAGGAAGCCGAGCAAAAGGCGGTGGAGGACCGCCGTAAACGGGCCGAAATTGACCGGCGCAACCGGGCCCAAACCCTC
The DNA here is from genome assembly GCA_903858015.1 of uncultured cyanobacterium. Classification (GTDB taxonomy): domain Bacteria; phylum Cyanobacteriota; class Cyanobacteriia; order PCC-6307; family Cyanobiaceae; genus Cyanobium. Next base: position 4,859 of record CAIOGZ010000066.1, read on the forward strand.
GTCTCCCAGGCGGAGCGGCGTTTGCGGGATGCGGCCCTGGAGTTGGGTCCCTATGGAGCCGAACGTCAACAGCGTTCGGTGGAACTGGCGCTCCGAGATGTGCAGGATCTGCTGCGCTCCGGCGACACTGCCGAGCTTGAACTGGCCGTGAGCCAACTCCAGGAGGCCCTGTTCGGGCTGAATCGCCGCCTGCTGAGTGAGCGTCGCAGCGACGCCGGTCCGCTGCAGGGGATCAAAAACACCCTGGGATCGCTGCGCGACGAATTCTTTGCCGACGACGACGACGACTGGGACCGCGATGGCCGCGGCGATCCCTGGGCTAGTCCACCGCGCCGTACCAGCTCTGGCCCAACGGAATCGCAGCGCTACAGCAGCCGCTATGACTCGCGGCAGGAGTCTCGCTACGACAGCCCCGATCGCGACCCTCAAACCTGGAGCGGCAATCAAGCTTGGAGCGGCAACAACGATGGTGGTTTCGGTGCTGGCTTCAGCGATCGAAGCTCAACTCGAAGCATGGATCGAAGCCAAGATCGTTTCCCTGAACGAGTGCCTGAACGATTCGCTCAGAATTTCTCCGAAGAATTCCCTGAACGACTCCCAAAGCGCTCCTCGGATCTCTCTTCAGATCCCAGCTCGGATGGCCTCTCGGATCGCTATCGCGCCAATTCTGCCAGCCGCTACCCACCCCTAGCCGACGCTGCCGAGGACCAAACCGGTCCCGGCGGCCAGCGCTCCGAGCGGCAGGATGCTGCCAATCCCTTCCGCCCCAAGCCGTCCGGATCCCGCCGCTTCCCGACTGACGCCGATGATCCCTGGTCCGATGGCTGACACCCTGCGGGCAGCTGACTTTTGGCAGGTGCTCGGCCTCGAGCCCGGCGCCGATGCCGCCAGCTTGAAGCGCGCCTTTCGCGACCAGGCGCGCCGCTGGCACCCCGACCTCAACGGCAGTGATCCCGTTGCCGAAGAGCGGTTCAAGCAGGTCAACGAGGCCTACGCCGTTCTCTCCGATCCCCGCCGCCGCCGAGCTTGGGAAGCTGGCGAGGCGGCGGTTGGCGACGGGGTAGCTAACGATCCCTTTGCCAGCGGCTTCCCCAGCTTTGAGACCTATCTAGATCGCCTCCTAGGCCGCGAACCGCCGCAGCCTGAGGGCGTTGCCACGGGTTTCGACCCAGCGTTCAGATCGGAGCCGCGCCCCAGGGCAGCGGCCGAGCCGCCAACCGATTCTGGTGCTGGCTGGGCCCACGATCGGGGCCGTAACCAGGCTTGGCCCCCCAGCGGTGCCGGTGGCGACGTGCTCGCCTCGCCGCCCCAGCCGCCGCCGGTGCGGGCCTCCAGTGACCTCGAAACCCTGGTCCATCTCAGCCCGGACCAGGCCCTGGCCGGTGCCTTGGTGGAGCTGGAGCTGGCCGATGGTCTGGTGGTGGAGGTCTCCACCCCGCCCCGGGCAGGGGATGGCTGGCGGTTGCGGCTGGCCGGTGTCACACCGGGGGGGGGAGACCACTTTCTGCAGTTAAGGGTGCGCACGGCCGAAGGGTTGCGGGTCGATGGCCTACGGGTGCTGCATCAACTCGACCTGGCTCCGGCCGACGCCGCCTTGGGCTGCCAGGTGGTGGTGCCAACCCTGGAGGGGCCGGTGCGGCTCCGGGTTCCTGCCGGCTCCTCCAGTGGCAGGCTGCTGCGCCTGCGGGGACGCGGACTGCAGGATGGGGGGGAACGGGGCGATCAGTTGGTGGAATTGCGGATCGTGGTGCCCCAGCAACTGGATGATGCGGAGCAGGCCCTCTACCGCCGGCTCCAGCAGCTGGCCGAGGAGCGTGAAGCGGAGGCTGGCCTCGAGGAGCGCGGATGAGACACTGACCTACAGCAGTCCCGCCTGAGCAGTGCCAAACCGTCAATCCCCGCTGCGGGTGCATGTGCTTCTGTTTGATCCGGGCAGCGATCAGGAAGGCATCCATTCGATCGAACTCGCTGGCCGCACCGTGGTCTTGCTATTCGAAGATCCCGACGATGCCCAACGCTATGCGGGCTTGCTCGAAGCCCAAGATTTCCCCGTACCCGTGGTGGAGCAACTGGAGCGGGAGGAAATCGAACTGTTCTGCAGTCAGGCTGGTTACGAGGCTCGCTTCGTGCCAGCAGGTTTTCTGCCCAACAACGACGAAGAACGGATGCTGATCGCCCCGCCCCAAGCCAATATGGATGTCAGCACTTGGAAGGAGCAAGCGGCAGCAGCCGATGCCACGGCTGGCCAAGATCAGAACCCAGCTGATCCTCAAGCCAGCCGTGATCCAGCCGCCATCAAGGATCCAGAGCTCGAGGCCTTTCGGCGGCGATTGGAGGGTCTGCTGTGAGCCAGCCTGCCAAGGGCCAAGATCGGGGCCATCTGCTCACCGAACAAGCCAATCCAGCCAGTGAAAGGCTCGATCAACTATCCACCGCCTCCTTGGTGGCTCTTTTCTGTGAGAATGATCTTGAGCCCCAGCGGGCGGTGGCTGCCGCCGCACCAGCCCTGAGCCTCGCCGTCGATGCGATTGCTGCAAAGTTGCGCTCCGGCGGGCGCCTTTTCTATCTGGGGGCAGGCACCTCCGGCCGGCTGGGGGTGTTGGATGCGGCCGAGTGTCCGCCTACCTTCTGCTCTCCTCCAGAGCTGGTACAAGGGGTGCTGGCCGGAGGTGCGCCCGCCTTGTTGCGCAGCTCCGAGGGTCTGGAGGATTGCTTCGATGCAGGCCGGGCAGATCTCAACGGGCGAGGCTTTGGTCCGGCCGACGCCCTCGTGGGGATCGCGGCGGGGGGCACCACCCCCTATGTGCTCGGCGCCCTGGGCCACGCCCGCGCCATCGGCGCCCTCGCCATCGCCATCGCCTGCGTACCAACGGAGCAGGCAGCCATGCCTTGCGATATCGACATTCGCCTGCTGACTGGGGCGGAATTGCTCACCGGATCCACCCGGCTCAAGGCAGGAACCGCCACCAAGATGGCGCTCAACATCCTCTCCACCGGCGTGATGGTGCGGCTGGGTAAGGTGTACGGCAACCGCATGGTGGACGTAGCGGTTACTAACACCAAATTGGAGGATCGAGCCTTACGTATCCTGATCGATCTTGGCGGGGTTTCGCGTCAGGAAGGGTCGGCGCTGCTGACCGCCGCCCAGGGATCGGTGAAGCTGGCCCTGCTGCTTAGCCTGACCGCAGTGGATGCCAACACAGGCAGAACCCTGCTGCACCGGCATGATGGCAACCTCCGATTAGCCCTGGCGGAGCTCAAATCCGGGTCTTGATCGCAGCCGGCCCTCAGGTTTTCGCCTAATCCGGGCCGGGGTCCTGGGGGGCGTCTGTTCCAAAGCTGGGGTACAGGGAGTCAACCGACAGCACAACCCAAAGCCGGGGTGGGTTGCCTCCGCCTAGGGCTGGGCCGGTCCCCGTGTAGATCGCCATCATCCCCTGGGGGCCGATTTTGATCAGGCCAGGGGGATAGCCATGGCGCGCTCCCAAGTTGGCCAAACTCGCTGCCGAGCGAAGCCCGAGGGCGCGGGCCGCCGCCTTAGCCGGTAGGGGCACCGCAGTGCTGAGGCGGGCCATGGTTGCAGGCGAAAGCAGCCCTGGGATTTGGTCCATCACCTGCCCAGACAAACGCTGCCAGGGCTGGGGTCCAGAACTGGGCCGCTGACGGCGCTGCCGGGGTGGGGGAGGCGGTGAGCACTGCGGCGAAGGGGGGCACGGATCTGGAGTGGGGTGCCCAGGCTGCTCCAGGTTGCCAAGGCGCGGGAGCTGCTGCGCCAAACTGGGTTCAGAGACTCCCCTGGGCTGCTCGCCAGCCGCAGCGGTGATTTGGGGACGGCGGAAGATCATCATCAGCAGCACTCCCAGCGGATACACCCCGAGCAGTTCCCAACCTTGACTGCCCTGCCGATTCAGGAAGATTTGGAGCTGCTGGGCCGGATGCTGCGGGCTGGGCGAAGGCGAAGCTTGGGTGGTGGGCTCATAGAACTGCGGAAACTCCCTTCGCAAAAACGGTTGGGAGAAAACAGGCCGGGTCGCAGCCGATGATTGGGCGTCTGTGCTCCGATCCGGGGCCCGGTCTGGCTTGCCGTCCGGAGGACTTTCCACATTGAGGTGAATCACCTGGTACTCCCATGCCTGCATGGTCGGATGCGTGCGTTTAGCAATGGATCCAGGTTGCCAGGTCATCGCTTGGATCTGGCCCTCGGGAGCGATCGGATCTGGCCACTGCGGCTGATCGGATCGCGCCATTGCGGCTGATCGGAATGGACTTCAAACATCCCAATCCCGCCAGGCCCACGTCCATGGCCAGGGAGCTCGGCCAAGCTTTGTTGGCATCGACCAAGGCACCCAAAGGCTAGCGAACCAAATTGGGCCAACCAGATCGACTGACAGGACAGCCTGCAGGCATGGATCAGCGCTTAGATCAGAGTGGCTAGTGGGAACCACTCTGGGTGGGAATCACTCCTCATCCACGGCTCCGGCTGGCACGAGGCGAATCTGCTTGCGGCCAAGCTTGATCTCGAATTCATCACCTGGGTTCAGTTCCAGCATGGCGGTGTACGCCTTGCCAACCAGAAGGTTGCCATTGCCTTGAACCGTGGCCACATAGCTGAGCTTGCGGCCGGCTTTGGCCGAGCCACCACTGTCACCCAGGCTGACACCCTTCGCTTCCAGGAGAGCTTCATAGAACGCCGTGAAGTTCAGGCGCTCACTGCCGTCTTTTTTGATGCTCACGTAGCCCGAGGCCCTTACCAGTTCGGACTTGGAGACATCGCCAAGCTCCTTGACCTTGGCCAGGAGTTCACTTCCAGTCAGCATGCCTGTGGTTGATCACAACTTCACTACCCTAACCAATTGTTAGCCAGGAACAAGTCCCTTCTCCTGGATCCCGGACCCATCGAGATGCCAATCCTTGAGAATCGTTTCGCTGCGCTGCTGGCTGGCGCTAGGCAGCCAGCAGCGGCAACGCCCATGGGAGCAACGAAGTTCCTTGTAGCGCCGATCAAGCCATGGCCAGCCAACTGGGGCGGCCTGAACCAATTGGCCGTATCAAATCCGCTGTTGGGGTGCAGGCCAACCCCGATCCAACCCAGCCTGGGTTTGGTCAACGCTGCCAACCAGCGCAGCGATGATCCAGCTGGTTGCGGCTGAAGATCCAGCCAAGCTGACCCATGGAAAGCCGACCATGCTGTGCCGAATGACGATCTGGTTAGCAGCACCCGCCCTGGTATGGCCTGGGACAGGATTCCATGGCGCGAGTCCCACCTAGCCATCGCCCCCGAGGCGCGGATCAGCGGCGGGCCGATCGGTGCCGATTGCCGCTGACCTGCCTAAATTTGGTCGTTCCTGCCCATCGGATCGATGCTCAAACAACTGCTCTCCGCCTGCCTTGTTGGTGCTGCCACCATCTCGGCTGCCGTTCCCTGTCTTGCCGCCGCCAATCCTGTGCGTTGGACCAGCGGTGGTGCCGTCTGGTCAACACAACAGCAAGCTTTCGACACCTTTGTGGACAACGGCGCGATCACCGATCGGGGCCTCCAAGGCGGTCTGGCCCATTCAGGCTGGAGCAATGAGGAGATCCGCTCTGGCTTGAGCAAGTCGTACACCGTGGATCTGCTTGGGGTGAGCCGCTTTCTTTATTCCACTGCCGGTGTCGAATTTCTGAAAACAGCCACGGCGAATTACTATCCTTACCGTTCCATGACCAGCACTTCGGTGCAGGCGCTGCGTTCGGCAATCATCAAGGATGCGGCCGATGGCTCGATCTCTTCGATCGGCATCATGCGGGCCCTGCCCACCGATTTCCGCCTGGCCAAAGGTCCCATGGCCGTGGGCGCCCAGGGGGGCTGCAAAGCTGGCAGCGCCCAGTGCACATCCTTGCTCTCCTGGTATGTGTTCCTACCGGCCCGCATCCAGGCAAGCCAGGTGAGCGACCCCTTCTTTAAATCCTGAGGCGCGGCTGGCCCCAGCCCCTGGCCACCACCGTTGCTGCCATCCACGGCCTTGCGGAGCGGGTCTTGTTGATCGGCCGGAATCGGGGCCTGCCACCCCCAGGGCCTGGACCTCCAGATGGCCTGGCGAGGAATGAACACTTGGGGGTGAGGGCCTGGGGCGGGCTGAACAGCTGTTAGCTCGATCCCACAGTTCAGAGGCCGGCTTGGAATCGGCGCAGACGGTCCAGTCCGTCGAGCAAGGTGGGGTCGCCGGCGGCGCAGGAGATCCGGATGCAACGGTCATCACCAAACACCACACCGGGTACGACAGCGAGGCCCACCTCATCCAACAGGCGGTTGCAGAGGGTCATCGAATCGATGCCCCAACTACTCACATCGGGAAAGGCGTAAAAGGCACCCTCCGGTGGCAGCAAGGTGATCCCCGGTATTGTCTGCAGCCCTTCACTGAGTAAGGCGCGGCGGCGATTGAAATCGTTAGCCATGGCCTGCACGCAGGTGCGCGGAGCGCTGATGGCGGCCAGGGCGCCGTACTGGACGAAGCTACAGACGTTGCTGGTGCTCTGGCTCTGCAGGGCAGAGGCGGCCGCCACCACATGCTTGGCTCCCGCCAACCAGCCGATCCGCCAACCCGTCATCGCCCAGCCCTTGGCAAATCCGTTCACGATGAAGATGCGGTGGGCCAAGTCCGGCGCCACGGCGGCCAAGCTGTGGTGGCTGCGGCCCGCTGCCAATAGAAACTCATAGATCTCATCGCAGACCACCACCAGCTGCGGATGGCGACGCACCACTGCGGCGATCGCTTCGAGGTCCGCCTGGTCTAAAACCATGCCGGTGGGGTTGGAGGGGCTATTGAGCACCAACAGCCGGCTGGCGGGAGAAATCGCCGCTTCAAGATCGGCGGGATCAAGTTTGAAGCCGCTGGCGGCTTCACTGGGAAGCAAGCGAACCACTGCTCCGGCCAGCTGGGCCATGGCCGGATAGCTCAGCCAGTAGGGCGCCGGCAACAGCACCTCATCACCTGGATCGAGCAGCACCTGAAACAGGTTGTAGAGGGCCTGCTTACCGCCGTTGGTGACCAGCACCTGGTCGGCGGTGGTGCTCACCTGGTTCTCGTGGCTGAGCTTGGCGGCGATCGCCTCACGCAGCGCCGGCTCACCCGCCACAGGGCCATAGCGGGTGTGGCCACTCTCGAGCGCTTCACTGGCGGCCTGGCGGATGAAGGCGGGGGTGTCGAAATCCGGTTCGCCCGTCGACAGGCTGCAGACATCACGCCCCTCCGCGCGAAGTTGCCGCGTTTTAGCTGTGATCGCGAGGGTGAGCGAAGGCTGGAGCGCCACGGCCCGGGCTGAAAGCGTGATCGGGGCCGGCATCGGAGCGGGCGCATTTCTGGCAATCGAGCCATCCTGCACCATGCCAGGGGCTTGCGGGGAAGAATGGACAGTGGTGTTGCAGGATGCGATCGGGAGCTGGCCGCCCTGAAGCAGGCCTGCGGGCAGTGCCAAGGCTGTCCCCTTGGCGGCGGGCGAACCCAGGTGGTGATGGCTCGGGGCAATCCGGCCGCCAGGTTGATGCTGATCGGGGAGGCCCCCGGCGCCGAAGAGGACCGGATCGGGGAACCCTTCGTGGGCCGCTCGGGGCAGCTGCTCGATCGCCTCCTGGCCGATGCGGGCATCGATGGCCAGCGGGAGGCTTACTTCGTGAACGGGGTGAAATGCCGCCCGCCCCAGAACCGCCGGCCCAGCGCCCAGGAGCTAGCCGCCTGCTGGCCATGGCTGGAGCAGCAGATCCAGTGGGTCGATCCGGCCCTGCTGCTGCTGGTAGGGGCTACAGCAGTCCAGGCCCTGCTGGGTCGGAAGGGTGCTTTGAGCCGCTTGCGGGGCCAGTGGCTGCCCGGCGAAGGCCCCTTACTGCAAAACCGGTTGCTGATGCCGATCTTTCACCCCGCCTACCTACTACGCAATCCATCGGAGCAACCGCATGCCCCCCGCTGGCATACCCGAGCCGATCTGCGGGCCGTAAGGCTTCGCCTCGACGATGCGGCGACTGAGGGGCAGCAGATGGGCAAAGCTGATTTCCCCTGCTAGCTCTACTGACAGAACAAACTGTTGCGATGTCCCTGACCCAACTTGAGGCCTTTCTGGATCAAGCCCAGAGGGATCCGCGTCTGCAGGAACCCCTTGCCAACGCTGCCGACGCGGCAGCCGTGGCAGCAATCGCCACCGCCGCCGGCTTCGACATCTCGGCGGAGGATCTGCTCATGGCGGCGGGCGAACCCCTTGAAGTGTTCGAGCTAGACCTGGTGACTACCCCCCTGGACACCCCCCAGGCCCACCTTGATGCTTTTCTGCAGCGGGTGGAGGTGGACCCCGACCTGCAGAAGGTTTTGGCCACGGCAGCGGATGCGGAGGCTGTTGCGGCCATCGCCCGGATCGCCGGCTATGGGATTACAGCCGAGGACCTCTGGCAGGCCTCCGACGAATCCCCCTTGGTTTTGGATGTGGTCGCCTACGGCCTGATCAATGCAGAGGGCGAGCCTGATCACGCCGCTGCCAAAGAGGCCGGGATTGCCGCGCTGGAGTCGTTCCTGGTTCAGGCGCAGGTGGATCCCGACCTGCAACAGGCCCTGGCCCAGGCGGAGGATGCCGCAGCAGTCGCCAAGATTGCCCAAGCGGCCGGCTATGGGGTAGCTGAGCAGGATCTTTGGCTGGCCTCGGACGAATCACCCGAAGCCCTGCGCCAACCGAAGCTTGACGACGCCCTGGAGCCTGCGGCCGGCGCTGGAGCCTGACGGCCCTAGCCCCCCCCCACGAGCAGGTTCCGGCGTTGACCCAAGTCCATGGCCCTCGTGATTGGCACTTGCGGAGGCTGGCAGACCCATGAGCAAAAACTTACAGCAAAAATCCAAGTAAGAATAATTTGATCAAGCCGTCATTATGGTCAGAGTGTGACAAGGATACCTCCAAGAGTTGCCTGGGGTACTTGTCAGCGGCCCGCGGAATGCATAAGCTCGAAGAGGGCGCCAAGCTCGCACCTGGCTGATGCACACGAAACCCAAACGCCAGATTTTACCCCTTTCTGAGTATTAGCTTGGCTGGCCATTCTGCGCCAGGCGATGGGCTTTCATGCAGGTCCGACCAGGTGTAAAAGCGTCCTTCTCCCTCCAAACACCAACACAATGGCTATTGGCACCGTTATCGGTTTATTTGCCGAGAACGCCCACGCCGCCAAGGCCCTTGAGGATCTGGTTGCTGCCGGTCTGCACCGCGATGCTCTTGATCTGCTGAGCGCCGATGATGCATCGGACGCCCCCAAGCTGCGCGCCCTTTCCGATCTCGTTCCCGAGCCTGATCTGAGCATCTATCTCGAAGGTGTCCGTCAAGGCGGCACCCTGCTGACCGCCCAGGTGCCTGCGGAAACCGAAGCCCGTGCCGCTGAAATCATCGGTGCCAACACCCCTGTGAACATCCGCGAGCACGCCGTCACCCTCAAGAAGCAGAATCCCGAGCTCAAGGCCGAGCTGATCGACGCTGCTCGCGACCCCAACGTGCTCGAAGTTGTGGAAGAGGTGGTCGAGCTTGGTAAAGAAAAGGTGGAAACTGGCCGCCTGCGCATCTACAACGTGGTGTCCGAGTCCAAGGTCTCGAAAAGCATCCCCTTGGTGGATGAAACCGTCACCGTCCAGCGCCGCACCGTGAGCCGCGATGCCCTTGCCGATGCCTTCAAGGAGCGCGTGTTCGAACTCTCCGAGTTCGACGAGCGGGCCATCGTCAGCAAGCGCGCCCAGGTTGTTGAAGAGGTGAACCTCGCCAAGCAGGCCGAGACCCGTGACAAAACCGTCACCGAAACCGTTCGCCGCGCCGACGTTCGCGCCGAGCGGGTCGATGCCGACGGCCGCGTGATCGAAACCGTGCACAGCACCGAGCGCGCCTGATCCACCACGTGCTGCGAGCTAGCGCTCGCAGCACCTTCTAGCGCGAGTCAAATCAGCCATCCTTAGGGGGCCGAGGGGCTCCCTCCTCTTTTCCTACTGGAATGATCCGTCGCGCGCTGCTCGCCCTGCTGGGTATCGATACCTCACCTCCCGATCACCAGCCAACCCCCCCAACTGACCCTGCTCCAGCATCTTCCGGTTCCGGCGCCGTCAGCGTCTCGGCTCCCACCGATCCAATCAGCCCCCGGAGTCAAACCTTGACCACTGTTGACAAGCCTGTGACTTCAGACAACCTTGTGGTTGTTGGTGACCATGGCGAGCGCTATCGCCTGGTGCGACGCAGCCATGGGAACGGCATCGATACCCTTGTGCTCGCACGGGAAGATGGCTGCGAGATCACCGTCCCGCTGAGCGAACTCACCTGGCAGGGCGCCGGCACGTGGTTATTGAGCGATGCCGTTCGCGATGCCCGTGGTCTGGTGATCCCCGTGGTGGAAGAGCGGCTCAAAGTTAGCCGCGGGAGGGTTGAAACCGGCCGCGTGCGGGTCAACAAAGCGGTCGAGTCCCGCGATGTCGTTGTTGATGATGCCCTCAAGCGCGAAAGGGTGCGGGTGGAGCATGTACCGATCAACCAAGTGATCACAGGCGCTGTACCCCAGGTGCGTGAGCAGGGCGATGTGACCGTGATTCCTATTCTTGAGGAACGCTTGGTGACCCGCACCGAACTTGTCCTGGTCGAGGAGGTCCACATCCACCGCGAACAGACGGAGTACCATGATCCCCAAAGCATCACCTTGCGCAAGGAAGTGGTGACTGTTGAGCGCTTAGAGGGAGATCAGCTGCGCCCTGCCAACGGCTAATCGCCCTTGCCAACAAGCGAAGAGCCAGCATCGATTTAACCGGCAGCTGATTTCTGCTTAGCCACCAAAAGCCTGGCGAAGCTGAGCAACGTTGCTTCGCATCACCTTGAAGTAGGTAGCAGGAGAAAGGGCCTGTTGCTCAGTGCCGGTTTCGAGCGGGTCAAACAAGCTGATCTGAACCCCCAGATCCCTGGCCAGGGCGTTAAAGGAGCGATCACCCTCTTGGGGTTCGCTCAACACAGCCTTCAGTCCCGATCGTTTGACCTCAGACGCCACCCGAATCAGATCCACGGGGGTTGGGTTAAGTTCCGGCAGATCCACCAGGAAGGTAGGTTTGAGGCCATAGCGCTGGGCGAAGTAGGGGGCAAAGTCATGGAATGCCACGAAACTCTTGCCCTGATAAGGCTTAAGCTCACTAGCAATCTCCCGATTGAGTTCCCGTAATTGGGCGATGAAGGCTTGAGCATTGCGGCCGTAGGTTTTGGCGCAATCAGGGTCGGCCTGCACTAGCCCATCGCGGATGGCTTCCACCTGCTGCACGGCTCGCAGTGGATCCAGCCAGATGTGGGGATTCGCTCTGGTGTGGTCTTCAGCCTGATGGCCATCTGGCATCTGCTTGCCGGAATGGTTCCCCGGCAGCGGCAAGTTGAGCGTGGCGACATCGCGACTCGAATCAATCACCACCAAGCGCGGGTTCTGGGCCGATTCCACCAGCTTGGCCAGAAAATCTTCCAGCTCCAGCCCGTTCTTGACGAGCACGGCGGCAGCACGCAAGGCGGCAAGATCCGCAGGCTTGGCCTGGAAATGGTGGGGACCGGTACCCGGCGGCAGCAGCGGTGTCACTTCGGCGCAATCGCCCGCAACGGCGCGCGTGAACAACGTGATCGGCAACACGGTGCTGACCACCTTGAGACGGGCCGAACGGGCACTGCGCTGGGGTTGCTGCTCAACTGAACGACAGGCCACCAAAGCACCAACCAGAGCCAAGCCAAGCCATGGCCCCAGGCGACGGGGAAGGCCATGCAGGGCAAAGCGTTGGGCGAAGGGCCGCAAGGCGCTCATCAAGCAGTGGCAAGAATCATTCTCAATCTAAACCAGCCCGGCTGGGCAGGAGAGCCGGAACTGCCTTGTCATGGGGTTGGGCTGTAGTCCACGAATCAATACAATTGCGCTCGCACAGAGGCCAAATCAAATGAGACAAAATCGCAGAAGCATGCAATCGAAATGAGATGGGAGGCGGGTGCCTTTTACTGGACAGTTCCGGCCCTGGCCTGATTCCCTCCCTCACCTTCCATGCCCCGTCCCTACCAACCCTCGCTGCTGCGGCTGCTGCACGGCGCCACTGCCCTGCTGGTGCCGCTGGCCTGGATCACGGGCCTGTTCGTCTATTCCGCCCATGACGGGCGCTCCGGGCGGCTGCCGTTCACGCTTGGCGGGGAGTGGATCGATATCCACGGCACGGTGGGGGTGCTGCTCTGGCCGGTCGCCCTGCTGTTCGGCCTCTATGCCCTCACGGCAGGCCGGGCCCGCTTGCGCCAGCCTGGCAATGTCATCGCCCTGCTGGCCCTGGGCCTGGCGATAGGCAGCGGCAAGCTGATGGACGAGGACTGGCTGCGCGATGGCCAGTTCGATCATCTCGTCTATGGCGTGCATCTGTTGGCCTGGCTGCTGATCGCCCTGGCCATCGCCATGCATGTCAGTTCGGTGCTGCGGCGCGGTGGCCTGCCGTTGGCCGGTTCGATGGCCAGTCTTCAACTGCGCTCGGGAGATCTTCCTGGCAACTGGTTCGATCAGATCCGCAGGTCTCTCAAGGTCGGCCGCTGAGAAAGCTTCACTGGAATCTGCGGCGGCCAGGGGCTTTGCCGGACGGTGAAGCGACATCGCCACAACGAAGCCCGGAGCCCCCTGCGTCAGCCAAGTTGTCCGCTCGGTTTGACCCATCCACCAGGGGCCCTAACCGACGACCAGGTGGGCCTGAAAGGCTGGGCGCTGGAGGTGTCCTGAGCGGCCAAGGCGCTACGACCGCTGGAACCAGAGCCTGGAGGTGACCATCGGGGAGGTGATGACCGGCGGTGAGCCGCCGCTGCTCTAGGCGCAGCCTTCCGCGCAGCGGTAGAAGCGCAGGGAGCTCACCGGCGAGCAGGCGATCAAGCTCTGGGCGCAGAAGCGCGAGCAGGGCTGGCAGCCTTGCGCGCCCCAGTTGGCTGCCGCCAGCGCCGCTTGTCGCCGGGCTGAGCAGAATCGAGCCCATGGAGCTCCATGCCGACCTCAGCCAGCGCGCCCTGCTCGACACCAACGCCCTGGACTGGACCCCATCGCCAATGGCAGGGGTGGAGCGGCGGATGCTGGATCGCCACGGTGAGGAAGTCGCCCGGGCCACCTCACTCGTGCGCTACGCCCGGGGAAGCCGTTTTGAGCGCCACAGCCATGGCGGTGGCGAAGAGATCCTGGTGCTGGAGGGCACCTTCTCCGATGAGCAGGGCGACTACCCAGCCGGCACCTATCTGCGCAATCCGGTTGGCTCCAACCACGCACCATCAAGCGAGCAGGGCTGCACGATCCTGGTGAAGCTGCAGCAGATGCACCCGGCTGATCAACAGCGCCTGGTGATTGACACAACCAACAGCACCTGGGTGCCGGGGCTGGTGAGCGGGCTGGAGGTGCTGCCCCTGCATGCCTTTGGCTCGGAGCACGTGGCCCTGGTGCGCTGGACGCCGGGAACGGTGTTTCAGCCCCACGGCCATCCGGGCGGCGAGGAGATCCTGGTGCTGGAGGGCGTCTTCCAGGACGAGCACGGCAGCTATCCGGCTGGCAGCTGGCTGCGCAATCCGCCCGGCAGTGTGCACCGGCCCTGGAGTGAGGCGGGCTGCACCATCTGGGTGAAGACTGGCCATCTGCCCGCCATCCAAGGACCCAACGGCTCAGAAGCGTGAGCCCGGCGTCTGCAGGAAGGCCAGCTCCTCCGCACTCGACAGCCGACCCAGGAGCGTGTTGCGGTAGAGGAAGCGGCCAAAGCGAGCGATCACATCCCGTGCCGGCGGGCGATGTAGGCGGTGCACCGCCACCCTGGCTGTGCACGCCAGGCTGCGGCTCATTCCCAACCTCACAGACGACAACCTGAGCGGTCTGGCCTGGCATATCCGCAGCATCACCGCCCTGGCGATCGCCTTCGTGCTGGTGGGTGGTCTGATCCGGCTGGGGGGCCTGGGCTGAGCAGCCAAGGTTGGCGCGAAGACGGCCTCACGGGGTAGCCAACACGAGCAGCAGCAGGCGGTTGCCCTCCGGGTCGAGCAGCCAGGCCTCGGCGCCGAACGGTTCCTGCCGCGGCGAATCGTCCACGCTGGCGCCCAGCTCCAGGGCCGTGGCGATCCAGGCGTGGAGCACGGCAAGGGCGCCTGTTGCATCCGCCATTCGTTGCAGGCACAACGCCAATCGCCCCGGCTGCCGCGGCTGGGGCCGGCTCCTGGATGGGGCATACAGCTCCAGCCAGCCACCGGCGGGCCACGGAACCCGCCAGTGGGTGTCGCTGAGGCCGGGATGCGGCTCCGCGTTCAGCACAGCGCCATAGAACCGAGCCAGGGCGGCGGGATCGTCGGCAGCCAGCACGAGCGAGCTGGTGATCGAGCCGGTGCTGGCCTGGGCCGCTGGCTCGGGCATCCCGGATCAACGGCAGAGGGCTGCAGGGCGGGCCACCGGCCGGATGCTGCTG
>CAIOGZ010000067.1 GCA_903858015.1 uncultured cyanobacterium
AGAAGCGCTGACGACGCGTCCGCTTTTTGGCGAAGATCTGCTCGTAGTCCGAAAAGCCCAGCTGGAGGGGGTCAGCCATCCGTTCCAGTCTCAGTCTTGGATCTGGATTGATTTTAGCGGGTTTTTCAGAGGTTCCTTAAGTGTTTAGTGAGCATTGGGCTTGGATGTTTATTGGGAATTGGGCTTAGATGTTTATTGGGAATTGGGCTTAGATGTTTATTGGGAATTGGGCTTAGATGTTTGTTGAGAATTGGGGCTAAATGTTGGTTGGGCATTCGGCCCGGATCGTTCAAGCCCTGTTCATTTGGCATGGAGCTTCGAATGAAAAAAGATGCGAAGCTTCAGCCGTTCAGCGCTCGGCCACAGGCCGCCACCAGCCCCTCCAGGTCGTGGGGATCGGCCTCCGCATCCAGGCGCTGCAGCAGGCTGCGGCAACGTTCGCTGGTCTGGGGGCCGATCGAGACCAGCCGCACCCCAGCCAGCCGCTGCAGCCAGTCGTCACCGAAGCTGCGCTGCAAGAGCAGGCAGGTGTGGTTCACGGTTTTGCCACTGCTGAAGGTGATCGCATCGAGTTGACCCTGCTCGAACGCCTGCAGCGCCGCCGTGGGCCATTGCTGCGGGCAGCGGGTTTCGTAGGCGGGCACCTCCACCACCCGGCTGCCAGCGGCTCCAAAGGCTTCCGCCAGCAAGGTTCGACCGCCGCTTTGCACCCGCGGCAGCAGCAGCTTGAGCCCCCAGCCCGAAACCGGGAAGTGCTCGATCAGGCTGTCGGCCACAAAGGCAGGCGGCACAAAATCAGCCGGGGCTCCGAGGGCCTCAAGCACCGCCGCCGTCTTGCGGCCCACCGCCGCGATGCGCAGACCCGCCGGGCGATGGGCCAGGCTGCCGCCCCGGCGGCGTAGCCGTGCCTCCACCGCCTCCACCCCATGGGCACTGGAGCACACCAACCAGTGAAACTCCTCCAGGTCGGCCAGGGCATCGTCGAGGGGGCCCCAGTCATCGGGTGGCGTCACCACCAGGGCCGGCAGGTCGACAACACCGGCCCCGGCAGCCTCGAACAGGCGTCGGGCCTCGCCCAGCTGCTGCTCCGCCCGGGTCACCCCGATCCAGCGTCCCGCCAGGGCTTGCGCTTCCGCCATGGTTGCCTTGATTCAGTCGTTAAGCCGCACCATGGTGGCCGCTTGGCGGGCCAGGGCCAGGGCTTCGGCTTGGCGCCCCTGCCGCTCCAGCAGGGCGATGGCCTGGCGGAAGGCAGCTCGGCAAGCCGGGATGTCGCCGCCGAGTAGCAGGGCCACCGCCAGGTTTTGCTGGGTGCCGCTCTGGTTGGGTTCGATGGCCAGGGAGTGCCGGTAGGCCTCGATGGCGGCGGCGATCGCGCCGCGGCGCCGTTGGACCAGGCCCAGCTGGCTCCAGGCTTGGGCGATCGCTGGGGCAGCTCGGGTGGCTCCCGTGCAGAGCTCGGCCGCTTCCTCCAGCTCGCCAGCCTCCAGCAGCAGGCTGGCCAGGTTGAGCCGGGCGGCCAGGGTGAGCCGGGGATCGAGCGGCAGGGCGAGGGCTTGGCGGTAGAGGTCGGCGGCGGTGGCGGGTTGCCCTGGTGAGTGGGCGATCGCCAGGTGCAGCAGCAGCTCGAACCTCTCCGGCGCGGCTGCCGCCGGACAGTGGGCCAATCCTTGCTCCAGCAGGGCGATACCGCCGCCTCGGTCGCCCTCCTGTACCAGCAGCGCTCCGAGCTTGCCGCAGGCGTAGGGATCGCCGGGCCGCTGGCGCAGGTCGGCCTCCATGGCCTGGCGCAGCCGCCGGGCCTTGGCGCCATCGGCGAGTCGTTCGGGCCGGTAGCCGGAGTGCAGCAGGGCCGGCTCGGGGCACTGGCTGATCCGCCAGTGGGGCTCCTGCTCCAGCAGGGCGGTGACGCTGTCGTCGATCATGGCGTGGTACGGGCGGCTCCAGTGCAGGGCTGGATGGCGGCGGAACAGGCGGCTGACGCAGGAGTAGGGCGATTGCAGGGCTCCCTCTTCCTGGCGCAGCAAGGTAATCACCAGTTGCTCGGGCCGGGCGATCAGCTCCCGCAGTGGCGCCCAGGCTTGAGGGCGGAGCCGTTCGTCGGCATCGAGTACCAGCACCCAGTCGCCCTGCACCAGCTCCAGGGCCCGGTTGCGGGCCGGGGCGAAGTCGCCTGGCCAGGCCATCGCGGCCACCTTGGCCCCGCAGCGCTCGGCGATCGCCACGGTGGCATCGCTGGAGCCGGTGTCGAGAACCACCATCTCGTCCACAAAGCCGGCCACCGAGGCGAGGGCCGCCCCAATTTGCTCGGCTTCGTTGCGCACGATCATCGAGAGGCTCAACAGGGGCGGTGCTGGATCTGGCATGGGCGGCTGAGCCTTAATCGGTGAATCCCTGCTGGCCTGCGGCCTGGTTACCCAGCCCAAGGGCCGCCAGCACCTCCGCCTGGGCCAGCGGCATCTGGCCAGGGCTCCAGGCCGCCGGAGTCGATGCCGCCAGCAGCGGCTGCAGGCTGTCCCAAAGGTACGGGCTTCCATACACCGCCAGCCCCGCCAGCCGTCCGGCAGCCTGGAGCTGGCTGATCAGGGCGGCCCAGGGTTCCCGGCCCGCGGCGCTGCCCCGGAAGGGATTGCCCCGCACGAACAGCTGCAGCAGCACCGGACCCTCCCCCAGCCAGGCCAGGTCGATGGGGCCAGCCGTTGCGGCGGCATCGCTGGCTGCGCTGAGGCGGCTGCCCTCGAGCAGTTGGGGCCGGAACCCGGCGGCCGCCGAGCGGATCAGGGCCGGTGCGGTGGGGGGCAGGAAGGGGCAGCCCAGGGCGGAATCGACCCGGATCAGGCTGATACCGCCCGCCCCAGCCCCAGCCCCAGCCCCGGTCCCGGCCCCCGACCCGGCCTCGCCGCCGACCAGGGGAACCAGCTTGCCGCCCTGGTGGCGGAGGCTGCGCTGCACCAGCTCCAGGGCCAGCGCCCGGTCGGCGGCGATCGGACCGTTGCTGAGCCCACCGAGCGGCGCCGCAGCTGTTTCGCTAGCTGTTTCGCTGGACTCCCCTGCTAGCCCCTGGCGGCGGGCCAGGGCCCTTTGGCGGCGGGCGGCGCTGGCCTCCAGCTGGCTGCGGCTCAAGCGGCCCCCAGCCACCGCCGCCAGGATCGCCGCCAGGGCCGCATCGGCATCGGCGGGCATCAGCACCAGATCGGCGCCAGCCTCCAGGGCCAGCACGGCCGCTTCTCCGGCTCCGTGGTGGGCGGCGATCGCTTCCATCACCAGGGCATCGGTCACCACCAGCCCATCGAAGCCCAGGTCTTGGCGTAGCAGGCCGGTCAGCACCGCCGCCGAGAGGGTGGCGGGCCGTTCGGCGTCGAGGGCGGGGAGCAGCAGGTGGGCCGTCATCACGGACGCCACGCCGGCGGCGATCGCTGCGCGAAAAGGGGGCAGCTCCACCGCCTCAAGCCGTTCGCGGCTGTGGGGCAGCAAGGGCAGTTCGAGGTGGGAGTCGCAGTCGGTGTCACCGTGGCCCGGGAAGTGCTTGGCGCAGCAGAGCACCCCTTCGGCCTGGGCCCCGCGCAGGAAGGCGGCCGCCAGGCTGCCGGCCGTGGCGGGGTCTTCCCCCCAGGCCCGCAGATTGATCACCGGGTTGGCGGGGTTGTTGTTCACATCGCACACCGGTGCCAACACCCAGTTGAGGCCCAGGGCGAGGGCTTCGCGGCCGCAGCAGCGGCCGTAGCGCTCCGCCAGGGCCAGCGCGGCCGCCTGGTCGTTGGCGTGCAGGCGTCCGAGGGCCAGCGGTGGCACCAGCCAGCTGGTGCCTTCAAACCGCTGCCCCACCCCCTCCTCCACATCGGCGCAGAGCAGCAGGTCGGCACTGGCCCAGGCCTGCAGCTGGCGGCTGCGCAACCGCAGTTCAATCGCACTGCCGCCCAGCAGAATCACGCCTCCCACGCCGGCCTCCAGCAGGCGCTGCAAGCTGGCGTTGTCGAGTTCCCAGCGGGGATAGCGCCGTTGGCTGTCGGCCAGGTGGCCGCTGCAGCGCACCACCAGCAGGCTGGCTACGAGGCGCGGCAGCGGCAGCTGCTGGAGGTTGGCCATCGCAACGCTCACCATCGCAACGCTCATTTGAAGCAATCCATGCAAGCGCAGGCTGGGATTCAGGGGGCGGCGCTGGCGTCCGGGGCCTGGAGCTCGGCGGCGTCAGCGGCGTTGGGGCTGGTTTCGGCGCTGGTGTCGCTGCCGGCGGGAATCTCACCCCGTTGCTGGCGGTGTTGGTCGAGCCGGTTGAGCAGGCCCAGCACCGTGGTGCCCCGCTCCAGGGCCCGGTCGAGCTCGAACACCACGTCTGGGGTGCGGCGCAGCTGCAGCCGACGGGCCAGCTCCCCCTTGACGTAGGGGGCGGCTGCCTTCAGCCCCGCCATGGTGAGGTCGCGGTCGTCCTCGCTGCCGTACACGCTGACGTAAATGCGGCAGTGCTGCAGATCTCCCGCTACTTCCACCTCGGTCACGCTCACCATGCCCTGGTGCACCCGTTCATCGCGGAGGCCGCTGCGCAGCAGCTCGCTCATCTCGCGGCGGATTAGCGCCGCCACCCGCTCCACCCGTCGTCCTTGCGCCATCGCTATGGAGCCACTACTGCCCCACTCACCATGGCACGCAGCACTAGGGCCAGGCTGAGCAGGCCGCTGAGCAGGGCCCCCACCAGGGCTACGGCGGTGACGGGGTTGCTGCGCAGCCGGGCCAGGGGTTCGACCACGGAGTTGAGCACGCCGAGGCTGAAGGCCACCAAGTAGCGCGGGTAGCGCGTCACATTGATCAGAAAGTCCCGCATCGGGCGTTTCCCCTTGCGGCTTTGGCCGCCATCGAGAAGTGATGGTTACTCTGCCGCCTGGGGCCCCCCGCTGCCGACCCCCTCCTCCCCATGGACCTTTACCAGTTTCGCCATTCCGCCTTCTGCGAGAAGGTGCGCCTGATTTTGGCGCTGAAAGGCCTGGAGGCCAACCTGGTGGAGGTCACGCCCGGCCTCGGCCAGGTGGAGTTGTTCCGCCTCTCGGGCCAGCGCCAGGTGCCGGTGCTGGTCGATGGGGCTGAGGTGATCGCCGATTCCAGCGCCATCGCCCTGCACCTGGAGGAGCGCCATCCGCTGCCGCCCCTGCTGCCAGCCGATCGCCGCAGTCGCGCCCGGGTGCTGCTGCTCGAAGATTGGGCCGACACCTCCTTGGCCGCGGGGGTTCGCCAGGCGCTGCTGCAGGCGGCGGCCTCCGATCCGGTGCTCCGCACCGCCCTGCTACCCCAGGCCACGCCGCCGTCGCTGCGGCGCCTGGTGGGGGCCCTGCCCGCTGGCGTGATCGCCCCGGTAAGCGAGGCGGTGGGGCAGGTGCTGGCGCCCTGCGAGCTTGCCCAGCTGCGCCGCAATCTGGAGCAGTTATCCCTGCTGGTGGCGGATCGCGCCTATCTGGAGGGGGATCAGCTCTCCCTGGCCGACCTGGCGGTGGTGGCCCAACTTGGCCTGCTGCGGTTCCCGGTCTCCGCCGGTGTTCCCCTCGCGGGGAGGGGGGTGGAGGGTTTCGCCGACCATCCGCTGCTGGAGCCGCTGTTCAGCTGGCGCGATCGGATCCTCAGCGCAGCGGGGCGCGCCTGAACTCAAGGCGCTGCCGGCGGCCGGGCTTGCCGCAAGCGTGTCAGGCGGCCAGCCGAGGGGCAGGATGGATGGATCCGGCGCTAGGCCATGTCCGATCCCCTGTTGCGGGAGCTTGATCATTACGTGGTGCTGGAGCCCGGGCAGGGCGAGCAGATCCTCACGGCCGCCGAAACCCTTGCTTGGCTGGAGGCCCACTTGGCCGGGCTGGCCAGCCCTCCGGCCGATCTGGCTCCCTTGGCCAATGGCGGCGAGCGGGCCGCACGGCTGCTGGATACGGCCTGTGAACTCGAATTGGAACCGGGCTTGGTGATCGGTTGGTTCGCGGTGCGCCTGGAGCCGCCGGCGGCTTCGCCCTAAGCCAGCGCTTCTGGGGCCTTGGGGCGCCTGCTTTGCGGTGGGGGCGGGGCTGGTCGGTTCAGGGGATGGTGCGAACCAGGAGCCTGGTTCAATTCAGGGATTGGCGGCGATGGCCATCCTCGTCCACTAGCGACACCGCTGCCCGTGGCGCAGGCTTGCGCTCCCGCAGGATGGCGGGCAGGGCCTCCAGCAGTTGCTGGGCCACCGTCTGCGGCGGCCCATCCCCCTGCAACAGTCGCAGGTCGGCCTGGGCATAGAGCGGCCGCCGGGCCTCCAGCAGGGCGGTTAGCCGGCTGGCCGGGTCGGGGTCAGCGAGCAGGGGGCGGGGGCTGGGATCGGCCTGCAGCCGCGCCAGCAGCAGGGCTTCTGGGGCATCGAGCCAAACCACCACCCCCTGTTGCATGTGGCCCCAGTTCACCGGCCGGGTCACGACGCCGCCGCCGGTTGCGACCACAAGGGAATGGAAGCCGGCGATGCGATCGAGCACGGCGGTTTCGAGGTTGCGAAAGCCCTGTTCACCGTCTTCGCGGAACAGCGTCGGGATGGAGCGGCCGGCCACCTGCTCAAGGGCGGTGTCGGCATCGAGGAAGCGGTAGCCGAGCGCCGCCGCCAGTGGCCGGCCCACGGCGCTCTTGCCGGCGCCCATCATCCCCACCAGATAGAGATTGATTCCGGCGAGCCGCTTCGCCAGCTCGGCGTGGCTGGGGGGATTGGCTTGGGAGAAGGGCATCGGGGCAATGGAGTCGCGGGACGGGGGCTTGCGCTGCTTTGAGCCGAGCATCCAGCCGTTCGGCTTCGTTTCTAGGATGGAGCACCCCAGCCCACTGCGATGCTTGCCCCAGGGCCCATGGCGCCCAGCCCAGCCCGCGGGGCTCCACCAGCTCCAGGGCCGGTGACGGCCCCGCCAGCTTCTGGTCCCGTTGCTTGCCAAGCGCCGCCGCCGGCCCACGGCCGCGGCCGCCCCTGCCTGATCACCCGCCGGGCCTGCTTCTGTGCGAGCCACCTCTATCGCCTGCCGGAGCTCGACGACGCCACCAACCACGAGCGCTTCGGCCCCTGCAGCCTGGCCCCGGGCCACGGCCACAACTACGAATTGATCGTGGCGATGGCTGGCCCGTTGGATGCTGATGGCATGGTGCTCAATCTTTCTGATGTGAAGCACGCCATCCGCCGCGAGGTCAGCGAGCCGCTTGGCTTTCGGTTCCTCAATCAGGTGTGGCCAGAGTTCGACCTGGCCCGACCCGAGGGGCGGCTGCCCACCACCGAGGCCCTGGCCCTGGCCATCCGCGCTCGCCTGGCGCCCCACCTGCCGCTGGTGGGCCTGCGCCTCTATGAACAACCCGACCTGTGGGCCGATGTGCTCGCCGGACCCAGCATTGATCCCATGGAAGCCTTCCTCTCGATCCGCACCCATTTCGCCGCCGCCCACCGCCTGGCCCGCGAGGAGCTCAGCCAGGCCGAGAATGAGGCCATCTACGGCAAGTGCGCCCGCCCCCACGGCCACGGCCACAACTACCTCCTCGATGTAACGGTGCGGGGGGCGATCGATGCGCGCACCGGCATGGTGTGCGATCTGGCCGAGCTCCAGCAACTGGTGAGCGATCTGGTGGTCGAACCCTTTGACCACACCTTCTTGAACAAGGACGTGGCCCACTTCGCCAGCTGCGTGCCCACCGCCGAGAACATCGCCCTCCATATCGTCGATCTGCTCAGTGCCCCGATCGCCGCCACCGGCGCTCGCCTCCACAAGGTGCGGCTGCAGGAGAGCCCCAACAATGCCGCCGAGGTGTTTGCCGAAACACCCCAACTGGACATGCGGCCGGCGGCTTTGGAGGCCCTGGCGGCCGGCTGAGGCCGGGGCGGTGACGCGGCCCGAACTGCGCTTGGTGCTGGCGGTGAGCCTGGATGGCCGGCTGGCTCCGCCCCAGGGGGGCGCTGCCCAGCTCGGTGGAGCGGCGGATCGGCAGCTGCTGGAGCAAGCCCTGGCTTGGGCGGATGGCTGTCTGATCGGTGCTGAAACCCTCCGCCGCCATGGCAGTACTTGTCTGATCCACAGTCCGCAACTGTTGGCCCGCCGCCGCCAGCGGGCCCGTAGCGCTCAGCCGATTGCGATCGTGGTCAGCCGTAGCGGCATCTGGCGGCCCGATCTACCGTTTTTTTCCCAGCCGCTCGAGCGCTGGCTTTTGCTGGCTGGTGAACCTTCGGGGCAGGCTGCTGACGGTTTTACCCGTATCGAAAGGCTGGGGGCCTGGCTGCCCGCCCTAGAGAAGCTTGGTGGTGCTGGGTTGAGGCGTGTGGTGGTGCTGGGGGGCGCGGCCCTGGCCGCTTCGCTGCTGCAGGCGGGGCTGATCGATGAACTACAGCTGACGTTGTGCCCGCTGCTGCTGGGCGGCAACCACAGCTGGATCGGAGCAGACGGCCCGCTGCCGGCTGCGGCGGCATGGAGGTTAGGGGAGCAGCGGCTGCTGGAGGGGGGGGAGCTGCTGCTGCGATACCGCAAGGTGGGCGATCCGCAATCGGGCTAGTCCAAGGCCCAACCCCAACGACCGCCCTGAACGTCTGACGCTTGGGCTGGGATTGTTGTTGGTCTTGGATCAGACTTTGTGGGAGTCGTCGTAGAGGGAATGATAGGGATTCATCGATTTACGAGTTTGTTTCTCGCTGAGTTTTCGGTAGCGCTTGAGCTCGGTAATGCGGCGCTGATTGTCCTTGAACTTGCGAATATCGATGCGTTGCTGTGTTAAATTTGCTTGTAGGGCTTGCCAGCCTTTGCTGACTCCGGAAAACAGTTCAAAGATTCGAGCAAATGCTCCTGAATAGAGGCCAAAGATTGCTGTGTAGATGCTTGAGTTAATCAGGATTTCCGAACTTTGCAGCAGGGTGTGAACAGGTTTCGTGCCAGATGCTTGCAGTGAATTTTCTTGGGTTTGGTAGTCTTTAGTTGGGGTGTTTTGAGATTCTTCGATTGGAGTTTTGTTGGCTAGGTTTGCGGATCGGTCGCGGGTGAGCTGGCGGGGAGCGATCAGGGAGCTCGGTAGCTTTTGATCTCCGATGCTGTAGTGCAGGTTGCTCTTTTCGATGGCATCTTCGATGTTGGGATCAAGATTGGCTCGGATCAGGTCAGCAAAGTGAAGTGGGCTGAGGAGAAGATAGATTACCGCTGCGCAGATGGAAAGACGACGATAAATGATGCTGCGGGGCTCCAGCCGGGGATTGAGGTGAACAGCCAGCTCAAGTAAGACAATAGCAATAACGGCTAAGCTGCCATTGCTGATGAGGGTTTTGATGAATTGCAGTCTCCAGGTTGGGTCGCTTGCCTGGACGGGCAGGATGCATGCGATCGTGGAACAGGCGAAAATGCCTAGTAATCCTAAGGAGCAAAAGGACAGAAGGCCGGCCAGCTGGGGGCTGCGTGTATCGATAGGTCCATCCATTGAGTTGCTATAAGTACTCAAAGGGAGTTCTTTGGTATCGAGCGATACGCCTGCGGGTTCCATTGTAGGTAAATGTTTTTCAGTATTCGGTATTGGCAAAGCTTACGCGATTGTTCGGGCCCTGTCGATGGCAAGCCTGTGACTTGGGGAAGCCTGATTGATCGTTGCTGATTCAGGGCCCCTTGAGGTCCCTTCCAATGCTCCCCCAGCCAATGCTCCTCATCAACGTTGAGCAGCTCATTCTGGTTGGCGGGCTCCAAAGCGACGGCCCAGGTCGCGCAGCGGCACATCCTTGAGGCTCTCGGCGGGGATGCCGAACATGCGGGCCAGGCAGCGTTTGACCACCAGCTCACTGTCGTCACCAAAACGTCCGCCCAGCAATTCGGTCAGCACCCCTAGTCCGCGGCCGCTGCTATCGGTTTCCTCGATCAGGCAGCGGCTGGTGGGCAGCGCTAGCTGGTGGCAGGGCTCCTGCAGGCTACGGCGCAGTTCGGAGCTGCCGCCGGCGGCCGTGTCCACGCAGATCTGGGCCAGCTTTGTTTCCAGCTGGGGCCGCATCAGCTGCAGCAGCGGCGTCAGGAGTCCCGCCTGGGCAGGCGGCAGCGGCACCATGTTGGCGGCCGCCAGCCAAGCCAGGCTCCCCAGGGTCCATCCCCTGAGCTGCCCCCGCCTTGGAAGGCGTTGGTTGGGATGGGCTTGCGGCCGGCAGCAGTGGCCCATGCAGGCTCAGGCCCAGGAACGTTGCCGTTAGTTTTGCGCCTTACCTGCCCTGCGCCCCGCGCCGCCATGGCCGAGCTGCAAGCCCGCTGGCACCGCTCCTTGTCAGACCTGCCTGAATCGGCTTGGGACAGCCTGCTGGCCAGCCACGCGGCGGCCCCCTTCTTCCGCTGGCGTTGGTTGCAGTGGCTGGAGGCCAGCGGCAGCATCGTGCCGCGGCAGGGGTGGCAGCCCTGCCACCTGGCCCTGTGGCGGGGCGAGGTGCTAGTGGCGGCGGCGCCCCTCTACCTCAAGGGCCACAGCTACGGCGAATTCGTCTTCGACCAGTCCTTCGCCCAGCTCGCTAGTCAGTTGGGGCTGCGCTACTACCCCAAGTTGGTGGGCATGAGCCCGTTGAGCCCGGTGGAGGGCTACCGCTTCCTGATCGCTGCCGGTGAACAGGAAGCCGAGCTCACGGCTTTGATGCTGGAGTTGATCGAGGCGTTCTGCGAGCAAAACAGCATCCTTAGCTGCAATTTCCTCTATGTGGATCCCCGCTGGCGCCCCTTGGTGGAGGCGGCGGGCTGGGCGGTTTGGATCAATCAACAGAGCTGCTGGAGTAATCCCGGCTATGCGGATTTCGAGGCCTACCTGGCTGGCTTTAATGCCAACCAGCGCCGCAATGTGCGCCGTGAGCGGGCCGCCGTGGCGGCTGCTGGCCTTACCGTCACGCCGGTCGTGGGGGAGGCGATCCCGCCGGCCCTGCTGGAGCGGATGCACCACTTCTATGCCCAGCACTGCGCCCGCTGGGGTCCCTGGGGTAGCAAGTACCTCAGCGAGGCCTTTTTCCAAGCTGCCGAGCAACTGCGGGCCGATCTGGTGCTGTTCAGCGCCCATGCTGGCGATCCGCTTGATCCGCTGGCGATGGCGCTCTGCGTGCAGGATGGCCACCAGCTCTGGGGCCGTTACTGGGGCAGCGACGTAGAGCTGGAGAACCTTCACTTTGAGGTCTGTTTTTACGCTCCGATCGCCTGGGCGATCGAGGCGGGGCTGCGCCGCTTCGATCCCGGCGCTGGCGGCAGCCATAAGCGCCGCCGTGGTTTCTTGGCCGAACCCCGCACCAGCCTGCACCACTGGAGCAATCGGCGCTTCGACCAGATTGTGCGGCGCTGGTTGCCCGAGGCCAATGCGGAGTCCGAGGCGGAGGTGGCGGCGATCAACGCCGAAATCCCCTTTGCGGGCCGTTCGGGGCAAGGCCCCCAAAGGGAAAGGGAAGGGAGCGACGAAGCTCAAGCCCAGTAGAACCCAGAGCGATCACCAATTCAGGATCCCGCCTGGGGGAACCCACTCAGCCCGGGGCGGTCAGGATGTTGCCTGGAATCCGCAGGGCTGCCGATAACATCCCGTCATGAACGCTTTCCCCTCGCTTCAAACGGCGGCCTCAAGCTGCGACGACGCCCTCTCCGGGCGTTTCATCGCCCTTGATCCGGCCGGCTATTTCCTGATCTTTGTGGATCGGGAGGCCGGTGAATTGGTGGCGGAGCACTACGGAAACGGCATCGATCAGCGCGGTTTGGCCACCGATCCAGACACCGGCGAGGTGATCGGCTGCCGCGATGCGACACCCCGCAAGCCCCTGCAGGTTTACCGGGGCCGCACTGCCAAGGAGCTAGGGATCGCCCTGAGCGAAGGTGAGGGCCCCAGGCCGCTCAGCCGCCTCGACCATGCCCTCTACCTGGGGCGTGAACTCCAGAAAGCCGAGTTCTGCCTGCTCCAGGAACTTACCTACATTCAGGACTGACAGCGGCCCAGGGGCCGATCTGCCCGTACCTGCTCAGGCCGGCTGCAGCTCGCGGCTCGGCTCAAGCGACGCCGAGGGTGGATCGGGGGGGAGTGCAGCCAGCTGCTGCTGAATCTCATTGGTCACGATGCTGCGGTATTCCATGAAGTGCTCGTTGTGGGCCAGCGCCACCAGGAATTGTTCGAGCGTTTTGGGGTTGCGCCGTGCCACCGTCAGCAGGCCATTCCAGAAGCGCCAACGGGTGTCGCGCTGGATGCCTTGGCGCCAGATCACGATCGCGAGGGCCCGGAGGTCGTTGATCGGCGGCAGGGCCGGTTTGTCGGAGTTTTCGGCGCGGTAAAAGGCCTTCCAGCGGGGCTCGCCCATCTTGAGGTAATAATGTTTCACGCGGTCGATGTAGGCGTTGGGTTCGTATAATCGGCAAAAGGCATCCACGTATTCGTTGGCGATATCGCGGATTGGCCGGGTGGGTACGAAGTTGAGCAGGTTGGTTTGGTTGACGCCCTTGGCGTCGGCCTTCTCTTCGATCAGACGGCCTTCCTTCTCAAGCCGGTGCCAGAGGCCTGTGTTGGGCAAGGCCTGGAGCATGCCCATCATCGCGGCCGGAATGCCCGTGCGGCTCACGAAGCGCACGATCCGGTCGCCAGCTCCGCTCTTCTCACCATCGAAGCCGATGATGAAGCCCGCCATCACCCGGATTCCGTAGGAGGTGATCCGGTCCACGGATTCTTCCAGGGAGCTGCGGGTGTTCTGGTGCTTGCCGGCCACCGAGAGGCTGGCCTCATCGGGAGTTTCGATGCCAAGAAATACCGCCTCGAAGCGGGCCTCGGCCATCATCCGCATCATCTCGTCATCGGAGGCGAGATCCACCGAGGCCTCGGTGGTGAAGGTAAACGGGTAGCCGCGCTCAATCTGCCATTGCTTGATCGCCGGCAGCAGCAGCTTGGCGTTGCGCTTATTGCCGATAAAGTTGTCATCCACCAGGAAGATGGCCCGCCGCCAGCCGAGGTCGTAGAGGCGTTGCAGCTCGGCGACCAGTTGTTCAGGGGTTTTTGTGCGAGGTTTGCGGCCATAGAGCACGATGATGTCACAAAACTCGCACTGGAATGGGCAGCCCCGCGAGAACTGCACACTCATCGAATCGTAGGCATCGAGCTCTAGGAGGTCGAAGCGCGGTACCGGGGTGCCGGTTACATCGGGCTTCTCGCCATTGGAACTAAACCGGCCCGAGCGCTCACCCCGTTCGATCGCTTCGATGAACAGCGGCAGCGTGATCTCCCCCTCATCGAGAACCTTGAAATCGGCTAGCGATAGCTCCGGGGCGTCAGGGGTTGAGCTGGCGAAGGGGCCACCGACAGCCACCGGCAAGCCCCGCTGCTTGGCGTTGCCGATCTGGGCGGCCATGTCGGCCTTCTGCACGATCATCCCGGAGATCACCACCAGCTGGGCCCAGGCCCATTCGGCCTCGGTCACGTCCCGCACGTTGCGGTCGACCAGCTTCATCTCCCAACTCTGGGGCAGCAGGGCCGCCACGGTCACCAGGCCCAGGGGCGGCAACAGCACCTTGCGGTTGACCAGCTCCAGGATCTTCTCGTAGCTCCAAAAAGTCTTGGGAAACTCGGGATAGATGAAGAGGGTGCGCATGGGTGCGGACGCCCCGGAATTCCTATAATCCTAGTCGCTTCGCTGCCGCCGCAGCCGACCCCATGGGCCGATCCTTTGCCAGGCACCCCACCGCGGCTGGGCTGCCAGCCCGGGCTCGGCCGTACCGGCGCTCTGCTGTAATGGCCGGGTTGCTGAATGGAATGCCATGGGCGCCGCGATCTATCTGGCTCTGGTCGGTGGTGGACTCACCGCCGCCTTCCTGCTCACCGTGGTGCTGCGTGGGATCCGGCTGATCTAAGCGCGGATCCCTCCTACTGGGCTGGATTCAGCCTTAACCGCCTGCGCTGGAGCAACTCAGCGATCGCCAAGGCCACACCGGCGCTGCCCAGCAGGCCAAAGGTGCCGTTCAGACCGATCCAACCGCTGAGTAGGGCGGCGCTGATCCCGCTCAGCCCCCCTCCCCCCAGGAAGGCGATTTGGCCCAACCCCGCCATGCGGCCCCTCAGGGCCATGGGTGCCCCCATTTGGCCGATCAGGTTCGTGCTGGCCAGCAGGCAGGCCGTGCCCGCTCCGATCAGGAAGGTCATGGCCAGCTGGATCGCCAGGTTGGCGGTGAAGCCGGCCATTCCGAGTTGGGCACAGGCCGTGACCAGCGTGCAGCTGCCCAACAACAGGGCGGGCCGCTGAATTAGGCGGCTGCTGTTGCGTTGCAACACCATGCCACCGCAGATGCTGCCGGCCGCCAGCACGCTGGTGAAGATCCCGAGGGCCTGGGGTGAGGGTCCCAGCACCTGGCGGGCGATCAAGGGGGCTAGGCCCGGATGGAAGAAGCCCACCAAGGTGGCCAGGGCCGTGAAGCTGAGCACATGCCGCAGCACCGGACCGCAGTCGCGCCAGGCGGTGCCCAACGAGGCGGCGCGGCCCGGGGCGCTGCGCTGTTCGGCCGAGCGAATCGGCTGCAGCAGTCCCATCACCGTAGCGATCGGCAGCAAGAAGCTGGCCGCATCGAGCGCCAGGGCCGTGGTCGGCCCCGTCAAGGCCAGCAGCCAGCCCCCCAGGGGCGGACCCACCAGCTTGCCAACGTTGAACACGACCGAGAAACTGGCGATGAAACTGCCCAGTTGCTGCGGATCTTCCACCAGCAGGGCGGTGTATTTGTTGCGGGCGGTGAGTTCGTAGCTGCTGGCCACCCCCACCAGCAGGGTGCTGAGCAGCAGCATCAGCACCTGGGCCTGGCCGTGGAGCAAGGGAATCGCCAGCGCCCCCAGCACGGCGGCGCCAAACAGGCCCCACTGGGCCCGGATCAGCACCGCCTCGCAGCCCAGGCGATCGGTGAGCACCCCCGCTGGACCGCTCAGCAGCAGGCTCGGCAGCGACAGGGTGGCGAAGTGCAGGGCCAGCAGCAGGGCATTGCCGCTGCTGTTCAGAAGGATCCAGCTCTTCGTGGTCAGCCCGGCGAAGGAGCCGGCGGTGCTGAGGCCCGAGGCCAGCAGGTAGAGCCGCCGCTGGCTGGCGAGATTGAGGTTCGCCCGCCAACGTCTCCAGCCCCTGGCCTGCCGCTGCCCCACCCCCGCCCGCTCCGGCTCGGCCATTCCAGGGGCGCCTCCAGCTGGTTGCTGCTGCCCGGCAGCTGTTGCCGGCGCCCCTGGATCCCGTCTGCCCCGCTTCAACCGACGAGCCGGCGAGCGGCGAGCGCTTCGCTCACCATCGCCTTCGCCCCCACCACTTCCCCGACCAGGTCGTAGGTGTCGGCGGCGGTGATCCGCACCGGAACCAGGGTGCCCGGCGCCGCACAGAGACCGCCCTCGCCCGGCATCACCCGCACCTCGCCATCCACCTCCGGCGCGAAGCGCGCGCAGCGGCCCAGCATCTCGCCACTGCTGGGGTTTTCTTGTTCAATCAACACGTCCACGATCCGCCCCACCCAGGCGGCGTTGCGCTCGGCGGCGATCGGTTGCTGCAGGGCCATGAGGCGATCCTTGCGCTCCTGGGCCAGGGCGGCGGGCACCGGATCCGGCAGCGTGGCGGCGGCGGTTCCCTCCTCCGCAGAGAAGGTGAACACGCCCACATGGTCGAAGCGCTGCTCGGCCACGAAATCCAGCAGGTGTTCGAAGTGCGCTTCGGTTTCGCCGGGGAACCCCACGATGAAGGTGGTGCGCAGCACCGCATCGGGCAGCTGCTGGCGGATCCGCTTGAGCAGTTCAGCTGTGACACCCGCCTGCCAGGGACGGTTCATGGCCCGCAGTAGCTCGGGATGGCTGTGTTGCAGGGGTAGATCTAGGTAGGGCAACACATTGGGCACCTCGCGGTAGGCCGCCAGCAGTTCGGGGGTAAGGCCGCTGGGATAGGCGTAGTGCACCCGGATCCAGGGGATCTCCACCTCGCCCAGGGCCCGCAACAGCTCGGCTAGCTGGGGCTTGCCATAGAGATCCAGGCCATAATTGGTGGTGATTTGGCTGATCAGAATCAACTCCTGCACCCCCTGGGCCGCCAGGCTCTGGGCCTCGGCCACGATGCTCTCGATCGGTCGGGAGCGCTGGTCGCCGCGCAGTTTGGGGATGATGCAGAAGGCGCAGCGGTAGTCGCAGCCCTCGGCCACCTTGAGGTAGGCCACCGCTTCGCTGGTGGTGCGGTAGCGGGGCAGGTGCTCGTCGGCCACGAAGCTGGGCACGGCGCTAACTTGGTTTACCCGCTCGCCGGCCTCGACCCGCTCCAGCACGCTCACGATGTGTTGGTAATCGCCGGTGCCCACAATCGCCTTGGCTTCTGGCAGCGAGTCGAGCAGTTCTGCTTGGAAGTGCTGGGCCAGGCAACCGGCGATGATCAGTTCCTTACCCTGCTCGGCCAGCTCCACCAGGGTGCGCACCGATTCTTCGCGGGCGTCTTGGATGAAGCTGCAGGTGTTGACCACCACCACGGCCGCTTCATCCTCATCGGCGCTGACGCCGTAACCAGCCTGGGCTAGCAGGCCAAGCATGTGTTCCGTATCAACCCGATTCTTCTCGCAGCCCAGGTGGGCGAAGGCCACGGTGGGCTTGGCTGAACCGGCCCGGCTGGGAGGTTGGCTGGCGGCTGGCGACATGCTTCCGATCTCGACTTGGGCCTGGGGCTAGGTCCAGCCTATGGAAGCGCCGCGCTGGAGCGAAGTGCCCCGTGGCTGCCAGAATCGCCGTAGTGCCCCTGCCGCCGTGACCTCCACCCAACTCGCCAGTCGCCTCAGCCATCGCCGCCGCCTTGATCCTGGCCGCCGCTGGCTATGGGTGGCGATGGCGGTGCTGGCCACAATCGGAGCCATCGATACCGGTGCCATCACCTTGAAGCGCTGGGGCCTGCTCGGGCCCCTGATCTGCCCCGGTGGCTCCGGCGACTGCGACAAGGTGCTCAACAGTGTCTGGGGGTCGCTGTTCGGCCAGCCCCTGTCGCTGTTCGGTTTCCTCGCCTACGCCAGCGTGCTGGTGCTGGCCCTGCTGCCCCTCCTGCTCCAGGGAGACGCCCGCGATGGGCTGCTGGGCCGCAGCCGCTGGGCGCTCTACCTGCTCACGGCTGGCATGGCGGTGTTCAGCCTCGTGCTGATGGCCGTGATGCTGTTCAAAATCAAGGCGATTTGCGCTTTCTGCATCCTTTCGGCCCTGCTTAGCGTCACCCTGCTGGTGCTCAGCCTGTTCAGCGGCGATTGGGACGACCGGGGCGCGGTGGTCTTCCGCGGCGTGATCACAGCGTTATTGGTGGCCATCAGCGGCATCGCCTGGGCCAGCGCCATGGACCGTCCTGGGGAGGTCAGAGGCCCCGGCATGCCGATCCCGGTAAGCTCCGCCAGCAGGCCCGGAACCGTTGCCTTGGCTGAGCACCTCAGCGCCAAGGGAGCCGCGATGTATAGCGCCTACTGGTGTCCCCACTGCCATGAGCAAAAGGAAATGTTTGGCAAGGAGGCCGCCGCCAAGCTGAAGATCGTGGAGTGCGCCCCCGATGGCCGCGACAGCCAGGCTGCCCTCTGCAAGTCCAAGAACATCCAGGGCTTCCCCTCCTGGGAGATCAACGGCAAGATCGATTCCGGTGTGAAACCCCTGGCCAAGCTCGCTGAGCTCAGCGGCTACAAGGGTCCGCTCCCTACCCCCTGATCCAGGCCCGAACCCAGGCCTATGGCCTGGGTTGCAATTCCCTTATGCCTGATCTGCAGGCTGTGGCGCTTCCAGAAAGGTTGGGCAGCGGGTGCATCCGTGCGGAAGTGACCGCCGCGGCTTTCGGCCCGAAAATCCGCCGCCTCGATCAACAATTCGGCCAGCACCAACCGCTGGCGGAGGTCGTGCTGGGCCAGTACGTTGCAGCGCGACGCCGCGCTGAGCTCGAGTTGGCTACCGGCCCGCTGGGCGTGAACAGCCTGCAGTAGGGGCTGGGCCTCCAGCCAATGGCGCCGCCGCCTCACCTCCTGCAAGGCTGGCCCAAGATCCCGGCCATGGCGCTCCACCCCGGCCACCTGCCAGCAGAGCTGGCGCAGGCTGGCGATGGCCCCCTTCAGCTTGGCGGCTTCGGGCCCATTTAAATCCGGCAGGGGCTGGCAGGGTTCCTTGGATGCGCTTGGTTCAGCACCGTCGGGCAGCTTCAGCCCCCGCAGCTGCCTTGCGAACACAAGACATTCCATCAGTGAGTTGCTGGCTAGCCGGTTGGCGCCGTGCACCCCGGTGCAGGCCACCTCGCCCACGGCATAGAGGCCCGGCAGGGTTGTGGCCGCCTCCAGGTTGGTGCTCACCCCACCCATCCAGTAATGGGCCGCCGGTGCCACCGGGATGGGCTTAGTGCTGGGGTCGAGGCCCAAGGCGCGACAGCGGCCAAGGATGGTGGGAAATTGCTTTTCGAGCCGCTCCTGACCCACCGGCCGCAGGTCGAGCCAGAGGTTCTCCACCCCCAGCTCCTGCATGCGCCGGGCCAGGGCCCGGCTCACCTGGTCGCGGGGGGCTAGGTCGCCACCGGCCAACTGGGCCACGGGGCTGCGACCTTCGGCATCGCAGAGCCGGCCTCCTTCACCCCGCACCGCTTCGCTGATCAGGAAATGGGGGGCGCCGGGCAGCATCAGGGCTGTGGGGTGGAACTGCACGAATTCGAGGTCGCGCACCGCGGCGCCCGCCGTCCAGGCCATGGCCACGCCATCGCCGCTGGCCTGGGCCGGATTAGTGGTGTGGGCAAACAGGTGGCCGCCGCCGCCGCAGGCCAGCACCACCGCCCGAGCTCGCAACCAGCGCAGCCGCTGCCCTTCCAGCACCTGGAGGCCCACGCATCGGCCAGCCTCCACCCAAAGCTGCAAGGCCGGCACCCCTTTGTGATGCTCGAGGCCAGGCCGCCGCAGCACTTCCCGCTCCAGGGCATCGACCAGGGCGCCGCCGGTGCGGTCCTGGGCGTGCAGCACGCGCCGGTGGCTGTGGGCCGCCTCCAGGGTGGTGCTCAGCTGGCCGCAGTCGCGGTCAAAGTCCATGCCCAGCTCCACCAGCCTGGCGACGCAGGCCGGGGCTTCGCGCACCAGCAGGTCCACCGCCCCGGGGTCACAGAGGCCGGCACCGGCCCGGAGGGTGTCGTGGATGTGGCTGCCAAAGCTGTCCTCGGGGCGGGTCACCGCAGCGATGCCCCCCTGGGCCCAGCGGCTGGCGGAAGGGGGGCCGTCCTGCTTGCTGAGCAGCAACACCCGTAGATGCGGCGGGAGTTCTAGGCAGGTCATCAGGCCGGCAGCACCGCTGCCCACCACCACCACGTCCCAATCGGCGACCAGTTGAGGATGCGGCATCGCCCTGTTCTGTTGGGGGGAGCCTATGGGAGCGACGCCATGACGCCCGTTGGCCAGGCGCTTTTGGCATAAAAAAACCGCCGGTCAAGCGGCGGTTGAGGGGGATTGCTCGATGCCACGCTCGAGTGGATCGAAATCATGGATCTTGATCCATCCTCTAGCCCCGAGGCCGAGCTGCTCCGAGGGCGAGCTGGGCCTAAGGATTTAGCGGTAAACGCCGTCGTTGATGCGATCAAAACCTTCGTTGAGGGCGATGGAGGGAGGCGTCACGGTGAAGTTGGCTTTGTACTTCTCGAACAGCTCCTTCTGGCGGTTGTTGAGGTCAAGCTTGAGCACGTCATCAACGCTCTGATAGGGGCCCCCCAGCACGATCTTGCCGGCCAGGGTGGGGTACATGCCCGGATACTGCTGGAAGCGCCGCACCGAGGAGTTGTTGAGATCAACTTTGCCGGCAATCTCGGCGATCTTGTCGTCGGCGATGTTGCGGCGGTCGTCCGCGTTGGCGGCCCCCGGCAGCAACAGGGTGACCAGCAGGCCGGCGACCACGACGCCACTCATGAGCCAGGCAAGCAGCCGCTTCATCACGACACTCCGTTGCGTAGGGGACTGGGAAGGGGCCATGCCAAAGCAACGGCCTGGTTCAACGTTACAGAAGCCATGCCGTGCTTCCCCCCGACGGTTTCCCGGCTTTCGCAGTTCTTCAGATCCAGGCCTGCTTGGGCGGCAGGGATCGCGGTTCAGAGCTGGGTTCAGATCAGCCCGCTGAGCTGGGGCGCCACCAGGGCGGCGGCAAGAAACAGCCCATCCACGACCAGGGTTGTGGCCAGGGTGGCGGCGCTGATCCTGGCGATGCCGCCCCGCTTCCAGAGCAGGGCACAGGTCTGGAGCAGCAGGGCGGCCATGGACACCACCAGGGCAAGGTTGGCGGGGTGGAGCACCATCTCGCCGGCCTGCTGGAGCAGCAGCGGGGCCTGGCTGAGCGGAGCGGCCAGCACCTCAATCCAGAGGGGCATCAGGCCGGAGGCGGCGATGGCGGCATCGGTGGCCGCCGTGCCGAGCAGCGAGGCCAGATAAAAGGCACCAGCCAGCCGCCAGCGGCCGCCGAGCCCCGCCACCGCCAGGGGCAGGGCGAAGGCTTCCAACGGCAGATGCCAAACCGGATGCAGGCGCAACCAGCCCCAGAACAGGCAGCCCGCCAGCCAGCTGCCGCTGAACCCCACCAGCAGGGGGCCCAGCGGTTGCCAGGGCCCCTGGCCAAACCGTTCGAGCAGCACGGCGGTCGCCAGCAGCGGCAGGGTCAAGGCCGCCGCCGCCAGGGGCGCCACCCGCACCAGCGGGGCCTGGATGAAGACCGGAACCGCCACCAACAGCGCTGCTACCAGGGGCAGTACGGCTGCGGCCGAGATCGCCACCGCTGGCAGCTGCAGGGATCGGGAGTTGAGGCCAGCGGGGGTCCCGATCACAGCATTGTGAATAAAGTTGACCAACATTAAGGGGTGGGTCGGTTTGCCCCGGCCCCCTGCGGGCCCACCCATGCCCCTCGCTGGCGCCTTGGCCTTCGTCCCGATCGCCCTAGCCGACCTAGGGACATAGGGTCGGTCCAGTTCTCGCTCCACCATGGCGCTCCTTGCCATCGCCGAAGCCCCTTCGTTTGGCGTCGCTTGCTGGCATGCGCTGGTGCTGGGGGTGGTTCAGGGCCTTACCGAGTTCCTGCCGATCAGCAGCACCGCCCATCTCAAGGTGGTGCCTTTGCTGTTGGGCTGGGGGGATCCCGGCGTGGCCTTCACGGCGGTGATCCAGCTCGGCAGCATCCTGGCTGTGCTGGCCTATTTCCGCCTCGATCTGCTCGAGGTGGCGCGGGGGATGGGTCGGGCGCTTCGCCATGGCAGCTGGAGTGATCCTTCCGCCCGGCTGGGGGTGGCAATCGCCCTCGGCACCCTGCCGATTGTGCTGGCGGGGATGGCCTTGAAACTCTGGTTTCCCGGCTATGAGCAATCACCCCTGCGCAGCATCACCTCGATTGCGGTCGTGTCGATCGGGATGGCCCTGCTGCTGGCCCTGGCTGAGCTGCTGGGACGCCGCCGCCGCCACCTCGATGACGTGATGCCCCGCGATGGCTTGCTAGTCGGTTTCGCCCAGGCCCTCGCCCTGGTGCCCGGGGTGTCCCGCTCCGGCGGCACGCTCACGGCCGCCCTGTTCGATGGCTGGGAGCGCGCCTCCGCAGCCCGCTTTTCATTTCTGCTCGGCATCCCCGCCATCACCCTGGCTGGCCTGGTGGAACTCAAAGCTGCCCTCAAGGATTCCTCGAATGGAGGCTTGATTCCCACCCTGGTGGGCGTGGTAACGGCCACCCTGGTCTCCTGGTGGGCGATCGCCTGGCTGCTCCGCTTTTTGCAACGCAACAGCACCTGGATCTTTGTGGCTTACCGGCTGCTGTTTGGCCTGGTGCTGCTGGTTTGGTTTCG
The DNA here is from genome assembly GCA_903858015.1 of uncultured cyanobacterium. Lineage (GTDB taxonomy): Bacteria > Cyanobacteriota > Cyanobacteriia > PCC-6307 > Cyanobiaceae > Cyanobium. The sequence goes on from CAIOGZ010000067.1 coordinate 21,761, forward strand.
CGGCATCGAATTGGCCCAGCCCTGAGCCGGGCCGGCAGCCGCGCCCGCCGGGTTCCAGACTGGTGGCAGATGGGAAGCGCCTGCCGTGTGGAAGGAACCTTCGGCCGGGATCGCCGCCGCCAGCGAGGCCATTACCGCCAGCGAGGCCATTGCCGCCGGCAGCGCGGATGGGGCTGCCGGATCGGCGCCCCCCAGCCGGCAGCCCACGGCAGCGGTGGTGGCCACGGTGGAGCCCGGTTCGATCGGCGAGGAGCTGGGCTTCCAACCCGGCGATCGGCTGTTGCGGATTAATGGCGTCGCCCCCCGCGACTTGATTGATCTGCAGGTGCTGCAGGGCGAGGAGGAGCTCATCCTTGAGGTCGAGGATCCCGACGGCAGCCTCCATGTGGTGGAACTCGAGAAAGATGCCGATCAAGGCCTCGGCCTTGGCTTCACCGAAGCCCTGTTTGATGGCCTGCGCCAGTGCAATAACCACTGCGCTTTCTGCTTCATCGACCAGCAGCCCCCTGGCCACAGGTCCAGTCTTTACCTCAAGGACGACGATTACCGGCTCAGCTTTCTCTACGGCTCCTATCTCACCCTCACCAACCTCACGGCCGCGGACTGGCAGCGGATCGAGGCGCAGCGGCTTTCCCCTTTGTTTGTCTCGGTTCACGCCACCGATCCCGACCTGCGCAGCCGCTTGCTGGTCAATCCTCGCGCCGCCTTGCTCGCCCATCAGCTTGCCTGGTTCGCTGAGCGCCGCCTCCAAATTCATGCCCAGGTGGTGGTATGCCCCGATCTCAACGATGGCGAGGCCCTGGAACGCAGCCTGCGGGATCTGGCTGCGTTCGGCCGCGGCGATTGGCCCGCCGTGCTGTCCACGGCGGTGGTGCCGGTGGGCCTCACCCGCTTTCGCCCGCCGTCCGATCGCTTGCGACCGGTCGAAGCCCACGATGCCGCCGCCGTGATCGAGCGGGTCGAACCGTTGCAACGGGAGTTTCAGGCCAGCATCGGCAGCCGTTTCGCCTGGCTCTCCGATGAGTGGTATTTGATCGCCGGCCGGGCCTTGCCGCCCAGGTCGAGTTATGAAGATTTGCCCCAGAGGGAAAATGGCGTCGGCAGCATCCGTGCCTTTCTGGAGGAGTTGGATCAAGCTACAAGCCAGTTGCCGCAGCGGATCGAGCGGCCGCAGCGCTTGAGTTGGGTGGTGGGCAAGCTGGTGGCCACGGCCCTCCAGCCCGTGGTGGAGCGTCTCAACCGGGTGGAGGGTCTGGAGCTGCTGCTGCATGGCTTGCCCAGCCCTTACTGGGGGCAGGATCAGGTGGTCACCGGGCTGCTCACCGGCGCGGATCTGCTGGAGGGCCTGGCGACCAAGGATCTCGGCCAGGCGCTGCTGCTGCCCCGGGTGATGCTGCGGGAGGGAGACGATGTCTTTCTCGATGACATCAGGTTGGAGACCCTGCGGCAGCGTTTGCCGGTGCCGATCCGGCTGCTGGCAGGGGCGGCCGATCTGGTGGCCTGCTGCCTCGGCTCCCAGGGGGAAGATGCCTAAGCTCCGTTGACTATCCCCGCTTCCGACTTGCGGCGCCTCTCCTCCTTGTTGGCCTCCCTCACGGTGGTCCCTGCCCTTGCCGGTCCAGTGGTAGCTGCCCCCAGCCTCCGTGCTGCAGGGGGCGTTCCCCCTGCCGCCACCCAGGGCAAGGCGGCGCTGCTGGATTTGGCTGCCCCCCTTCCCCTAGCGCCCGCCAGCAAGGGAAATCGCCCCAAGTCCAATCCCAAGGTGATGCCGCCGGCGGCCAGAACCCTGCCCCCTGAGCTGCGCGACCTGGTCGCTCCGGCCTCCCTGGCCCTGCCCGACCACCCCCGCCAGGTGCGCATCAACCAGTTGCGGCCCCTGAGCCTCGATCAGGTTGAGATCCTGGCGGAGGTCAACAATCCCAATCTCAAGGCGATCGCCAGCCAGGTCGAGCAGGCCCAGTCGAATCTGCGGGCCAAGCTCAGCCTCTGGTATCCGCAGCTTGTCTTGAGCACTTCCAGCTTTCCGATCTACACCGTTGGCCAGCAATACAGCTCAGGCTTCACCGGCACCGGTCAACCTGGCGATACCACGCTCGACAGCATCTGGAAGATGCAGGCAGCGCTTCAGGCCAGCTGGGCCTTGATTGATCCCACCCGCACCCCCCAAATCGCCGTTGCCCGCGACCAGTATGAAAAGGCAAAGAATGAATACTTGATTGGTCTGCGGGATTTACGGCTGCAAGCCGCGAAAATCTATTTCGAGCTCCAGACCGCCGATGATCAGGTACAAATTGGCCAGGAAGGTGTTCGCGCTTCGCTAGTGAGCCTGCGGGATGCCCGGGCCCGATTCCAGGCCGGCGTGGCCACGAAGTTGGAGGTGCTCGAGGCCGAAACCCAGCTCGCCCGCGATGAGCAGTTGCTCACCAATGCCCTGGCAAACCAGGCCACTGCCCGAAGGGCCCTGGCCGCCCTGCTCGATTTGCCTCAGGATCTCACCCCTACGGCGGCGGATCCGGCTCGGGTGGTTGGGATCTGGCTGCCATCTTTGCAGGAAAGCATTGTGGCGGCGTATCGCTTCCGCGAGGAATTGGATCAGATCCTGCTCGATATCTCGATCGCCAACAGCTCGGCCAACGCCGAACTAGGGAGGGTCCAACCATTCCTGAAGATCGTCAATACCCTGGGCTTCGGCCGCAGCTATGGCTATGAGTTCTCCCCCAGGGTTGTAGATCCGATCACGGGCTGGAACGCAGAGAATGCGGTGGGTCTGAACCTCAATTGGACGATCTACGACGGCGGCAGTGCCCAAGCAACCTACCGGCAGGCGAAACAGAAGGCTCAGGAAGATCGGTTCCGCTTCGCCTCGAAGCGCGACATCCTCCGTCAGGATGTGGAAACCAGTTTCTACGAGCTTGAAAAGAACAACCGCAACATCCTTACCACCTCCCGCGAGGTGATCTCGACACGGGAATCGCTACGACTGGCCAGGTTGCGCTTCCAGGCCGGCGTCACCACCCAGCGCGAGGTGGTCGATACCCAGCGCGACCTCACCCAGGCCGAGGTGCGCTATTCAACCGCCATCTCCGATTACAACAAGGCCCTGGTCGAGCTCCGCCGCCGCACAGGCCTCGACCAGATCGCCAGCTGCGAGCCTCCCGTCTTGCCCCCCAACAAGCCCGTCGTGGCCGGTGCCACGGATGTGCCGGTCGAACCATTGCCGCTGCTGCCCGCCTGTTCGGCGGCCCAAGCCCAGTTCCCCCCTGCCGCCAAGCGACGCTGAGTTCGTGGTCGACGGTCCCCACTCCCCACCTCGCCCCACCGGCCTCAGCCTGGTTGCCACCCTGCGGCTTGGCCTCTTCCAGGCCTGCTTGGGGTGCCTGGCGGTGATCTTCTCCGGTCTGCTCAACCGCGTGATGCTCACCGAGCTGGGTTTGCCGGGCCTTTTGGTGGGCAGCGCCCTGGCCTTTGAACAGATCGTGGCACCGTCGCGGGTGCTGTTCGGCCAGATCTCCGATTCCTATCCCCTCGCCCGGCGTCACCGGGTGCCCTACGTGCTGGTCGGCACGGCCCTGTTTTGTGGCCTGGCGGTGCTGTCGGTGCCGCTGATCTTTGCGGTCGGCCGGCTTCAACAGCAGGGCGACCAGCCCGCCCTGGCCTTTGGGGTGGCCGGATTGTTTGGCCTTTTTGCTCTCTATGGTTTGGCGATATCGCTAGCTACGACCCCTTACCTGGCCTTGGTGATCGACCGCACCACCGAGACGGAGCGTCCCCGGGCGGTGGGGGTGATCTGGTGCATGCTCACGGTTGGGATTGTGGTTGGAGCGATCCTGATCAGTGTCAGCCTGCGCTCCCTGGATCAAATCAGGGATCCCCAGTTGCTGGAAGCCACGTTGCGTGCCTTCATGGCCAGGGTGGCCTTGGTGGTGATGGCACTCACCGTGGTGGCCACCTTGGGCATGGAACCGGCCTCGGAGCCTTCGGATCTCCTGGCCGCCAGGCCCAGGGAGGATGGTGTCACGTTGGCCCAGGCCTGGGCCCTGATTCGCTCCAGTCGCCAGGTCTTGATTTTCTTTTCCTTTTTGATCCTCTTTACCCTTGCCCTGTTCCTGCAGGACCCGGTGCTGGAAAGCTATGGGGCCCAGGTGTTCGGCATGCCGATCGCAGCCACCGCCCAACTGAATGCGTTCTGGGGCGTGGGCACCTTGGTGGGATTGCTGCTGGCCGGGGTCTGGATCGTGCCGGCGCTCGGCAAGTTGCCCACGGCCCGGCTCGGCTGCCAATTGATTGTGCTCAGCTTGCTGTTGCTGCTGCTCAGCGGCCTCACCGCCAGCGTGGCGGCCTTGAAGGTGGTGATGGTCTTGTTTGGCCTGGCTGCGGGCATCGGCACCAACAGTGCGCTCTGCTTGATGCTCGACCTCACCTTGCCGCAGGTAGCGGGCACCTTTGTGGGGGTCTGGGGCCTTGCCCAGGCCCTCTCCAGAGCCCTGGGCAAGGTGATCGGTGGCGGCCTTTACGACCTCGGTCACCTGCTCAGCAAGGGCCATGCCATCCCGGCTCTGAGCGGTAGCTATCCCACCTATGCCCTGGTGCTGGGGGTGGAACTGCTGGTTGCGATCGGGGCGCTTCTGATGCTGAAGCGTGTCAACGTGCACCAGTTCCGCGAAGATACCGGCCGCAGCCTGGCGAGGGTCCTCACGGCGGAATGGCAATGAGTGACTCCTGCAACCCTGCATCCGTGCCGTCTCCCGGGGGCGGTCCCGAGTTGCCATCGGGACTTGAAGCCCTGCTGGATCAGGTGGCTGATCGACAGCGGCTCGATTTCGGCCACATGGCCTCCTCGCTCAAGGCCGATGGCTCCCTGATCACCGCCTGTGACCGCTGGAGCGATGCCACCTTGGTGGACGGTCTGGGGCGCCTATACCCCCAGGAGGGGGTGCTCAGTGAAGAAGGCGACCAGCGGCTGCCCGAGACCCCTGCCTACTGGGTCGTGGATCCACTTGATGGCACCACCAACTTCGCCGCCGGGATTCCCTATTGGGCCATTTCCCTGGCCCGCTTTGAGCACGGCCAACCGGTGCTGGCCGTGCTGGATGTGCCCCCGTTGCGGCAGCGCATCGTGGCGGTACGCGGCCAGGGAGCCTGGCGCAATGGCAAGCCGCTGCTGCCTCCGTCCCACCAGCGTCATCCTGTGGGCTGTGCCTCCCTTTGCAGCCGCTCGATCGGCGTGTTGCAGAAGTTGCCAGACCGCCGCTTCCCGGGCAAAATCCGGCTGCTCGGCGTCGCCAGCCTCAATCTGGTGAGCGTGGCGATGGGCCAGACCGTGGCGGCCCTGGAGGCCACCCCCAAGATCTGGGACCTGGCAGCGTCCTGGCTGGTGCTCGACGAATTGCAGTGCTCTCTGCGTTGGCTGGATCAGAGTCCCGCATCGATTCGTCCTGGCACCGATCTGGCCAGCACCGACTTCCCGGTGCTGGTGGCTGATCGGCCGGCCACCCTCGACCTCTTTCTGCCCTGGGCAGAAGCGCTGCGCGCCTAGGCGACTATCTGCTCGGCTGCTTCCTGGCCCAGGCGGGGCTGGATCCGGCGTTGCCGCTTCTGCTTCCTGGCCCCAGGATTCGGCGCTTGCCGGAAGGCGGTTGGAAGGTGCTATGGTTTTGGACTGCGCGGGAAACCGAGCAGGCGCTTTGCGGAGTCAGGCGAGAAGGAGAGGGCGCAGGAGCGCCGCGATCTGGATGGCCTGGTGAGGTGAGCGGAAGGG
>CAIOGZ010000068.1 GCA_903858015.1 uncultured cyanobacterium
CAGCCGCCCAGCGCCAGGTAGGCGGTGGGGAACAGCAGCAGCCCGGACCAACCAACGAAAACGAAGCGGTCGCGCTTGAGCCAGTCGTCGAGGACGTCGAACCATCCCCGCTGGGGCAAGCGCCCTGCAGCGATCGTCATGGGTGAAGCGGTGCGGGAACCCGCGAGGCTGTTGGATACCGGGCGATCGTAACAACGCTTCCCCGGTGGACGCGTCGGGTCGATACGCGCTGAAACCCCCACCACCGGGACGCATTTAGGTATTTCTTCCGATTCCTGCCCCGGGCTGCCCCGGGGCCAGGCCAAGATGGCCGGTCATCCCGTCCTTACGATCGATGGCTCCCAGCAGCCCGGCCTCCGGCGACCCCTCTTCCGCCCCCCAAGCCGGCATCCTTGGCGCCGCCGCCGCCTCTGCCGCCTTGGATCCGAGCCGACCCGACACCGAGGTTCTGGAGCAGGCGGTGGTCGGCTCCCGCCGCCTCTCCAACCTGCTGGTGGCCTCCGCTGTGACCATCGGCGGCATCGGCTTTCTGCTCACCAGTGCATCCAGTCGGCTTGGCCGCAACCTGCTGCCGATCGGCCAGGCAGCCGACCTGACCTGGGTTCCCCAGGGATTGGTGATGGGCCTTTATGGCGTGGCGGCCGTGCTGCTCGCAAGTTATCTGTGGTCTGTGATCGCCATCGACGTGGGCGCTGGCCGCAATCGCTTCGATCGCCGGGCCGGGCAAGCCCAGATCAGCCGTCGGGGCTTCCGCCAGACCATCGAGGTGGCGATTCCGCTGCGGGAGATTCAGGCGGTCAAGGTCGAGGTCAGGGATGGACTAAGCCCGCAGCGGCGGCTGGCCCTACGGGTCCAGGGCCGCCGCGATCTGCCCCTCACCAGGGTGGGCGAGCCGATGCCCCTGGCCGAGCTGGAGCGGGGGGGGGCCGAATTGGCTCGCTTCCTTGGCGTTCCCCTTGAAGGGGTTTGATCAGGCCCAGCTCCTGACCTATCGGCCGCTGCCGTTCCCGCCTAAGCCCCCGCTCCCGATCCGATGTTCTCCTTCCGTCCTGGCGCTGCCTCTTTTCTAGCCAGCATTTTGTTGCTGCTCATGCCCTTCGGCCTGGTCGCTTGCGCCTCCGATACCGCCATGCGCCCCCTGGGTTGCGGCGCATCGGCCGTGCCCTGCTTAACCGGTACGGCGGTGGTTGCGCTGCAGACCGCCAAGGGCGAGGTGCGGATCCAGCTTGATGGCCGCGATGCCCCACTTACGGCCGGGAACTTCGTGGATTTGGTGCGTCGTGGCACCTACGACGGCACCGTGTTTCATCGGGTCGTGCGCGATCCCGTTCCCTTCGTGGTGCAGGGAGGTGATCCCCAGAGTGCCGATGGCCGCATCGCCCCCAGCCAATACGGCACTGGCAGTTTTGTCGATCCCGCAACTGGAGAGGCCCGCTTTATACCGCTAGAACTGTTGCGCACTGGCGATAAGCAACCTAGCTACGGTGAAGTGATCACATCGCCAGTTGAGGCCCGTAAGCTACGCCTCACCCACTTGCGTGGTGCCGTGGCCATGGCCCGTTCCGGCGATCCCAATTCCGCCAGTGCCCAGTTTTACGTTGCCCTCGAGGCCCTGCCCCAACTGGACGGCCGTTATGCGGTGTTTGGCCGCGTGGTGGAAGGTATGGATGTGATCGATTCGATCCAACAGGGTGATCGCTTGCTGAAGGCCCAGGTGATCAAAGGGGGCAGCTTGGTTAAAGGAGAGCCTTGAGGCACCCCTCCCGCAGAAAAAGAACCTCATCCGGGAGTTGATTCGCTTCTTGTATTTTTCTTGGGATCTGTTTCCGCGTCGATCAGAGTCTTGTGCCAGCCAATCGGTGCAACTGGATTCCTGCCCTGGAAATAGGCATCGATCACTTTGGCGTTCCTCTCTGCATCGGTTCCTACACAAGGTTTTGCTGACCGCTTGGCTGGCTGGGTGGTACGCGAATGCCTAGCGGCGAAACAAATCACTGTTGCATGTGCCCGATCACGATGAATGGTGGCATTCGCCCAGGCTTGACCGAAACTTGGTACGTTTCTGGTGATCACCTGTGGCAATGGCACCATCGTAGTGAAGACAACAGCAATGCTAGGGTAAAACCAAATGAGCTCCACGCCAGGAATGCTTTTGCCATAGAGCTGGTAGGCGTTGCATTCGTTCACAAGGCTGGCAAGCAGGATCAGGCTGATTGCCAGCATGAGAGAATGGGTAGAGTAATAGGATTAGTCGGCATAGTTAATGCTTGCGGTTGAACGAGAGAGAGTAGCCATCAGGCAGAACGGAATTGAGAATACTGCCGGGTGCAAAGTGCAAGCGCTGTATTTAATCTTGATCTCTTCGGGGAGCTTGGAGGGCTGAGATCGCTTCTTGAGTTGGCTTAGGTGCGCTAAAGCTAGATAATTCACGAATTAAGAAAAGCTGAGCATGAAAATCAACATGGCGAGTCCTTGCCAGGGGCCTCCGAAAAGGACTCTGAGGAAGAAATCGGGATCGAAACCACAGCGATGGTGCCGTGCCCATAGATGCAAATAGCCAAGGAGGAAAAAATAGCTAAATGAGGCGATTGCGCTTGATGTCCATGCGGCCAGAAAAGCTTGCTGGCAGAGAAATAATGTTGTAAAATATAGTGCTGCTGTCAGGGCAAAACCAGACCCATTGTTAAAAATTGCTGCCCCAAGGTATTATGGCTATGCTTAGCGGTATCCATCGACGACTGTGTTTGTATTGATCTCTGCGAAATGAAAGAAGCGGCAAGACTGCCGCCAGGACCAGCGTATTGATTGGGGGGCATGGTGTTTGGAATCCCCAGGAGAAAGTCATCCATTGCCATGGATTGGTGAGAGTAAGGGTGTAGGTAAGCCATGTAATCAGCTGGTTTCATCGGTTCAAAAGCACCTTGCGCCACAGAATGGCAATGATCCCGCTGCCCAGGGCAACGAGCAAGAAGCTCTGCAGAGTTAAAGAACTGGTGATCATGAGGCCGGGGATATCACTGTCGATGAGTGTGGGCAATTTGGCCAGTATAATCCGATTCTCGTTATGCTGAATCAAGGTCCAGGCCAATGGATGGTGGCTGTCTCTGAGGGTTAGGAGCCAGCTGTCGTCGTCAAGACCGGCCTGCTGTCGCAGGCCAAGCCGAGCGAGCATGGGGGCCTATGCCAGAACGCCAGTGCCCATCAGGCTGGCTAGAAGAATCGACGGCTAGTTGACCGCCCGAAGCGGCGAACTCGGAGCTGGGAGCTGAGCTGTTGGTTCAAAGCTCGGGCGTGAATCGCGTCGCGAAGATGTCATGTTGGTAGATGATTGTAGATGAATCAGGCCGGCACCCTTTTTTCGGAAGCAGTGGCTTTAAGCCATTCGGTGTTCACCCCTGAAGCCCGCTCCAGGGCGACTTTGCCAGTCCTTGCTATCTCGAGGATGCCAAACCGCTCCAGCAGCCGCTCCAGGGCGACAAGCTTGCCCGGATCCCCAACCACCTCCAGGGTCAAGGCATCATCGGCCACATCGACTACCTTGGCCCGGAATACCTGGACAAGGTCGAAAATCGCACTTCGGTTTTCGGCCGGTGCTGAGACTTTGAGCAACATCAGTTCCCGTTCCACTGCGGGGATGGTGGAGAGGTCGATGACGCCGAGCACATTCACCAGCTTGTTCAGTTGCTTACTCATCTGTTCAAGCGTGCGGTCATCCCCCTCCACCACCATGGTCAGGCGGGATACACCGCGATGTTCCGCCGGTCCGACCGCCAAGCTTTCGATGTTGAAGCCCCTACGGGCGAACAGACCTGAGATGCGGCTGAGGGCGCCCGATTCATCTGCGACCAGCACCGAAAGGGTGTGCTTCATGGTTTTGGCTGGTAGCGCAGGTGTTGGATCGGATTCGTCATGCATCCAGAGACGCCAAGCTCACAAAGTTACCTGGCGCCCAAAGCTACCTGGCACCAAGCTACGTCGTGGCGCTCGCCGCACTCCCGCACTGGGGCACGGCAGCCCGGGCCGTCCTGTTCAGGCATTGGGCAGGGCACTCAGCCATGGCAGCAGGGCCTGATGGAAGGCTGCCGGGGTTTCGTCATGGGGGCAGTGGCCGGCAGCGGCGATCACCGCCAACCGCAGGTCGGGCCGCAGCCGGCGGCATTGCTCTGCCACATCGAGGGGAACCAGGCGATCCTCCCGGCCCCAGACCAGGAGGAAGGGCCGGTTCAGGCGCTTGAGCAGGGCAGGGGCCGTGGCGCCATGGGGGCGCAGGGCCATGGCGATGCTCATCGCCCGCAGCGCCCGCACCGCTCCGGGCTGGCGGGCTGGCCTGGCGATGACACGATGCAGTTCCCAATCCCCGATCACCGGCGTGTTGTAGGCCGACTGGATTCCCAGATCCAGCAGCGGCGAATGGGCCAGCAGCGGCACCACGAGTTCCAGGGGCAACAGGCGGCAGAGCCAGGTGACCAGGAAGCGTTGCAGCCGCCTGCGCCACGGCTTGCGCGGCGGTGCTGCCCAGGGGGCCAGGGGATCGGCCAGCAGCAGGGTGGGGTCTGGAAGCGGAGCCGCCACCACGGCCCGGACTGCCGCGGGGAAGAACACTGCGCAGGTGAGCGCCACCAGGCCGCCGAGGGAGTGGCCCACCACCACAGCGGGCCCCCGCACCACCTCCCTCAAGAAGGCCTCCAGTTGCCTTGCCCAAAGACGGTTGTCGAGTCGCAGCGGCGCCTGGCTTGAGGCACCGAAGCCCAGCAGATCAAGGCCGAACACGCACCAGCCGGCTTCCACCAGGGCAGCCGCATTGTGGCGCCAGTGGCCACTGCCGGCTCCGAATCCATGCAGCAACACCAGGGGGGGATGGTGCGATTGCCCGAGCCAGCGCCAGTGGCAGGTCTGGCCGCGCCAATGCCAGGTTCCATGGCGACCCCAGTCGCTGCCGTGCTGGGGAATGGCTCCCTGCCAAGGGGCCGTAGGGGAGGCAGGCTGGGAAGCTTCTCGCGGCACCGGCAGGTCTGACTTCGGCGGAATCCCCTCACTATTGCGAAGGCCTGGCGGCGGTGCAGACCGGTGACGGCTTCTTCCGGCCGGTTTCCCGTCCGTCGCGGGATCTGGGCGTGTTGCTGGCCCGCACCCTGGCGGCCCAGGGCCAGCTGCGGGTGCTTGATCTGATGGCTGGTTGCGGCATCCGCTGCCTTCGCTATGGGCTTGAGGCGGGGGCTGTGGAGGTCTGGGCCAACGATGCCGACGCCGATCGCCTGCCGCTGTTGAGGGCCAACCTCGCCGCCCTCCCCAGCACCACCGCAACCCAAGCCACTGTCCGCACGGCCCAGCACCTGCTGGCGGAGCTTGCGCTGCAGCGTCACCATTACGAGCTGGTCGATCTGGATGCCTTCGGTTGTCCCACGGGCCTGCTGGCGCCAGCCCTGGAGGCCGTCAGTTTGGGGGGCGTGCTCTATGTGGCCAGCACCGATGGGCGCTCCGCCACCGGCCATGACCGCGAAGCGGCGGTGCGGCGCTTCGGTGCCGCGGCCCGGGCCCATCCCGCCAGCTGGGAGTTGGCCTTGCGCTTGCAGCTTGGCGCCATTGCCCAGGCGGCCTGGGCCCTGGGGCGGGGCGTCCGACCCCTATTCAGTTTCAGTGAGGGGCGCACGTTCCGCACGGCTGTGCGGCTCGAACGGGTGTTGGCGCCGGGGGAGGAGCGCCAGCTGGGCTTGCTCGCCCACTGCCACGGCTGCGGCGACCAGCAGGTCCAGAGCCTGCTGCAATTGGGGCGCTGGCAAGGCTGTGCCTGCGCTGGGGGCAGCCCCCTGGCGGTGAGTGGCCCCCTCTGGATCGGAGCCCTGCAGGATTGCTCCTGCCTTGCGTCCATGGCGGCGGCGGCCCAGGAGTCCCCCGCCACGCTCTCGCTGGCCGGAGCCCGCCTGCTGGCTCGGCTCAAGGCCGATCCCGGCCTGCAAGCGCGCTGCTGGCCCACCGCCCTGATCGGCCGCCAGCTGGGCCAGGGGCCACCGCCCCTGGGGCGATTGGTGGAAGCTCTGCGGGCGGCTGGCTACAGCGCCAGTCCCAGCGGCGTGATGCTGGCCCAAGTCCGTAGTGATGCGCCCTGGGCTGTGATTTTAGAAATTGGTCGGGATCTTGCCTGAGCCCCAGGGCCCCAAGGCCAAGGACGCTGGTCAGCCCTATCGGCGCGGCCCCCAACTTGATGGCAACCGCCCCGGCCCTTGCCAGCGAGGCCGCCGGTGCCTGCTAAACAGGTAGCCCGTTCCCTTCTTCGGGCCATGGCCTCTGAAATCTTCGGCACCGCTGCACTCTTCTGGGTGCTGATCCCCGTGGGGCTGGCCGGTGGTGCCCTGCTGCTCAAGTTGCTGAAGGACTGAACTGATCCGGCCTGGCTGGCTCTGCTGCCGCGCCCCATCCTTCGCACCCCTAGGCTCGGCCGGCGGTGGAGTTTGCGGGGTGTCGCGCATGCAAGTTCTGGTCATCGGCGCCACGGGTACCCTCGGACGCCAGATCGTCCGCCGTGCGCTGGATGCCGGCCACAGTGTGCGCTGCATGGTTCGCACGCCCCGCAAGGCCTCCTTCCTGCAGGAATGGGGGGCGGAGCTGACCCGGGGTGACCTGCTCGAACCCGCCAGCCTCGACTACGCCCTGGAGGGCCAGGAGGCGCTGATCGATGCGGCCACCGCCCGGGCCACGGACAGTGGCAGCACCTATGTGGTCGACTGGAGCGGCAAGCAGAATCTTTTTGCAGCCTGCCAGCGGGCCGGAGTTCACCGGGTGGTGTTCCATTCGTTGCTCGATGCTGAGCTGCACCCAAACGTGCCGTTGATGGCCATCAAGGCCTGCACGGAACAGTGGTTGATGGCTTCGGATCTCGATTACACGATTCTGCGGGGCGCTGCTTTTATGCAAGGCCTGATCAGCCAGTTCGCCATCCCGGTGCTTGAGAGCCAGACGGTATGGGTGAGCGGGGCTCCCACACCGATCGCCTACATGAACAGCCAGGACGCGGCCCGCTTCGCCGTCGCCGCCCTGAGCCGGCCGCAGACCGGGCGCCAGGCCTTCCCGATGGTCGGTCCGCGGGCCTGGACCACCGGTGAGATCACCCAGCTCTGTGAGAAATACAGCAACAGGTCGGCGCGGGTGTTCCGGGTCCCTCCCCAGCTGCTGAAGTTGATGCAGGGGGCGGCTGGTTTTTTCGAGGCCAGTCTCAACGTGGCCGAACGGCTGGCCTTCGCTGAGGTGGTGGGGGGAGGACGGCCGTTGGATGCCTCGATGGAGAGCACCTATGCCAGCTTTGGTCTCGATCCGGCTGAGACCACAAGCCTGCCGGATTACCTCAAGGAGTATTACGACACCATCCTGCGCCGGCTCCGGGAAATGGACGCAGACCTCGATAAGGACGCCAAGAAGAAGCTCCCCTTCTGAGCTTCCGACCTGCTTGCCGCAGCCCCCCTGGCGCCGCCACTTTGCTTGCTGCATCGTCCCAGCAGCCAGCAGCGTCAGTTCGTTCGTACTATCCCACCATCTCCGATCGCGGCCCCCAGCCATGGCCATCGCCCAGATCAAAAACCTCCAGCGCCGGCTTGGCAACCTGGAGCAGGAAGCGCTCAGTGAGGTCAGCCGTGCCTGCGGCCATGACCTCTGGCAAAGCCTGGGCTTTGATGCCCTGGATGTGATCGAGGATCCCGATCGCCGGGCCCGCGCAAATTATTATTACGGTCAGCTGCAGACGGTCAGGGAGCTCAGTGATGCCCTCGGCTGAGGCTTGTTGGGTCGCTGGGCGACGGTGCTTCCCTTGTTGATCAGCTCTAGGGCACGGGTTAGGCCCGCCCAGAGCACGGGTCAGGCCCCGCCTAGAGCAAGCGTTAGGAGCGCCCCAGAGCAAGGATCCTCGTCTGCTCCTGATCGGTGAGGCGGCGCGATTGACCGCTCTGCAGGCCTTCCAGGCTCAGGGGCGGGCCCCCATCCATCAGGTCGATGCCCACCCGAAGCAGGCGCAGGGTGGGGAGGCCCACCGCAGCCGTCATGCGTCGCACCTGCCGATTTCTCCCCTCCCGCAGCCCGATGGCCAGCCAGGCGGTAGGAATGGTTCGCCGTTGACGGATCGGTGGATCCCGTTCCGGGAGCTGTGGCTGTTCAAGTTGCTCAACCTGGGCGCTCAGGGTTCGTTTGCCCTGAAGTTCCACACCGCTGCGGAGCTGATCCAGTTTGGCTTCGGTGGGCAGGCCTTCCACCTGAACCCAGTAGTAGCGCCAGTGTCCCCAGCGGGGGTCGGTGAGCTGATGTTGCAAGCGGCCGTCGTTGGTGAGCAGCAGCAGCCCTTCACTGTCGGCATCCAGGCGTCCAGCCGGATAAACCCCCGGCTGTTGGATCCAGTCCGCCAGGGTGGACCAGCGGCTGCCTGCTTCGGGGCTGAACTGGCTGAGCACCCCATAGGGCTTATGAAACAGCAGGATCTGCTGGTTGCCTCGGTTGGCGCCCAGGCTCAGGCTCCGGTGCGAGATCGCCACAGATTGACAACCCCGATCGAGACCAACAACAGACCAAGATCCATGGTCACGGGAGGCAGAACCATGGTCAAGGGGCTGGCGGAGGGCTTGACCCTAACGCCAGCTGGCTGTTGGGCGGCGGCTCGGACGATCGGATTGGTGGGGCCCAGCGGCAGGGGGCGCTGGGCGGGGCCAGGCTGGGTCGCTTGGCCGGGGCAGACGCCATCGCCTCCTAAGCTGGGTAATGGCATCGTCTTGGTACAGACCCACCGCATGATCGAAACGTCCGGCGTGATCGAAAAGGAGCAGGGCAACGGTTTTTACCTGGTCACCCTTGAACAGCCCGCCGGTCACCAATGCCTGTGCCGTGCGGCGGGCAAGCTCACCAAGTTCCGCATCAAGTTGCTGGCCGGTGACAAGGTGCTGGTGGAGATCAGTCCCTATGACCTCTCGCGGGGTCGGATCACCTACCGGGAGCGCAATGCTGGCGCCGCCGGTCCTCGCCCTGCTGGCAACCGGCCGGGCGGTCCTCGCCGGCGTTAAAGCTTGATGGGTTCAGGGTGTCGTCCCCCCTGGCTGGGGGGGGGCTGCAAGCAAAGCCTCGATTGCGGCGCGGAATTCGCCGCGCTGCTTCACTCCCCGCCACTGCTGCTGCATCTCCTTGGTGAAGAACAGCTGCACCGTGGGGGTTCCAGTCACCCCGGCCTGCAACGCGATCTGGGGTTCAGCTTCGATATCGATCTCGACGCCTTGGGCCTGGCCGCCGAGCTCGTTGAGCACCCGTTTGAGCTGGGGCTTGAGCACATGGCAAGGTCCACAGCTTGGGGAGGTGTAGACCACTAGCAGGGGCTTGGAGCTGTCGTGATAGAGCTTGCGTAGGGCGAAGGAGCCTTTTTGCCAGCTTGCCTCCGGGTCGTAGTTGGCGGCATCACTTTCGGCCGTTCGTTCCGGTTCACCGGCAGGGGCGGGATCCAAGGCCTCCCGAGGCACCACCACCGCCAGGCCTTGATGGGTGAGCCAGCGCTCGGCGGCCAGGGCCGCCTGGCAGCCGCTGGCCGCTGCGGTGATGCCTTGTCGCCATTCGGCGTCGGCCACATCACCAGCGGCGAAAACCCCTTCCAGGGCTGTTTCCGGTCGGCCTGGCCTGGTTACCAGATAGCCGCGCGGATCGAGCTCGAGCTGGCCCTGCAGCAGGGCTGTATTCGGGGTGTGGCCGATCGCATAAAACAAGCCGCGTACGGCCAGTTCCTCGGTGGCGCCGCTGCGGCGATCCCGCATCGTTACCGAAGCAAGCCAGTCCGCATCTGGGGTTTGGCCTGCCACATCGACCAACTCCTTATTCCAGTGGACGCTGATCGCGGCATTGGCCAGCACCCGATCGGCCATGGCGGCACTCGCCCTGAGCCGGTCGCTGCGCACGATCAAGTGGACGTGGCTGCCGTATTTGGTCAGGTAGACCGCCTCTTCACAGGCCGAATCCCCCCCCCCCACCACCGCGAGCTGCCCAGCGCGGAACTGGGGCGTGGCACCGTCACAGATGGCGCAGGCGCTGATGCCGCGACTCCAGAACCGTTCCTCCTGGGGCAGGCCGAGCCGGTTGGCGCTGGCACCGGTGGCCAGGATCAGCGCCTGGCTGAGGATGGTCTGCCCTTCTGCGGTCAGGATGCGAAACGGCCGCTGGCTGAGGTCAACCTGGTCGGCATCGGTTTCGAGCAGGCGGCTACCCCAGCGCAGGGCTTGGGCCTTCATTCGATCCATCAGCTCGGGCCCCAGGATTCCATCCGGAAAGCCGGGGTAGTTCTCCACATGGGTGGTGGTCATTAGCTGACCACCGGGTATACCGCCGGACTGGAATCCCGTGATTACAACGGGGCTGAGGTTGGCCCGGGCGGCGTAGAGGGCTGCGGTATAGCCCGCCGGTCCCGAGCCAATCACGACAAGGTTTTCAACACCGGCAGCGGGGATGGGATCACTGCCCGGGCTTGCTGAGCCGTGAGGCAGGGTCGATGGGGCCCCCATGGATCCAATGCGGACTGGTTATGAGTTCACCCTAGATGGAAAACGGCAGCTCTAGGGGCTTGAGTCGGAAATGCGGGATGCCTGAGCCAGGGAAACCGGATTTAAATTTCGAGCAGGTCGTCTGTCTCAGGTTTGACCTTGAGACGCAGATTGCTCGGCACCATCAAAACCGACTGTTTCAGCAGGTCTGGGTTGTCTTCCAGACAAAGCAGCCACTCCCCGAACTCTTCGTTCAGTGCAAAGCTCTCCTCAAACCGCTCCTGCCCATCAAGGGCCGCAGCACGGGCCAATGCCCAACAGACAGCCACCGTAACCCTGCGATGTACCCCTGCGTTCATGGAGCCGTTCCCGGTTGGGACCACGTTGCCCGTGCCTTGGGCATTCGTTGGTGTTGGTTGACACAACGTCGTATCTGTTGCGCCCCAGTCTATGGTCCGCGTTATTAGCAGTTCTAATCGGGCTCTCGCCACGGCTGGCTCGCCAGATCCACTGCCTGATCAGGCTCGCCGCCGAAGAAAGCCCGGCAGCTCAGGGCCACCGATCGGGATCACGGCCCCCACTCCCTCGGCCAGGGCTGTCAGGGCTTGACCACCTTCCATCCCCCCTGCGCCAATTGCAGTGGCCTCCGGCTCCTCCTTGCCGCGGATCACGTAGGGCTCACTGCGGGACCAGGTGCGGGCGTGGGCGATCAGTAATGGATCAGCAGGGGCAAACACAAAGGAAGGATCCCGGGGAATACCTTCCAACGCAGCCCTGGCTCCGTCCATCCGGACAGCCCGGGTGATCGCCTGCACAAACCGGCTGCGGGTCACGACTGTGCTCAGGTAGGCCACCACCCGCAGGCGGGGTGCATCAAAACCCTCCGCGCACATATCCACGCTGACCAGCCAACGCCCTTCCCCTGCCCGGAAGGCTCCGAGCCGGGCCGTTGCCTCAGGATCCTGGGAATGCACCAGCTGGACGGCTTCGCCTTCCTCCTGCAAAAGCGCCGCAATCCGGGCGGCGTGGTTGATGTCACGGGCAACGACCAGGCCGCCAGCTTGGGGATGGGACTGGCGCACCCGATCCAGCTTGCGGCGGGCCTGGAGCAGAAGCCGCTGGGCGATGCCGCCACCGTCGCCAGGTTGGATGGCGCGCCGCAGGTTGCGGGCCCGCCAACTCTCCCTTCCCTCCTGGGAGAGGGGGGAGCATTCACGCTCCGCTGGGCCCGGATCCCGGCCATGCTCCACCCAGCCATCTTGAAAGCGGAACTCCAGCGGCCGCACATCGCCAGCCAAGATGAGGCGATGGGGTTCGATGCAAAGGTCGGGCACGATCCGTTCGCTGATCGTGCCGCCCTGCTCGACCCGGATGCGGCGGGCGGCACAGAAGGCCAGGGCATCGGCCCGGAAGGGTGTGCCCGAGAGCCCCAACCGCAGGCTGGCCGGGGCGCTCAGATCGGTGAACACTTGGCCCCAGCCCTTGGCCTCAGGGTTGTCTGGATCCAGCCCCAGGTGATGCACTTCATCGGCGATCGCCAACCAGCGCCGGGCCGACAGCCGCGCCTGCAGCTCCTGCTTAAGGCGCCAGCTGTGGTGGGCGGCAGCTTGATAGCTGAGCAGCCACCCGTCTGCTGGTGCACCCTCGCTGGCGGCGGTGCGGCTGGACCCGTTGGTGTTGATAGCGCTGCTGCTGGTGGGCCAGTCCTGCAGCGTCAATCCCAGCTGCTGCGCCGCCCGGCGCCATTGGCGGGAGATCGAGGTGCGGTGGCAAAACACGATGCAGTGGTCCAGCAATCCTTCCCGTTGAAGGCGTTGGAAACCCAACAGCGCTCCGATCGTCTTGCCTGCCCCGGGTCCGGCATGGAGAAGCACGTCCGGGTTGATGGGCGCCCTGGCGAGGAGTCGGGCCCGCAACAACTGGATCAGGCGTTGCTGCCATTCCCGGGGCTGGAGCGCCGAAGGTCTTGGCCGACCCGCTGCAGCGCTGGGGCCGATCAGGTCGAAGGAGGGGGGGAGCATGGCCCGATTCTGTGCTTGCCAGGGCCGCCAAGGGGGATCGCAGCGGCAGGGGCGGGTTGAGTATTCCTTCCCATTTGTTTCCGGCTCAGCGCCTCCCTAGCCTGCTACCAACACGTCCTCCTGGGGGAATCATCCCCACCCAAATGCCCCCTAATGCCATGGACTTCTCCCAACAGCCGATCGGGGCCACCAGGCTGCACCTTGAGCGTTGCTGGCAACTGATTTGCGATATTGATCCGATGATCTTGCGGTTGCGTTTGCTACGAAAACGCGGATCTCTACCCCTGATCCTGTGCCTGGAGCAGGAGTTGTTGCCCCTGGTTTGAGCTTCCCGAGCCGGCAGGTGTGGCTTGGTTCAACGGATGGGTCTCGGCCAGGCGTTCTTTGACAGGGGACTGGCCCAGGGTCGCTGGTGAGGACCACCGCCTGGGGCGTTGTTGAACGCGTGTTGAAGGTTCAGGGGGCTGAAGCCGGCTAACGGATTTGAACCGATGGCCTTCGCTTTACAAAAGCGCTGCTCTACCACTGAGCTAAGCCGGCTGCTCGTCCTCGGCAGGACCGATTTAACCTTAGGGCCGTAGCGGCTCCAGCAGCACCAGTTGGGTGCGGCTACGGCAACCGGTCTTGGCCAGGAGGCTGGAGATGTGGCTCTCCACGGTTCGCACACTCAGGTAGAGGGCTGCGGCAATGTCGCGGTTGTTGGCGCCGCTGCGCAGCACGGCCAGGACCCGCTCTTCCGCAGGGCTGATCGTGGGTCTGGAGGAAGGGTTGCAATCGCAAGTCAAGGGGAGAAGCCAAGCGAGGGTTGGCTTGAGATTTCCCAGCCGACGTCAAGGTTTTTGCCGCTTCCGCAACGGGGGGGTCAACTGCTCGGGCTAGCTGGGGCCGATTCCGCCACCGGCAGGGGGGGCTCCTGCATCAGCTCGGAGGCCTGCGGCCTGGCCCGGCGAATTGGCAGGTTGGCCACCAGGGCGGTGACCCGGTCACCGGTTTCGAGGCTCACATCGCCACTTTCCAGGTCGATCTCCACATATTTCTGCACAACCTCCAGAATCTCCCGCCGCATTTGGTCGAGCAGCTCCGGGTTGAGGTCGCTGCGGTCGTGGGCCAGGACAAGCTGCAGTCGCTCGCGGGCCATGGCCCCGCTGGGTTTGTCGCGCCCCAGCAGCCGCTGCAGGAAATCGATCAGGGTCATCGGCTTAGAAATTCCCCGTTTTGCGGAACTTGTCCAGCAACCTTGCCCGGAGCCCCCGCCGTTGCTTGGAGGGGTCGATTAGCGGCACGCCCTCGCCCCGCAACCGCCGGGCCACGTTCCGGTAAGCCTGGGCCGCCGGCGAGCGGTCGCCGTTGCCATTCAAGGTCAGCGGTTCACCCCGGTTGGTCGACACGATCACCTGCTCGTCTTCGACCACAAGTCCCAGCAAGGGCAGGGCCAGAATGTCGGTGACATCATCGACCGAGAGCATCTCCTGGTTGGCCACCATCTTGGGCCGCACCCGGTTGAGCACCAGCTGCACCGGTTGGATCCCCTGGGTATGGAGCAGCCCGATCACCCGGTCAGCATCGCGCACCGCGGAAACCTCAGGGGTGGTGATCACGATCGCCTCTTGGCAGGCGGCGGCGGCATTTTTGAAGCCCTGCTCAATGCCGGCGGGGCAATCGATCAGCACGTAGTCGGCGCGCTCGGCCACCAGCTTGGCGATCGTCTTCATGTCGTCGGGGGTGAGCCACTCGAGCATGCGGGGGTTCCCCGCCGGCATCAGCGACAGGTTGGGCTCCTGCTTGTGCTTCACCAGGGCCTGCTCCAGGCGGCAGCTGCCGGCCAGCACCTCCTGGGCCGTGTAGACGATCCGGTTCTCTAGTCCCAGCAGCAGGTCGAGGTTGCGCAGGCCGAAATCGGCATCCAGCACCACGGTGCGCTCCCCCAGCCTGGCCAGGGCAATCCCGAGGTTGGCTGTGAGCGTCGTCTTGCCGACGCCCCCCTTGCCGGAGCAGATCAGGATGATGCGGGCGGAAGCTGTGGTCACGGCGCCGGGCATGGTGCTGGCAGGTTAGGCCCAGTGGCGCCGAGGCTCGCGTTTTTGGGGCCAAGGCCCAAGGCGCGGTCGCAGAAGGCGAGAAGAACGCCAGCAGAAACCAAATAACAGTTGCAGAAACAGGCTCGCTCGGGGCTTGCAGAGGCTCGTCATTGTTTGAGCTGCCCTGGATGGTTCTTTCTGAATGGTTCCAGATTGTTGAGTCCTTTCCCAGCCAGCCGCTTTCCCGGCATCGATGGTTGGTGCGCCCCGACCTGCCGATGCCGCACCGTGGTTGCCTTGATCCAGGCCGCCCGGGGGCGGTAGCGACAAGGGAGGCGGCTTTAAAGATCTGCGCCGATTCGGGACCGGAGCCGGGGTGCTGGCCGGATTTGTGCTGATTTAACGATCAAACCCTGGAGGGCATTGCTTTATCTCGCCAACGGCCAAATCGCCGGGGCGGGCTCAATCCTGATCTCCCCAGCTTCGAGCCGCGCTTCTTCCGCCAGCCCCTGCGGCGGCCTGTCCTGGGGCCCCCGGGCCACGGTGGTGGCGATCCGCAGCTGCAGGGGCATCAATTGCAGCGCCACGATCCGGGCGGCGCCGTTGCCCCGCCGGCCGGCGTGGGCCACCCCCCGCAGCCTGCCCCAGACGAGCACATGGCCGCCAGCGCTGATCTGCGCCCCTGGATTGACATCCCCCAGCAGCAGCACCGATCCCTCGCTCTGCAGGTGATCACCCGAGCGCAGGGTGCCGTGGTGCACCAGGAGGGCATCGCTCTGGTTCGGCAGCGGCGCTTCCCCCGCCAGCCGCTCCAGGGGTGGCTCCCCGGCCCAGACGCTCTCAAGCCCGAGCGCGGCCGCAGCCACCAGGGTGGTACGGCAGTGCCCCCGCACGGCAACCAGCCGCAGCCCGCGCGGCTCCAGCAGGGCGATCAGCTCCCGCAGCTCGCCGGTGTGCAGCGGCCAGGCGCCGCTCTCCAGGGTCAGGGCACCAGCCACCGGCTCACCAGCCACCAGGGCCCAGCTCTCCAGGCCATGGCGCACCTCCTGCAGGGCCCCCCCGCTCCCCTCCAGGGGGGGGAGGCGCAGCCAATGGCTGGGGGATCCCGGCGTCGCTTTGATCAGCTCAGCGGCCATCGGTGCGTTTCGGGTCGGAGCGAAAGTTAGGTCGCTGCGCGCACTCCGGCCGCCCTCAGCCGTTGGGCCAGCCGCTCGCCCACCGCTTCCCCCACTTCGGCGGGATGGATCAGCCAGGCCATTTCCAGCCGTTCGCCCAGGCTGCGCACCAGGGCAGAGCGCTGTTCCAAGGCCTGCAGGCGCTGGCCATCCCAAAGCCGCAATCCCCCTTTGTAGGCCAGATATCCTCGGCTTTGCCTTTGATGAAGGCCGCAGCATCCCTCTGGCAGCAGGCCGGCCCGCTCCGCCAGTCCGCGGGTCTCCGCCAGGAGCTCCAGCCGTTCAGCCGAGCTCAGGTCCGCGACATCCACGGCGCGAAGCAGGCGACGATCCAGCAGCCGCAAGCAAGGATCGGCCAGTTCCGGCTCCCCCTCCTCCCGCCAGCGCAGCAGGTGGTAGCCGGTGCGTACGTCGTCGTTGGCCAGGAAGGTGTCGAGGTCGAGGTCGTCGGTCTCCCAGAGCCAGCGGGCCATGGTGCTGTCGGCCCAGACCCGCTTGGGACCGAGCCGCCGGGCCACGGCGATCAACCGCTGCAGCAGCCAGTTGCAGACCACGTTGATCCGGTGGTTGTAAACGCTGCGGTACATCAGCTGCCGCACCACCAGGTAATGCTCCACCGCCAACAGGCCCTTGGGGTGGAGGGCCAGGCTGCCGTCCGGCGCCAGGGTGAGGGCGGCCAGGATCCTTTCCAGGTCGAGCTGGCCGTAGCGGGTGCCGGTGCTGTAGCTGTCGCGCAGCAGGTAGTCCATCCGGTCGCAGTCGAGCTGGCTGCTCACCAGGGCTGCGATCGCCGGGTAGGGGTGCAGGCCGTGTTCGAGCAGGTCGGCCACCTCCTGGGCCAGGCCGGGGCGCTCCGCCTCCAGGCGGTTGCGCAGGGCCGGGTGCTCCCGGATCAGCCGACCCGACCAGGGCTCATGGCGCAGTCCATACATTTCCTCCCCCGAGTGACTCAGGGGGCCATGGCCGATGTCGTGGAGCAGGGCTGCGGCATAGAGGCAGGGTCGCTGGGCCGCCAGCCCAGGATCAAGGCCTTCCAGCTGCTCCAGGGCCCGTCTGGCCAGATGCAACACCCCCAGGGAGTGGGTGAAACGGCTGGATTCGGCGCCGTGGAAGGTCAGAAAGGCTGGTCCCAGCTGGCGGATCCGCCGCAGCCGCTGGAAGGGGGAGGTGTCGATCAGATCGATGGCCAGGGCTTCGGCCGGATCGTGGTGGTCGAGGCGGATCGCTCCATGCAGGGGGTCGTGGTAAGTACGTTGCTTCATCGGGCCAGCCTGGCCAGGTTCAGGCTTCGCACCCCGTTGACAGCCGCGACCCCAGCCGCAGGCTCGCGCCGATCGAGTCGCTCCTGCAGCAGTTGGGCGGCCTGATCCAGCCAGCCATCGCCGGCTCCCCCCGGATCCAGCGGCTCCGGCTCCGCCAGGCTGTAGTCGGGGTCGATTCCTTGGTTTTGGATGTCGTGGCCGGCGGGGGTGAGGTAGCGGGCCACCGTCACCGCCAGACCGCTGCCATCCCCGAGCGAGAGCAGGGTCTGGATCAGGCCCTTGCCGAAGCTGCGGCTGCCAGCTAGGGGGGAGCGGCCATTGTCCTGCAGGGCAGCGGCCAGGATCTCGCTGGCGCTGGCGGTGCCGCCATTGACCAGGGTGAGCATCGGAGCGCTGAACAGACTGCCGAGGTTGGCCTGCTGGCGGCTGGCGATTCCGCCCCGGTCCTGGGTTTCCACGATGGTGCCCCCATCGAGCAAGCCGTCGGCCACCGCCACCCCGGCACTCACCAGCCCGCCAGAGTTATTGCGCAGATCGAGAATCAATCCTTCCACCTCAGCGCCTCCGTCTCCGCCTTGGAGGTCCTCCAGGGCGCTCCGCACCAGCTGGGGCACCGACTCGCTGAACTGGGTGATGCGGAGATAGCCCAGCGGGTGCTTACCGGCGCCTAAACGCCTGTGGCGCACGGGCTGGAGGTCGACTTGGCGTCGTTGCAGCCGCACCTCGCGCACCCCCCCGCTCTCCCGCAGGCTGAGCAGCACCTCGGTACCGGCTTCCCCCCGCAGCCGCGCTGCGGTGGCCTCCAACCCCAACCCCACCGCCGCCTGGCCATCCACCAAGACCAGTTCGGTGCCAGAACGGATGCTGGCTTCGGCGGCAGGGGAGCCATCGAGGGGGGCGATCACCACGATCCGTTGGCGCTCCCCGGGCCCCTCGCCCCGTAGGGCTAATTGCAGGCCCACGCCACTCACGGTGCCCCGGGTGCTGGAGCGCAGGGCGCCATAGTCGGCGGGCCGCAGCAGGCGGGTGTAGGGATCGCCAATCGGAGCCAGCATCGCTTCGATCGCCCCGTAGGCCTGGTCGGAGCTCTCGATCGGCCGCTCCAGGGTTTTCTGGCGCAGCCGCCGCCATTGCACCGCTTCGAGTCGGGCGGGGTCCACATAGCTCTGGTTGACGAGTCGCCAGGCTTCCACCACCTCGGCTTGGGCGTCGTTGAGGGCCAGGGCCGGGGCGACGGCGCTGAGCAGCCCCGTCGCCAGCCCTCCTGGGCCCGCGATTTGCAGCAACAGCACCAGCATCAGGCCGGCCAGGCGCCGCCACGCTCCCGGTTTGGCGATGCCGCCGAGGGGGGCAGGCGAAGGCGGCGGCTGCCGGGCCAGCGCTGTTGCAAAGGGTTGAGCCCGGCGGGGGTGCGGAGTCGGATCGCTCACGTCGGGGGCGGCACGATCGGTAGACTCTGGCAACCCAAGCCCCCGGCCGCATGGCGAACGCGTCTCCCACCGCTCCCGACGGCAAGAATCCCGTCTACGACTGGTTTAATGAGCGTCTGGAGCTCCAGGCGATCGCCGACGATATCTCAACCAAGTACGTGCCCCCCCACGTCAACATCTTTTATTGCCTGGGTGGGATCACGCTGGTTTGCTTCCTGATCCAGTTCGCGACTGGGTTCGCGATGACCTTTTATTACAAGCCCACCGTGGCTGAGGCTTACACCTCGGTTCAGTACCTCATGTCCGAGGTGAGCTTTGGTTGGTTGATCCGCTCCATCCACCGCTGGAGCGCTTCGATGATGGTGCTGATGCTGATTCTGCACGTCTTCCGCGTCTACCTGACCGGCGGTTTCAAGCGTCCCCGCGAGCTCACCTGGGTAACCGGCGTGGTGATGGCCGTGATCACCGTTTCCTTCGGCGTCACCGGCTATTCCCTGCCCTGGGATCAGGTCGGTTACTGGGCTGTGAAAATTGTCAGCGGCGTGCCCGCGGCTCTGCCTGTGGTTGGCAACCTGATGGTTGAACTACTGCGTGGTGGCGAGAGTGTGGGTCAAGCCACCCTGACCCGTTTCTACAGCCTCCATACCTTCGTTCTGCCCTGGCTGATCGCGGTATTTATGCTCATGCACTTCCTGATGATTCGCAAGCAGGGCATTTCCGGTCCCCTCTGATCGCTTTCTCTTGCATTAGCCTCACCCCATCTGCTTAGACCTCCCATGTCGAATCTCAAGAAGCCCGATCTGGCCGATCCTGTCCTCCGTGCCAAGCTCGCCAAGGGCATGGGCCACAACTATTACGGCGAGCGCGCCTGGCCCAACGACCTCCTTTACATGTTCCCGGTGGTGATCCTGGGAACCTTTGCGTGCCTTGTCGGGCTGGCGGTACTGGATCCAGCCATGCTCGGCGACAAGGCTGATCCCTTCGCCACGCCCCTGGAGATCCTGCCGGAGTGGTACCTCTATCCGGTTTTCCAAATCCTGCGGGTTGTGCCCAACAAATTGCTGGGCATTGCCCTGCAAACCATGGTTCCGCTTGGCCTGATGCTGATCCCCTTCATCGAGAGCTTCAATAAGTTTCAGAACCCCTTCCGACGCCCCGTGGCGATGGCTGTCTTCTTGTTTGGAACCGCCGTCACCATTTACCTGGGTATCGGTGCTGCACTCCCGATCGATAAGTCGCTCACCCTAGGGCTTTTCTGAACTTAGATTTTGGCCCCAGTCGATCTCACAGCCGCGCCATGCGCGGTTTTTTTTTGCCCTTGCCAAAGGCTGCTCAAGCTTGGTCGGTGTCGATGTCGAGCAGGGTCACATCCTCCGGGTTCAGCCGCAGCAGGTGGTGGAGGAGTAAAAACCCCACCATGGTCCAGGTCTGATAGGTGCGCGACTGTTGGCCTACCCAGGTCCCCGTGGGACCATCAAAGTATTCGGCCCATTGCTGCTTAGGGAGCTGGTTGAGCTGGCTCCAGTAGCACTCGTCCAGTAGGGAGCGCATCTGATCCATCAGCAGCACGTCGGCCTCTGGATGGCGGTGTTGGTGCAAAAGGATCGCTCCGCCCAGATACCAAAGCAAGCTGGGCCAGTGGCCGCCGTTGTGGTAGCTGCCGGGCCAGTTTTTGGGATCCGATCCGGTCTTGTTCCGCCATTCCTCCTCATCGAGCGGCGGGTGGCAGATCCGCATGGGCATCTGGGCCATCAGGTGCTCGCGGTTGTGCAAGACGAGTCGGAACAGGGCCCGTTGCTGCGGAGCCGTGAGCAATCCGAACAGGCAGGCGAGGCAATTGCCCAGGCTGAAGAAACGGAAGTCCGGACGCCCGGTGCGCATGTTGCCGATCAGGTAGCCACCGCGGTTCTCTAGCCATTCCTGCAGCCAGGGGGGAATCACCTGGGGTTGTACGTTGAATTCGTTCTCGTGCTGGTGTTCGCCGTACTGCTCCGTTGGCCGGCGCCGCAGCACCTGGACCGTCTTGCTGGTGACCCAGTAGTGCTTGAGCAGGTAGGAGCGCAGATCATGCAGCCACTGACGGGAGAGGCTGAGCCGTTGATCCAGCATGCGGCTGCTGGTTTGCCGTTGGGCCAGCTCCATCAGCTTGCAACAGCTGCGCAAAGAGCCGAACAACAGCACCTCGATGTCCAGTGGGGCACCCCAGACATCCATCGGGCGATCAATCATGAAGGCACAATCCGGTACGAACAGCACGGGTGTGCCTTCGAAGGTGGGGTGCAAGACAAGTTCCAATAACATCTGCACGCCCCGCTGCACGGCTTGGCTAGTGCCGAAGCTGTGGTCGCCGCTGCGCTTCACGTAGAGCCAGCAGAGCACGGGCCACCAGAGGCTGGCATCGACGGAGGTGATGCGGCCGATCGAGCGCTGGCCGTAATCCGCGACCAGTTGCCCTTGCTCCTCCACAAAGCTGGTGGGGAACACCCCCCGCGTCTGGTAGCTGCTGCTCTGAAGCTCCAGGCAGACGGCCAGAAAGTGCCGCACGATTGGGAACCGCCCCTGCAGCAGCAGATACAACATCACCGGAACGTTGTCCCGCAGAAACACTTCGCCATAATTGGCTTCGCCACTGCGCCGCGGATGCTCTAGGGCCGCCACCGATCCCACCAGGGCACCGTTGGCCATCACGAGCGTGCGCTCAAAGTGATCGCGAGCTTGGGCCACCACGGCATCCTCGCGGGAACTTGGCCGCACTCGCCGCAGCTGTTGACTGAACTGTTGGGCCATAACGGGTTGGTCGCACCACTAGTGGCCTGGTGGAAACCTAGGCAGGCAAAGGCTTTTCGTTGCCAGTTGGTCCGATCAGCAGCCGGGTTGACGGCTGGCGCTTGCCGGAAGGCGGTTGGAAGGTGCTATGGTTTTGGACTGCGCGGGAAACCGAGCAGGCGCTTTGCGGAGTCAGGCGAGAAGGAGAGGGCGCAGGAGCGCCGCGATCTGGATGGCCTGGTGAGGTGAGCGGAAGGG
>CAIOGZ010000069.1 GCA_903858015.1 uncultured cyanobacterium
CACGATCCTGAAGGGATCGGAGGGAACCTTGAAGCGGTTGGCCAGCTTGCGACGCGCCTCCTTGGTTCGGATGTGGGGCTGCCAGTCGGGGCCGTCGTCGGCGCTGCCGGTCATCACCACCTTGAGGGTGTCTTGCGCCCACTCGGGCCGCAGTTGGATCAGGGCGTTGTAGAGGTCGACGCAGATGCGGCGGCTCATGCAGACGATCATCGCCTTGCCGTCCATCGCCTCCAGGCGATTTTCAAAGTGCGCCACCAGGTCGGCGGCCACGAGCGCAATGCGCTTGGGATCACCCACCAGTGCTTCGAGGGCGGCCCACTTGGTTTTCAGCTTTTCCTTGCTGGTTTGCTCCTCGCCTTCGGTGATCTCCTCAAACTCCTCATCGAGCCTGGGCAGCTCAGCGGCATTGAGGGAGAGTTTGGCGATGCGGCTCTCGTAGTAGATCGGCACGGTGGCCTGATCGGCCACGGCTTGCTGAATGTCGTAGATGGAGATGTACTCACCGAACACGGCCCGGGTGTTGGCATCCACTTGTTCGATCGGGGTGCCGGTGAAGCCGATGAAGGAGGCGTTGGGGAGGGCATCACGCAGGTTGCTGGCGAAGCCGTAGGACATCACGCCGGACTTTTCGTTCACCTTGCCGCCGAAGCCGTACTGGCTACGGTGCGCTTCATCGGCGATCACCACGATGTTTGCGCGGGCGCTCAGCTCGGGCATCGCTTCGCCTTTGTCCGGCATGAACTTCTGGATGGTGGTGAACACGACGCCACCGCTGGCCCGATTGAGCAGCTCGCGCAGGTGTTCGCGATTGGCGGCCTGCAGGGGCGTTTGGCCCAGCAAGTCGGCGCAACGCTGGAACTGGCCGAAGAGCTGGTCGTCGAGGTCGTTACGGTCGGTGAGTACCACCAGGGTGGGGTTCTGCATCGCCGGATGGCGGACGATGCGAGCGGCATAGAAGAGCATCGAGAAGCTCTTGCCGCTGCCCTGGGTGTGCCACACCACCCCGGCGCGGCGGTCGCCGGGCTTGCCGCCGAGGGAACGGACATCAAGGCCCAGTCCGCTGGCGCGCACGGTTTCCTGCACCGCAGCGTTGACGGCATAAAACTGGTGGTAACTGGCGATGATCTTGTGTAGGTCGCCCGAATCCGGGTCTTCTTCGAAGACGATGAAGTACTGCAGCAGATCCAGAAAATGCTCCGGGGCGAACACGCCTCGAATCAGGGTTTCCAGCTCTAGCTCTGTGGCGGGTGCGTCTGCCTCACCATCAATGGTGCGCCACACCTTGAACCACTCCTGGTTGGACGTGAGCGACCCGATGCGAGCTTGTAGCCCATCGCTCACGACCAGAACGGCGTTGGTGCTGAGCAGGGAGGGAATCTCGGCTTTGTAGGTCTGCAGCTGGGAGTAGGCGCTCCAGATGGTGGCGCCTTCAGCGGCGGCGTTTTTGAGCTCGATTAGGCCGAGAGGTAGCCCGTTGAGGAACACCACCAGATCGGGCCGACGGCTGTGCTGGCCGTCGCTTACTGAGAACTGGTTCACCACCAACCAGTCGTTGGCGGCAACGACTGTGAAGTCCACCAGGCGCACGTGGTCGCCGGCGATGCTGCCATCGGATCGGGGGTATTCCACAGGCACGCCCTCACGCAACAGGCGGTGGAAGGCGCGGTTGGTCTGCAGCAACGACGGCGTAGCCAGGCGCAATAGCTTGCGCAGGGCCTCTTCTCGGGCGTCCTCAGGAATGGCCGGGTTGAGCTGGCGGATGGCCTCTCGCAGCCGACCCGCCAACACCACATCGCTGAACGACTCCCGCTCCGCTGTTGGTTCACCGGGTGCCAGCTGGGGGCCGGGGAGCACGGCATAGCCCAGCCCCTGGAACCAGCCGAGGGCCGCCGCTTCGACGATGGATTCGTTGAGGGTCATGGTTTCGGATGTCCGGCGCCGTTCACCAAGTCTGGCGTAAGGGTTTAGGTAGCTGAGTGCGGCCTGGCAGGGGAAGGTTCAAACAATCTTTTCAATTACCGCCCTATGAAACCAAGCCGGTATCTGGTCTGTCTTCAGCTCCAGCAGTAGGCCGTCGGTGATTTCAGCGATCCATGCAAGCTGCGGATTGGCGCTGTCGGTTGAGTTATCAAAGATGAAGGCCCGGCTTGTGTGCTTGATGGCTTGAAGCAAGAGTTCCAGCGAGCGATGGTAGCGGCCATTGACCTTGAAACCGGCAAAATCCAGCCGCCCACCCACACGCAACCGCCGCGCCGGCTCCAGCAACCCTGCCGATTGGAGCAACGAAGAGTCCGTGAAAGCTGGCAACAGTGCAGCGGCTGTGGTGCTGACGCCAAAGGCAGCCAAATCGAGAAAGCCGTTCTGGCGGATGCTCGCCTCGATCTCATCCGGGTTGGGATACACCCCAAGCAGGGGCGGCGGCAGCACCGTCTTGAGTACGCTTTTACCCGAGCCATTGGGCCCTGCGAACACCCGCAGCCTGGGTGCATCCACGGTCAGCGGATGGTCAAGATGGTGCCAGGTGTGACCGGGGTGGGAGGATCGATCGTCTTCAGCCGCTGCTTGCGTCCATCCGGGAAAACCCGGACGATGAAGCCAGCTTCGGTTTGCAAGACGCTTTGCCCAGAGGCCAGCACCTGGGCCTGTGCAGCGGCGAAGGCTTCACCGGAGGCCAGCGGTAGCCGGTTTTCGAGCTCTTGAATATGGCGTTCCTGTTCGACCATGGCCCAACCGTGCTGGATCAAGGTTAGCGTTAAGGCATCGGGGGAGCAGGGGGTGTTTCGCATCCCATCAGGGAACCCGGAGGGCACGAACAAGCGCAGGGTGAAATGGCGGGTGGTGGTCAAGGAGTGGTCAACTTGACCGTTGTGTATGCCTGTCGCTCATGGTTAGGAGTCGTCGGAAAAGCAAGGTTCAACTGCCGCTGGCGGACGAGCGTCTTGAGGTACTGATCCCGGAGAGTATCTGGCTTCCGATGCACCATCACCACCAGGGAACGGAGGGTGACGAACCGCCCTGCGCCAAGTTGCAGCACAACATCGCTCAGCACCTGACGATCGACCTTGCCCTTCGCTCGGGGCTCAGCGGCGATCCCTTCCAGCCGAGCGCGCAACGCCTGGGACAGCGGCTCGAGATCATCGACCACAGGCAAAGACAGCTGCTCTGAAATCAGACAGCCGTCAGGGTCGCGAGTTTCGGCCAAATTCGGGGAGCTGGGCACCGAAAATCGGGTCGCCGGACCAAAAACGTCGTCTGGGGTTGGGATCGGTTCGCCGGGGAGGTGGTAAATCGCACCCCGCCCACCGGTGGACTCCAACAAGCCGGCCTGGGTCAGGTGCTGAAGAGTTTTCGAGAGATCGAATGGGTGCTCGGTCGTGGGCACGTAAGCGGGCATGGTTCACCTGGCGTGGCTTTGGCCCGTGGGCAAGTGCGTTGCCAAGCAGCTAGCAAACAATGCCAGGGCAGAGTCTTCGACGTTGGATTCGCTGAGGCTCACTGGTTCTCACGGAACAGGAGTAGAAGTAACCGTTGGAGCTGGAGGCGCGGGCACTGTCGCGAGGAACTCCGTCTGAAACCGGAAAGCCTCGCCGACAGCTGCGGGCGTTGCGATTAGAGGCCAGGCTTGCTCAAATTCCGCGGAACGGCCCAGGTAGTCTCGCTTCTTCTTCCTAATTCGAACAGCCGCAGGCTGTTGGCCCAGGCGTGATTCAGGGTTTGCGTAGCACTCGATGTTCAGCGCTATGGCGCTGTCAGTCGGAAACAGCAAAGCCACCACCCACGCTTCAGTACTTTTCGAGGGGGTGCAAAGCACCGTCCTTGGCGGAGTTGCGACTTCACCACACCAGCTCAGCAACACGTTACGCAATTCATTCGTTGTGTCCTCAGGCGGAGGACAACCCTTGGCACAGGGCAGCACTCCGTCGGTCGGCAGCGGCACCAGTGAACCATTCAAATAGTTATAGCCTGCAACATCGCTATCCAGGTGAAGGAGCAATAGGTCGAAGTTTCCGGCCCCGAAAATCAATCCATCGCCAGACAAACTGCCGTTTCCCCTAGTTGCTGCTGCATGGCACCACTTATAAACCCCGACCCAGCCCGTTCCCATCGATCCAAAGGCAGAGGAATCCTCGGGGAAAACCTGCTTCAGCAAAAACGACCGTTCACCCAGCATCGCGCGCAACGCAGCTTCGATCACGACTGCGTCCGTCGGCCCCTCCGCGACCAGAGCGATGCGTAGCGGTCTAGACATTGGGTACTCCTCCCAGCAAGCCGTTCATCCACATACGAGAGAGAGTCCACTCATCGCTTGGGCGGGCATGGAGGGCGGCTTCAAGGTCAATGCGCTTCACCACCGTGTGCCCTCGACTCTCCCGGTCCACGGTGAAGAGCCGCACCTCCGGGTCCATCAGAGGCAGCCCGTCGAGTACCGCCGGGTTGTGGGCGGTCATCAGCCACTGACGACCCCCGTTAAAAAGGCTCGTCCAAGAGCACAGCGCCTCCATGAGTTTCCGCGCCAGCCGTGGATTGAGCGCCTGATCCACGTTGTCGATAGCCAGACACTTCGGAGCCTTTGGATGCAGCGCCAGCACCGCACAATAAAGAATATAAAGAGCCCCTTCACTGGCATCGTAACCCGTCAGCGTATTACGGCCATTCGCCATGAAGCGGTCCACAAACTGAATCACCATCCGCGAACGCGCCGCCGATGGCGACAGCGGCACTCCGGCCGAAGACCGGGCTGAGAAATCACTCGCCCAATCCAGAAGATCCCGCACCTCGTCCATCACATCGCCAAGGATTTCCTTTGTCCTGGCTGCCTCGATGAGTTCGCCCACGGCCTCTGGCAATCTGCCGCCAGCTAGACCCACCGGCTCCCGCGACTGCTGGTCCTGCGTCAGCCCGCGTAGCGAAGGTGTGTTTGGGCAGTAGATGGCGAAGTTGCTCAGCAGTTCCATGAGCAGCACTGCTGGGTCTCCCGGCTGCTCCTCCACTGTCTTCAGCGCCGCCCATCCACGGCTTGGATTCAGTGACTGCTGACTGGCTGGGGATCGCGAGGCGATGACGCGATCTCCGACACTCATCAGCTTTTCCGTCTTGAAGCTCCACGCTGCTTCCAGGTCATCGTTCGGATTCCAGAGCGTCACGCGCAGCGAAGCGCCATCATCACTCCGCGCACCGAGGTCGATGTCCTGCACCTTATTAGGCTGGGGAAATGCTGTGCGGTAAAGCTGTGGCACGCCAGGCCGTACACCTCGTCGTTGCAGCGTTTCATCATCCACCAGACCAAAGGCTGCCGCGCCCAGCACGCCGACAGCTTCAAGCAGGTTACTTTTACCGCTGCCATTGGCACCGACGAAGACGTTGATGCGGCCAAGCTCCAGTTCGAGCTTGACCAGCGACTTAAACCGTTCGATTGTCAGGTTGCGAATCATAGGTAAGCCACAAGAGTTTGGACCTTTTTTAGCGACTGTTTTTCACCTCCGGCACACTCACTTCCCTGCTCAGCAGCTTCGGCAGAAACGTGTCTTGCAGGGAGACGAGGGTGCGGGATTGGTAGAAGTTTGGGGCCATTTTAGAGTAGAGAGGCGCGATTTTAACGGTGACGGAGGACATGAGTTCCTTATCAACTTTGGTGTGGCTCATGAATTCGTTTCGTTTGTGCCTGCTGGTGCACTCACTTTAAGCCATGTGAGCAACCGTTCTGATGCGTCCACTACCTTTGTGGGATCAATTCCCTCTTTGCTCAGAACGCGCCTGAAACCGATCTTCATCCGTGCTTGTAGGTTTTCGCGAGATTGCCAATCGACCCCGCTGTTCGATTCCGCAGTCGCTAGCAATGAGTTAAGTAGCTCATCGTTGGGTGCGGCGTTGATGCCCTCACTGACCACAAAGGAACGTAGGCTATCACGTAGATAAGCTAACATGCCCGAATAAGAGCTTACAACTACGGCGGCGGCCGGCTCTGCGTGGGCACCTAACTCTGGTTCTTTTGTGGGTACGGCGGCAGGTGGAGCCTCTTCCTCATCTTCGTCATCATCCTCTTCTACCAAAGGCTCGGGTGCGTCACTAAGCACTCCCACAAAAGCGGTGCGGTCAATGCCATAGAGAAGTCGACTTGGCTCGATGCGGAGATCAATGCCTTCGGTCTTATTGCCAATGGATAGAAATACTACTAGTACAGGCAAGTCGCGCTCCAACTCAACTCTAGCCTCAAGTCCGACAGAGCGGTCAATTCGCTCACAAAGGTGCGCAAACCGCTCGCATGGTTCACGAGTCAATAAAAGATTAGGCTGCTTTCCTTCCAGTGCGTTCAGCAATGCCCCGACGATTGCGTCTCCAGCATGCAAAAATGCCCGGGCATGATCTTCCTCAAGAGCATCAAGAAAGCCATCTTTGCCGTGAGCGACTGGTCCGTTCTCGTTCCGCATTTCATCCAATGCATCCGTCATCTTGTTGAAGGCGGACAGGACCTTGTCAAGCTTGCTAGCTCCGCGTGCATTTTGGAGGCCGAGAACTCCCAATGCGGCATTAAGGTACTGAGTAAGATTTGGGTGTTTACACGGCAGCGGCTCTCCAAACTCGGTCATGATTGTGATGCAGACACATTCTATGAAAGACTTCACATGCTCTACGACACCGTGCCCGTTGCCCGCGATGCAGTGATTGATTGCCGCGTGATACTGGGCCAGCGCTGGTGCCTGCGGCCAACGATCAGTTGCACGCCGGTAGTTCGGCAAGGCGCCAGTTGTCGTGCTCGCGCTCATTCAGAACTTGCCTTTACCCGAACGGTTAATTCGCCACTGATGAGCTTTGGTAGCAACGTGTCCCGCGCCAAGGCCAGGCTTCGGGACTGTTCTTCGTTGGCGTGGATGGCCGCGAAGATGGGAGCAATCTGTGAATCAAAGGCAGTGAGCACAGGTTGCGATGGGATGACCTGCTTGCTCATGTAGGCGTGATTACGGTTCAGCCCTGGCACTGCAGAGTCAGCGCTGAGATTCGCGAGGTTATGCAACGAAAGCGCGTAGTATAAGAAGTAAAGGCTGCGGCATGTTCCAATGGGTTTAACGTAGAAGGTTGTGTCGATGGGATAGAAGTCGCCATGAGCCCAAGTCACGACGCCAGGTTTTCCCTTGCGCCCGACAACGATGCCGGGGCCAGAAACAAGCTTCTCATCGTGCCAGCCGACGGGCCCATTCGCTCCATAAACGCAGACAGAGCCGTGCTTTCGGTCCTCTGCCTTCAACGGCTTGCCGTAGGCGAGTTCGACGATCTCTCCGAGCGTCTTCCTTCCCCATCCATTCGGGACGTGGCCAAAGGCCGTTTCTTCAAACGACTCAGGGAAGAGTGCAGCGGTCGCCTGATCAAGACCGACGGGCTGCCGCCCATCGAGCTTGGCCCGCACAGGATCAAAATCCACAAACCAGCTCTGGAACAGTGCCCGCGCCATCGCCTCCAGCGTCACGTTCATCCGCCGGTTCAACTCGATCTTGTCGTCCAGCGACCCAAGCACCGCCGCGATGGCTTTTTGCTCGGCGAGGGGTTTCAGGACAATCGGGATGCGTCGGATGATGCCTTCGTTCAGCGATGGCATCGTAGTTCCGGCGGCGTGCTGAATCATCCAACTTCTGTGCGCCGTTGTCTGAAGCTGATAGGAGATGAACTTCGGGTCGCACTCCTCGACGTTGAGGCGAATGCGAATACCATCAGAGCCTAGAAAGTAGCCATCTTCGTCGGGCTGAACTTGGGCGCTTCGTTCGACAGCGCCCTTGCGACCGAAAACAATGTCGCCTGCTTTCAGCAAGTACTCAGGCATCCGACTAGATACGGTGTCATCAACTCGCGGCGTGTCATGGTGAACGTGCAGACGACCAAAGCCGACTTCGCCCACTGAAATCACTGGGACGCCAGTCGCCGTGTATTCCGAGGCTTTGAGCTTTGTGCCAAACGGGCCGGTCTTGATGCTGCCGCCCGTTTCGTCGAGCAGCGCTCCGATAGTCGATTCGCTACCCGCCATAACCCAGCCCCCTCAGGTTGGCTCTGATGGCCTGCTCTAGTTTCGCGGACTCAGCGAACTGGGCCTCCAGCTCCGCCACCAGCCGCGGCATCTTCTCCTCAAAAGGTTCGCCGTCGTCTTCCACCTCCTCCGCCCCCACATACCGCCCAGGCGTGAGCACATGGCCATGGCCAGCAATGTCGGCGGTGGAGGCGGATTTGCAGAACCCCGGCACATCCTCGTAGCTGCACGCGCTGTCGGCTCCCCGCCAACGGTGATAGGTGCCACTGATCTTCTCCAAGTCGGCCTCCAGCAGCTCCCGGTGCACCCGATCGATCAGGGTGCCGAGCTTGCGGGCATCGATGAACAACGTCTGCCCGCGCCGATCGCGGAAGCCCCGTTGGCCGTCGACGGCCTTGTTCTTGGCCAGGAACCAGAGGCACACAGGGATCTGGGTACTGTAGAAGAGCTGGCCGGGCAGGGCCACCATGCAGTCCACCAGATCCGCCTCGATCAGGGCCTTGCGGATGTCGCCTTCGCCGCTCTGGTTGGAGCTCATGCTGCCATTGGCGAGCACGAAGCCAGCCATGCCCTGCGGGGCAAGGTGGTAGATGAAGTGCTGCACCCAGGCAAAGTTGGCGTTGCCCTTGGGCGGCACGCCGTACTGCCAGCGCATGTCGTCGTCTTTTCGGAACCAGTCGGAATCGTTGAAGGGTGGATTGGCGATCACATAATCCGCCCGCAGATCGGGATGCAGATAGCGGCGGAAGGTGTCGGCATGTTCAGGCCCAAAATCGGCCTCGATCCCGCGGATCGCCAGGTTCATCACCGCTAGGCGGCGGGTGGTGGCATTGCTCTCCTGGCCGTAGATCGAAATATCGCCGATCTTGCCGCCGTGGCTTTCCACGAACTTTTCGCTCTGCACGAACATGCCGCCGGAGCCGCAGCAAGGGTCATAGATGCGGCCTTTATAGGGTTCCAGCATCTCCACCAGGCAGCGCACCACACAGCTGGGCGTGTAGAACTGGCCGCCGTTCTTGCCCTCGGCTGAGGCAAAGCGGGTGAGGAAGTATTCGTACACCCGGCCCAGCAGATCCACCGAGCGGTGGGTTTGCTCGCCCTCGCTGGCGGCGGTGAGTTCGATCGTGGCGATCACATCGATCAGTTCACCCAGGCGCTGCTTGTCGAGCCCAGGGCGTGCGTAGTCCTTCGGCAGCACACCCTTGAGGCGCGGGTTATCGCGCTCGATCGCCACCATGGCGTCGTCCACGAGCTTGCCGATCGTGGGCTGCTTGGCGTTGGCCTGCAGGTGGCTCCAGCGGGCGTCGGCCGGCACCCAGAACACGTTTTCGGCCTTGTATTCGTCGGGGTCTTCCGGGTTGGCGCCCTCGTAGTCGCCAACGCCAGCCAGCAGCTTGGCGCGCTGCTCTTCGAAGCTGTCGGAGATGTATTTGAGAAAGATCAGCCCGAGCACCACATGCTTGTACTCGGCCGCGTCCATGTTGTTGCGCAGCTTGTCGGCCGTGAGCCAGAGCTTGGCCTCGAAGCCCAGGTTGGCGGTGCCGGTTGCTTTCCTCTTGCGGGGAGCTCGGCCTGAGGCGACCTCCCGCTCAGTTGGCTCGGCCCCCACCAGGGACACCGAATCGCTGCGGCCCCGGCCGCGCACCACAATCCCCCTGGCCACCAGTTCAGCCTTCACCTCCTCGTAGAGAGCTTCCTCCCAGCCGAGCGCCTGGCGCAGGGCGGGGTTCTTGGCGGGGCTACCGGCCGTTTCCAGGGCTTCAAGGAAGTCGTCCAGCTGCTCCTGATCGGGCATCGGGGGATCAGGTTTGCATCGCTTTAGGGATTCTGCCTGCAGGTGCGCGGTTTTGGGATACCCCATAGATCCCTGAGATTCCTTTTGGCCCTGGTATCACGCCGGCAGCTCCTCACTCGCTGCTCTGGCACCGGCTTCACCGCCCTGCGGCGCGAGCTGGGCTGGTTGCCGCCCCACCTGGCGGCAGCACCCCATCCCCAGGAGGAGCGCCTCAGCCGCGCATTCGCCGCCGGCCTGCTCCACCTCGACGACCCCGACCGTGTGCGCGCCACCGCTGCCTCCCTGGCCGCATCGGCGCCGCCCGATGATCAGGCCCTGGCGGTGCTCTGGCAGGCAGGCGCCTGGCGCTAGGAGCTGATCCAGCTGCTGGAGTTGCTCGCCGAACGCGCCGATCGCCGCCTCCACCTGTTGCCCTGGGCCTTGCCGGTGCCGTTGCGCGTGCACGGCCACTACACACGCGCCGAGATCGAAGCGGCCTACTGCTTCACAGAAGCCTGCGGCTACGGCGTGCTCAGCACCGAAGCCCCCTGGATCCACCGCGAAGGCGTGCTCGCTCACCAAGCCAGCGCCACCGACCTGGTGTTCATCACCCTGCGCAAAAGCGAAGCCCTCTTCTCCCCCTCCACCCGCTACCGCGACCTGGCCCTCGGCCCCGCGTTGTTCCACTGGGAAAGCCAGAGCACCACCACCGCCGCCTCCCCCACCAGCCAGCGCACCATCCGCCACACCTCCCGCGGATCAAGGGTGCTGTTGTACCGCTACGCGGAAGCCTGCGGCGAGGGTATTGATCGGCTCACTTCGCCACGCTCACAGGAATATTGGGGCTCTCCGGGTTCACATCCACGCTCTGCAGCTGGGGCCGCAGCACCAGATCCATGTCCTCCATCGGGATTGCCCCCAGCAGCACCTCATTGCCCAGCACCATCGCTCCGGTGAAGCAGCGGCGGTTGCGGAAGCGCACCTCCACCGGGCCCACGTAGGGCACCGTGCGCCGGTGGCCATCGGCCAGCACCACCTCGCGGCGCTCCAGTTCCGACAGGCTCAGCTGGATTGCCAGGTGCTCCGGGATGCACAGGTGCACCGCCCCAGTGTCCACCAGGGCCGACACCTCCAGCGGCGCCAGATCGGGCCGGGTGGCGTTGCTCAGCGAGAAGGTGCCACGAATCAGTCCCATCAACTCACCGTAGCCAGCCACTGGCTTCACGCCGCCCACACCTCACGCTTGAACTCACGCAGCACGCCATCCAGCTCACCGGCGAACATCCGATCGAGCCGCTGCCAGCCGCCCCCCTCGCGGCGGAAGTACAGGGCGTCGTCGTCAAGGGCTTCGCGATCCACGATCGTGTTCACCTTGGTCTGGTTGGCAATGCGTTGCAGCCACTGGCGTTGGGGTGTGGTCCAGCTGCGGGAGGCCAGGATCCGCTGCAGGGCCTTCTCCACCCGCTGCTCATAGGGCACCAGTGCATCGCCAAGGGCCGCCTGGCGGATGTAGCCCATGATCGAGGCGGCCATGGCTTGGTTGGTGGTTTCGCGCCAGGCCGTCGCCAGGGTGGCCTCGTTGTAGCCCCGCTGATCGAGCGCAGGGCGTCGTCGTGATCGGAGAGGAACTGGGGCTCGGCGGGCCCATCCCATTGCTGATCCAACAATTCCGCCAAGCCATGGATGGTTCCCAACCAGCGGCTGGCCTCCGTGATCGGCAACTGCTGAAGCCGGTTGATGAAATCGGAGGGTTCCTCGCCGGTGAGCAACCGAAACTGGGCTGCATGGTTCTCGCTCAATCGCTGTTGTTTACGCCGCAGCTTGGCAATCAGCTGTTGACGCACCAGCTTGCACTCCTCGCCCTCGGTATTTTCCAGTTCTTGGATCAGCTGGCTGAAGGTGATGTTCGGGTTCACCACCACTGGCTTCATGTCCGTGAACTTCTCTAGGGCCTCGTAGATCCGTACCGCATCAAAGCCACGCAAGTCTTCGTTTTGCCCGTGCCGGTGGCCATGGCGAGCATGATGTCCCGCTGGCCTGCCGTGATTGCAGCTTCGGTGGCCTCAATCGCGCGCCTCTGGTAGGGCCGCAGCGGAAAGCCAAAGCTGAATGATTCCCGCCGCAGTTGCTGATGGGCCAGGTCCACGTCCTGGCGCGCCAGCGCCTTGAGACCTTCGGGTGAATACCAACGTTCGAGGGGTCCGGCGAGATTGTCACTGCGGCGCAGATCGCGGAACCAGATGCCGCTCTTGGTGCGCAGTTGGTTCAGGAAGGGCCGGCTATTGCTGGAGAAGGCGAAGGGGACGCGATACTCGCCCTTAGGACCCCAACCCTCGCTCCTCAGCTCCGTTTCGTTGCTGGGTTGGAAATCCCGGCCATAGCGCTCAGCCTGGGGCACCTTGCCTGCCACATCGGTATTGGCCCGCTTGGCCTCAACGGCCGCATAGGGAGTTAGGCCAACGAACAACACATAATCAGCAGGACCGCTGCTGGTGGGCCATTCGGCGATGGCCAGGTTGCGGTTTTTTTGCGGCCGTGCTCCTTTCCCATAGCGAAGCGTCTGCGTGTCCGCCTCCCAGCCCGCCTGCCGTAACTGCTCATCGATCAGCTGGCGGGTGGCGGCCTCATCCAGTTCGATCGAGCCAGCGGCCTTCCGAGCAGCCTGCAGCAAACCATTTGACACCGCTGCCGGTTGCCGAACAGCGGCGCTCTGTAGGGCTTGCAGTTGAGCAGTGAGGGCAACCTTGTCCGCCTCGGCGGCTTCGGCCAACTGTTCCCACTGCTGTTGCTCGTCGAGGGCCTGTTGCAGCTGGGCCTCCGTGGCGCTGAGCTGCTCGGCCACGGTTCCTCGCTCGGCAC
Organism: uncultured cyanobacterium; assembly: GCA_903858015.1. Classification (GTDB taxonomy): domain Bacteria; phylum Cyanobacteriota; class Cyanobacteriia; order PCC-6307; family Cyanobiaceae; genus Cyanobium. The sequence continues at coordinate 12,648 of CAIOGZ010000069.1, forward strand.
GGAAGGCATCGAGCGCACGCTGCAGGGAGGCCAGCTCCGCCTTGAGGGTGCTCAGGGCGCTGGAATGGTCGCCGTAGAGGCCATGGGTGGCGTCATTTCCTGTCGTGCGCAGGTCATGGAAGAGAGCTGCCACCTCAGGCTCGATCAGGCCATCGAACTCCAACCGTCGAATCAAGGCCAGTTGCGATTCCTGGGCGCTGGTGAACGCTCCAAACCGGGACGCCACCTGCTGGGCCAGTCGTTCTCCCAGCTGCCGCAGCTTGATCAGCGCCGTGTTTGGATCCTCCGGGAAATAGCGTTCCGCTAGCGAACCCAGCCGGAACAGCTGCTCGTCGTAGGGGCGGAGGTGGGCGAAGTTGGGGCTCACAAGATGTCCAACCATTGACGGATCTTGCCGGCCATCAGGCGACGACGCTCCACCAGGAACAGCACCGTGCGGTTTCGCCACTCTTCACCCAGGTCAGCGGGGTGTCGATCGGGTGAGGTGTCACGGAATAACGCAGGCTGGTCATCCCTCAGCCCCCCCCAACAGCTGCCGCAGCAGAGCGATCAGCTCCTTCTTCGTCAAGCTCTCCAGGGGTGGCTGTGGTGGGGTCACGCCATGGAGCTCCAGAACCTTGGCCAGGGCATCCTTCTGAAGCTTGGAGTAGCCCTTAATCCCGTGCTCCTTGCACAGCCGCTTCAGGCTCGCCACCGACTGGTTCAGGAAACTCCCTTTGCCCAGCAGCCCTTTCAAGGCCGGGGATCCTGTTGTTTCGGAATCCTGCAGGCTCTGCAGGGCAGCTCCAGACCGCTGCAAGTGCTCACCCACCCGGCGATAAACCCTGGCATCCGTGCCTGCCAGTTCCCGGTTGGTCTGCTCCAGAAGATCGGCGATCGATGGGCTCATGAGTGCCTTCCCAGTTGGCCCGAAGCGCCAGCTTCCTTCGCTGCTTCTGCCGCAAGGGTGGCAGCTCTGGCTTTCACCGTGCGCCAGCGTTTTGCCTGTTGAACCAGGCGGCGGAACATCACCACCCCCCGCCGCTCACTCTCGGCCTTCAGGGCACCACGGGAGCGGTTGGCGGACACCAGAGCGGCGCGACATTCTCGGTAAGTGTCTTCCAGAGCCTCGGGCTCTGGAGATGCCGGCAATTCGGAGGCGGAGCGGAGTGGCATGGGGTATTCGACCTGCTGACTACAGGATTATGGGTTTGCGCCGATTCTGCAGTAGCTGTCATGGCGAGTGGGCTTTCTGGGCATCCCCGCAGGATTCATACATGTCTTGCATGAAATCCGCAACGCCCGATTGGACCAACGGACTCGTCATTCACCATTGGTTTGCCAGCAGCACCGGCGCTTTCGCTTTGATCTGCGCTACCAGGCCCTGCTGGGCTGCAGCCGGCGCCAGCTCGAAGATCCGCTAGCCCAGGGGTTCCCCTTGCTGCCGCCCGGGTGCCGGCTGGTGCTCGATCGCGTCTGCAGCGAGCCGGTGCTGGCCAATTTGCGCCAGTGCCTGCCCAGCCGCCGGCCCCAGCTGCTCCAGGAGTTGCGCGCCCTCGCCGCAGAAGGCGTGATCGCTCCAAGCCAGCGCCACCGACCTGCTGTTCATCACCCTGCGCAAAAGCGAAGCCCTCTTCTCCCCCTCCACCCGCTACCGCGACCTGGCCCTCGGCCCCTCGCTGTTCCACTGGGAAAGCCAGAGCACCACCACCGCGTCGTCGGCCACCGGCCAGCGGTATGTCCACCACGCCTCCCGCGGCTCCCGGGTGCTCCTATTCGTGCGCGAGCAACGCAAGCAGGACGGCCGCCCCGGCGCCCCCACCGAACCCTTCGTGTGCCTGGGCTTTGCCACCTATGAAAGCCACGAATGCGAACGGCCGATGGCGATCCGCTGGCGGCTGGAGCGGGAGATCCCGGCGGCGTGGCTGCCGGTGATGGCGTTGGCGGTTTGAGGGGGGGCAGCATTCGCCAGCCCCCGTCAGACTGAGATCCCTGAACTCCGGCCCATGGAACTCACTGCCGTGCTGTCCCCCGCGGAGGAAGGCGGATACGTGGCCTTCAACCCTGAAACCGGCACCACCACGGAGGGTGAATCCATCGAGGAGGCCCTCGCCAACCTGCGCGAGGCCACCACGCTCTACCTGGAGGAGTTCCCCGCCGTGATCAAAGGCCACCCGCTGGTGACCATGTTCACCGTTCCGGCTCATGCCTAAGCTCCCGCACCTTTCCGGACGGGAGATCATTCGCGTGCTGGAGCGCCTGGGCTTTAAGGCGGTTCGCCAGAACGGCAGCCATGTGGTGATGCGGAGCGGCAGCCGGGGTTGCGTAGTTCCGCCGGCCGCCTGTGGCGACCCCTCGATCAGGCCCTGGCGGTGCTTTGGCAGGCAGGCGCCTGGCGCGAGGAGCTGATCCAGCTGCTGCTGCTCCTTGCCGAGCGTGCCGATCGCCGCCTCCACCCGCTGCCCTGGGCCTTGCCGGTGCCGTTGCGCGTTCACGGCCACTACAGCCGCGCCGAAATCGAAGCGGCCTACTGCTACGCAGAAGCCTGCGGCTACGGCGTGCTCGCCGATGACGCCCCCTGGATCCACCGTGAAGGCGTGCTCTGGCTCCAAGCCAGCGCCACCGACTTGCTG
>CAIOGZ010000070.1 GCA_903858015.1 uncultured cyanobacterium
AACGCGTGGTGGAAACTGCCTGAACCTCTTTGCAGGGACTGCTGTGATCGAAATCCGTGGAAAATCTGCTCATTGTCGTCTCACTGAGGAGAATGAGATTAGATTCTTTGGATAAAGCCGTCTTGATCAGAGGTTCCTTAACGCTAGAAGAGAAAGACTAGCTAAACACAAAGGGCTTTCAGACATGCTTGGCATTCCCCTCAAGCAAAAGGCAGGGGTACCGCCTAAGCCGATGAATCTGCCCCGTAAGCTTGTGCGGCCTCTTCCAGTCGTGCCAGCAACCGGATATGCACCTGAGCCGGGCATTTCAGAAGAGGACTACAAGCACATCCTTGCTGTCATAAGGCATGAATCGAGAACTTATGAAACAACACCAAGAACATACGCGGGCTTAGGCGAGGAAGACATTCGCAACATCCTGCTTGCACATCTCAATAGTCACTATGAGGGTGCGGCAACTGGCGAGACCTTTCGGGGATCCGGGAAAACTGATATCCGGATTGAGGACAGTAGCAGGTCTGCATTTGTTGCAGAATGCAAGATCTGGAAGGGTTCGGGAGAGCTAACTAAAGCAATCAACCAGCTTCTGGGATATCTAACATGGCGCGACTGTAAAACAGCACTTGTTGTTTTTAACAAACACAATGCACGCTTCTCGGATATTCTGCCTCAAATTGAAGAAATCTTTCAAAACCATAACTGCTTCAAGCACAGTCTCATGGAGCGTTCTCAAGGAGAATGGGAATTCAGCATGGCATCGCTGCAGGACCCCGGCCGGATTGTGCGGGTCCATGTCTTCGTCTTCAACTTATACCATTCAAGAGCCACCCAACATCAAGATCCAGCGGACGGGACATGTGATTTATGACGAACGCATAGAGCGCCCGCCCGCTGCTGATCTTGAGCGTTGGGCGGATAGGAGGCGCGTGAATGGGTGACCTAGTCTCTCGGCACTGTCCTGTTTGTGGGTCGAGCTACTCAGCCGACGGCACTAGGTTGTCTTTCGGTCGGCAGACCACATGCTCGCGCCAGTGTAGCTATGCACTGCGAGCCAAGAAGCTCGATAGGAGGCGGAGATTCAGTTGCGCCGTTTGTGGGAAAGGCGTGTTGCGTTCCCCGGCACAGGTGAAATCAGCATTCGTCTTCTGCTCGCGCACGTGCCACTAAAAAGGCCGCTCGCTCGGACTTGTTCAGCGTGTCGTCTTGACACCATATGCAGTCACTGAGGAAGGCCGGCAGGCATGGCGAGAAGCGGCCGAATTGCGACGCGGCGTTTTGCGAAAAGAGCCGATCAGATGGACTTGCGAAATGTGCGGAACGGAACGCGTTCTTCCTCGGGGCCTGCTTGCCCCCGCTCGGCGTCTCCGCTTCTGTTCTCCGGACTGCGCGAACAGGGCCCTCCGAGGCGTAGGGAATCCCAGCTGGCGGGGGGGCCATCCGGATTATTACGGGGCCGACTGGCGGCCCTTGCAGCGGCTCGCTCGTAAGCTTGACAACTATCTCTGTCAGCGTTGTGAGGTGCGGCAGACCGAGCTTGGTAGGGCACTCGACGTTCACCACATCAAACCAGTATCTTCGTTTGAGAATGTCAATGACGCCAACCTCATCGAGAACGTCGTGAGCTTGTGTCACGACTGCCACATGCGTGTAGAATGGAATGGTATTGACTTTGATCTGCCTGAACGTTGCCGCGTCTAATCTGATTTGGAGAAAGGGTAGCAAACCCTCCAACAACGCGATTCACCAGATCCGCCCCCTAGAGAATCTCTCCTATGAGCGGTGAGTCTCAGCGGCCAGGTGATGGCGAGCGTTGGTCGGCTGTTTCAATCCGCATAAATGGGTTGTTCGTGCGATGGCCTGCAGGTCCTCCGCTGGTTCGCGCCGGGCGTGAGCAATTTGCATGATTAAAAAGAATTGCGACGTTCCGTGCAGCATGATTGGTGGGCTAGGAATGACGTCATTACGTTTATAAGGTACAAAGCTATAGCTTAACAACATGGAAGAATGCAAGCCGCTATCGAAAACCGCGACCATCAGCTTCGGCGGGGAGGGAACTGCGCGGCCCCGAATCGAGGTGGAGGTTCCATTCGGCACTTCACTCGCTGACACGTTCAGGTTGCACGATTTCTTGTCGAAAAAACTGATCTCCAAGCTGAGCCCGCGCGGCTGCCAGGCTTGCAACTCAGGTGTCGACATCTTCATCCACGAACGCTTCGAAGATGTAATCAACGTGAATCTCGAAACCTTCGAGATCCAGCGCTGACGTGATGGGCGCCGCTACCGGCATCGGGCTAGTCTTCAACTCCATTGTCCCTCATTTCCTTGCGGCACACGTTGACACGGTCGACTACGTTGAAGTCATTCCTGAGACGTTGTGGACCGACCGGGGACGGCTGGCCACCCGGCGTTACGAGCCCATCCCCGCCGCATTTGATGAGGTAGACGCGCTGGCCGAGCGCTATCCGATTGCCTGCCACGGGATCGGATTATCGATCGGAAGTGCGTCCGCTCTGGACGAGCAGCACCTTGCTGAGATTCGGCGTTTCGCGGATCGCTATGGTGTGGATCGCATCAGCGAGCACTTCGGTTTCTCGCGAGTGCGAGGGCCCGAGGGCGATGATCATCATCTCGGGCTTGCCTTCCCGATCCCCTGCGACAACGACATCCTGAGCTGGATGATCGGCCGGATCGAGCGCGCCATGGGCATTCTCGGACAACCAATCATCCTCGAGAACGGCGTCCATCACACACCACTGATTGAGCAGGACATGACCGAACCGGAGTTCCTCAATCGCATTGCCGAAGTCACCGGCTGCGGAGTACTGCTCGATCTGCATAACCTCCATGCCGATCACCGCAATGGCGGACATGCTCCACTCGCCTACATCGAAGCATTGGATCTTGAGCATGTGCGTGAGATCCACATCGCCGGCGGCAGCATGATTGGCCGCACCTACACCGACTCCCATGCCGGCCCCTGCCCTCCTGAAGTGTGGGACCTCCTGGTCGATGTGGCGCCGCGGTGCCCGCTGCTCGAGGGGATCACATTCGAGTTCCATGACTCATATTTCCCCAGAATGGGTAGTGAAGGCCTCTGCCAACAATTGCAATCAGCTCGCGAGATCTGGGCAGGACTCCCCAGACGGCACGATGTCACTTGACGGGTTCCAACGTGCCCTGGCCGACGCCGTGGCATCTCCTTCGCGCTGTCTTGAGTTGCGTCGTGACGGTTCGCTCCTCGAGACGTACGACCTCGACGATCGCGAGCGCCGTCGCCTGCTAGCGGTTGTTGGCCACGAGGGGATGTCGCACAACTGCACGCTCTATCGAGCCAACCGACTGACTCCGTTGGCACGCTCGCTTCCACGCACCTGTGCCCTGCTTGGGGCTCGGCTCATGCCCGAGCTAGAGGCCTTCTGGGCTCGTAAACCAAACACCGAGGTCCAGTTCAAGCTGGAGGCCGAGCGCTTTGCTCACTACCTCAGCGAACGCTGCAACGAAGGCGCCTTCGGCGTCGCTGATGAGCTGGCTGCCGTGCTCCGCGTAGAGCTGAGCGATCTCGATCGCCAGTTCGGACTCAACAGCCATTTCTGACGGCATCACGACAGATGCCGTCAGCGCCGTCCCACAAACCCTGACTGAGTCACCCATGCCCCGCTGGACGGGCGGCTCGCTGCAGGGTCCGCCGATCACATCATCAGGATCTGGGATCTGGTCACCGCCGATGTCCGATCGAGCCAGCTGCTAGGGGATGCCAGCGGCAGGTTGTCCTGGTGGCGCTCGCCTGGGGATTGATCAGCACATTGCACTTGACAGTCATGGCCAGGTTCTCGTTCTGAGGGCATCAGCAAGGACTTCGATGCCTTCGCTAAGGCCATCGAGTTCGATGCCCTTGGCAATGAGAGTGTTTTGCAGAGAATCGTGGAATGTCTGAACTTGCCAGGCCGCATTGCAGGCCTCAATGCCCTGTTGCAGCGAGGCAAGAAATCCATCTCTCTGATGGCGATAAAGCTGAATCTCCGCCAGATCAAAGTAGCACCAAGGGGTATCGGTGGGCGGCGTGGCCTGGGTCTGCCCCCGCCGTAAATTTTCGGCTTTCTCCAGCTCTTCGCTGACGCCCTCCAGATCCAGTTTTCCCGTGTTAAGGGCTTCCAATTTCAGGGCATTGAGCAGCGGGTAGGGATGGCCACCGGAGATCTGCGCTGCATGCGCATACATTTTTTGGGCGCCAACCAGATCTTGACGGACATTTTTTAACACACCACCCAGCGATGACCAGGCGTCAAAGTCTTCGGGGATCAGCAGTGTCGCTCGCTGCAAGGCATCATGCCCATCTGGTAACCAGCTGACCTTTTTTCTTTCACTGGCTGGGATGATGCGCGCGATCAACCCTTCAACGATACCCTTTTCCTTCCATGCTTCGCCGTAGTTGGGGGCCAGCTTGGTGACCATGGTGAATTCACCAAGCGCCTCGTAATGCTGCCCCTGGCTCTTCATGGCTAGGCCAAGACGCATGCGAGCGATAATGTTCAGCGGGTCGAATCGAAGCGCAGTCCAGTAGTTGGTTCTTGCCATATCGAAATCACCCAGGCGAATTGCCTCTTCCCCTTCCCGCATCAACTGCTGAACAAGTTGTTTGCTCCACTGCTCCTTCTGGGCCCGAGGGCTCGCCTCTGAGGGCTCAGTGGGCACTGCGGATTGAGGGGATCCGGATGGATTGTCTGGCGACACTGACGGTGCAGGGGGAGCATGGGCTGGCGTCGTGGCCGCTAGTGGCGGGGCCGCCCACTGGGCTCTCAAGGCAAGGCGGACCGGGCTGTCCAGACGGTTGCGCCGCAACGTCTCGGATAGCACCTGAGTCATGAAGTTGCGTGATTCCTCGATCTTATCCTCTGGTTGGTGCTGATATTCGAAGATCTTGATTGTTCTGATATCGAAAGGGATTTCATGGCCGGCCTGCCGAAACACTACCGTGCCTGACTCCTGGACACTGTGACGGGCGCCGATTTCGTAGAACACGTTGGGGTTTAGGCCACTGATATCAGCAAACGCCATACGGCTGTACATGATGTATTCAAACATCTCCTGATTGATCGAAGAAGAGAACGCATCCATATCGGTGCGCGCTGGAATGAGCTCCTTGCCTTCAGGTGTTTTGGCTTTGCGAATCGCCGGTTCAAAGATTTCGCTGTATATGGCGTTGAAGTCGACCTCCTTGCCGCCGACATTCTTCTTGCCGAATGGCATGATCACAAAACAGGTTCTCTCCAGCTCGGCCATTCGCTCCGGCGCCTGCTGCTGAGCATGGTTGTTCCATTGAAGATCCATGGTATGGCAACGGAAATTCTGGGAAAGACGACTGACCAAGAACCAGCCAATCAACATTCACTCTAGGGCTGCCGCAGAGACTTAGGCAGGGGACGATCTGTTCATTTCATCAACCGACACGATAGAAGGCCCCACCCGCAAGCGGCGGCTTCAAGTGGTTCCGTTTTGCCAACCCCTGGGAAGCGTAGATACTCCAGAAGCAGCGGCAAATCTAGGCAGCCATCCCGTCACCCTGGCCGCTAGCTCCGCCAGGAGAAGCGTGCTAATCCGATGTTTCGAGTTGATCAGCCTCGACGGTGTTGATGCCACTCTGATCCCAGAGCGGGCCCAATCAAGCTGGTGGTGTAGCACGTAGGCCCCCTCAACCCTCCTCGCCTGCCAGCAGCGGCTTCAGAGCCTGCGGAGCAGCCTCGGGCCGCTGCGGCGTCTAGCTCTCCTATGGCCGCTCCCGCGGCGAGGCCGACGCCAACGCACTGCGCCAGCGCCTGAACCAAGATCTGCCCAGCCTGCCGGTGTGGCAGGACCGCCCCAGGGCCCACGTCTACGCCCTCGATACCCAGACGAAGAAATCATCGTGGCCTTGGACGACGGCATCCTCTGGACCACCCTGGGCGAGACGCCCGACCTTGCCGGCGCCCTGGCCAAGCTCCATGCCGGCCTCACTGGCGAGCGCCCCGCCTTCAAAGCCGCCGAAGACGCCGCCACCAGCCTGGCGGAACGGCTGGAGGGCAAGAACTGCCTGGTCGTCATCGACGACGTCTGGGATTCGGCCCATCTGGTCCCAGGTGCAGCGGCTGGCAGTGTTGCCGGAAGAAGAGCCCAGCAGGCGTCAGCCGGCCTCTGAACTCCGGGGCCCCAGAGGCCAGCGTGCCATCGCCAGCACCACTTTGCCTCGAAGCTTATGGTGGCCGCCGCCGTAGGATTTGGTCGACAGCTCAGACTCCCTGCTTCATATTTCTGGAGAAATGACCTACTACCCTCCAAGGCACCTCCTCGAAGTCTTGCAAAAGATTGAATATGAAGTGGCGTTGTCCAATGGTGATCCCAGGTATGTCGATTCGCATCAAGCCCGGGGCAGCCAACAAACTTTTACCCGCCTCGCCCGCAAATTTGGCTGGGACCCGGCCAGCGATACCTTTTTTGCACCACATGACAAGCACGTTCTCTTTTTTGGCCATATCGGTAGTGGCAAAACCACTGAGTTACGTCGCTATGCGGCGATGCTGAACGACTCGAAGCACTTCTATGTGGTGGAGGTTGATGTGCTGGCCAAATTAGACAGCAATAATCTCCAATACACCGAAGTACTGATGGCGATGGCCGAAACACTGCTGGAACGGCTTACGGCCGATCACTACTCCCTCAATGAAGCTGCTCTCAATCCAATTCGGGACTGGTTTGTGAGTGTGGTTAAAACGCGAACCACAAACAGCGAACTGACCGCAGAACTCAAAACCAGCGCCGAGGCCAGCGGTGGCATTCCAGGGCTGATCAAGCTGTTGGCTGGCTTCACGGCTGCATTCAAAACCGGTTCCAGCCATAAAAGCGAGTGGCGCCAGGAAATCCGCAACGGGTTCACCACCTTGGCGATCGCATTCAACGATCTGATCCGTAGGGCCGAAGCCGAATTAGCCAACGCGGGTCGAGCGGACCGGCTGCTTTTCTTGATCGATGGAACCGACAAGATGCGTGGCGAGGATACCCAGCAATTCTTTGTCCAAGATGCTGAACAACTACTTGCGATCCAGACTCTTGTGATCTATACCGCGCCAATAGAAATGAAGTATGATGGCCGTCTCGGAGGCAAGCTAGAGGCAGACATCGTCTTGCCGATGATGAAACTTGAAGAACGAGATGGTAGCCCTTTTGAAGTAGGACTTGAAACAATGCGAAAACTACTGCTCTTGCGGGCAGATCGCAGCCTGTTTGCCAGCGATGCGGATCTGGATCGCTTGGTTAGGTTCAGTGGTGGCCATCCGCGGGAGTTGTTGCGTCTGCTGAAGCTCTGCTGTGAACTTGCCGATGAACTTATCGATGGGCAAGTGGTTCAATCAGCCATCGACAAACTAGCTGCCGATTTTCGCTACTTCCTCAAACCCGCCGACTACGCCTTGTTGAAGGCGATCGACAGGAACCCCGCCCACGACGGCAACGATGATCGCGCCCAGGAACTTCTGCATCGGTTGGCGCTACTACAATATAACGATGGCAAGTGGCGCCGCAGCCACCCAGTCGTACGGACCCTAGAAGGTTACAAGCTGGCGATAACACCAACTACCGCACCATTGGCTGACGTTGCTGCCATCGAGGCTAACTAAACAATATTAATCCCCACGCCATGGCCGCCACTGCCTTCGCTATCGAACAATCAAGGCGTGCCGAAGCTCGCCAGCTGCCTGGCCCTTGCCACGACGATTTTCTGCGGCTGAGCCGTACCCTTATCCACGGCCCGGAGTTCCAATGGCTGCTAGTCGAGGCACCCAACGAAGGCCTGCGCCGTCAGGTGATGACAGCCCTGGACAACGTCCTACAGCTTGCCGGCCTAAGTAGCAATCGGCTGCCCTTGAACGCCAAGATCCTTGATGTGCCAATGCTGGAAGAACGGCTGGTGAAGATTGCGCGGTCAGCGGCCGTTGTGCATGTCTTCGGCCAATCGGGCTGGTTCGACGCTCCGCGCTGGGAGGCCTTCAACACCCGCCGCGAGCGCCTCGCCTCAAAAGCCCGCTCAAGGCTAGTGTTTTGGCTCGATGCCGAGGCCATTGCCCTCGCCTCCCGCAGCGCCCCCGACTTGTGGTCTTGGCGTGGTGGCGTTTATTCGTTTGTGCCTGAGGCTGCCCTTACAACGACAACAAGTCCAGGTGAAGTAAGCCCTGGAGACGCAATCTATCCAGACAAATTCTTGCTTGCTTCAGCTATAGACATAGACAACCGCTCGATGGCGGAACGCAGCCGGCGGGTAGTCGAGATCAAAACATGGCTAGATCGCCATCCAGAAGCGCCCGATGAACTGAAGGTTTCGCCGCTTAGCGAGCTTGGCAAGCTTCTGTTTAGCCTGGGGGACTACGACGACGCCCTTGAACTTTGGCAGCAATTTGAGCTGCCCTTACATCGCCGTCTTAACGATTGCCGGGCTGCAGCCTCCACCCAAGGCCAGATCGCTGCCATACTGCAGCTGCGTGGCGACAGCGCAGAGGCGCTGCGCATCTGCCGCGAGGAGGTACTACCGATCTACGAGCGGCTGGGCGACGTACGTTCGCGGGCAATAACGATGGGCAAAATCGCTGATATTCTGCAGCAGCGTGGCGAAAGCGAAGAAGCACTGCGTATCTACCGTGAGGTGCAGCTGCCGGTATACGAGCGTCTCGGTGACGTGCGGGCGCGGGCGGTGACGATGGGCCGGATTGCCGACATCCTACAGCAGCGAGGCGACACAGGAGAAGCGCTGCGGATCCGCCGCGAGGAGGTATTGCCGGTCTACGAGCGCCTGGGCGACTTACGCTTGCGGGCTGCAACGATGGGCATGATTGCTGACATTCTGAGGCAGCGTGGCGACACACAAGAAGCGCTGCGAATCCTTCGTGAAGAAGTAAATCCTGCATTTGAGGGCCTGGGCGACGTGCGCTCGCGGGCGATAACAATGGGCATGATCGCCGACAACCTGCAGCAGAGTGAAAACAGCGAAGAGGCGCTGCACATACTCAATGATGAGGTTCTGCCTGCTGCAGAAAGAATTCAGGACAGGGATCTAATTGCCAGTACACTTTATGAAAGTGCAATTTTACGCCTCAAGCTTGGCGGATTAGAGAATCAGAATGATGGACGGATAATAGTTGAATCGCTCAGGAAATGTTTTGAGTTAAATTGCCAACTTGGGCGCGTTAATAGTATAGCTAGTGTCGGCTCTCTCTTTGGTCAACTTCTTGTAAATACCGGTCTTGTTGACGAGGCCATTCCTGTTCTGGAAAAAGCTGCTGCTGCCCTTGAGGAACTCCAGCAACTAGAACAGGCTTATCGGCTTCAAGAACTGGTAGATCGGCTGCAAGTTACTCGGCAATAAACGAGGTGCTTAAATTGTAGTACGCTAGGCATGGCTAGTTGTCTGGCAATAGGTTCACGAGAATAATTCGTGCTCTAGCGGGTACGCCGAGTCAATGCGGAATGACCAAGCATCACGACAGCTAAGCGCTGCTGTGATGCACCCAGCGGCGCATGAGTTCCACCGTAAAGCCATAGCACTGATCGACGGGCCGGCGCAGCACCACATCGTGGGCGGTCAAAGTGCTTAGGGCATCCTTGGCCATGTCTTCGGAGAGACCGGTTTCGGCGGCCAGCTGCTGGAGGTCTTTGCTCTCTTGGGCTAGGGCCTTGAGGATCGCCTGCTGGCCGGGGGGGAAATCGGCCGCCTGCATCCAGATGCCCTTGAAGTAAGGCGAGCCATCCTGAAAGAAGTCGGGCGAATCAATCACCGCCTGCAAGTCATCCAGGCTGATGGGCCGCTCCGGATCCTGGCCGAGTTCAAACACCTGGCGGTTGAAGCGGGTCACCAGGTTTTGGCCGATCAATTGCACGAGATAGGGCTGGCCATTACTGAGGCGCACCACCTCCTCAACCGTGTCCGCTGTGTAGTTGAGGGGGAAGTCTTCAGATGGTTGACAGAGCAGAAGCCGCGTGGCGGCAGGTGAAAGAAAGCTGACTTTGCGCGGCTTGATGCTGGCAAAGAGTGGATGCCAGTAGTCGTGGCATTTTTCTTCCAAGGTATAGAGCCCGGCCAGCACCAGCACGAACCAGTCGGTGGATTGGATCACGCTACGCAGATAGGTCGTCAGCGATGCGTCGATGCGGCATTCCGCCATGGCCGCTTCCAGCAGTTCGTATTCGTCGATCGCCACGATGAAGCGCTGCTGGGCCATCAAGGGGGCAATGGCTTTCAGCCAACCGCTGAAGGCGCGGTTGGGGTTGGCTTCAAACGTTTCCTGATCCGGAACGGCAGGAGAGGGCGGGCCGTTTGCGGGCAGGTGGTCGCGCATTTCCAGGGCCAGGGCATGGAGCAGCTCACCGGTGTGGCGCACCCTGCCGATCTGCTGGAGGTTGAACTGCACCACCCGGTTGTAGGTGGGATCAAGACGGGCGGGCAGGTTTTTGAGGATGGAGGATTTGCCCATGCGCCGATGGCCGAATAGCACCACGGAATCCACCTGCCCTCGCGATAACCACAGTTCCTCCAGTTCCCGCAGGATGTCATCCCGTCCCACAAACAATCGTCCTGTCACCGGGTTTCCCGCCACGTAGGGATTCGCCACCGGCTGGCTCAACACTTGCTTACCAAGACGGCCGCTGGCGCCGCTCACCAGGCTGCGCCAGCGCTTTATGACTCTTTGCAGCAGAACCTGTTCAGGCGACCAGACTGCTTTCGTGATGAATACCCGGAGTTCTTCCAATCCTTCGATCGCCCGGCCCAAAGCGGCCAGTTGATTGACGCGGCTGGAGGCCACCTCAGACACGGCAATGTCTTGGCGGATGCGTGCCAAGCCCTCCAGTGCCTCGATCACAGGCGGGCGGATGGCCGCTTCTGCGACGGGCAGGCCCTGAAACCATGTCTCGCCGTTAGCGAGTTCCGCCAGGGACGTAGCCCGCAGGCAACAGGCCATGCAGCCAAAGCTGTGCTGTAGCTCCTCGCCCCCGGGATAGGCCAACAAACTTTGGAAAAGAGGGAGATAATCTAGCTCAATAGGCTTTAGTAGGGCATCTGTCTGCAAAGTGTCCTCTGATAAGGCGCCTTCTGCTGCAACCTCTCTGGAAACAATGCTCCGGACCCAATGATGCAACGAAAGGAGCTGATGATCCAACGAAAGGATCTGAGTTAGGCTAACCAAGGGCGATACTTGCCTGATTCTCAGGGGTTGGGTGAGAAACCGAACCCATTTATCTACAAATGTGGCGTTAAAGTCCTCAATGCCTGCCAGCTCATTGAGATAGATCTGCAGAACAGACGGTATTCTTACCCAATCGTTTAAGGCTAATGGTGCAATTGAGTAAGCATCCAACTCCTTGATTTGAAAGAGGCGGTAGAGAAAGTGGATGGGTGCAGCACTATCGTGTAAGCGGCGGATGAGGGCTCGCTGTACCACCCAGCGTTGAAAGGGATTGGCTGTGAGTTGCGATAGACGACGCAATCCATCCTCATCTCCGCTTCGCCAGGCTTGCGCAATCGCCACTTCGCTCTGCAGAAAAGGCAGCAAGGCCAATTCATCCCACCAGATTGGATGTAAGCCCCACCAGGGCGCTCTTAGCAATCCCCCGCCCTGCAGAATGTAGATGGGCAGCCGAAGAAACCCAACTATCACGGCCACTATACTGAGGACCAGAGATACCACACCTCCGGGTAAACCTTCAAACAACAACCTACCGAGCAACACACCGAACAACGCACTGGCCCACACAATGATAAAGTTATCGATCTTATTGATTGCCGCACTTACGGCCACCCCTAAGGCAGCTAACAAGGCTGCCGACTTAGGGGTGCCCCCTAAAGCCACCCCTACGGCAATCTCTGGGTTCACCGCCACGTAAGGACCCCCTAAGACCATACCAAATACCACCGAAGTGACCACACCAGATACCACACCACTGATCATTCCTTGGGCTACTCCTAAGCTCACTATAAGGAACACTATATTCCAACCCGAGACGATCCCGTACTCCAGAGTATGGCCTTGGAGAAGTTCCACTGATGCCCTGATCGAGCACGAGATCAAAAACGTTGCTCCCAAAGCCACAATAATCAAATTGCGATAAGCAGGCAGCGCAAGTGCACTGCCAATTCCCTTGTGTGATTCACCCCGATATAGCTCAGGATCAGCCTGGTAGAGATAACACATAAGCGCCGTTGGCCGAAAGAAAACCCAGTAAAGAAGCAAAAAATAATGGCGCCAGTTGAGGGGATTAAGACACTGCGGCAGCTTGCCTGGAAAGGTGGGAAAGGTGGGAAAGATGGGCATGGTCAGCAGGTGCCGGTGCGCTCGCGATAGAGGTCCGCGGCTGCGGCTTGCAGCTTGGCGGGATGGCCTTTGGTTTGCTGATGGAGCCGTTCGCCATCCGCCAAGCTGAACTGAATCGCGTTGCCCTTGAGCCGCTCCCGCAAAAACTGTTGCGTGATGGCCAGTGAAAAGGGAAGCACCCTCAAGGGGGCGCCGCACAGGCCGGCCAGGGGCGAGGTGCTGCGGGGATCGTCTTCAAAGAGGCTTTCTAGCGACGAGCGGCTGGCAATCACCAAGGTGAGGGGGGCTTCCGATCCGTCGGCCAGCCCGCGCAATTCCGTACGGGCCGCACCGGGAAAGCCGTGCGGGTTGACCATTTTTTCAATTTCATCGAGGCAGACCACATAGCGCTGGCCGCGTTGGCGCAAAGCACGCCCGAGCTGCCAACCCCGCAGGGTTTGGGGCAACGCCAAGACTTCGCAAAGGGCCTCAAAAAACTCGTTTTCATCTCCAATGCCCTGCAGGTCAAGCAAACAGAACTGCTCCGGCGACAGCTGAAGGGTTTCTGGCCCCTTATGGCAAATCATGGCCAGCAGGGAGGATTTACCGATCTGCGTCTCCCCCACTAGGGACAGGCTGGAACCTTTGCCCAACTCCTCAAAAATGCGCCGCAGCGGCTCGTCGCGATCAAAGAAGCGGGCGGGATCGCGAATGCAACCCCGATCGCCAAAGGGATTGGCCATTACCTCGACCAAGGGAGAGGGCATCGGGACTACTTCACCAGCGACCACCGCTGGATCAGCCGCCTCGTGGATCCGGATCCCCCGCTGCACCATCCGCTGAAGGATTAGGGCGCTGATCTCGGTTGCGGCCCGAGCGGCCACGTCGAGGTAACCATCACCGGCCAAGATGCCCAGCTCGGAAAGGTCGCCCGGATCGCCCACCCGCAGCAGCATGATCCGGTCTTTGTCGGGGCTGCAGATGAGCTGGCGAATCCAGCGCAACTCAAGCCCGCACCAGCGCTTGTTTGGATAGTCGGGGCTGAGCAGCACCACGATCAGTTCTGTCTCGTCCCGGTAAAGCCTTGGCAGGTACACATCCAGATCAAGCCGGGCCAGCTCGGCTTCATGGAACCGGTCGAACAGCACCCGCTGCCGGCCCAAGCGTCGCGCCAGCTCTTCTGCCAGCGGGGCCACCAGGGCGCGGTTTTCGCCGACGTAGGAGAATCCCACCGCGAAGCGCGCGCCGTCCTTCTGGCCCTGCAGCCCCATCACCTCGGCCTCGCAATAGGGGGATTGTGGCAGGGGTTGCATGGTCAGAGCCCGCCACCGCTGCGGCTGAAGGGGAAGCTCTGACCGCTTGATATCGCTGTGGACAGCTCAAAGGCGACGTAATAGGCCATGGCAATCCAGGGCCCTGCATCGGAAATCGCAATAACAATGGCAGCGGCAGTTGCTCCAACCGGCTTCCGTGTGTCACCGATTCCCATAGCGCACCTATCAATAGCGTCGTGGCTTGGCTCGATCAAACAGCCGTGCATCGCCCTGCCGCCCACGGATTCAGCATGGATCTCGCAACCGGTTGCCCTTAGCCCCCGGCCCCCCTAACCAACATCAGAGCTACTGGCTACCCGCCAGGCGAGCCCGCCCGTCTACCCTGCTACGAACAGCACCCGTTTGCGGCGCACCTAGCCATGGGT
Organism: uncultured cyanobacterium; assembly: GCA_903858015.1. Lineage (GTDB taxonomy): Bacteria > Cyanobacteriota > Cyanobacteriia > PCC-6307 > Cyanobiaceae > Cyanobium. The sequence goes on from CAIOGZ010000070.1 coordinate 14,005, forward strand.
TTGGGCGAGAACAATCCCTGCAGGGTGTTTCTTTCCCACACCTCTGAATTTCGCGACTTCCCCAGCGGCCGCTCCTATATGGAGGCCGTGGAGAGTGCCGTGTCGGCGGCCGGGCACGTGATTGTGGACATGCGGGAGTTTGCCGCCAGCGACGCGGCGCCGGCCCTGTTGTGCCAAACGAAGGTGCGGAGCTGCCAGCTGTATGTGGGCATCTACGGCACCCGCTACGGCTCACCGGTGCGGGATCGGCCGGAGCTTTCCTACACCGAGCTCGAGTTCGAAACCGCCTCCGATCCGGCCCATCCCCTGGAGCGGCTGGTGTTTCTGCTCGATCAGGAGGCGGAAAATCCGGGCATCCCGGCCAAGTGGCTGAATGATCCAATCCACGGCGCGAGCCAACAGGCCTTTCTGCGCAAGGTGAAGGAGGCCGGCCTCACCCTGCAAACCTTCCGCAATCCCGATGAGTTGGGCCGGCTGGTGGAGCGCAGCCTGGCGGCATGGAAGGAGCATGAACGGGCCCGGCAAGCGGAACCAGCCCAACAAGCGGCCCTGGCCCACCTTCAGCGCGGCTGCCAAACAACCCGGGTGCCCTTCATGGCCCCGGACCTACCGATCGGCTTCGTGCAGCGCCCCAAGCAGTTCGAGGCGCTGCGGGCTTTGCTGCTGGAGGGGGAGCGCAAGGATCCGGTGGCGATCACCACCGCCCTCACCGGCGCCGGCGGCTTCGGCAAAACCACCCTGGCCGCCGCCCTCTGCCACGACGAAGAAATCATCCAGGCCTTCGACGACGGCATCCTCTGGACAACTCTGGGCGAGACGCCCGACCTGGCCGATGCCCTGGCCAAGCTCCATGCCGGCCTCACTGGCGAGCGCCCCGCCTTCAAAGATGCCGAAGACGCCGCCACCAGCCTGGCGCAACGGCTGGAGGGCAAGAACTGCCTGGTCGTGATCGACGACGTCTGGGATCCGGCCCATCTGGAGCCCTTCCTGCGCGGCGGCCCGGGCTGCGCCCGGCTGATCACCAGCCGCCTGCTGCAGGTGGCCACCGATGTGCAGGCCCAGCGGCTGCTGGTGGATGAGATGAGCGCCAGCGAAGCGGTGGCCATGCTCACGGCCCGTCTACCTGGGCCCCCACCAGACCCGGCCCCCTTCCAGGCCCTGGCCCGGGCGCTGGGGGAATGGCCCCTGCTGCTGCGGCTGGCGGCCAGCGCCATGGCCGCACTGGTCGCGCTGGGCAGCAGCGTGGCTGAGGCCCTGGCAACGATCCTGGACGACCTGGCCGAGGGCGGCATCACCACCTGGGATCGCGACTCCCCCAGCGACCGCAACGCCGCCGTGGCCCAGACCCTGCAGCTCAGCCTCAAACGGCTGACCGCTGCAGAGCAGGCGCATTACAAGGGGTTGGCGGTGTTTCCGGAAGATGTACCGATCCCGCTCCAGGTGGCCGCGCAGCTTTGGGGGCTGGGCGGCAGCAACAGCCGCCGCCTGGCGGTGAAACTGGCCACAGCCTCCCTGCTGGAGTTCAACCCCGCCGCAGGCCAGATCCGCCTCCACGATGTGTTGCGCACCTTCCTCGGCCAAACCCTTGGCCAAGCAGGGCTGGCCCAGGCCCAGGCCGGCCTGATCGATGCCTGGGGCGATCCCCACCAGCTGCCCCACCCCTACGCCTGGCGCTGGATCGGCTACCACCTCGCGGCGGCCGGCCGCCAAAGCCAACTCGATGGCCTGCTACACGATCTCAGCTGGCTGCAGGCCAAGCTCAACGCCACCGGCATCGCCGCCCTGGAGCGGGAGTTTGCCCACGCCTCGGCTGCTGCTGCGCTGCAGCGCTTGCGCCGAGTGCTGCGGCACTCCTCCCACGTGCTGGCCGCCCAGCCGGAGCAACTCCCTTCCCAACTCCTGGCCCGCTGGCCCACGGCCCCCCCGGGCGGGCCCAGCGACCCTGCGGCGACAAGCCTGCGCGACCAGGCCAGCACCCAGCTCCAGCAGGCTGGCGGCCTGCGCCCCCTCACCGCCAGCCTGCTGGCCGACGAGGCCTTGCTGCGCACCCTCAGCGGCCATGCAAGCACCGTGAACGCCCTGGCGGTGCTCCCAGGCGGACGGCTCGCTTCGGGGGCAGACGATCGCACCATCAAGCTCTGGGATCCGGCCAGCGGCCAGCTCCAAGCCACCCTGGAAGGCCATTCAGGCTCGGTGTATGCCCTGGCGGTGCTCCCCGACGGGCGGCTCGCTTCGGGGGCAGGCGATGGCACCATCAAGCTCTGGGATCCGGCCAGCGGCCAGCTCCAAGCCACCCTGGCAGGCCATTCAGACTGGGTGAGGGCCCTGGCGGTGCTCCCAGGCG
>CAIOGZ010000071.1 GCA_903858015.1 uncultured cyanobacterium
AACGCGTGGTGGAAACTGCCTGAACCTCTTTGCAGGGACTGCTGTGAGCGAAATCCGTGGAAAATCTGCTCATTGTCGTCTCACTGAGGAGAATGAGATTAGATTCTTTGGATAAAGCCGTCTTGATCAGAGGTTCCTTAGATCCGGCTTGCATGCTGGGCTAGATCGAACTAACGATGACACGCCTCGTTGGAAACTTGTCGTTCCTGACAAGGTTACTGTCTCGATATCACTGGAAAGCATAAAGAAGAATTTTAGGTTTCTGTTGGGTTTGGCAATAAATGGATTTTTATTTGGGTATTTTGTGGCTTATTCGAGTTTATTTGCAACTAGTTTTTCTAGAGAGCTTAGCCATACAGCTCGTTCGGCTTATCAACTTGTTGCGATCACAGGAATGCCGAACGCACATAGCTTCGAGATAGTTGGTGTTTTGCTCATCGCTTTTGCCAGTGCAACTGTATCTCGAAGACTGTCTTCATTGCTCACTGGTGTATTATTTTGCATTGTCAGCAGTCTTGTCTTTTCTGCAACGCATCTGAGAGTAGCCTTCCCTCAGCCGGTTGGCCTTACCTTTTTAGGGAATCTGCTATCCGCACTAATTGTGATGGTGATATGCCTGCTACTCTATCCTCTTTGGGTCCTATTGCTAAAGCAGATTGTAGAATTCTGGCGGCAACCATGAATCACGATTTTTTCAGCTTTATTCAATTTGAAGACCTACACTACCTTGCCAGAGTGTCACAGTCAAGTTTAGATCATGAGGCTTGATTTATTATGAGTGTAGATGAGTTTACTCAATCTATTGGCGTTTGATGGAGTGTCAAAAGGAATGCCCAACATCATCATGCAACCGACCCGATGCGTGGTGCTCGGTCTCGCGCAGAGGCTGGCGCGGGCGAGTGATGATGGGCGTTTGACGTTCCGGAGGTGCTGATGCGGTCACCCGTGGTGGCCTCCCTGGTTTTTTGGTTACAATGTCCTGAGGAGGTGTGTCATGTCAGTCCCCATTGACGAGAAGCTTGAAGAGATCGCCGCAGCTTGCCAGTGATATGGGATTGAGCGGCTGTTTGTCTTTGGCTCAGCTTTGAGAAACGATTTTAAGCCTGGAGAAAGCGACATCGATCTTCTCGTTGAGTTTGGCCCAGTGGAAATTACCAAGCGCTTCCACGTCTTTCTTGACGCTCGCGAGGCATTTAGAAATATCTTTCAAGCCAACGTTGACTTAGTGATGCAGGGAGCGGTGAAAAATAAAATAATTGCTAACGAGATTGATCGAACAAAGAAGTTGGTCTATGGCGCGTGATCTATCTGCCTATTTGCAGGATGTCCTTGAAGCATGTACTGCGATTGAAGACGTAATTAGCGGCGTCTCGGTTGAAGAATACCGAAACAAGCGTGCCGTGAGATCTGCTGTCGAGCGAGAGTTCATCATTATTGGGCAGGCACTCAGAAGGGTCTGCACTCTAGACGAGAGACTATTTCGTTCCATTCCCAATTCTCGTGCGATCGTTGACTTTAGAAATATGCTTGCTCATGACTATGGAGCAGTTGACGACGAAGCCGTTTTCGGACTTGTCTATTCAGACCTGATCGTATTGAAGGCCGAGGTTGGCGAGCTTTTGCATGACTCCCATGACGCAAACTAACCATGCCATTCACCAAAGCCGGCTCCAGGGCATTTCTTGTTCCTGCCTGAGATCATTGCGGCCAGGTGATGGCCAGCGTTGGAAAGATGCGGACAACCGTTCCGAATCCAGTCAGAATTCTGAGCATCAATGACTTGTCGTGGCAGCTGCTGTTCTGTCACCGCAGCGGAAACGAGGCTATTCTGAGCGAGAAATAAGGGAGCCTGCTTGTCACCAACAGTCTTCCGGGATGGCGAATTTCGCTTTTTCTTCTTCTCTCGGGAGGAAAGCCGTATTCATGTACATGTCAGCCATCCAGATGGTGAGGCGAAGTTCTGGCTCAGGCCAACCATTGAACTCGCACGCAACATTGGGCTAAGCTCAGCAAAGCTTAAAGACGCAGAGCGTCTGATCGAGTCACGCCAACAGGAGATCATCAATGCCTGGAACAACCACTTTAGGGGCTGAGGTAACCAATGTATCCGCTCATTGCATCTGGATACTCATTGACGATGAAGAGCTGGCCCTGCCTTATTCAGATTTTCCCTGGTTCAGATCGGCCACTATTCAGCAGATCCTTAATGTCCTGCGACCGACGGCCGATCATCTCTATTGGCCTGATTTGGAAGTTGACTTATCTGTTGAGTCGATACGCCATCCTGAGAGGTTTCCGCTGAGGGCGAAGAGCACTTTCCAACCATGCCATTCACCTGAGCCGCCACCTGTTACGCACTGATGCCATTGAATAGGCTCGGTGAAACCAGAGTAATCCCTACCTGTCCAAATTTTAACTTCTCCGCCTACCCCCATTCACGTCCAACCCAAACCCCAACCCCACCCCAGCCTCTACGCAAGCTCCCACAACCCCTCCAAGCTATAAGTCCCCCCCTCCAGGCACCAAAACCGCCCTTCAATCATCCGCAGGTTTTGATCCAGCTTCGCCAGCCGCGCCATCTGCTCGCCATCGAGGCGTTGGCTGGCGGCGGCTAGGTTTTCGGCCAGCCGTTCGGGATGCACCGATTTGGGAATTACGGCGGTGCCGCAGCCGATGCCCCAGGCCAATAACACCTGGGCCGGGCTGAGCTGCCGTTCGGCGGCGATCGCCACCACCTCCGGGTGTTGCAGCACCAGTGGCGGCCGGCTGTCGCCGCTGGCCCCGAGCGGGGCGTAGGCGGTGAAGTGGATGCCGGCGGCTTGGCAGTAGGCGAGCAGGTCGTTTTGCTGCAGCAGCGGATGGCGCTCCACTTGCAATACCGCCGGTTGGAGGCGGGCGTTGTCGCCAAGGGCCTTGAGTTTGGGCAGGTTGAAGTTGGATACGCCGATCTGGCGCGTTAGCCCCGCGCTCACCAGCTCTTCCATCGCGGCCCAGGTGGCGGCCAGGGGTACTTGCTCGAGGCTCAATTGATCGGCGGCGCTGCTGGGCATCGCCACGCCGCGGCGGTGGGCCACGGGCCAGTGCATCAGGTAGAGATCCAGCTGCTCCAGGCCCAGGTCCCGCAGCGTTCGCTCCAGGGCGGGCCGCACCTCCTGGGGTTCGTGGCAGTCGTTCCAGAGCTTGGAGGTGATCCATAGCTGCTCGCGGCGCACCAGGCCCGCCGCCATGGCATCGCCCAGGGCGGCGCCGATCTGGGCTTCGTTGCCGTAGATGGCGGCGGCATCGATATGCCGGTAGCCCAGCTCCAGGGCGGTGCGCACCGTGGCGGCGGTTTGCTCCGCTGGCAGGCGCCAGGTGCCCAAACCCAGGGCTGGCATGGCGTCGCCGTTGCCGAAGGCGAGGCTGGGCATCGGGCGGTGGGGAGGGGCGGTCACGCGGCTTCGGGAGGGTCGGGGGGCTGGATTGGGGGGGGCTGGACTGGGGGGGGCTGGACTGGGGGGCTGGGTTGGGGGTCCTGTGTTCAGGATGGCCTGCTGGCGGGGGGATGGCAGCCAGTAGCAGTCTTGCCGCGTTGCTCAGCTGCTGCTGAGCCGTTGGGCCCTAGCACCGATCCGGCGCTCTCCTAACCAAGCCGGTGCCACCAGGTTCCAGGATGGGCCGGCGCCTTAGCCCTTGCCCTTCGCCATGAACATCAACGGCCGCCACTGGCGCACCATCGGCCTGGACGAGGGCGGCCGCTCGGTGTGGGTGATCGACCAAACCCTGCTGCCCCACCGCTTCGAAACCCGCCCGCTCACCAGCCTTGATCAAGCCGCAGCGGCGATCAGCACGATGGTGGTGCGGGGCGCCCCCCTGATCGGCGTGACCGGCGCCTACGGCCTCATGCTGGCCCTCCAACACGACCCCTCCGATCAAGCCCTGGCGGCCGCCTTTGAGCAGCTCAATGCCACCCGCCCCACGGCGGTGAACCTGCGCTGGGCCCTGGAGCGGGTGCGCGATCGGGTGGCGCCGTTGCCACCAGCTGAGCGGGCGGAGGCGGCCAAGGCCGAGGCGGGCGCCATCGCCGAGGAAGACGTGGCGATGGGCTCGGCGATCGGTGACCACGGCCTGGCGATCTTCCAGCAGCTGGCGGCGGCCCGGCCGCCCGAGCGCCAGGGCGAACCGCTCAATGTGCTCACCCACTGCAATGCCGGCTGGCTAGCCACGGTGGATTGGGGCACCGCCCTGGCGCCGATCTACAAGGCCCACCGCGCCGGCATGGCGATTCACGTGTGGGTCGATGAAACCCGCCCCCGCAACCAGGGCGCCAGCCTCACCGCCTTCGAGCTCGGCCGCGAGGGGGTGCCCCACACCGTCATCGTCGACAACGCCGGCGGCCACCTGATGCAACACGGCCAGGTGGATGCGGTGATCGTCGGCACCGACCGCACCACCCGCCGCGGCGATGTCTGCAACAAGATCGGCACCTACCTCAAGGCCCTCGCCGCCTTCGACAACAACGTGCCCTTTTACGTGGCCCTGCCCGCCTCCACGATCGATTGGACGATCGACGACGGCGTCGCCGAGATCCCGATCGAGGCGCGCTCGGCCCGCGAAGTGACCCACATCCAGGGCCTGCTCGGCGAAGGCGAGATCGGCAGCCTCCAACTCACCCCCAGCGGCTCGGCTGGTTTCAACCCCGCCTTTGATGTCACCCCCGCCCGGCTGGTCACCGCCTTGATCACCGAGCGGGGCGTGGCGGCGGCGAGTGAGGCGGGGCTGCGGGGGCTGTATGGGGGGTGAGGCGGGGTTGGCGGGGTAGGGACCCATCGCCGCGGGCGGCGGCAGACTCCACCTGGCCAGGGCCGAGCTTGATCTCGATCGCGCCCCAGCGGCCATCGCGCAGCTGCACGATCAAGTCCACCGCGACGCCGTAGTCGTCGCGGTAGTGGTAAACCTCGCCATCGAGCGCCTGGGCCAGCACCCGCAGGTCGCGGATCAGCAGCGACTCGAACAGCAACCCCAGCCACTCCAGATCCTTCAAGAGCCGATCGGGGCTGCCGCCGAGGGCCGCCACCGCCAGGGAGGGATCGCAGAAGTGGCGCCGGGGCGCCTGGCGCAGGGCTGCCTTCGAGCGCAGATGGGGCCGCCAGGCGGGCTGGTTTTCCAGCACCATCAGCCGTTCCAGGGCCTGCAGATGGTCGGCCACGGTGCGCGGGTCGAGCGGCCCATCGGCGCCGCCGGCATCGGCCGCCAGGGTGGTCAGGTTTACCTCGGTGGCTACGTTGCGGCCGAGGGAGCGCAGCAGCGCCCCCAAGCGCTGGCGATCCCGCCGCCGCCCATCCAGCCGTTGCACGTCCACCTGGCGCACCTGCTCGAGGTAGTCACGGGCGGCGCGGCAGGCGGCGCCCACGGGCCGCTCCAGCTGGGCCGGCCAGCCGCCGCGGCAGCTGAGCTCGGCAAGATCCGCCACCGCCAGCCCTGGATCGGCGCAGCTCGGTGGCTCCCCCGCCAGCAGTGCCGCCAGCGACACGCCGCCCTGGCCGGCAGCTAATGCAGCAGATGCCGGGATTCTAATGCAGGAAAAACTGGCTGGCTAATGCAGAAAAAACTAGCTGGCCAATGCAGAAAAAACTGAGAGCTCTCCTGGGGGGGGCGTCGAGATCGCGATCGCCTCACGGCCACGGATCCACCTTCCTAGACAAGGGTCAGCACGGCTGGGGGGCATGGCTAAGCGGGGTCGCATTGCACTCGTGCTTGCTGGCCGCTGTTCGCGCTGGCTGCTGTTCGGGATTGTCCTTCGATCGCGCTTGCTTGCCTGGGATTTGGCTTCTAGGATCCACTACATTCTCGCAACACTTCTTCCGTGCTCTACCTATGCTTCTGCAGCATTGTGCCTGCACTCAGCTAGCGCTTTCTTGTGCTTCTCTGGGGCTCACCCGATCCTTCCTCGGCAGATCTTTCATCCCCCTAGGGCTAGGGTTAGAATCACTTGTGAGCCTTCCGCTTCCTAATGCTGCGGCTATGCCTTTGCCGGTCCCCGATCTGGCCCGCCCAAGTAAAAGCAGTGCGGAAACCCAGCCCCAGCGAAAGCAGTGCTGAGCCACGCCTGGCACCGCCCTGTTTTGACCATCCCCTGGGCATTGTCTTGATGGCTGCTTCGCTAGGGCTGAGCTTGAACCCGCCGGGGGCCGATGGTGTGCCCGGGGGGCTAGATGGCTAGCCAACACGCCCTGGTTGCCTATCGCCAGAAGGTAGAAGAGCTCGCCAAGCGGCGGCGGGGCATGATTAGCTTGGTTGGGCGTAAGATTCTCGAGGAACTGCGGGCCCATTTGCCCGAAGGCCAGGAGATCAGCGATGCCGAAGCGCAGCGGATCGAGGCCGAGGTGATGAGTTTCTGGCAGCAGTATGCCAAGCACTTGAAAGAGTTTGAGGATTTGCTGGTTGATTTGGCTACTGCCTCTGAAGGCTTATCGCTGGCCGACCTTCAGGAGCTGCAGGAGCTCCAGCTGCACTGGCGGCTGGCTGAAAGCGATGTGAAAGAGATGATAGATAGGCTGGGAATTGTTTTGCCTTCGTTGGCTTCAGTTTCCGGACCTGAATCTGAGTCTTGCTTTGTTTCGCAACGGCAGGCGGCTGTTGTTTCCACTGTTGGCGATTGCGTTATCAGGCAGGATCTACAGCCACTTGCGGTGGAAAGCGCCATGTTGTCTCAATCGATTGCTGATTCGGGTGAATCAAGCTGGCTGGTTCAACGCCTGCCGTTGCAGGTGATGGCCTATCGCCTGCGACTTGCCGAGCAGGTGGAGCTCCCCATGGTGCGGGTCCCTGGCGGCAGCTTTTTGATCGGCTCCCCCCAGGCGGAAGAGGGGCGAGATGACGACGAAGGCCCGCAGCGCCAGGTGCACCTGGCCAGTTTTTTGATCAGCCAGACACCGATCACCCAGGCCCAGTGGCGTGTTGTAGCGAGTTGGGACAAACTTGAACGCCAGCTCAAATCGGATCCATCCCGCTTTAAGGGGCCGAATCGGCCCGTCGAGCAAGTGAGCTGGCTCGATGCGGAGGAATTTGCCCGCCGCTTGAGTCAGCGCACGGGCCAGCTCTATGGGCTGCCAAGCGAAGCCCAGTGGGAATACGCCTGCCGTGCAGGCACGACGACACCCTATAACTTAGGAGCCACAGTGGTACCTCAGCTTGTTAACTACAATGCCAATCTGATCGATGAAAGCGGCTCAGATGATCTATCTTCGCGGCAGACAAGCGGGCAGATCCAAGGGCACACCAGTGATGTTGCTAGTTTCCCTGCTAATCTCTGGGGCCTGCATGATATGCACGGTAATGTCTGGGAATGGTGCCAAGATCACTGGCATTCTAGCTATGATGGATTGCCGCAAGATGGTGCTGCTTGGTTGGATGACGATGCCAAGAGAGGCGCTACGCGAATCCTCCGCGGTGGCTCCTGGACCGATCACCCCCTTCAGTGCCGCTCGGCCGATCGTGCCGTCGCCCTTCCCAGTTACTCTGGTTGCTATCTAGGTTTCCGCTTGGTCTGCGTGCTCCAGGGTTCCGCTTTTGCCGCTGATCCCAGGCCTAGTCATTAGTCGCCTTGATGGCTGAAACCTGATGCTTTTTCAACCCTGACTCTTGGGTTTTGGCTGGAAGATTTTGATTGTCTGGTTTTGGTTTAGGTATTTTTTCTTGGCTTGAAATGGCTTCGCTTTGCTTGGCTTTGTTGTTGCTGCTGTTGTCGCTGCCGCGCCGGGACGTCGGCCCGCCGTCGGGCGCAAGTCCTGCCGGCAGGGACGGCTGGCCCAGGGCCGGTTGGCTGCTGTGGCTTACGGCCAGTAGCTTGCCTGCTTGTCGCAGCGCCCCACCCGATGACCCCGGCCCTGCCCGCCAGCTCCCCGCCGCCCAACTGGGTGGAATCGGGCCATCCGCTCGGCTGGCTGATCAACCGGCTGCTGGCGGTGGAGCCGTTGCGGCAGCTGCTGTTCTGGCAGGCCCGGCGGTTGATCATTCGCACCGCCGAGGGCCGCGGCATCGCCTGGCGCCAGCGGCGCGAACAACTGCGTTTAGCGGCTGAGCCGCTGTTGGCTGCCAGCACCAATCCGGCCGCCACCACCCCCGCCTACTACCGCGCCCGGTTCCACGCCTACGAGCAGGGCAACCTCTGCTGGGCCGCCGCCTGCGAAGCCGAACAGGCCACCGATTCGATGGCGCTGCGGGTGTGGCCCCAGGAGAGCGACCTGGCCCCCGAGCTGGCCCAGCAGCGCCTGCGGGGCGCCATCTTCGCGGCGATCGAACCCAGCCTCAGCGGCCCGCTGCAGCGCGTGCTCGACATCGGTTGCTCCGTGGGTGTCGGCACCTTTGCCCTGCGCGATTGGCTAGTGCAACGGCAGCGCCAGCAACCGCTTGATCAGCCCGCCCCCTTGCAGCTCGAAGGCCTCGACCTCTCCCCCGAAATGCTGGCCGTTGCCCGGGTGCGGGAGGCGGAATGGCTTGCCTCAACCGCAGCGGCCACCAGCCCTGCCCCCATCCACGCCTGGCACCATGCCGCCGCCGAGGCCACGGGCCTGGAAGCCGGCAGCTACGACCTGGTCACGCTCCAATTCGTTTGCCACGAGCTGCCCCAGGCCGCCACCCGGGCGGTGCTGGCCGAGGCGGCCCGGCTGCTGCGGCCCGGTGGCGTGGTGGCCCTGGTGGATCAAGACCCCGATTCGGAGCTGATCCGCCGCCTGCCGGCGCCGATCGCCACCCTGCTCAAAAGCACCGAGCCCTACCTGGAGGAGTACTTCCGCCTCGATCTCCCCGCCGCCCTGGTGGCGGCCGGCTTCCACGGCGTCCGCCGCGAAGCGGTGGATCCTCGCCACCGGGTGCTGGTGGCCAGCCGCTAGGGGGTTCGCGGCCCGCAAGGCCGGGGCCCTGGGCCCAGGGGTTGGCGGGTTCGGGATCGCCCGGGGGCTACCGCTGCCTCAACCCCATCCCGTCAGCACAATTTTGCCGATCGTGCGGCCGCTCTCCAGCAGCCCATGGGCCCGGGCCAGGTTGGTGGGGTTGATCGGCGTCAGCTCGGTGGTCAGGGTGCTGAACAGCTCGCCGGCCTCCACCAGCTGCGCCAGCCGCGCCAAGATCGCCCCCTGTTCGCCCCGGTCGGCGGTTTGGAACTGGGGGCGGGTGAACATGAACTCCCAGTGGAAGCTGGCGCTCTTGGCCTTGAGCAGGTTGAGATCGAGCGGTGATCGGTTGCCCACGATCGCCACAATCGCGCCCTGGGGCCGGATCAGCTCCGCCATCACGGGCCAATAGGCATCGGTGTCGCTGAAGTTGGCGATTGCATCGAGCTGCTCATACCCCAACGGTGCCAACTGCGGCGCCAGGGGGTGCTGGTGGTTCAGCACGTGGTCGGCGCCCAACTGCTCGCACCAGGCCTTGCTTTCGTTGCGGGAGGCGGTGGCGATCACCACCAGGCCGGCGCGGCGGGCCAGCTGGATCGCGATCGAGCCCACCCCGCCGGCGCCGCCCAGGATCAGCAGGCTGCGGCCGGCATCGGCGCCTTCAGGGTCGAGGCCGAGCCGCTCGAACAGCGCCTCCCAGGCGGTGATGCCCGTGAGCGGCAGGGCCGCCGCTTCAGCGGCGCTGAGCTTGGGGGGGCGGTGGCCGCAGATCGCCGCCTCCACCAGCACCCGCTCGCCATAGCAGCCCTGGCGGTTGATGTCGCCGGCAAACCACACGGCATCGCCCGGCCCAAAGCCGCGCACCGCCGCGCCGCAGGCTTCCACCTCCCCGGCGGCATCCCAGCCCAATAGCCGAGGCACGGCGCCCGGCTGCGTAGGGGCCTCCGGGCCGGGTAGGCCGGCCCGCACCTTGGTGTCCACCGGATTCACCGCCAGCGCCTCCACCCGCACCAGCAGGTCGTGGGGGCCGGGGATCGCATCGGGCAGCTGCACCAGCCGGAAGGCCCTGGGGTCTTGGCTGCTGACGCCGCCATGGGCGGCAATGGCGTTGAACATCGGATCAGCAGCGGGGCTGGCTTGGCATCGGGGTTCTCCAGGGCTCAGCCGCGGGGCTCAGCCGCGGGGCAGGTGGGGCATCGGGCTTTCCCCGGGCTCAGCCGCGGGCCGGGCCGGCGTTGCGCAGGGCCCGGATGCGGGCCTCGATCGGCGGGTGGCTGGCGAACAGCCGCAGGAAGCCCGGTGGTTCGGAAATCTTGAAGGTGGCCAGGGTGGGTTCATCGCGCGGATCCTGGAGATTCACCACCTGGTTGAGGCTTTGCAGCGCGCCCACCATGGCGCTGGAGCTGGTCAGCCGGGCGGCGCCGGCATCGGCGCGGAACTCCCGGTGGCGCGAAAACCAGGCGGTGATCAGCGAGCCCAGCACCCCAAGCAGCACCTCCAGCGGCCAGATCAGCAGCATCGTTGGCGGTGGCGCCATGCCGCGGCCATCTTCGCGCTCGCCGCGGGGCAGCAGGAAGGCCACCGCCCGAGACAGGAACATCACGAAGGCGTTGATCACGCCCTGCAGCAGGGTCATCGTCACCATGTCGCCATTGCCCACATGGCTCAGTTCATGGGCCAGCACCGCCTCCAGCTCATCGGGCGGCATGCCCTGCAGGATGCCGGTCGATACCGCCACCAGGGCGCGCTGGGGGGAGGGGCCGGTGGCGAAGGCATTCCATTCGGGCGAGCCGTAGATGCCCACCTCGGGCATCGGCAGCCCGGCTTTCTGGGCCAGGGTGGCCACGGTGCCCTGCAGCCAGCGTTCGGCCGAGCCGCCGCCCTGGTTCACCAGCTCGATGCCCATCATCCGCTTGGCCGATTCGGCCGAGAACTGCAGCGAAATCCAGGCCCCCAGCAGACCCCACACAAAGCTGCCGATCAGGAGGGGCAGCAGCGGCAGGTCGGGCGGCAGCAGGCCGATGGCGGTGAGCAGGTTGAGGATCAGCGAGATCGTGAGCACCACCGCCAGGTTGGTGATCAGGAACAGCAGGGTGCGCAGGGCCATCGATCGCAAGGGGGCGTTGGGCCGGTAAGGGGCCGGCAGCGGGAAGCTGGTCCAAAAGGTAGCCGCGTTGTTCGCGGCTGTCTTCGCTGCCGGCGGGGGGGGGCTAACCGGCTGCTCCTAGCCTCCGCAGCGATTCCGCCGGCCGCGCCCCATGCCCGTGCTCAACCGCTGGTCCGACGCCGACGCCGCAGCGGCGGTGGCCCATTACGGCGCCCAGGGCATCGCCGAACCCCTGGCCCTGCGCACCTACTCCGCCCGCCTGCTGGGGGCCGATCCGGAGCTGGTGCTGCATGGCGGCGGCAACACCTCGCTGAAGACCACCGTGACCGGCCTGCTGGGCGAAACGATCCCGGTGCTCTGCGTCAAGGGCTCCGGCTGGGACCTGGCCACGATCGAACCCCCCGGCCACCCGGCGGTGCGGCTGGAGCCGCTGCGGGCTCTGCGGGCCCTCGATGCCCTCAGCGATGAGGCGATGGTGGCGGCCCAGCGCAACAACCTGATCGATCCGGCCGCCCCCAACCCCTCGGTGGAGGCGCTGCTGCACGCCTTCTTGCCCCACACCTTCGTGGACCACACCCATTCCTCGGCCCTGCTGGCCCTGGCCGACCAGCCCGATGCGGCCGAGCTCTGCCGCCAGGTGTACGGCGAGCGGGTGGTGCTGGTGCCCTACGTGATGCCCGGTTTCGCCCTGGCCCAAGCCTGCGCCGCCCTCTACGACGAGGCCGCAGCCCGCGCCGCCGCCACGGGGGTGGAGCTGGAGGGCATGGTGCTGCTGCAACACGGCCTGTTTTCGTTTGGCGCCACCGCCAAGCAGAGCTACGAGCGGATGATCGAGCTGGTGCGGCTGGCCGAGCAGCACCTGGCCACGGGGGAGCGCCGCTTCCAGCCAGCCCCCGTGCCGGAGCGCCCGGCGGCGGCGGCGGCGTTACTGCCGCGCCTGCGCGGTGCCCTGGGCCGGGCCGCCAAGGCCGCAGGCGCCCGCTCCCATTGGCTGCTGGATCTGCGCTGCACCGCCCTGGCCCGCGCCATCAGCGACGACAGCCGCCTGGCCGACTGGGCCCGCCGCGGCGTCGCCACCCCGGACCACGTGATCCGCACCAAGGCCCAGCCGCTGCTGCTCCCCGCCGCCCCCGCCGCCGGTGACAGCGCCGCCCTGGCCGCCTGGAGCGCCGCCCTGGAGCCGGCCCTGGCGGCCTACGCGGCCGCCTACCAGGCCTACTTCGAGCGCCAAAACGCCGGGGTGGGGGGGCTCAAGCAGCCCCTCGATGCCCTGCCGCGGGTAGCGGTGATCCCCGGTCTTGGCCTCGTCGGCCTCGGTAAGTCGGCCGCCGAGGCGGCGGTCACCGCCGACATCGCCGAAACCTGGGCTTCCACCCTGCTGGCCGCCGAGAGCATCGGCCGCTTCCAGCCCGTCGATGAGGCCGACACCTTTGCCATGGAGTACTGGAGCCTGGAGCAGGCCAAGCTCGGCAAGCAGGCCGAAAAACCCTTTGCCCGCAGCGTGGTGCTGGTCACCGGCGGCGCTGGGGCGATCGGTGCCGCCACCGCCCGCGCCTTCGCCGCCCGGGGCGCCGACCTGGCGGTGTTGGATCTCGATGGCGCGGCGGCGGCCGAGGTGGCCCGCAGCTGCGGCGGCCGGGCCCTCGGCCTGGCCTGCGACCTCACCGATCCGGCCCAAGTCCGCACCGCTTTTGAGGCGGTGGCGGCCCACTTCGGCGGCCTCGACATCGTGGTCAGCAACGCCGGTGCCGCCTGGGCTGGCGCCATGGCGGAGCTGCCCGATGCCAACCTGCGGGCCAGCTTCGAGCTCAACTTCTTCTCCCACCAGCACGTGGCCCAGGCGGCGCTGGCCCTGTTCCGCCTCCAGGACCCCCTCCCCAGCTCCTCAGCTGCCGCTGCTGGCGCGGCTGCGGCCACTGGCGCAGGTGCCACCGCCCGCCTTGGCGGCCAGCTGCTGTTCAACGTGAGCAAGCAGGCGCTTAACCCCGGCCCCGGCTTCGGCGCCTACGGCACCAGCAAGGCGGCCCTGCTGGCCCTGGTGCGCCAATACGCCCTCGAGGAGGGCGCCGCCGGCATCCGGGTGAACGCCATCAATGCCGATCGGATCCGCTCCGGCCTGCTCACCGACGCCATGATCCGCGAGCGCTCTGCCGCCCGGGGCCTCAGCGAAGCCCAGTACATGGGCGGCAACCTGCTGGGCGCCGAGGTGCGGGCTGAGGATGTGGCCGAGGCCTTCGTGGCCCTGGCTGGCCTGGAGCGCACCACCGGCGCCCTGCTCACCGTGGATGGCGGCAATGTGGCGGCCATGGTGCGTTAATGCCGGGCCAAGAGCAGCCCCAGGCCGATCCAGACCAGCACCAGAATCAGGCAAAGGCCGCTCCAGAGCGGTAACCCCAATCGCATCACCAGCAGCGGAGCGATGGCGGTGAGCACGCCGCCGGCCAGCAGCGGCTGCAACAGCAGCTGCTTGATCGAGAAGGCCGGCAGCACATCGGCCTGGTCGTGGGGATCGGCCATGCGCAGCAGCAGCAGGCCGCTGGCCGCCACCCCGGTGGCCTGGCCGAATTCCACAATCGCCCGCTCAAACCAGGGCGCCGGCAGGATCAGCCGCCCGAATAGCAGCACCACCGCCAGGTTCCAGACCAGCCCGCTCACGGCCAGGGCGGTCAACGGCAGCCAGTCTTGAACCAGAAGCGAGATGTCGAGGCAGGCCGTGGCGGCGGTGATCAGCAGATCGGCGGCGAGGCTGGCCACCAGGCCCTGGATGGCGGCCGAGGCCACGCCGCTGCGCCCGCTGCGCTCCAGGGCCAGCCGCACCAGCAGCGAGCCCACGATCGCCAGTGGGAAGACCGGCAGCGCCTCGATCACGGCCTGGAAGCCGCCCCCCTGCCGATCCGCCAGCCAGCGCAATCCCTCCAAGATCAGCCAGCCCAAGCCCACCGCCAGCCCCGCCAGGCCCAGGTTCAGCGCCCAGGCCCGGGCCGCTTCGAGGCGGCCAGCAGCTGAAGTTGCAGCACCTGCAGCTGCAGCACCTGCAGCCGCAACACCTCGAGCTCCATCGCCTCTAGCCCCAGCGGCGGGCGGCCCGGGCTGAGGGGCGTTGGTGGCTTCGAGGCGGGGCACTGCCGGCGCTGGGTTCACCTGCAGCCAGTCCAACCGCCGCGCCAGCACCACCACCACACCTCCCAGCAACGTGGAGCTGAGCAGTCCAACCGTGGCCAAGGCCAGCCCGAGCGCCTCACCGCCGGCAAAGCCCAACTTGGCGTAGGTGGGACCGATCGCGGCGGCGGCGGCGTGACCGCCCTCGTAGGCCACCTCGATCAGGCAGGCCATCAGCGGATGGATCCCCGGCAACGGCATCAGCAGCTGCACCACCACCGCCGCCACGAGGTATTGGCCGAAGGCGAGGGTGAGGCTGAGCAGCACCTGGGCCGTCAGCGGTCGCCACAGCCCCCCCAACGACGGCAGGGCTTTGCCCAGCAGCAAGCTGCCGAACACCAAGGTGAGCAGCAGCGGCGGCAGCTGCGCCCATACCGCCAGCACGGAGGCCGGCAGCAGGGGCTGGGGCAGGGGACCAGCCGGCCCCAGCAGCAGCCCAAGCCCACCGGCCAGCAGCGCCTCAGGCACACCCCACTGGCGGCTGCCTGCGATCCGGCCCAGGGCCGTACCCAGGGCGAGCACCAGCGCCAGGGCCAGGGCCGCCAGGGCCCATGCCACCACCTGCGGGGGCATCATGCGGACGGCAGCCGCTGGCCGGCATCCTGCTGGGGGCAGGGAGGAATCAAGGGGGCAGCGCTGCCAGGGGGCTTCAGTTAAGGCGAGCGGGAAAGAACTTGGGGAAGGCCTGGCGCAGCAGGCTTGGGCGGTGCCAGCCATGGGCGCTGCCAGTAATGGGCGCTGCCAGCCTTGGGGATGCGGTACGTCGCGCCGGCAGCCCAACCCAGCCAGAACGCAATCAAGCCATTTCAATCCAACTTGAAATGCCGGCGGAAAAAGGCCTCGGTGGCCTCCAGCACCCGTTCCTGGACGCCGCTATCGCGGAAGCCATGGCCTTCGCCGGGGAAGAGATGCACCTCCACGGGGATGCCCCGCTCCCCGAGGGCTAGGGCCATGCGTTCGGTTTGCTGCGGCGGCACCACTTGGTCATCGAGGCCCTGGAAAAAGATCACCGGCGCCTGGATGCGATCGGCATGCAGCAGCGGCGAGCGCTCCCGGTATTGGGCCGCTGCCGCCGGCCAGGGGCCCAGCAGGCTGTCGAGGTAGCCGGCCTCGAAGCGGTGGGTGTGCTGGGCCATCCCTTCCAGGTCGGCCACGGCATAGCGGCAGGCCCCGGCCCGGAAGCGATCGCTGCCGCACAGCGCCGCCAGCACCGTGAAGCCGGCGGCGCTCCCCCCTTCGATAGCGATCCGTTGCGGGTCCGCCAGCCCGGCCGCCACCACCGCTTCAGCCGCGGCGGCGCAGTCGGCCACATCCACGATCCCCCAGTGGCGATCAAGCCGTTGCCGGTAAGCCTTGCCGAAGCCCGTTGAGCCGCCGTAATTCACATCCACCACGCCCCAGCCGCGGCTGGTCCAGTACTGAATCGTCAGGTTCAGCCCTGTGCGGGCCATGCCGGTGGGGCCGCTGTGGCCCTTCACCAGCAGCGGCGCGCTGGCCTGGCCGCCGCCGCCGCTGGGCGGGTAGTACCAGGCCTGGGTGGGCAGGCCGCCGTAGCCGCTGAACCAGAGCGGTTCGGGGCGGCTGATCGCCGCCGCATCCAGGGGGCAGGGGGCCGCCGGCGTGTGGCGCCAGCGGCCGCTGGCGCGATCCACCTCCAGCAGGCCGGCCGGCTCGCTGGGGGAGGCGGCCAGCAGCACCAGCCGGCCGTGATCGGCCGCCAAGGCGGCCAGGTCATCGAAGGGAAGATCCAGCTCGCTCCATTGCAGGCCGGCGGCGGGGAGCGGGGGATCGGCCGCCCTGGGCACCCCGGCCGCCGCCGGCGGCGGCGTCAGCCGGCCCAGCCGCCAGCGGCCGCTAAAACAGGCTGCGGCCACCAGCCCCTCGCCATCCCAGGCCGTGGTCGCCATCCCGTACACCCACTGGGGCATGCCGAACTCGGCCTCCAGCGGCAACAACGGTTGCCAGGCGCCTGGCTCTGGCATGGCCAGGGCTTCGGCGGCGGCGAGCCGTTCGAGATTCCACCAGCCGCTGCGGTCGCAGGCCACCACAAGGTCGGCCGGGCGGCCCGGCTGCGGCACCCACAGCGGTTGGAACACCGATAGGCCCGTTGCCTCGCCGACTGCTTCGCCGGTTGCTTCGCCGACTGGCTCGCCCGCTGCTTCGCCCGCCGCTTCCCCGGCTGTTGCGCCCGCTGCTTCCCCGGCTGTTGCGCCCGCTGCCGAGCCGCCGATCGGCCGGCAGTCGGCCAGCTCTCCGGCGGCGTTGAGGCGGCCCAGCCAGAGTTGGCTGCGCTCCCAGGGCATCGCCGGCCGTTGCCACTCCACCCAGGCCAGATGGCTGCCGGCCGGGCTGAGCACGGCGTACCCGCAAAAATCAGCTGGTTGCCGCAGCAGCTGGGGGGCGCCGCCGGCCAGGGGCACACTCACCAGGGCCTCCTGCTCCCCCTGCTCCAGCACCCCGATCCAGCGGCCGCCGGCCCGATCGATCAAGCCATCGGCGAAGCGCCAGGCCGGATTGGGCTCGGTCAGCCGCAGCGGCGAGCCCAACGGGGCCCCGCCACGATCAACGCGGTCAGCGCGGTCGTCAGCGCCCCGGTCAGAGGCGGGGCCATCGGCGCGCTCAGCAGCTAGGCCCGCCAGCGGCGGCAGGTCAAGACGCCACAGGCAACGGTCGCTGTCGTCGACCCAGACCACCGTGCTGCCCGCCGCGTCGCTGCCCACCGCATAGCTGCCGCCTCCATAGCTGTGGATGCGGCTGCGCAGGTCGGCGCCGGCCGGGCTGAGGTCGCGGGCGGCGGGAGCGGTGGCGCTGAGGTCGTCGCAGGGGCGCATCCGCAGGCGGCTGCGGCCCCCCTGCAACGGGCTGCGCTCCAGCCAGAACAGCCGGCCGCCGCTCAGGCGCGGCTCCGACCAGGCCGGGGTGGCCCCCACCACTTGGGCTGCCTTGATTGGGCTCCGCCGTTGCAACCCCATCGCTTGCCTCACCAGTGGCTCCTACAATCTGTCCCAACGTTTCAGGGTCTGCCACTTGGCGCGCAACTTCGCCCAGATGGCCCGTTCCGCGGAGCAGGTCAACCGCACGGTGCATGTCTCGAAGGAGCCCCTGGCCGAGCCGCCGCTGGCGATCCGCACCCTCGGCGCCCAGGAGTTGCGCACTGCGGCGCGGCGGATCAGCAAGGTGGATGAGTCGGTGCGGGATCTGGCCCGCGACATGTTGCACAGCATGTATGCGGCCAGGGGCATTGGCCTGGCGGCCCCCCAGGTGGGGGTGAACAAGCAGCTGCTGGTGATCGATCTGGATCTGGACGAGGCGGCCACCCCGCCGCTTGTGCTGATCAATCCGGAGATCACCGCCGCCAGCGCCTCGTTCAATTCCTACGAGGAGGGTTGCTTGAGCATCCCCAAGGTGTATTTGGAGGTGGTCCGCCCCTCCACGGTGGAGGTGAGCTTCCGCGATGACCAGGGTCGCCCCCGGCGGCTCAAGGCCGATGGCTTGCTGGCCCGCTGCATCCAACACGAGCTCGACCACCTCGAGGGCGTGCTGTTCGTGGACCGGGTGACCGATCAGCACAGTCTCGATGAAGAGCTGCTGCAGCATGGTTTTGATCGCAACCACGTCCAGTCGCTCCGCTGATCCCCCTTCGCCCCCTGAGCTTCGATGCCATGCCGATGAAACCCCTGGCGGGTGTGTTGCTTGCCCTGGCCTGCCTGCTGGGGATCGCCGCCACGGGATCGGTGTTCGAGCTGGCCTATGGCGACCCCGACCTTGGCGTCACCACCACCCGCGTGATCCTGGGGTTATGCCTGCCGGGCACCTTAGGGGCCCTGCTGCTGGCAATCCGCATCAACGGCACGGCCTGATCGCCGGCAGCCCGGCCATATCGCGGCTGTTCGGCCCGATCGCCGGCTACCTGGCCTCCTAGCCGGCAGGCCGGCCTAACGAGGGACCACCAGCTTCCGTTTGCCGCGATACCCCTGCATACGATTTGCCGAGCCGCTTGCCCAGCAGCTCTCCCCCCGTAGCTCGTCTAGCCGCCGCCCGCCGTGACACCCCTGATGCAGATCTTGCTAGCCCCCCGGACTTGGATCGCCACCGCAACCGGCACCGCTTGCGCCTCCGCCACTGCCACCGGCCTTGCCCTGGGCGCCGGCTTGCTGTCCAGCTTGGCTGGGTTGGCTGCTGCCCCAGCCCGCGCCCAGGTGCCGGGGCCTTCCCTGTTTGGGATGGCGGAGGTCAATCCCGAGCGCTTCCTGGTGGTGGCGGCTCCGATCGGCAGCAGCAGCCGCTCCCAGCTCAATATCTATGAACAGATCAATGGGCGCCGGCCCTGTTACTCGGTGGCCCCGGGGCGACCGGCGGTGGTCAACCCCCTGCTGACGGGTTTTGATTTCTCCGGCATCTGCAGCCGTTACATCGATGCCAATGGCTACTCGGTGCGGGTGGGCAGCACCGACCTGGCCACGGTGTATCGACTCAGCGTGCTGAGTGGGGCCGCCGACACCGTGCTGATGGCCCTGCCCACCAGGCCCGGTGCTGGCCCCGAGATGGTGGTGGGCCGCACCTTCGGCAGCGGCACGGGCTTCTTCAAGTTCGAGCTTGAGCCCGGTTGGCGTCTGGCGCGGCGGCAGTTCCGCGGGCGGTCGCTGGGCCATCTCTATCTCTACCGCGACAGTTGGCCGCAGCTGGCGGAAACGCCCGCAGCCCTGCCCGGCAGCGGCTCCAGTTCCCCTGCTGCAGGGGCAACGCCGGCACTGCCTGGGGCCAACCCCGCCCTGCCGGCGGCCAAGCCCGGCGCCCCCGCCAGCCGCCCGCTGGCGGGGCCACCGCCCAGCCTGCCGGCCCAACCCCGCTGAGGGTCAGTTGCTAGGCTCGAGTGCTGTTTGTCTCAGCGCAGCCTTTCATGACCCAGGTCACCGTCGGCGAAAACGAAGGGATCGAATCCGCCCTGCGTCGCTTCAAGCGCCAGGTGTCCAAGGCTGGCATCTTTGCCGATTTGAAGCGCCTGCGCCACCACGAGACCCCAACCGAGAAGTACAAGCGCAAAGCCCAACAGCGCCGCCGTCGCCGCTGATCAGGATTGGCCGCCAGGCCCCAGGGGAACAAACCCGGCCCTAACCCTTGGGGCCTACACCCCGGCAGCCACGCCGTCGAAGCTGCGGTAGGTGAGCGCCTCGGCCACGGCCCGAGCCCCAACCCGCTCCAGCTGGTCTAGATCGCTGATCGTGCGCGCCACCCGCAGCAGCCGTGCCCCGGCGCGGGCCGAGAGATGGCGCTGCTCGATGGCCCGCTCCCACAGCGCCAGGGCCTGGGGTTCGAGCTGCAGCACCTGGGCCAGGGATCCCGCCGGCAGTCGGCCGTTGCCGCAGCCCTCCGGGTTGCGGCGTGCCATGCGCGTCCGCGCCGCCCGGACCCGGCTCGCCACGCTGCGGCTCGCCTCCGGTGCGGTATCGCGGCCCGCCGCAGCGCTGTCGAGGCGGTAGGCGCCAGCGAGCGCCTGGGAGTCGCAGCGTTGCATCACCACCTGGAGATCAATCCGATCCAGCAGCGGGCCGGAGAGCCGCCCCCAGTAGCGCCGCCGTTGGGTTTCGCCGCAGCGGCAGGCGCGATCCGGGTCGCCCCACCAGCCGCAGGGGCAGGGGTTGGCGGCGCCCACCAGGGTGATCTGGCAGGGGAAACGGCAGCGCTGGCGGCTGCGGCTGATCCATACCGAGCCCTCCTCCAGCGGCTGGCGCAGCTGGTCGAGCACCGGTCGCTGGAATTCGGCCAGTTCATCGAGGAAGAGCACGCCGCGGTGGGCCAGGCTCAGTTCGCCGGGCCGGGGCATGGAACCACCGCCGATCAGGGCTGCGGCGGAGCAGCTGTGGTGGGGGCTGCGGAAGGGGCGCTGGCGCAGCAGACCTGCCCCTTCTGGCAGCAGACCCGCTACCGAATGCAGTTGGGTGAGTTCGAGCGCCTCGCTCCGCTCCAGGGGCGGCAGCAGCGCTGCCAGCCGGCGGGCCAGCATCGTTTTGCCGGAGCCTGGTGGCCCCACCAGCAACAGGTGGTGGTCGCCGGCGGCGGCGATCTCAAGCGCCCGGCGGCCGTGCTCCTGGCCGCGGACATCGGCGAGGTCGTCGCTATCGGCGGTCGCGGCCTTGGCGGTGGCGGCAGGGGCGGCAGCGGCTTTGGCAGGGGCGGCCAGGTTCGGATCGGCCAGCACCGCCAGGGCCTGGTTCAGGCTGGCGGCTCCCCAAACGGTCAGGCCGTCGACCAGCCGCGCTTCCGCCGCATTGGCGGCTGCCACCAGCAGGGCCCGCACCCCCTGGCGCCGGGCGGCCATCGCCACCGCCAGCACCCCCCGCACCGGCCGCAGGCTGCCATCCAGTCCGAGCTCGGCGGCGCTCCAGACCCCCTCCAGCTGGTCGAGGGGCAGCTGGCCGCTGGCCCCGAGCAGGGCCAGGGCAATGGGGAGGTCGAAGGCCGGACCCTCCTTGCGCAGGTCCGCCGGCGCCAGGCTCACGATCACCCGGGTGAGGGGAACCCGCAGGCCGCTGTTGCGCAGCGCCCCGCGCACCCTTTCGCGCGCTTCCTGCACGGCGGCATCGGCCAGGCCCACCAGCAGCAGGCCGGGCAGGCCGGGGCCGAGATCCACCTCCACCGTCACCGGCAGGGCCTCAAGGCCCCGCAGACCCGCACTGCCACAGCGTGCCAACATTTCGAGAGCTGAGCGAGCGGAGTGATCCGAGCGGCGCGATCCGGTGGGATCGATCCGAGCGAGTTACTGGCTCAGTGCCACCCCCTGTCCCATCCCCTGTCCCTTCGGGCGCCATGAGCAGCAGCGAGGCCGATTCCGGCGCCAGTCCCTCCTTCAGCTCCGCGAGCCCCTCCAGCCCCGGGGGCGCCAGCAGCCCCAGCGCGCCAGGGGCGACCCCGGCCGCCAACGACACCATCTTCGGGCGGATCCTGCGCGGCGAGATCCCCTGCGATGCCGTCTACGCCGACGACCACTGCCTGGCCTTCCGCGATCTGAATCCGCAGGCACCGGTGCATGTGCTGGTGATTCCGCGCCAGCC
The DNA here is from genome assembly GCA_903858015.1 of uncultured cyanobacterium. Classification (GTDB taxonomy): domain Bacteria; phylum Cyanobacteriota; class Cyanobacteriia; order PCC-6307; family Cyanobiaceae; genus Cyanobium. The sequence continues at coordinate 21,192 of CAIOGZ010000071.1, forward strand.
GATTGCCCAGCTCGCCGCCGCCGCCCCCGAGGATGCCCAGCTGCTGGGCCATCTGTTGCTGGTGGCGGCCCAGGTGGCGCAGCAGCAGGGTTTGGCCAGCTGGCGCACCGTGATCAACACCGGCGCCGAGGCGGGCCAGACCGTGTTCCATCTGCATCTGCATGTGATCGGCGGGCGAGCCCTGGGCTGGCCGCCGGGCTGAGGGCTGGCCGATCACCGCATCCGGGTGGATCAGCGGCGACAATGCCAGCATCCGCCCGGCTCCATGAATCCCCTCAAGGCCCTCCGCGAGCAGCTGGCCAAGCTGCAGCGCCTGGCCCAGCCCTATTTTTTGCCGCTCGATGCCCAGGGCCAAGGCGGCAGTGGCGGCCAATTTCTGCTGTTGATCCTCGCCCTGGTGGCGGTGGTGGTGGGTCTGACCCTGCTGCTGCTCACCCTGGCGGTGGGCCTCAGCGGCGCCCTGATCCCCGAGCTGCAGGCCCGCTTCCTGCCGGGGGTGCCCAAGCAGGTGGCCGCCCTCTGGCAGGGGCCGGCGGGGGTGGTGGTGATGGCGCTGGCGGCCGCCGGTGCCGCGGTGTTTTGGTGGTTTCGGGGGCGGTTGCGGCAGGGACGCTGGCTGCCTTGGCTGCTGTTGGGGGTGATCATCCTGCTGATCCTGGTGATCAACGGCATCAATGTGGGCATCAGTTTTATTGCCCGCAATGTGGATAACACCCTGGTTGCTTACGACCAGGAGGGCTTCTGGAAAACGGTAGGGATCTATGCGTTTTGTTTGGTGTTGGCCCTGCCGATCCGGGCGATTCAGAGCTATCTGATTCCCAAGCTTGGCCTGCTGTGGCGCCAATGGCTCAGCAGCCGCCTGTTGAATCGCTACATGAGCAACCGGGCCTACTACGAGCTCAATCCAAACGACGAAAGCCTGGAGGAAATCGATAACCCAGACCAGCGCATCTCCCAGGACACGGCCAGTTTCACGGCGACAAGTTTAAGTGTTACGGTCGAGATCATATCGGCTTTGCTCACCTTTTTCAGCTTTATAATCGTGCTGTGGAGTATCAACAGCACCCTGGCGCTCTGGTTGCTCGTCTACTCGGTTGCCGGCACTGCTTTGGTGGTGTTTGCCAGCCGTAAGCTGGTGAATCTTAATTATCATCAGCTCAAGCTTGAGGCCGATTTCCGCTACGGCCTGGTCCACATCCGCGACAACGCCGAATCGATCGCCTTCTATCGCGGCGAACAGCAGGAGGCCCGTGAGGGCGAGCGGCGGCTGGATGGGGCGATCCGCAACTATAACCGGTTGATCGTCTGGGAGGCCTTGATCAATGTGATCCAGCGCTCCTACGACTACTTCTCCCGCTTTTTGCCTTGGCTTGTCATTGCGCCGATCTATTTCGCCAAGCAGGTGGATTTTGGTGTCTTTGGCCAGGCCAGCATCGCCTTCTCCCAGGTGCTCTATTCGGTGAGCTATATCGTTAATAACATCGATCGACTCGCCGCCTTCTCCGCCTCGATCAGCCGCCTCGAGGGCTTCCAGAGCAAGGTGGACAGCATTGCCGAGCGCCAACTGGGCCAGGGGGCCGAGGCGCCGAGCCTGGGCCTGGTGGAGGGCGTGCCTACCGAGGCTGGTATCGGGGCTGGTAGTGGCGCTGCAGCTGCAGAGCAGCGCTTGGCCCAGCCGGCCGGTTTGGCCGCGGCGGGGCCAGCGGGCGGTGCCCAATCGGGCTCCCCAGCGGGCTCCCTAGCGGGCTATGACGCAAGCTCCGAAGCGATTGTGGTCGACCACGTCGATCTGATCCCCCCCCGCACCGATCGCACGCTGATTAAGGATCTCAGCCTCAGCGTCGGGGCCAACCAGCGCCTGCTGGTGGTGGGCCCCTCCGGCTGCGGCAAAACCTCCTTTCTGCGGTTGGTGAGCGGCCTCTGGCCCGCCGCCGCCGGCCGGGTGTCGCGCCCGCCGCTGGGCGAGCTGATGTTCATCCCCCAGAAGCCCTACATGCTGCTGGGCAGCCTGCGGGAGCAGCTCTGCTATCCCCAGCCGCCCGATCGCTTCGGCGACGACCAGCTCCGCCACGTGCTGGAGCAGGTGCGGCTGCCGGAACTGGTGCACCGCTACCCCGACCTCGACATCAAGCAGGATTGGCCCCGCCTGCTCTCGCTCGGCGAGCAGCAGCGCCTGGCCTTTGCGCGGCTGCTGCTCAATGCCCCCCGCTTCGTGGTGCTCGATGAGGCCACCAGCGCCCTCGATGTCACCACCGAGAAGCTGCTCTACGGCCTGCTGGTGCAGCGCGAGATGGCCTTCGTGAGCGTCGGCCATCGCCCCACCTTGATCGATTACCACGACACCGTGCTGGAGCTCGATGGCACGGGCGCCTGGCGCCTGCTGCCGGCCGCCGGCTATAGCTTTGTCCGTCCCACCTGAGTTACGGCCCCCTGATCCGATGCGCGACCCCGCCCCGCCGGTTGACCCCGCCGCCAACGCCGATGCCCCTGCCGGCTCCGCCAGCGCCGCCGCTGCGGCTGCCACCCCAGAGCTGAATAGCCCCACCACCGGGGTTGTGCCGGCCTTCGGCTGGAGCGGCTACGCCGAGCGGGTCAACGGCCGCTTCGCGATGCTTGGCTTTGCGGCGGTGCTGCTGATCGAGGCCCTCAGCCGCGACACCTTCCTGCACTGGGCGGGGCTGGTGCCCTGAGGGGTGCCTGTGCCGCCCTGTGAATACAGCAAACGATGGCAACCCAAGGCTGGAAGCGTAGGTTTTTCAATGGGGAAAACGTCGGCCTCCTGATGCAAGGGACGTCGGCTTTCGGATCCGGGGCGCCGCATTGGTGATGCACGCCTTGGATGAGTCGATGTCGGTAGCAATGTTGCTAGCTTGAATCCAGCCGGCTCTGGTTCGCGTGGTTGTCACCATCACCAGCCGCGCCTTCAACCAGGACGCTGCCGGCGCCAAGCGCGCCGCCAGCCAGGGACCGGTGTTCATCACCGACCGGGGCCGCCCCGCCCATGTGTTGCTCTCGATCGAGGACTACCGCCGCTTGCTGGGTCAGGAGCGCTCGATCGCTGATCTGCTGGCCCTGAGCGGCGTGGAGGATCTGGAGCTCCCCCTGATCCAGCCAGCCGAGCTGGCCCGGGCGGCCGATCTGCCTTGATGTTTCTGCTCGACACCAACCTGGTTTCGGAGCTGCGCAAGGTGCGCTTCGGCAAGGCGGATGCCGGGGTGGCGGCCTGGGCCGACCAGGTGGAGGCCACGGAGCTGTTCATCGCCGCGGTCACCCTCCACGAACTGGAGCTGGGGGTGCTGCTGATCGAACGACGGGATCCAGGCCAGGGTGCACGGCTACGCCAGTGGCTCGATTAGGCGGTGCTGCCCGCTTTCGCGGGGCGGATTCTGGCGGTGGATAGCGCTGTGGCCCAGCGGAGTGCCGCCCTGCACGTTCCCGACCCCCGACCCTTTCGCGCTGGCCTGATCGCCGCCACGGCCCTGGTGCCCAGCCTGGTGGTGGTGACCCGCAACCTGGCCGACTTCGAGGCCACCGGGGTGGCGTTGCTCAATCCCTGGCAGCAGGAGTGAACCTAAATCGTGAGGGCCGCAGGCCTCAACGCCTGGCTCGCCTTCTGGCGAGCGCCTCGAAATAGGCCTCCGCATCGAGGGCCTATCGGGCGGAGGTTCTGCCACTGCGGCTGCCATAGCCGAGCACAAGGAAGCCACCGGCAAGGGCGAGGGCGGTGGGGATCACGCGCAGGGCCGTTTCGATCAGGGCTGGCCAGGGGATGGGTGCTGGTGTGGTGGCCTCACTGGTGAGCTGGGCTTCGGAGCGGGCCAGGCCTTCAAGCAGGTTGCGCTGCCGCTGGGGGAAGGGCAGGACGAGATCGACCGCCGAACTGCTGCCGCTTTGCGGAATCGGCAGGGCCGCCAGGCGGCTGGCCAGATCCTGGTGGCTGGTGGCGGCGCTGATCGCCTGGCGCAGCTGGCCGATCACCGCCAGACCCTGGAGGCGTTGCTGGTTTTGGCCGCTGGTCTGTTGGTTGAGGCTGCCCCAGGTGGAGATGAGCTGCAAAGGGATCAGCAGCGCAAAGCCCAGGGCCGCCACCAGGGCCAGCCGGGAGAAGCGATCGCGGCGGCGGCGCAGGCGGCTGCTTTCGGGATTAAACACCACCGCCAGCTGCAGCAGCACCAGGGCGATCAACGGCAGAAATCCCTGGGAGAGCAGGGCCTGGATCAGCCCCTGCAGCCAGCGGGGATCCAGCAGCCGCAACGGCAGGGCGGCATTGAGCACCGTGGCAGCAAACACCACCAGCAGGGCCAGGGCCACATACCAGAGACGCAGGGCTAGATCAGGCCGATCACCCTGGCGGGATTTCAGCTCCGCCAGCAGGTTGAGCATGGCTCAGCGCCCGATCGGGAACATAGGCCGCACCGCCTGAATCCGCCGCCGCAATTTGCGGCTCCAGCCGAAGGCGGCAGTGGCACCTAGCAGGGGGAGGGGGCTAGGTGTGCCCACGCTATCGGCCCCAGGATCAAATTCAAAGATGGCGCCCGACCTAGCATAGGCACCATCATATACGGTGCCATAAAAAGTTCTGCCGTTACCAGCCGGGATAAGGGCTGCGTAGGGGTCAGCACCGTTTGAAGGATCAAAAGTGCCTTTGATGGCTATAGCGCCGCTGCCTGAAGGATCAAACTCAAATATTACGCCATCGCCATAGGTGTTGTTAAAGCCACCATTTACAGTGGTGCCATAAAATGTTGCGCCATTGCCAGCCGGGGTAAGCGCTGCGTAGGGATTAGCGCCATTTGCACCATTAAAACTGCCTTTGAGGGTTATGGAGCCGCTGTCTGAAGGGTCAAATTCAAAGATGGCGCCAGAGTCATTGACACCGCCTAAAGCTGTGGTGCCATAAAATGTTGCGCCATTGCCAGCCGGGGTAAGGGCTGCGTAGGGATTAGCGCCGTTTGCACGATTAAAACTGCCTTTGAGGGTTATGGAGCCGCTGCCTGAAGGATCAAATTCAAAGATGGCGCCAGAGCCATAGACGCCGCATCCAGAAGTGGTGCCATAAAATTTTGTGCCGTTGCCAGCCGGGGTCAGGGCTGCGTAAGGGGAAGAACAGTCTGTATCAAAACTGCCTTTGAGGGTTATGGAGCCGCTGCCTGAAGGATCAAACTCAAAGATTGCGCCATAGCCATTGGCACCACCATATCGAGTGGTGCCATAAAATGTTGCGCCATTGCCAGCCGGGGTAAGCGCTGCGTAGGGATTAGCGCCATTTGCACCATTAAAACTGCCTTTGAGGGTTATGGAGCCGCTGCCTGAAGGGTCAAATTCAAAGATGGCGCCAGAGTCATTGACACCGCCTAAAGCTGTGGTGCCATAAAATGTTGTGCCATTGCCAGCCGGGGTAAGGGCTGCGTGGGGGTAAGCGCCGGTTCCACGATTAAAACTGCCTTTGAGCGTTATGGAGCCACCGCCCGAAGGATCAAACTCAAAGATAGCACCAGAGCCATAGACACCACCTTCAGTAGTGGTGCCATAAAATGTTCTGCCGTTGCCAGCCGGGGTCAGGGCTGCCCAGGGGTTAGCGCCGTTTGCACGATTAAAACTGCCTTTGAAGGTGATGGCCGGAGCCGCAAGCGCGGCCTGCGGCGTGAGGGCAGCGAAGGCCAGGCTGCCGATGCCTGCCAGCAGGAGAGGTTTCTTGAGGCCTAGTGCAAACTTCGATGCGGGCATTGGTTTAATTGACCTCTAGGCCAATACTCACGGCATGAGGTGGCGAATAGGAAGGGGGGATGACAGCTGCGCATTTGGCTCGTATCCGCTGCGTCCGTTTCGCCGGCCATGGGGGCACCGCTCACCCCAGCTCAAGCCAGGTGCTGGCGGAATTGAGGCAGGCCGGGGACGTTACGCCTACCGCCGTCGCGGCGTGCCAACAAGAACCAACCATCGACGCCCTCCTCATCCAGCTCTGCCTCCGCAACGACTTGACCCTGTTGACGACGGACCAGGACTTTCACGCAGCCCCCAAACACGTTGCGTTCAGCTTGTCGGGCGCCAGCTGAGGCCAGGCCGGGCAAATCGGCTTGCACTGCCAAAGATGTACATGTCCATCAACTGTGTGCCATGGCGACGACCCGCCTGTTTCGCAACGGCCACTCCCAGGCGGTGAGGATTCCGGCCGATCTGGCCTCCGAGCGCGCTGATCTGGAACAGGAGATCGAACGCATTGGCGATGAACTGCGAATCCGCCCCGCCGCCAGGCCGATCCGAGCTGCCCTGGCGGCCTTGGCCAGCTTCTCCCCGGCTTTCCTGGCGGAAGGTCGCGGCGACCAAGAGCAGGCCGATCGGCCGCTGCTGTCACCACCGCCGTGCCGACCACGGTGCCCAAGCCGGTGACGATCGCCCCCCGCTATCGGCTCGATCCGGGTTTGGTGATCGAGAACTGGTTGGCGTCAAGGGCCCCGCTCACGGCTCCCCATCCCTCAGCTCACGCAGTCGCGCAAGGGCGGCTCCCTTCAGCCCACCGCCAACACCAGCTCCACCCGGGTCTGGAGCTGCTGCGCCGCCGACACCAGGGTCGAGTCGGCGCTCACCAAGGTGAGCCCGTGGCGATGGGCCACCGCTAGATGCAGGGCATCGGCGGCCTGTAGGCCGGAGCTGGCAAACTCCTGCAGCCAGGAGCGCGCCAGCAGGAAGTCGTCGCCCCGGGGCTCCAGCATGCCCAGCCGCTCGTTGCGGAACTGCTCCAGGGCCAGCTGCAACGCATCGATCCGGCTGGTTTCCAACTCGCCGCGGCGCTGGCGCAGAGCCGTGGCGGAGGCGAACTCCAGCAGCACCCAATGGCTGATCCAGAGCTCGTGGTCTTCGACTTGCGCGAGCCAGGCCTCCGCCGCCGCGTAGCCACCGTCGTTGTGAAACAGCGACACCAGCAGGCAGCTGTCCACATAGCACCCAGCGCGGGCCCCGCTCACGGCTCCTGATCCCGCAGCTCCCGCAGCAGTGCCACCGCTGAGCCCCCAGGGCCCTGGTGATCGCCGTGCAGGGCGCGCAGCCGGCTCACCCAATCCGGCGATCCGGCGCTCTTGGGGTGTTCCCGCACCAGCCGCGCCACCGGCTGGCCGCGGCGGGTGATCACCACCTCCTCGCCGGCCTCGATCGCATCGAGCAGGGCCGAGAGCTGGGCCTTGGCCTCGGCTAAAGCGACCTTGCGCATGATAAGTTGACTAACTGAGTAACAAACTAGGCCAAGGCCCTGGGCCTGCGGGCTCAGGGCACCTGGAGCCAATCCAGCCGCCCCACGCCGCCGCAGCTCACCTCCACGGCCAGCTCCCGGCCGTTGGCCTTCGGGCTGATGCGGCGGGGAACGCCCGGGCCCTGCTGGGTCGGCTCTCCACTGTGAGAAGGCGGTGGAGCCCACCGCAGCGCCAACCTGTTGCCAAGATTTCCCAAGGCTCGGCATCTAGGTCGCCAGCCTGTACAAGCGGCGCCACCAGGTCTCGAAGCATCCATTCAGCGGAATGGTGAGCCGTTGAGAGGACGGCGAGATTTGGGATGTTATGAGATTCCATTATCAAGCATTTGGCTTGGTTTTAATCGATGTATCTTGGCTGGTTCTTTTGAGTGTGATCGCTAATCGATTGCATTGAGTCTTGCCTTTTCTTGTTCTGCCATGGTGGGATATTTCTGTGCCCATGCTTTCTGGCTGGGATTGGCATTAAGATATGCGCTCCAGCTGCATTTGTATTTTTTGGTCGCGACTCCACATTCGAGATTGTCGATACGTTTTTTCTCTGCCGCTTCTGCTTTGAGTGTGTCAATTTGTGCTTGTAGCGTCTTGTTGACCTCTCCTACTGACAGGCCGGTCATGCCCATTATCTCCATCATGAACTGATTAGCAGGAGTATTATTCTTGAATTTTATGGTAGAAAGTTGGACATTTCCTTGCTCGTCTAGGTGGTTAATGAAGAATTGATAATCGTGTTTCTTTGCCCCAAATCCAACAATACCAGGCAGGCCAAATAAGACGACTGATGCCACTCCTATTCCCACGTCAGTCTTTGAGCCGGCTCCACCCTGGGACCAGCTAAGAATTTTGTCCTTATCAATTGCTAAGCCTGGCAATACCAGTTTTCCTGCGCCCATCGTTACTGTGCACCGATTGTCGCCATTGCAGATGGCTTCGTAGACTCCAGCGAATGCAGATATCGGTGCACTCAGCTGTGCACAAACCAATGCACCCGCCAGGGGAGCCATGCTTCTTTTCGCTTTATGCATTGCATTTGTTTGATCAATGCTACCCAATGATTGCCCAAATTGAATCGAGGCTTTCCGCATAGCGCTTGGATCGTTCAACTTCTTAATGTCTTGTATCCCGATCGGAGTTTAATAATTAGCCTTGGGCGATCAAATGCTCTCTGGCCGTGGTCTTGGTGTGGCTGCAAGTTGATTGGTCGCTGGGATGGAGTGGCGGACGGGTTGCGTTGGGAGATGGAGTTTTATCTGGATTGCCCGCCATCAGTTCTTGGCGGGCCAAGAACCCTTGTCCTGATAGTGAATAGGGTTTTAATTTGCCGCCATATCATCAGGGTCTCGCTGAATCCAAGCTGGCACTGGTCAGCGCAACTACTCTTCCCGTAGCCTGTCCTACTCCCTAGCAATTCCCTGGTATCTCCTGCCCGCCCGGCCGCGCATCCAGTGGCCCAGGATTTGCTTGTCTATCCCTCGCCAGCCGAGGCTGCTCTAGATTTTCTAACGAAAGGCCTCCGGGGCATTGCCAACGGCTAGTTGAATGATCAATGGTCCGCATCGGATTCGTTCCCTGCTCAGGATAGGTAGCCAGGGCTTCGTACCCCAAATGGCCCTCGGTTCAGCCCATGGGTGCAGGCCATTCTGGCATTCAAATCGCTGGGGCCGACCACCTCCTGAGTTGTCAGCATGTCGGCGCCCTGCTCTAGAAGCTGCGGAGTAACACAATGGCCCAAGCTATGGGCGCAAGGTATCGGCGCAAGGTTTGGCGGGTTGCCGCTTTGCTCGCCCCCGCTGCTTGCCCGCTTGCAAGGCTGCCGGCCTGCAGCCTGCACGGCTACGCCCACAGCGCCCCATTCCGCAATGCGATTGTGCTGGTGAAGCACTTCACGGCAGCTGGATTAGATCCACCTGCCACACGCCACCGCGGCTCACTTCCACCGCCAGCTCGCGGCCATCGGCCCGCAGGCTGATCCGCCTCGGCACCCCGGCCGGTTGCATGGCAATCGGTTCGAGGGCCATCAGGTTGCGGCGATAGAGCACCAGCTCGGTGCTGCCTTCGCGTTGTCGCACCACCGCCAGCCGCTCGCCGCTGGCATCCACGGCCACCGCCAGCGGCTGGGCATCGGGGCGGTTCAGACCAGGCAGGGGGAGCGGCAGTTGGCGCTCGAGATCCACCAGCACCACCTGATCGCGGCCGCCTTGGCCGCCGATCAGGGCCAGCCAGCGGCCCGCCAGCGACGGCGCCCGGCTGCTGCCGATCGCCTCCAGCTTGCGGTTGAGGCTGCCCATCGGTAGGGGCATCTGGCCCAGGCAGCCCTGCAGCGCCATCGCCAGCAGCAACGGCGCCGCCAGGATCGCCATGGCCCGGGGCGAGCGTTTCATCGCCGATCCGCCGGGTTGGGGCCGCCGCCGCTGCGCAGCAGACCTGGCGGTAGATCGGGCTCCAGCAGGGGGCTCAGATCCAATAGCTCCAGCCGCGATTGCCCCTGCCGCACCACCTCCAGGGCTAGGCGCCGGCCATCGGGAGCCAGGGAGAGCCGCTCCACCGCCTGGTCGCCGGGTAGGGGCAGGCGCTGCAGCTTGCCGCTGGCCCGGTCTTCAATCAGCACAATCGGGCGGTTGCCCTGCTGCCCGAGCACCGCCACATAGCGGCCATTCCAGCTGAGCGAGGGGGAGCGGTGCGGTTGGAAGCGGCGCAGCTGGCGCAGCGGCAGCTCCCGGCCGGAGGGCTGCTCCTGCAATAGCAAGCTGTCGCGGCCGCCGCGCAACACCACGGTGGCCAAAACTTTGCCATCGCCACTGAGGGCGGGGTCCTGGCGGTTGGACGGGCCGAGGCCAAATCCAGCCGGACCGGCGCTGCGGCGACCCCAGCTCCAGCTGCCGCAGCCGCCGCAGGCCAGGCAAACCAGCAGGGCCGGCCCAAGCCAGGCGCTGCGCTGGCTGACCAGCGGGATCGAAGGGGGCCTGGGCGGCACGGTCTGGGAGTTGGCGGCTAGCGGGATCCCAAGTGCGTGTAAGGCCTGATTGGGGATCGCTGGATTCGGGCTCCCAACTGCAGGGATCGCCGGATTGGGGACTGCTGCAATCGGGATCGCTCCAATTCAGTTGTCGAAGCGGGAGCTGTTGTCCCTGGGCGGGCCCGACGGGCCTGGCCGATCAGAACGGGCGGCTGGCCGCTCCGCATTGGCTCGAGCCGAATCCGCTCGGGCCGAGTCGGGGCCAGCCGGTGATCTGCCTGAGCTTGGCGCCGGGTTGCCCCGGCCCGAGAGCGGTGCATACTCGGCATCACTCACCGCTGCTGCCCGGTTGGTCGCCGTAGCTGAGCTCGCCCGGATCGGTGAACCCTGGGGAATGCCGTTGTTGCTAGGGATGCTGGGCGCACCGCCAGCCGCTGGCTCGGCGCCGCCGGGCCTGCGGCTGGAGCGGGGCATCGTCTCGCTACTGGCTACCGGACGGCTGCCCCGGCGCACGTCACCTCCGTCGCGGCGCCGGGCACCAAAATCGGTGGCCGCCGGGCGAGAACCGGAAGCGCTATAGCGGCCGGAGGGGGGCTCACGATCCGGCTCGGGGCGGTAGCTGGGGTCCGGCCGGGGCGAGTCCCACTGGTCGTCTTCACCGCGGCGGCTGACGGCCCGCTCCGGGATGGCGGCGCGGCTGGGGCGGCGCGGCCGGTAAAAATCTTCCTCCGCTCCCTCGCGGTTGGGGATGCGGCGGCGGAAGCCCTCGGGTTCATCGAAGCTTTCACCCTCCCAATTGCGGCCAGACATGCCGCCGCGGGGCGGGAAGGGGGCGGGCTCCTCTTCGTCGTCGAAGTAGGAGGAGCGGCGGGCCTGTTCGGTGGTCACGCCCCGCAGGCGCACACTCTCGTAGGCGAAAAACACCGTGGTGGCGGCCAGCAGAAACTGGCCGAACTGCAGGATTGGATCGAGGCGCCAGCCCTGAAAGAAGAGGATGCCGCCGCAGAGCAGGCCGATCGCGGCGAAAAACACGTCGTAATCGCGGGCTAGGGCTGGCTTGAAGTTCCTCATGAAATAGAGGAAGGCCCCGCCGACGGCCAGCACAATGCCGACAATGCTGGCCCAATTGAGGCTGGCGTTAACCAAGGGGGGTTGCGGGAGTCGTCCCGGGCGGGTGCGAGCGTGATTCCAGTCTAGGGACAGGGCCCCATCCAGCACCGACGGCGGCGAGGCCGGCGTTAGCCGCCCGTCGCTGCCCCGTCAGACGTGGTCGGGCCAGCAGCCAACCTGATCGAGGCGATGCAGCCGCGAGTCAGCTGGCTTGGGGGGGGCTGCTGGTGGCGAGCTGGCTTCAGAGCCGGCGGTCGAGGCGGTCGTTCTGGCTGATGAAGAACAGGGCAATCGCAATCGGGATCACCACGATCGCCCCTCCGTAGACGAGGCTGCTGAGAAAATTGGAGAGGGAGGGGGTCATGGTGGCGGACTTGGCGTCAAGCTCGAGCGATCCTAGGCAGCGGCGGGTGGCTTCCTACGATCCGAATCCTTCCGCTTAGAGCTTTGTGACGGCTGCCCTCCCCTGGATCCACCTCAGCCTTGGTCTGCTGCTCGGCGCCTGGACCTTACTGTTTCTGTTTCGGATTGTGCTCACCTGGTATCCCCAGATCGATCTCAGCCAAGGGGCGGCCCGCATCGTGGGCCTGCCCACCGAGCCGCTGCTGGCCCCCACCCGCCGCCTGATCCAGCCGATCGGTGGCGTGGATGTGGCACCGGTGGTGTGGCTGGGGCTGATCAGCCTGCTGCGCGAATTGCTGGTGGGCCAGCAGGGTCTGCTGACCCAGGTGATGCTGCGGGCGGCAGCTGCGACCGCCTGAGCGGGCGGCTTTGAACGGTTGGGCAGAGCTTCCCTAGGTCGGGGGCAGCATCTCCTGCTCCACAAACTTGGTATATACCTCTCCGCGCTGAAACTCAGGCCGATCTAGCAGGGCTAAGTGAAATTCGATCGTGGTTGGGATGCCCGTGATCGCGCATTCGGACAGGGCCCGCCGCAATCGACGCAGGGCATGGTCGCGGTCGACCCCCCAGACGATCAATTTGCCGATCAGCGAATCGTAGAAGGGGGGGATTTCGTAGCCGGTGTACACATGGCTGTCCACCCGCACGCCGGGACCGCCGGGGGGCAGCCAGGCGGTGATCCTGCCGGGGGCGGGCCGGAAGTTGTGGCGCGGGTCTTCGGCATTGATGCGGCATTCAATTGCATGGCCGCTAACGCGCACCTCCTCCTGGCGCACCGAGATCGGTTCACCGGCGGCGATGCGCAGTTGTTCGGCGATCAGGTCGATGCCGGTCACCATCTCGGTCACCGGGTGCTCGACCTGGATGCGGGTGTTCATCTCCATGAAGTAGAAACCGCCCCCCCGGTCGACCAGAAACTCCACGGTGCCGGCGCCTTCGTAGTCGATGCTGCGGGCCGCAGCCACGGCCGCGTCGCCCATGCGGCGGCGTAGGTCGGGATCAAGGCCGGGGCTGGGGGCCTCCTCCAGCAGCTTCTGGTGGCGGCGCTGGATCGAGCAGTCGCGCTCGCCGAGATGAATCACGTTGCCGTGGCGATCGGCCAGCACCTGCACTTCCACGTGGCGGGGCCGGTCGATGAACTTCTCCATGTAGAGGCCCGGGTTGCCGAAGGCCGCCTCCGCTTCCCCCTGGGCCGCCTTGAACAGGCCCTCGAGTTGGCCTCGGCCGGGCACGAGCCGCATGCCCCGGCCGCCGCCGCCGGCGGTGGCTTTGATCATCACCGGGTAGCCCATCTGCTCGGCTAGGGCCGCAGCTTGCTCCGGGCTATCCAGCAACCCTTCGCTGCCCGGGATGGTGGGCACTCCCACCGCCTGCATCGTGGCCTTGGCCGTGGCTTTGTCGCCCATCGCCCGGATCGATGCGGGCGATGGACCCACAAAGGTGATGCCGTGGTCGGCGCAGATTTCGGCGAAGCGGTCGTTTTCGGCCAGGAAGCCGTAGCCGGGGTGGATCGCGTCCGCCCCCCGGGAGGTGGCGGCGGCGAGGATGTTGGGGATGTTCAGGTAGCTGCGGCTGCTGGGGGCCTCGCCCACGCAAACGGCCTCATCGGCCAGCTGCACATGCAGGGCGTTGCGATCCACCGTGCTGTGCACGGCCACGGTGGCGATGCCAAGTTCCCGGCAGGTGCGCAGGATCCGGAGGGCGATCTCGCCACGGTTGGCGATCAGCAGCTTGCCGATGGGCATCCGCAGCGGAGCGGGCCGGGGGAGGACAGCCGGACCGGAGCGGACTGTATCAGTGCTCACCAGCAGGGCTGACCCCCACGGCTGGCGATGGGAGCTCCCTGGCTAGGGCTCACCGGGCGCAGGGCTCGATCCGGGCCCAGCGCTGCTCGATCCGGGCGTCGCCGCTCGGGCGCCAGCGATGGGTATAGTCCTTGGCGGATCCGGCCCGGCCGGAGCCAACCACGCGGATGTGGTGGAATTGGTAGACACGCACGTTTGAGGGGCGTGTGGCTTCGGCCTTGCGAGTTCAAGTCTCGCCATCCGCATTTTTCTTTCGCCCCAACTTGTCCCAGGCGCTGCCGGATCCTGCTGCCGAGCTTGGGTCCCGCTCCAGTCGGGATCAACCCCTTAGCCGCGATCCAGCGGTGGTTGAGCATCCCGGTGCTGCTGCAGCCCTCGTCCAGCCCGCTGCCACGATCGTGTTGGTCAGCAATGGGCCAGGTGAGCTGAGCACCTGGGTGCGCCCCCTGGCCCAGGAGCTGCATCGCCTGCTGCCCCTGCGCCCCCGCGATCCCCAAGCTCCCTGCAGCCTGCAGCTGCTGCTGGTGCCCTGTCCCAATGCCACCGGCGAGGAGGCCAGGGTGGCCAAGGGGTGGGGGCTGTTCAACCGAGTACTGCCGGCGGGCCGCTTCTGGTGGCTGCTGCTGCGCCCCGGCCGCCACGGTCCCTGGCCGCGCCAGGGGGTGGTGGTGTTCCTGGGGGGTGATCAGTTCTGGACCGTGTTGCTCTCGGCGCGGCTGGGCTACCGGCACCTCACCTACGCCGAATGGGTGGTGCGCTGGCCGCAGTGGAATGACCGGATCGCCACCATGGGCCCCAAGGCCGCCCGACGCCTGGCCCCCCGTTGGCGGGGCCGCAACGTGGTGGTGGGGGATCTGATGGCGGATCTTTCCGCTTCGCTCCAGCAGGATTCCGGCCTGCCGCAGGGGGAGTGGGTGGCGCTGCTGCCCGGCTCGAAACGGGCCAAGCTGCAGGTGGGGGTGCCCTTCCTGTTGGAGGCCGCCGATCGGCTGGCGGCGCGGCGACCGGGTTGCCGCTTCGTGTTGCCGGTGGCACCCACCACGTCTGTGGCCGAATTGCTGGCCTATGCCTCCCCCGCCAATCCGATTGCCCGCTTTTTCAGCTCCCGCCAGCCCCAGCGCCAGGGGGATGGGCTGGTCACCGCCGCCGGCACCGTGATCCGGTTGCTGGAGGTGCATCCGGCCCATGGGCCGCTCAGCCAGTGCCGGCTTGCTTTAACCACGGTGGGGGCCAACACCGCTGAGCTCGGCGCCCTCGGCCTGCCGATGATCGTGCTGGTGCCCACCCAGCACCTGCATGTGATGCAGGCCTGGGATGGCTGGATGGGCCTGCTGGCCCGGCTGCCCCTGGCGCGGCGCCTGCTCGGGGTGGCCCTGACGGCCTGGCGGATGCGCCACCGGGGTTTCTTGGCCTGGCCCAACATCTCGGCGGGCCGTGCCGTTGTGCCCGAACGGGTCGGGGCGATCACCCCCGACCAGATCGCGGCCGAAGCGGCGGATTGGCTCGACCATCCCGAGCGTCTGGCGGCGATGAGGGCTGACCTCCGCAGCCTGCGGGGCCGTCCCGGCGCCGTGGCCAGCTTGGCCGCCCTGGTGCGGGAGCTGCTACCACCGGGCCCGGTTGCCTAGGGTTGGGGTCCGTGTCCTAAGCCTGCGGCCCTCCGATGAGCGATCCGTCTAGCGCCCAGCCCCTCTCCCCAGCTGGCGGCGATGCAGTGCCCAAGGCCGGCACGTCAGGGGCGGCCGTTTCCGCCTGCGGCGTGCCCAGCGGCCTGGCCCGGAGCCTGGATCAGGAGGCCTGGCGCCAGCGCCTCAGCCCCGAGCAGTTCCAGGTCACCCGGGCGGGCGGCACCGAGCGGGCCTTCAGTGGCGCCTATTGGAATCACAAGGGCCAGGGGATTTACCGCTGCGTCTGCTGTGGCAGTGAGCTGTTTAGTTCTGCCACGAAATTTGATTCCGGCACCGGTTGGCCGAGCTTCTGGGCTGGGCTGAATCCGGCCGCCATCACCACCATCACCGACCGCTCCCATGGCATGGTGCGCACTGAGATTCGCTGCGCCAATTGCGAGGCCCACCTCGGCCATGTCTTTAACGATGGCCCGCAGCCCACGGGAGAGCGGTATTGCGTGAATTCAGCTTCGCTGGATTTTCAGGCGGGCTGACACCCCGGTCGCTGCTTCAAGCGAGGACGGGGCCAGGGCGCCAGTTGATCACGCCTTGGACTGGATGATTGAGGCAATCGCGGCCCCCTGAATTTCGACGGTATTGGTGTTAAAAATTCGCTCCTGAAAACAGTTGCCCAGTTGATGTGATTCGTCTGGGTTGCGTTGAAGCTTGTGGATTGCTGCGGCAAAAGCGTCAAGGTTGAGGTAGTCCACGGCCACCCCGTACCCCTGCTCGGCCAGATCAGCGATGCCACCACTTTGGCGGAAGCAGACGGTAGGAATCCCCATCGCTCCAGCTTCGAGGGCGACGACAGGGTAGGGATCTTCCCGTGCTAGCAGCGCCATCACATCGAGTTGGCGTAGGGCGGCCGCTCCGCAGGAGACGCCCGGAAGTAGCAGGGCATGCTCGCTCACCCCAAGCAGCCGCAGATCCCGGTTGGCCTTCACGTAGGGGAGGGAGCCTGGTCCACAGCCCACCCATACGGCTCGGAATGGAGTGCCGCCGAACTGGCTGGCGCAGATTTTGACAAGCTGGGGGAATAGATCAAAGCCTTTACGATCAATGGGCGAACCGGCAAATCCGAATAGAAATACACCTTCATCCCTGAGTTTTTGCAACGTGTCCACAACCGGCTGGGAGGCCTCATTGCAATGGAGGCGCATTAATTCATCTGGTTTGCTGTAGGGTATGTATTCGGGTATCACAATGCATTGACTTGGACTGGCGTGGTGGATTTCGAGCAGATTTTGTTTCACGCTTTCAGCGCAGCAAATTACTTTGTCGGAGCTGTCGAGTTGGGTCTTGATGTCTGCCGGTGTGCTGGATAACAGTAGGCCAATTTCCATTTCATGGGCATGGCTGATCACCCGGGTCTGGCTTCTATCGAGTTCCAGGCGCGCTAGGCTCGCCCCCAGAACCAAGGTGTTGAGGTAAAGGCAGTCTGGTTTGACCTCGGCTACGATGCTGGCCAGCCAACCGTCGGGGTCATTGGTGGCGGTTGGGCTAAATTTACGCCGCAGACGTCTATGCCATCGCTCCTGAACTGGCCTGGCAAAAGTATAGGTAGGACAGACCGCACTGAATTCTTCCTGCAGGGGACCTTCCCGCATCAAGGCAACGACCGGTCGGATCGAGGTGTTGGCAACTAACCAACGAATCAGCCACAGCAGCAGGAGGGGAGCTCCGGTTCTTTGACCCTCATGGCACACGAAAAGCGTTGTTGACATGCCTGAGGGCTGGCGGCGTAGATCCTGGCCAGCCTGGCACAGGTTCCAGGGGCCCCTTGCCCATTAGAGTCAGTCGTTCGGCTCCGGTGTCGTTAGCAACGGGGGCTGTGCCGGAGGGGGGTGTGGCTCATGGTCGTCGGCAGAGATGGGCGCCGGAGCTTGGCAGCGTCACCGCAACCTTGCCGCGTCGCAAACCTTGCCGCGTCACTAGCCTTATTGCATCGCTAGTGAGGCGGCCTAGGCAGGCAGGGTGAGCGGGGCGATACAGCTGTGGGTCGACTCCAGGGCGGAAGCTGGTTGTCTGGTTGATCACCAATATGGTAGAGCAGCCAATTCTGGCAGCGCTTTGAATCCCAATGGCCGACCCCTCCTTGCTTGGCGCTCTACCGATTCGATCGCAGCAAGCTGTTGCAGGGCAGCGAATCGTTTCGCTCAACAAGCCTCAGCTGCACTCGGTCTTTTCAGGCCTCACCATGGATCCTCCAGAACTTCTGCTTCCACATCCACAGGACCCTGGCTGGGCCGATCACTAGGCCGATCCGATCGCTCCCAGTCCGATGCGGTCTTGAAATTGGGGACCCCGGGGTTGCGGCGCTGGTACGGGTTGGTCTCGTCGCGATCACCTCGGCGATCAGCGGGGCGATCACCAAGGCGATCAGTTTGTTCCTCGAACCCAGCCAGGGGTAGGCGGTCCTGGGGCTCGATCGAGCCGTAGCGGTCGCGGCTGTCCTGCGGCTCCCTGAGGCGTTCGGCAGGCCTGGTCTGGAGGCGTTGTTCTGGGCCATCGGGCTCGCCAGCATCGGCTTCGCGGCGATAGGCCTGCCGTTCGAGCGGGCCGGGGCGAACGTCTTCGGCGCTGCGGTAGCGCTCGAAGCGGTTGTCCTCCTCGTCATCGAGGTAGCGGCGCTGGCGCAGGGGTGCCCGTTCGCGGCGTTCTTCGAGCTCCACGTAGTCGAATTCCTGCTCGGGCTGGAAGGAGCGGCTGCTGGCCGGTTGGATGCGGCGTTGCTCGGCCAGGCTTGGTTGGCCTGCGGGCAACTGGTTTTCGGCTGGCACGGAGCTGCTGCGGTAGCGCTCCCGTTCTTCTTGTTCCCAGCCGCCCCCACCGATGCCCAGCTTCTCGAGCAGGCCGGTGCCGAGCTGCTTGAGCTTGTCCTCAGCGCCCTCGTAGACGATGATTCGGTCGGTGCCACTGCTCACGATTTCGCCCACCGGCAGCTCCCAGGTGCTGAGCACCCCCTCGCCGAGCAGGGGCACGCCTAGGGCCCCGATCACCAGGGTGGTGAGTTCACCGGTTTCAACATCGAAGCTGAAGCCGAGCACCCGGCCCAGCATGGCGCCGGCTTCGCTGATCACTTGGCAGTTGATCACCTTGCTGTAGCGATCCGGATCGAAGCCTTCCTGTAGCGAATCGGCTGAATCCACCAGGATCACGTCCCCCACCTGGCGGATCCGCTCCAGGGGCATCCAGCGCGGCAGGCCCGGCAGGAAGCGGGTCAACGGGTTATCGCGCAGGCCCAGGGCTACCACCTCACGCCGGTCGATGTCGACCACCACCTCCCCCACCACCCCAAGCCGGCGGCCGGTATCCCGGGTGATCACCTGGGTGCCCATCAGTTCCGAGCGCAGCCAGAGCCGATCGCTGGGCGCCGGGGCGTTGGGATCGGGGACGGCAGGGGTGGAAGAGGTCAAATCCGGGGGCCCAGTCGGCCCATTGTGGCCCACCCCGCCAGCTCAGGCCGCAGGCGGCAAACCGACCACCTGGGTGTGGGAGCCACGGGCCTGGGTGACGCCGATCGTGCGGCCGGAGGCGGCGATCATCGGCCGCCGGTGACTCACCACCAGGAACTGGGCCGCATCGGCCTGGGCGGCGATCAGGCCGGCCAGGCGCTCCACATTGATGCCGTCGAGGAAGCTGTCCACCTCGTCGAGGGCATAGAAGGGGGAGGGCCGGAAGCGCTGCAGGGCAAACAGGAAGCTCAAGGCCGTGAGCGATTTCTCGCCACCCGACATCGCCGCCAGCCGGCGCACCGCCTTGCCCTTGGGGTGGGCCACCAGGGTGAGGCCCCCCTCCAGGGGTTGGTCGGGGTTTTCCAGCTGCAGGTGGCCTTCGCCATCGGAGAGGCCGGCGAAGATGGTGCGGAAATGGCCGTCGACCGCCCGGAAGGCCTCCATGAAGGCCTCCTGGCGCAGGGTGGCCACCGTTTCGATCCGCAACAGCAGTTCTTCCCTTTCCTTGCTGAGCACCTCCAGCCGTTCTTCCAGCTCGGCCAGCCGTGCCTCCAGTTGCTCCAGCTCCTCGAGGGCCAGCATATTGACCGGTTCGAGGGCTTCCATGCGGCGCTGGAGGCGCTCGAGTTCGCTGCGCAGGCTGTCGAGTCCGGCTTCGCGCAGGACCCCAGGGATCTCGGGGCGCGGCTCGGGCAGGCCGCGTTCCAGTTGCTCCAGCCGCAGGCCTTCACTGCGTTGTTCCTCCAGCACCGCCTCGATTTCTTCCCCCAGCCGCTGCAGCTCCCACTGGCGTTGCTGCAGGGCTTGGCGGGCAGCCGCCAATTGGGCTTCGGCCAGATCGCGCTGGCGACGCCGTTCGCCGAAGCGGGCCGTCAGGTCGCTCTGGCGTGCTTCGAGATCATGGCGTTGGGTTTGATCGGCCTGTTGCTGCTCTTTCCAGGCCTGCCGTTCCGCCACTAGCGCCTGCACGGCTTCCACCAGTTGCCGTTCCTCCCCCGCCATGGCCTCCAGCTGGCTGGAGAGCCGTTCGCTGGCCAGGGCGCGGTCGCGGCGTTCGGCCTCGAGCTGATCGCGCTGCTGGCGGGCCTGCCGCAGGGTTTGGTCGGCGGCCTCCAGGTCGGCCTGGAGCCCTTGCCAACGGGCGCTGTCGTCGCCGGCGGCGGCGGCGGCCTCGGCGGCTTCCAGGGCTGCGATCGCCCGCTGGAGGGGGGCGATGCTGGTGGCGAGCTCCTGCTGCCGGGCCGTGTCAGCGGCGTTGGCCTGGCCCAGCTGCTCCAGCCGCAGCGTCAGCTGGGTGCGGCGCTGCTGCAGGGGGGTGAGTTGGCGTTCGGCGGCCAATCGTTCCGCTTCCACGGCGGCCTGGCGTTGCTGGCTGCGCAGGAGCAGCGGCCGGGATTCCTCCAAGCTTCGGCCCAGTTCTGCTTCGCGGCGGCGGCAGGCCAGCAGGCCTTCGCCCAGTTGCAGCAAGCGGCGGCGCAGGGGTTCGGCCTCGTCTCCTTCCTGGCTGCTGCCGAAACCGAGCTGACCGCTGCGCTGCTGCAGGCTGCCGCCGGTCATGGCGCCGCTCTTCTCGAGTAGTTCGCCATCGAGGGTCACGGCGCGGCAGCGG
Source organism: uncultured cyanobacterium (assembly GCA_903858015.1). Lineage (GTDB taxonomy): Bacteria > Cyanobacteriota > Cyanobacteriia > PCC-6307 > Cyanobiaceae > Cyanobium. Next base: position 41,439 of record CAIOGZ010000071.1, read on the forward strand.
CCGAGCTGGCGGCGGGCCTGGTCGAGGTGGTCGAAGACCAGGGTGTCGCCGAAGACATAGCGGAACACTTCGCCATAGACGGGTTCATGGCGGATCAGATCCACGGCCCGACCGACCAGGCCTGCGGGGCCCGCCCCATGGGGGTTCGCCCCGCTGGGATTCGCCGCCCGTTGGAAGGCGGCAGCAGCGCTGCTGGAGCCAGGGCCGCCCCGGATGCGGTTGAGCGGCAGCAGGGTGAGGCGGCCAGCCCGGCGACTCTTGAGCAGCTCGATCGCCCGGGCGGCGATCTGGTCGTCTTCGACCACCACCTGGCCGAGTCGGGCGCCGGCGGCTACCTCCAGGGCCACCCGGTGGCGCTCGTCCACCTCCCCCAGTTGGGCCACGGGGCCATGGATTCCCTCCAGGCCCGCTTCGAGCAGGAGCCGCAGAGCGCCGGTGCCCCGGCTTTCCTGCAGGGTTTCGCGGCGGCTGTCGTGGCGAGCGATCTCCCGTTCGAGGTTGGTTTGCTCCTGCTCCAGGCGGGCGCGGGTGCGTTGTTGCAGGGCCAGGGCCTCGGCCTGCTCCTGCAGCTGCCGTTGCTGGGCGGCCAGGCTTTGCAGCAGGTCGGCCTCCTCGCCCCGCAGGGCCGCCAGTCGGGTTTGGGCTTCGCCACTGCCGCCGGCCTGCTGGCGTTCCTCAAGCTCCAGCTCCTGGCGCCTGGCTTGGGCCTGGTTCAGCCGTTCTTCCAGCTGGCCCCGTTCCTGCAGCAGCGGGCTGAGCTGCTGCTGCAGCTCCTGGCGCTGCCGGTCCCGCTGTTTGCGTTGCTCCATCCAGCTGCCGGAACGGTCGGCCACCTCGCCGAGCCGGCGGCGGGAGAGGTCGACGGCCGCCTCGGCCTCGTTGCAACGGCGTTCTGCCACCGCCAGGTCGTCGGCGGGGCTGGTGTCCAGGCCCAGGCGCTGGTGGCGCAGCTCGCTCTGGCGGCGGCCGAGGTCGTCGCGGCGTTGTTGCAGCTTGGTGGCTTCCTCGCGATGGCGTTCGCCCTGGCGGGCCCGTTCCCGTTCGGCTGCCTCGAGGCCCGCCAGCTGCGCCTGGACCGCCAGTAGCTGGTCTTCGCCCAGGGCTTTTACCTCGGCCTGGAGTTGGTCGAGCCCCTGGGCCGCTTCGGCTACGGCGCGGTCGGCGATCAAGATGGCCGCCCGTTCCTCGTCTTGGCGTTGCTGCAGGCCAAGCCGACGGTGGCCTAGGGCCTCCAGGCCGCTGCGGGCGGCCTCGAAGGCCAGCATCTGTTCCTGCTGGCGGCCTAGCAGCAGCCGCTGGCGGAGTTCCTGGTAGGTGCGGGCCTTGCTGCAGTCGCGTTCGAGTTTCTGGCGGTTGGCCAGCAGTTCCTGTTCCACGATGCGGCAGCGTTCCTGCCGCTCCTGCACCTCTTCGAGTTTGGAGCGGGTTTGGTCGATGCGGGTATCGAAGAGGGCGACCCCAGCCAATTCATCGATGATGCCGCGCCGGTCGCGGGCGCCCATCGACACGATGCGGGTGACGTCGCCCTGCATCACCACATTGCTGCCATCGGGGTCGATGCGCAGGCGGCGCAGCTGGGTCTGGAGCTGTTGGGCGTTGCAGGCCACGCCATCGGCGCTGAAGCTGGTGCTGTAGGTGCCGCCTGGGGCGACCCGGAGCCGTCGGGTGACGCTCCAATAGCGCTGGCCGGGCTGGATCCAGGGCCCTTCCGGGGCGGCGACAAGGCCATCCTCGGCGTCATCGGGCTGCCAGTCGCCGAGGTCGAACTGAACGGTCACCGTGGTTTCGGCGGCGCGACCCTCGCGCTGCATGGAGCTGTTGATCAGATCGGGCAGCCGTTCGGCGCGCATGCCGCGGCTGGTGGCCAGCCCCAGGCAGAAGAGCACGCCATCAAGAATATTGCTCTTGCCGGATCCATTCGGACCCGTTACCACGGTGAAACCGGGCTCGAGCGGGATCGTGATCGATCCGCCGAACGACTTGAAATGCTTGAGTTCGACCTGGTTGATGTGAACCAAACGGCCCGTGCGCCGGGCTATCGGAATTTAGCGAAACGGCTGACGCTGCCAAGGGGGCTGCCTACGCTGGAGCCAGGTGGGCGCCCAGCGCCGGTCACCCCCACCGCAGGCGACGGCTCTCCCCCCTCGCTGCTTCCTTCCGGCGGATCGCCAGGGCCTTCAAACTGGGCCTGTTCTGCCAGCTTTCCCTAACCCAACTGCCCGTGATGGACCCCCTCAGCGATTCCCCCACCACCAGCGGTGACGCCGCCCGGCCGCTGGGCTCGGCAAGCAGCTATGGACATCCTTTCAACCCCAGCGGCAGCAGTGGCGAAGGCCCGAGTGGCAATGGCACCGGTGCCGGCGGCCTGGAGCTGGAGGCGCCCCCCCTTAGCCAGCTCCAGCTGGCCTTTCGGGAGCGCTTCGAAGCCCTGTTGCCCACCATCCAGCGGGAATGGCCCGAGGTGGCGCGGCACACCCTGGAGGCCACCCGCGGCAGCTTCGACAACGCTGTGGAGGTGATCAGCCGCCAGACGGGTCTTACCAGCCACGGGGTGAAGCAGCAGCTCCAGGAGCTGCTGCACAGCACCGGTGAGCAGGCCCACCAGGTGGCGGACACCCTGCGCCCCCTGGAGGACCAACTGGAGCAGCTGCTCGACGACCTCAACACCACCCTGAGGCCGAAGATCGAGAAGCCTGTGCGGGAGAAGCCGTTGCTGGCGATCGGCATTGCCGCTGGTGTGGGGCTGTTGTTCGGCCTGCTGCTCTCCGGTCGCCGTTCGGCCTGAGGCGGGCATGGGTCGCTCCACCTTTGGCAAGGTCACCGAGCTGATGTCTTCGGTGATGGATCTGCACGTGAAGATCGCCCTGCAGGAGGCCAGCCGGGAAAAGCGCCGCCTGATCGGCGGTGCCGTGTTTCTCGGCATGGGACTCACCTTGGCCAGCTTCGCTGGGGTGGCGGCCCAGTTGGCCCTGGTGCTCTGGGTGCGGCAAGCCTTTGGCTGGGGTTGGTTGGGTTGTGCCCTTGCGGTGGCCGGCATCGATCTGGCCTTTGCAGGCCTGTTCCTGCGGATCGGGGGCGGCATGCTCAAGGGGCCCTTTCTGCCCGAGACCCGCCTGGGCCTGAGTCGCACCAGCCGGGCCCTGACCGGCCGGTTTTAGGCCCTACGGGGAGGCCCCTCAGGTGGGGGCTAGGGGTTGACCCCCAGCGCCGCCAGGGCATCCTGCTCCACCCATACCGACACCGAGCGCCCAGGGCAGCGCCATTCCGCCCAGCCATCGGCGTTGGTTCGGATCGGTTCGCGGATGTGGCCACTGAGGTCGCGGAACAGGGTGTGGGGCTTGCCAACCTCCATCCATTTGTGGCCTGCATCGCCAGCGCTCATCAGTACCGCCAGGCTGTGCGGGTGATCGGGGCTGCCCAGCCGGGTCCAGCCGATCGTGTGGCCGTGATCCAGGTAGTCAATCTGGGCGCCGAAGGCGCAGTGGCTGCGGACCCGTAGGAAGCGATCGATCAGGAAGCGGTGGCTGGGCATGTGGATGGCAATCTCCCGGCCGAAGCGTTTTTCGCGGTAATCGGCGCCGTAGTAATCGGCATGGAAGATGCAGGGATAGCCCTGGTCGCGAAGCAGGATGACCGCGTAGGCCAGCGGCTTGAACCAGGGCTCCACCGGCGAATCGAACACCTGCAGCGGCTGGGTGGTGTGGGTGTCGACCAGGGTCACCGCCAGCCCCGGCATGGCTTGCATCAGGGTGCCGTCGAGCAGAAGGCTCATGTCGTAGTGGCCATTGCTGCAGCTGGCTAGATGGAAATTGAGGTGTAGCGGTGCATCAAAGAGGGCCATCTTGCCGCCGCTGTTGGCGGCATACCAGCTGAGGCTGCCGAGGTCGTAGCTCCAGTATTCGCCTACCACGAACAGATTGCGTTGGGCGTAGGCCTCGATATCACTGATCCAGTCGATCAAAAAGTCGCTGTTGATGTGGTTGATCGCATCGAGGCAAAAGCCATCAACCCCCACCTGGTCCAGCGTCCAGCGACCCCAATGCTTGAGTTCGTCGCGCACCTCGGGGTGGCTTAGGTTGGGATTGGCGCCCTCCAGATAGTTGGTGTTGCCTTGGTCAAGCGCTACATGGCCATCGAAGTCGCTGCCATGGCTGCGCCATATCGCATGGTAATGACTATCGAGATTATTATGATCAACGGCGTCAAAGTGGTACCAGTGCCATTGCATCGTCGAGTAGCGCCCGCCGCGACCATCGAAGCGGTAGTGGGTCCAGGCCCGAATCTTGCGTTCGTCGCCTAGGGCCTGGCTCGGGTTTTCTGGGGCGTAGGGGGTGGCCAAATAGGTTTCTTCGCCGTCGGCGTAGAGCTTGTGGTTGAACACCGCATCGGCATACACCTGCAGGCCGGCCTCGTGGCAGGCCTCTACCGCCGCCAGATACTCATCCTTGGTGCCGTACTTGGTGCGAACCGTGCCCTTTTGGTTGAACTCGCCCAGATCGAACAGGTCGTAGGCAGCGTAGCCGTCATCATTGGGTCCACCGGCCTTATGGGCCGGGGGCAGCCAGACGGCGGTGATGCCGGCTGCTGCCAGGGCCCTGGCCTCCTGCTTGAGGCGTCGCCAGTGGCCGCCATCCGCCTTCAGATGGGAATGGAACCATTGCATCAGCGTGCCGTTCAATTCGGCGGGTTGCAGCGTTTTGCCCTCCCCGATCCTGGCCCCGTGGCTGCCTAGCCAATCCCGCATGATCGCGATAGCTGCGCTGGCTGTGTCCAGCGCAGGGTCTTGTTCGGCTTTCAGGATGCTTGCTTTGAGCTCGGAGTAGATGCTGCTGCTCATCGGCGCGGCGGAGGTGATTGCTTTGATTCTGCCTGCTTGACAATGCAAAAGCTGGCTTCGTTCTGGCCCGTGGTTTGGGCGCGTTGCAGTGGGGGCAAGCCAATCGAGGCTGGAACAGGTGGTTCCGAGGCTTTGAGTGTGGATTTTCGGATTGATGGGCTGGTTTGAGTTCTTCTGGTTTGAGTTCTAGTTGAGCACTGTTTGAGTGCTATTTGTTTTGGAGTCGCTGCAGGGTCTGCCCGCCGATGCGCCCCCGCAGGCGCCGCAGCAGGTCCGGGATCTCCTCTGCCCAGGGGCTGTCCCCCAGCACGGAGCGCAACTCGGCCCCGTCCACACCGTGATCAAGGGCATCGGCATTGGCGCCGGCGAACCAGTGGCCACCTTGGCCCAGCAGCCCATAGCGGGCCCGGCAGAAGCCCTCGAGCCCATAGGCCTCGAGCAGGTCGTGCAGCCAGAGCAGCACCGGCAGGTTGATCTGGCCTGGGGTGTCCTGCCAAGCGGGCAGTCCCTGCTGCCAGCTGTTGATCCAGGCCTCGCCCAGCGCAGCCCGCCGGGCGGCGGCCAGCCTCGCCAGAATTGGGGGCAGCAGATCCCCAGCCTGATTTAGGAGGGCAACGGCCTCGAGGTGGAGGGCCAGATCCTCAGGCCGAGCGGCGCCGACGCTGATCGTGTGGATGCCTGGTGCGCTGAGGCAGAAAAGATCGTTCACCACGATCGGATGCAGCGGTGCGCAGAGCTCCAGCAGGCGGGCCGAGGGGGTGTGCAGGTGCCCCCCCTTGTCGGTGGGACTAATCACAAACACCCCCATGTCGTGGGCGGTGGCAGCCTCGATGGCAGGCCCGTTTTGCTGCTGGATGTAGTACCAGTGGAGGTTCACGTAGTCGAACCGATCGCTGCTGATCGCCGCCAGGATGATCGGTAGGGGAGCATGGGTGGAGAAGCCGATCGCGCCGATGCGGCCCTGATCGCGCCAGCGCTCGGCCACCTCCAGGCAGCCCCCGGCTTGAAGGGTCTGCTCGAGCAGCTCGGCATTGTTCACCCCATGGATGGCCAGCAGGTCGAGGCGGCCCCTGGGGTGGTCCAGGCCCAGCCTGGAGAAACTGGTGGCAAGCTCCGCCTCGAAGGCGAGCGGATCCGCCTGGGGTGGCACCTTGCTTTGCAGGATCCGCTTGGGATCGGCGCTGCGCCCCAGCAGGGGAGCCAGCTGGCGCTCGGAGCTGCCGTAGTGGCGGGCGGTTTCGATGTGATGCAGGCCGGCGGCCTCGGCGGCCTCCAACAGGGCGCCGAGGTTGGCCTGGCTGGAAGCCTCGATGGCGCTGCTCTCCAGGTCACTCCAGCTCTGCTGAAACCGCATCCCCCCCAGGGATAGCACCGGCATGGCGAGCTCGGTTCGGCCGAAACGCCGGGTTGGCACGGCGACGGCGGCCAGCGGGGTAGGGATGGGAGTCAAGGTTCGCGGCTTGGAGCGGGGCTGGCCCGGGGCAGGGTGCGCTTCAACCGCACCGGGTTGGGAAGCCCGAGGGGCAGGATCTCCTGCTGCTGCATCTGCGCTTCGAGCCCCGCCAATTCCCCATAGGGCACCCAGTGGATGCAATCGACTGGACAGGTATCGATCGCCTCCTGGATGCGTTCGGTGCTGTCGCCGTCCTGGCGCAGGGCGCGGGAGCGGCCCCAATCTGGCTCCACCACGAAGGTGTTGGTCGCCACATGGGCGCAGTAGCGGCAGCCGATGCAAGCGGCCTCATCGACCCACACCGCCTGTTGGCGTAACAAACCGCCCAGCAGCGGTTCCTGGCCACTGGGGGGCGGAGCGGGGTCCGGGGCGATGCGGAAGGCGAGGGATGGATCGGGGCCCTCTGGAGCCGAAACAAGCCCAGACGCTGCCGTCGCTCCAAGCCTGGACGGGGGGGGCTGTTGAGCCACGCCGCTCAGTTGTCCCAGCGGGTGATCACCAGGTCAATGCTGCCATCGCGCTGGGTAGTCTGCTCGCTCACCAGGAAGCCTTCGTCGGCACTGGCCGCCAGGATCGTCCGCAGGGCATAACGTTGGTTGAGCTTGGCCAGAAACCGCTCCACCGGGATCGGCTGCTTCCACAGCTCCAGGTCGGCCACCAGCTCGTAACTGCCATTGGCAGGATTCCAACGGAAACCGATATCGGCGCCATCGGCCTGGGGGATGGCCAGATCGGCTGTGATCGTCTGGCCGCGATAGCCCCGCACCGGATGGCTGCCTTCGAGCGGGGGATGGCCCAGGTCAATGAGGGCGTCCACCAGGGCTTGGCGATCGCGAAGTTCGGTCCGGACGGTGCTGAAGTGCGACATCGGAGCGGCTGGGACGCGGCGGGTGAGGTGGGTAAAGCAGAACGGGCCCTGAATCAACCAGCCCCTTGGCTGGCCGCCAGGGATTGGGGGAGGCCGGCGGAAAGCTCCTCAGCCCGGTAGGCCTCGGCGCTTTCCAGCCGCCGCTGCACCGTGCCCAGGCGGGCTTCGATGCGTTCAGTCAGCTGTTGACAGCTGGGACCAGCCACGCCTTCGACCGTCTCCTCAACCCGGCCATCGGGCCGGATGTGAAAGCGGATCGTGCGCTGGGCCATCCCGACTTGGAAAGGGTTTCACCGATCTTAACCGGGTTTGGACCGGACGGTGTCGCATGAAGCCTTGGCTTGAAGCCGCCGCCCGATCGTCGTCAACCCCAGAAACCTCGATCACAGACAACCTCAATCACAGAAACCTGCAGCGCAGGCACCTGCAGCGCAGGCACCAGCAGCGCAGGCACCAGCAGCGGCGCAGCCGCTCAGCTGATCAGCCCTTCATCCACCAGGGTTTGGAGTCGGTCGAGTACATCCGGTTGCTCCAACTGCTCCAGGGCTAGCCTCGCCTCATCCCGCACCGTCGGGTCGCCATCGTGCAGCAGGGTGTGCAACAGGGCCTCCACCACCGTCTGCTGGCGGGGCTCCACCAGGTCGGGGTAGAGGCGACCCAGCGACCAGGCGCTGTTGCTGCGTACGGCGGGCTCGCTGTCGATCTGGAGCGTCTGCAGTAACTGGGCGGCGGCTGGATCGGCCTTGGCCGCTCCGGTGGCGCCGGCATCGGCGAGGGAACTGGCCGCCCAGAGTCTCACCGCAGCCACATCGAGCTGCAGGGAGCGGATCAGCGGGTTGAGGATTGGCGCATCGGGGTAGTTGCCCAGGCTCCAGGCCACGGCCTTGCGCACGTAGCCGTTGTCATCGCAGGCCAGCAGGGCCAACAGCGGCTCCACCGCCATCGGGTTGGGGTTGCGGCCCAGGGCGTAGACGGCGCTCATCCGTACAACAGGACAGGCCGCCTGCAGCAGGGGCAGCAGCAGCGGGATGGCGCGGGGATCGCGGTGCTCGCAGAAGATGCGCAGTCCCTGCATGCGTTGCGCTTGATCGCCGCGCAGCAGCTCCAGGCCTTGGTCGCATTCGGCCGCTCCATCCAGCTCGGCGGCTTCCAACGCCGCAATCTCATCAAGGGGATCGCCGAGCAGTTCGGCCGCCAACTCCCGGGCCAGCACCTCAGGATCGAGGGCCAGCTCCGCCGGACTGTCGGGAAAGGGCTCAGGCAGGGGCAGGGCCGCGTCGTTCATGGGGCGCTCGACCTGGGGAGATCGTAGAAGTCTGCGGGGCGACGCCTGCGGGGCAGGCCAGGCCCCAGCCGATCGGCCCGGCCCAGGCAAGTCAGCCCACCGATCGGCGGCCGAGCGGGACGCCGCCCCGTCAGCCGATCGGCGCCGGGGCGGCCATGTCGCCGGGGAGCCAGATGCGGGCGCTCACGGCGAACAGCGCCAGGCCGAACAGCAACACAATCGCGGCGGGCAGGAGGGTGGTGCGAAAGAACGCCATCGGCTCAAGAGACGGAGCTCCATTCTCCCCCCCTGCCGCCCCGGCGCTGCGGCTGCGGGGCGGGACCGCCCTTAGGGTGCCCCCACCTCCTGGGCCCCCATGGTTTCCAGCTCCCCTGCATCCGCCGTCTCGCCCTGGCGGCGCCTGCTGGCGGTGGGGGCGCAAGGGGTGGCCAGCGGCACGCCTTACATGGTGGGCAGCAAACTGCTGCAGGGCTGGCTCACCGCCAGCGGCATTCCCCTCGGCATGATCGGCCTGCTCAGCCTGGCCGAGTTGCCCTATACCCTCAAGCTATTTTGGGCACCCCTGCTGGATCGGTGGCCGATCCCTTGGCCAGACCGGCGGCGGGGCTGGCTGTTGGTGATGCAGCTTGCCCTCGTGGCGGTGATCGCCGCGATGGCCCTGCTCCAGCCCGAGGCCGATCGGGGCAATCTCACCCTGGTGGGGATTGCGGCGGTGTTGCTGGCGGTGGTCAGTGCCAGCCAGGACGTGATGGTGGATGCCTACCGCACCGACCTGTTGCCGGAGGGTGAACGGGGCGCCGGGGCCGCCGCCGGCGCCCTGGGCTACCGGGCCGCCATGCTGGCGGTGGGAGCAGCAGGCTTTGGCTTGGCTGGCTGGCTTGGCTGGCCGGCTGCTTTCCTGGCTTCCGCCCTCCTGGTGGCGGCGGTGCTGCCGTTCACCCTCTGGGCCCCTCGCCTGGACAGCATCGCCCATCCGCCCCGCAGCCTCAAGGAGGCGATCGTGGGTCCGGCCCGCGAATTCCTCCGGCGCAGCGGCGGCCGCAGGGCTCTTCTGATGCTGGCCCTGGTGATGCTGTACCGCTGGCCCGACGGCCTGCTCAACCTGATGGCGGTGCCCTTCATGCTCAAGGCGGGTTTTAGTGCCGCTGAAATCGGCGCCGTCAATGGCGGCTGGGGAATTGCGGCCACCATGGCCGGCACGGCGGCGGGAGGGCTGCTGTTCAAGCCCCTCGGCCTCAACCGTTCCCTGTGGGTGTTTGGCGCGATCGGCACTCTCACCAACCTCACCTATTGGGCTCTGGCCAAGTTCGGCGGCGGCCTTAGCGCTTTGATCCTCACCGTAACTTTGGAGAACTTCGCCAACGGCATGGTCACGGCCGCCTTCTTGGCCCTGCTGATGAGCCTCTGCAATCCGCGCTTCTCGGCCACCCAGTACGCCCTGTTCTCGGGGGTCTATGCCCTGAGCCGCTCGCTGCTGGCGGCGCCTGCTGGCTTCCTGGCCGCTTCCCTGGGCTGGAGCAGTTTCTTCGCCCTCACCCTGGCGGCGGCGGTGCCGTCCTTCCTGCTGCTGGCGGTGCTTGCCCCATGGCGCGAAAATTTGCCCCGGGGGGCCTTTGAACTGGATCGGGATCCGACCTGAGCCGGCAGCGGGCCTGACCCAGCGGCAGCAATCGAGCGGCTAGGCGGCGGGCCCAGTGCTGGCCAGTCGCCGCCGCAACTGGCCGCAGGCCGCGTCTTGATCCAGGCCGCGGCTGGCCCGCACACTCACCGCCACGTGGCGACGAACCAGGGCCATGCGGAAGGCCTCCACGGCCTGGGGGGAAGGCCGTTGAAAATCCTCCTCCTCGATCGGGTTGTAGGCGATCAGGTTCACATGGCTCTGGAAGCCCCGCAGCAGGGTCGCCAGGGCTTCGGCATGGCGTGGTTGGTCGTTGACGCCCCCCAGCAGGATGTACTCGAAGCTCACCCGCCGGCCGGTGATGGCCACGTAGTGGCGGCAATCCTCCAGCAGGGCCTCGAGCGGATAGGCGTGGGCGGTGGGGATCAACTGCTGACGCAGCTGCTGGTCGGGGGCATGGAGACTCACCGCCAGGGTGAATTGGGCTCGGCCTAGGCGCTCCAGGGCGCGTTCGGCCAGGGTCGGCAGGGTTTTGGGCACGCCCACGGTGCTGACGGTGATCTGGCGCTGGGCCATGCCCAGATCGCGGCACAGACAATCGATCGCCGCCAGCACCGCTTCGCTGTTGAGCAGCGGTTCTCCCATGCCCATGAACACCACATGGCTGGGGCGCCGCTCCATCGCCTCGCGGACGCTGAGCACCTGGTCCACGATCTCGTGCACCGCCAGGGAGCGCTGCAGGCCCCCCTTGCCGGTGGCGCAGAAGCGGCAGGCCATCGGACAGCCCACCTGGCTGCTAACGCACACCGTGAGCCGATCGCCAGCGGGAATACCCACGGTTTCGATGCTCAGACCATCGGCGGTGGCCAGCAGCAGCTTGCTGGTGCCGTCACGGGCATCGCTGCGATGCAGCAGCTGGGAGCGGCCCAGCAGGCAGCGGCCCGGCTCCGGATCGCCGGCCGGCTGCAACCCGGCTACTGCCGCTTCGCCTGGGGTTGCTGCGGCAGCGCCCCAGGGCGCTGGGGCGGCCACCGGCAGCTGCAGCAGCTGCTGGCGCCAGGCCTTCGGCAGCACCGTGATCGCCGCCAGGCTGCGGGCGCCGCGGTTGTAAAGCCAATCGTGCAACTGGCGGCCGCGGAAGGCTGGCTGCCCCTGGGTCTGGGCCCAAGCCTCCAGCTCAGCGACGCCGTGGCCCAGCAGGGGCAAAGTGGCAGCAGGGGGCTCGATGGCGGCAGCAAGCTGGTTCGGGCCTGCGGCGGAGTTAGGGCCCCTGCTGTTGGTCGTTTTGGTGTTGTTGGTCGTCAGGTTGGTGTTGTTGGTTGTCAGGGTCCAGTCAGGAAGCCGCGGCCAAGGAACCACTCGAGGGCCACCAAGGCGATGAAAGCCATCATGGCGATGCGGCCATGGAGGAGTTCGTTGTGGGTGTGAAATCCCCAGCGGGGCCTCTGGCGCACCGGGATCGGTGTGCCAAGGGCCGTGGTGGTGGGTGGTAGCGGCATCGACGGGCTAGGGGGCTTAGTCATCGCTGAGCAACCCCTCTTCCTGCAGGCCTTCGAGGGCGGCCGGATCGGCGATCAGTTCTTCCTCTAGGCCATCGTCTTCACCGGGCCGGGTGAAGGCGGCATAGGCGCTGCTGGACGCTTCGATGCCGTGGCGGCTGCGGGTGGCCTCCAGGTCCTCGTCGGATGGATCGTCGAGCACGGCGGTGGAAACGGCCGGGGCGGGCATCTCCACGGTGTAGTCGGGGCGGAGGTTCTGCATGCGGCGGTAGCTGGCGGCTTCCTCCTCGAGAATGTCGGGATGGGGCCCGGCTTCGGCCCGCAACTGCTCCTCGAAGCCCCCAAAGCCGGTACCGGCAGGGATCAGACGGCCGATGATCACATTCTCCTTGAGGCCCCGCAGCCAATCGCTCTTGCCCTCAATTGCGGCTTCGGTTAATACTCGGGTCGTCTCCTGGAAGGAGGCGGCTGAGATGAAGCTGTCGGTGTTGAGGGAGGCCTTGGTGATGCCCAGCAGCACCGGCGTGAATTCGGCCGGTGCACCGCCGGTGATCGCCATGGCGGAGTTCACCTGTTCGACCTGGCGGAGTTCGATCAGCTCACCTGGGAGAAGGGTGGTATCACCGGCATCCTCAATCCGGACCTTGCTGGTCATCTGGCGTACGATCACCTCGATGTGCTTGTCATCGATTGAAACTCCCTGGGATTTATAGACGTTCTGCACCTCCTGCACCATCTGAAACTGGAGTTTGGAGATCGATTCCTGGGCGGCCTCCATCGTGGGCTTGCGGCTACGCAAATCCTCGAAGAAACACTCCAGCAGCTCGTGGGGGTTGATGGGTCCGTCGGTGAGTAGCTCACCGGCACTCACCTGCTGGCCATCACTTACCATCACGTTGCGGCCCAGCAGAATCGGGTAGTCGGTGAGGGCATCATCGGCTTCGATCACTGAAATGGTGATCGAGTCGTCGTCTTCACCTTGCTTGATCTGCACGGTGCCGCCCTTACGGCAAAGCACGGTCGAATCTCGGGGACGACGGGCTTCGAGCAATTCCTCGATGCGGGGAAGGCCTTGCACAATGTCGCCGGTTTTCTGCCGTTCGAACACCAGCAGGGCCAGGCTGTCACCCCGCTGCACCAGTTCGCCATCCCGCACGTGCAGCACCGAATCGGGGGAGACCATGTAGGGCCGTCCAAGCCGGATGGTGACGCTGTTGGCTCCGAGGGCTTCCACCTGCCCGCAACAGGGTGCCTTCACCCCAGCGGCGAGGGGGTCGCCATCGACGACCCGCGCACCCACTACCACCTCGGCGGAGCCGCTGATCTCGACGCTGCGGGTGTCGCCGGCCCGCTCCACTAGCAGGCGCCGAATCGGTTCACCGGCCACGGGCTCGGGAAGTTGGACCACGCCATCCTCCTTGCAGAGAATCTGGGTCGTGGCTACCACATCACCCCGTTTCACCGTGGTGGCATCTTCCACCTGGAGTTCGGTATGGGTGGAGCCGTGGCTGGCATCGGAAAGGGTATCGCGCCGCACCAGCAGGGTCTCAAGGATCACCAACTGCAGCCGGTCGATGGTTTTGGACCGTTTGTCAGCGACGGATTCCACATCCACCGTCATCTGGGGGGTGGTATCGGAGCTCTCGAGGATCAGTTGGGTGCGCAGCAGCTCCACGCCCTCCACAGATTTGATCAACTCTCCGTCTTTGAAGGTGAGGCGCTGGGAGGCCTTGAGGCCGAGCGAGGGGCCCCCGCTCTGCTTGACCGAGGCCAGTTCGGGTAAGTGGGCCTCATCCGGGATGGCGTATTCCTCCACCGGCCGCAGCAGCAGGGCGCCGCCATTGGGGGTGTCGACAACCTCGACAAATTGGATCTTCTCAGCCACCAGACCCGGCGCTATCTCTTCGCCGGGATTGACCATGCGCCCTTCGTCGCTAAAGCGGGCTAAGACCTTACTGTCGGACACCAGATGCAACTGACCGGAGCGAACGATGATTTCGCGCAGGATGTCGTTCTTTTGGGTCACCGTTACGATGCCGGCGGTCTGGCTGAAAATGTCCTTGACCACTTCAGTACCAGCCTCAATCCACTGGCCATCCTCAATCATCAGCAGGGAGATATCCTTATTGATCTCATGGGTTTCCTGGGGAATCCATAGCAACGTGCCACCTTTGTTCACTTCGTAGCCGTGCTTGGCCGAGCGGGCCTTCTTGATCGAAAGCCCAGGCGCAAACTTCACCATGCCGCCTGTCTGGGTGCGGAAACGGTCGTCGTTGAGCTCGGCGATCACCTCACCAGAGCCGATTTTGGTGCCGGGGTGGGTAATCAACCGGTAGCGGCTGCCATCCTTTTCCTCCAGGAACCAATTCTCACCACTGTGGGTGGATTCACCTTGTAACTTGCAGTCCTTAAGGGTAATGCTAGCCGTTACGATCTGCACCTCCCGGGAGTCACCAGCCGATTCCCGCAGCCGAACCGCCCCTCCGTATTCGCTGGACAGCCGACTCTCGGCTAGTACATCGCCGGTGTGGACCGGGCTGTTGCCTTCGACCACCGGTTGGGCATTGGGCGGCAGGTTGTAGACGTCGCCGCTGAACACCCAGAGCCGGCCGAGCCGCTGGGCTTTATGGGTGATATTGCCTTGGCGGTCGGTGACCTCGCGCGGCTGGATCACATCTTCGAAGCGCACTTGGCCGGCCAGGTCGCAAATCACATCCTTGGTGGCCTTCTCGACGCTCTTTTTCACCTGGGCGCCGGAGGAGATCTGGGCCAGGATTGTGTCAGCCAACACCGTCGATCCGTCGTCCACGAACAGGATCGAACCGGAGGTGATGCTCAATTTCTGGGATTTGCCCTTGCTGCTTTTCACCTCGAGGCTGAAATCGGTTTCTGCCAGGTGGGCTTCCACCCCGTGGGGGGTGCGGTGGGCACGCACCCGCGCCTTGGGACCGAATTCCACCGTACCCTCCAGCAAGGAGCGCACCACGCCGGTTTCGGCTGTGGAGACACCACCGGTGTGGAAGGTGCGCATCGTCAGCTGGGTGCCGGGTTCGCCGATCGATTGGGCGGCGATGATGCCCACCGCTTCGCCCAGGTCGACCAACTCGTTGTGGGCGAGGGCCCAGCCATAGCACTTGCGGCACACCGAGCGGGAGGCTTCACAGGTGAGCGGGGAGCGCACCACCACCGTGCTAATCCCTGCCGCCTCGATCGCCCGGCTGAGGGGGGTATCAATCTCGCCATCGCGATCGACCAGCACGCTGCCATCGGCCGCGACCACGGGCTCGCCAGCTAGCCGGCCGAACAGCTTGCTGCCGAACAGTCCTTTCTCATCGGCATGAATGGGAATGCCACGCAGGGTGCCGCAATCCTCTTCGCGCACGATCACGTCTTGGGCCACGTCCACCAGCCGGCGGGTGAGGTAGCCGGAATCGGCGGTGCGTAGGGCGGTATCCACCAGGCCCTTGCGGGCGCCGTAGGAGGAGATCACGTATTCGGTGACCGTTAGCCCTTCCCGGAAGTTGGTGCGGATGGGTAGGTCAATGATCTCGCCTTGGGGGTTGGCCATCAGGCCCCGCATCCCCACCAACTGCCGCACCTGGGACATGTTCCCCCGGGCACCGGAGTTGGCCATCATCCAGACCGAGTTGAGCGGGTCGTTGTCGTTGAAATTCTTTTTGACCTCCTCCACCAAGCGCTCATTGGTTTCGGTCCAGGTGTCGATCACCTTGGTATGGCGTTCCACCTCGGTGATCTCCCCGAGCCGGTAGCGCTCCTCGGTATCGGTGATCTGCTGTTCCGCCTCCTGCAGTAGCCGCACCTTTTCGCCAGGGATGCGCAGATCGTCCACGGAGATCGATACCGCCGCCTGGGTGGCGTAGTGGAAACCGAGGTCCTTGAGTTCATCGGCCATCGCGGCGGTGGCTGCGGTGCCGTGGTGCTTGAAGGCCCAGGAGACCAGATTGCGCAACGCCTTCTTGTCGATCACCCGGTTGCGGAAGGGGGGGGCCTCCCGGCTGAAGGCGACAGAAGCTACAGGCGCTGCTGGGGCAGGAGCGGCCTTGCTGCTTTTCTTGCTGGTCTTCTTGGCGGGGGAGGTGGTCATCGGCGGTCGGCGGGGTCAGCGCGGGAAGGGAAGGCGGTTGGGAATCACAAGCGGGCGGCAGCGCTCGCCCAGGTTGGCCAGGGGAAGGGCCGCTCCCTCCCCTGGGGTCGATCAGGCGGCGGCGACGGCGGCGATGATCGTGTGGTTGATGACGACGCGGCCCACCGTGGTGAGCAGGTAGCGGCTAATCAGGGCGCCGTCCTCATCAAAGCGGTCGCGGCGGTATTTCCACTGCTCGATCCGGGTGCCATCGCTGAGGGTGTCGGTGGATTGGGGCTCGCGGTCCTCGTCGTCGCTCTGGACCTCGCCGTTGAAGCGCACCCAGATCCAGTCATGGAGGTGGAGGTGCTTCTCCTCAAAGGCATGGATTGCATCCTGGAGGCCCGCGAAGGTGCGGGAGCGGTCGCCGAAGGCGGGTTTAACGGCGCCGGGCTGTTCGGCGGTGAGGTAATAGGCGCCGAGCACCATGTCCTGGGATGGGGTGATGATCGGCTCGCCGGTAGCGGGCGAAAGGATGTTGTTGCTGGCGAGCATCAGCATCCTGGCTTCCGTCTGGGCCTCGATCGCCAGGGGCACGTGCACGGCCATCTGGTCGCCGTCGAAGTCAGCGTTGAAGGCGGGGCAGACGAGGGGATGGAGCTGAATCGCCCGGCCATCCACCAGCTTCGGCTCGAAAGCCTGGATGCCGAGGCGGTGCAGGGTGGGTGCCCGATTAAGCAGGATCGGATGGCCTTCAATCACTTCCTGGAGCACCTGCATCACCTCGTCATCAGCACGCTGAATTAACTTCTTAGCGGCCTTGATGTTGTTGACGATGTTCTGACGAATGAGGCGATGAATCACAAAGGGTTGAAACAGCTCGATCGCCATTTCTTTCGGCAGGCCGCACTGGTGCATCTTGAGCTTGGGGCCCACCACGATTACCGAGCGGCCGGAGTAATCCACCCGCTTGCCGAGCAGGTTTTGGCGGAAGCGACCCTGCTTGCCCTCGATGATATCGCTGAGCGATTTGAGCGCCCTGTTGTTGGCCCCCACCACGGTGCGACCGCGGCGGCCATTGTCGATCAGAGCGTCGACGGCCTCCTGCAGCATGCGCTTCTCATTGCGAACAATGATTTCGGGCGCCAGGATCTCCTGCAGCCGGGCCAAGCGGTTGTTACGGTTGATCACCCGCCGGTAGAGGTCGTTGAGGTCGCTGGTGGCGAAACGGCCACCATCGAGTTGCACCATCGGGCGCAGGTCGGGTGGAATCACCGGGATCACATCCAGCACCATCCACTCCGGGCGGGCGCTGGTGGCGATGAAGTTGTCGATCACGCGCAGGCGCTTGATCAGCTTGGCGCGCTTTTGACCTTTGCTGGCGGCGATCTCCTCCCGCAGTTGTTCGGCAATTTCGGCCAGGTTGAGGTCTTCAAGCAGCTGCTTGAGGGCTTCGGCGCCGATGCCTACGATCGGCTCATTTTCGATTTCGGAATCCTCGGCGAAGATCTGATCTTCGATTTCGAGCCATTCGTCTTCGGTGAGCAACTGCTTATAGGTGAGATCTTTATGGTCGCCCGGATCGAGCACCACGTAGCAGTTGAAGTAGACAATCTGCTCTACATCGCGCAGGGGCATGTCCAGCAGGATGGCGACGTAGCTGGGAATCCCCTTCAGATACCACACATGGGACACCGGCGCCGCCAACTTGATGAAGCCCATCCGGTGGCGTCGCACCCGGCTTTCGGTGACCTCGACGCCGCAGCGCTCGCAAACGATGCCGCGGTGCCGCACCCGTTTGTACTTGCCGCAGTGGCATTCCCAGTCTTTGGAGGGGCCGAAGATCTTCTCGCAGAAGAGCCCGTCCATCTCGGGTTTGAGGGTGCGGTAGTTGATCGTTTCGGGTTTGGTCACCTCACCGACCACTTGACCATTGGGCAGGGTGCGCTGTCCCCACTGCATGATCCGCTCGGGCGAAGCGAGCGTGATCTTCACGTAGTCGAAGTGGTTCTCGGTGCGGAGATTGCTGTTGGACATGGCGGCTGTCGCGCGGTGAGAAGGGAATGCGGGGGGCGATCGGATCTGGCTGGACCCCATCGCGGGGGGACGGGGTCAACCGGGCGATCGGCGATCAGTCGTCGTCGTAGTCCGCGACGCCGAGGGATTCGTAGGTGGGACGGCTCGGCGTGCTGCGGCGGGGGTTGACGTCTTGCATCAGATCCACTTCCTCGCCGGCGTCGGTGTAGACCGCGATATCCAGGCCGAGGGACTGGAGCTCGCGCATCAGCACCTTGAACGATTCGGGGGTGCCAGGCCGCGGAATCGGCTTGCCCTTCACGATCGCGTTAAGGGCCTCATTGCGGCCCTGCATGTCGTCTGATTTGACGGTAAGCAGCTCCTGCAGGGTGTAGGCGGCTCCGTAGGCCTCCAGGGCCCAAACCTCCATCTCGCCGAGGCGCTGACCGCCCTGTTGGGCTTTGCCGCCCAGGGGTTGTTGGGTGACGAGGGAGTAGGGGCCGGTGGAGCGGGCGTGGATCTTGTCGTCTACCAGGTGCACCAGCTTGAGGATGTGGGCATAGCCCACGGTGACCGGTTGGTCGAAGGCTTCACCGCTACGGCCATCGATCAGCTGGATCTTGCCGGGGTTTCCCGGGTCGTAGACCCAATCCTTGCCCGGCATCTTGGCGGCTTCCTCGAGGTAAGCCTGCACGGTTTGTTTCGATTTTTCGGCACCGTGCATTTCATCGAAAGGCACCACTTTCACCCGGCAGCCAAGGTGGGAGGAGGCCCAGCCCATCAGGCATTCGAACACCTGACCGACGTTCATCCGACTTGGGACGCCGAGGGGGTTAAGCACGATGTCGATTGGGGTGCCATCGGGAAGATAGGGCATGTCTTCGCGGGGAAGAATGCGGCTAATAATTCCCTTATTGCCATGGCGGCCGGCCATCTTGTCACCCACCTGGATCTTGCGCCGCTGGGCCACGTACACCCGCACGACCATGTTGGCACCG
Organism: uncultured cyanobacterium; assembly: GCA_903858015.1. Lineage (GTDB taxonomy): Bacteria > Cyanobacteriota > Cyanobacteriia > PCC-6307 > Cyanobiaceae > Cyanobium. Next base: position 60,097 of record CAIOGZ010000071.1, read on the forward strand.
GGGGGCAGTTCATCGCCCTGCTCGCGGGTGTAAATACGAACATCCACCACCCGGCCCCGTTCGGTGCTGGGAACTCGCAGGGAGTTGTCGCGCACATCGCGGGCCTTTTCGCCGAAAATGGCCCGCAGTAGCTTCTCTTCCGGGGGCTGGTCAGATTCACCCTTGGGTGTCACCTTGCCAACCAGAATGTCGCCACTTTCGACGTAAGCGCCGATGCGGATGATCCCCATCTCATCAAGATTGCCGAGGCTCTCTTCGGCGACATTGGGGATTTCGCGGGTGATTTCCTCGGGTCCAAGCTTGGTCTGGCGGGCCTCAATCTCGTACTTCTCGATGTGCACCGAGGTGTAGAGATCATCCTGAACGAGCCGTTCGCTCACCAGGATCGCGTCTTCGTAGTTGTAGCCCTCCCACGGCATGTAGGCGATCAATACGTTTTGGCCAAGGGCGATCTCGCCGCCCTCGCACGCCGAGCCATTGGCGAGAACCTGGCCGGCGATCACCTGATCACCCTGCTTCACGATCGGCCGCTGATTGAGGCAGGTATCCTGATTGGAACGCTGGTATTTCTGCAGCATGTGGTAGTGGTCCTCACCCTGCTCATCACGGATGATGATCTGGGTGGCGTCGACGAACACCACTTCACCGTTGACGCGGGTGATGGGCACCATGCCGGAGTCGCGGGCTACCTGGGTTTCCAGGCCTGTGCCCACCAGGGGCCGCTCCGGTCGCAGCAGAGGCACGGCCTGGCGCTGCATGTTTGAGCCCATCAGGGCCCGGTTGGCGTCATCGTGTTCCAGGAAGGGGATCAAGGAGGTGGCCACCGAGATCACCTGGACGGGTGAAAGCTGCACATAATCAACCTGCTCGGGCGGCACCTTTTCAAAGTCCTGGCGGTACCGCACCGGCACCAGGTCGGCGGTGATGTGGCCGCTGGCATCGGTGGGGACGTCACCGGGGGCGACGCGGCACTCGTCTTCGAGGTCGGCGGAGAGGTAGATCGGGTTGCCCTGCTTATGGACGATGCCGTTTTCAACCCGCCAGAAAGGGGTTTCGATGAAGCCGTATTCGTTCACCCGGGCGTGGGTGGCCAGCGAGCCAATCAGGCCGGCATTGGGGCCCTCCGGGGTTTCGATCGGGCAGATGCGGCCATAGTGGGAGGGGTGGATGTCGCGCACGGCGAAGCCGGCCCGCTCGCGGGTAAGGCCGCCGGGGCCGAGGGCACTGATACGGCGCTTGTGGGTGAGCTCGGCCAGGGGGTTGGTCTGGTCCATGAACTGGCTGAGCTGGCTGGAGCCAAAGAACTCCTTGATCGCCGCCACCAGCGGTTTGGGGTTGACCAGCTGGGCCGGGGTGAGCGATTCGGTTTCGCCCACGGTCATCCGTTCCTTGATGATCCGCTCTAGCCGGTTGAGGCCCACCCGCACCTGATTCTGCAGCAGTTCACCCACCGAACGCACCCGGCGGTTGCCGAGGTGATCGATGTCATCGAGGCTGGCGCCGCCGACATCAAGTTCCAGGTTGATCAGGTAATCAATCGTGGACAGCACATCCTCGGGGGTGAGGGTGCGGGTGGCGTCAGGAATGGTGAGCCGCAGCTTCTTGTTGATTTTGTAGCGGCCGACCCGACCCAAGTCGTAGCGCTTGGGATCGAAGAAGCGGCTGTGCAATAGCTGCTGGCCCCCGCTCACTGAGGGGGGTTCACCCGGCCGGAGTTTCTTGTAGAGCTCCAGCAGGGCCTGATCTTCGGAGGCGATGCCCTCATCATTGGCAGCCTCGATCGACTTCTGGTAGTACTCCGGATGCCGTAGCTTGTCGAGTACGTCGTTATCGGACAGGCCGATGGCCCGCATCAAAACGTGGGCGTTGATCTTGCGAGTTTTGTCGACGCGGACGTGCAGAAGATCGTTTTTGTCGGTTTCGAATTTCAGCCAGGCCCCGCGGTTTGGAATCAGGCTGGCATTGAAGGTCTTGCGGCCGTTCTTATCCTGCTCATCCTTAAAGTAAACGCCGGGGGAGCGCACGATCTGGTTCACGATCACGCGCTCGGCACCGTTGATGATGAAGGTGCCGCGCTCGGTCATCAACGGCAGCTCGCCGATGAATACCTCCTGTTCCTTGATTTCGCCGGTTTCCTTGTTGACTAGCCGGCAGGTGACATACATCTGGGAGGCGAAGGTGGCATCGCGCCGCTTGGCCTCTTCCACGTCGTGGCGGGGACGCTTGAGCCGGTATTGATCGCCGATAAAATGGAGTTCGAGCTTGCCCGTGTAATCGGTGATCGGTGAGAAGCTGTCAAGCTCCTCGATCAGGCCCTTCTCCAGGAACCACTTGAAGCTCGCCCGCTGTACCTCCACCAAATCGGGCAGGTAAGTGACGGTCTTGGCGACCTGGATCGCGCTGCTCATGCGGTGAACCTGCAGGAACTGGTGGAAAAAAAACGGACCTGGACGGAAAGGGCTGTTGCCCGATCGGCAACCCTGGGCGGCGGCAGCTGACGACGCAAACAGCCGTTCCTGCGAACAGGAACGGCTGCTCTTGCCCAGACGCCTACCGCACGCGCCCTAGGGCCGCAGCATTGCTGGTTGCCCGGCTGGATCGACGGGCGATCCGGGCCAGGGGGGTGAGCCGAAGGGTGGACAAAGGAGCGCTTCCGCTACCAGGCCAATGAACCATCATACAGGGCGAAGCGGCAAGCCAAAGAGGCGCACCGCATTGGCGGTGCTGGTTGTGGCCACCTGTTCGATCGTCTCGCCTCGCAGCTCCGCAAGCCGCGCCGCCACCGAGGCCACAAAAGCCGGTTCATTGCGTTTGCCGCGCCGGGGTACGGGGGCCAGGAAGGGGCAGTCTGTTTCGACCAGATAGCGGTCGGCAGGCACTTGGCGGGCACATTGATGGGTGTCCTCGGCCTTGGGGAAGGTGACCGTGCCGCTGAAGCTGATCATCAGGCCGTGGGCCAGGAAAGCCTCCATTTCGCCTGGGGTGCCGCCCCAGCAATGCATCACCCCACGGGGAACCCGGTCTTGGCTGGCCCGGCCGGCCAGCAGCTCCAGCATCGGCGCCGCCGCATCGCGGCAGTGGATGATCACGGGTAGATCCAACTCGACGGCTAGGTCGAGCTGGGGATCCAGCACGGCCAGCTGGCGATCGAGATTGGCCTCGCGGTAGAGGTCGAGGCCCAGCTCGCCGATCGCCACCACCCGGTTGTCGGCGAGGGCGGCAGCGCGCAGGTCGGCAGCGGTTTGTTCTTGCCAGTGCTGGGTGTCGAGGGGGTGGACCCCCACCGCGTAGCGCAGCTCCGGGAAACGATCGGCTAGGGCCCGGATCGCGGCGATTTCCCCCGGTTCGACGCAGGCGTGGATCAAGGCCCGGACGCCGGCATCACGCCAGCGCTGGGCCACCGCTTCGAGGTCGTCGTCGAAATTGCGAAAGACCAGGTGGCAGTGGGAATCCACCAGGGTCAAGGCCGCTGACTGGGCCGGGGCCGGGGCGGCCAAAGCCACCGCACTCAAACCGCTGTCCCCTGGGGCTGGCAGCATGGCGTTGGGAGCTGGCGCTGGGGTCATCGCTGGCGACTGGAGCTGCGGGCAAGGCCGCCAAGGGGAGGTGGAGCGCCTGTTGGGCCGGGCTGGCTAGCCATTGGGCGGCACTTCTGCCGGGCGATCAACGGGTTTAGGCCTTGCACGCGGCGGGTTTAGGCCTGGCAGGCGGCGGCTTCAGACCCGGGCGGGTGCCGGCTTCAGGCTTCGACGGGCTTGGGCTCCAGCACCTTTTTGACAGCGGCGCTGAGGCGGGATTTTTGGTTGGCGCCGGTATTGCGGTGCAGTACACCGACCTTGACGGCCTTATCAATCTTGCTGAAGGCGGCGTTGAGGCTGGTTTCCACCGCAACCTTGGCTTCAGTAGCGGGCTCCTGGCCGTAGGCCGTGCAGGCGCTGAAACAGCGCTTCATCAAGGTGCGCAGCGCCGACTTGTAGCTGCGGTTGCGGAGCCGGTTGCGCTCGGCGATTTCGATGCGCTTTTTCGACGACTTGTTATTGGCCACAGGTGCTGGCGCTGATTCGACAAACCAAAATCCTACAAGGCTGCTCGACCCCGACCCGCGCTTAGGCCGCTGGGGCAGGGCCAGGCCTAGCCTCGGCCGAGCCTGCCGTGCCTGCCTTGGTCGCCTCCAGCCCCCTGTCCCAGCCTGGTGCCCAGTCTGGTGCCCCGCCTGGGGTTCAGCCAGGCATGCCGGCAGCGGAGCTGCCCTTGACCCTGGCCTGCCTGCGGGATCCGCAGCAGGCGGGGGCCCGCCTGGCCGCCATCGCCCAGCGCACCGAAGCCGGCGCGATCGGGGAGCAGCAGACCAAGGTGGCGGCAATTCTGGAGCGAGTCCGCCTGGAGGGTGACGCAGCCCTGCTGGAGCTGAGCGAACGCTTTGACGGCGTGCGGCCCGATCCCCTACGCATCCCGGTTGAGCGGCTGGAGCAGGCCTGGAGCCGCACACCGCCGCCGCTGCGGGCCGCCTTGGAGCTGGCCCAGCAACGCATTGAAAACTTCCACCGCCAACAGCGGCCGATCGATCTGGCCATGACCGGTCCCCATGGCGAGTTCCTGGGCCGTCGCTGGCGGCCGGTGCAGCGGGCCGGGCTCTATGTGCCAGGCGGGCGGGCCTCCTACCCGAGCACGGTGTTGATGAATGCCGTGCCGGCCCGGGTGGCTGGGGTGGAACGGATCGTGATCGTTACCCCGCCGGGCCCCGATGGCGAGCCCAATGCCACGGTGCTGGCGGCCGCCCACCTGGCGGGCGTCACGGAGGTGTACCGGGTGGGGGGAGCCCAGGCGATCGCAGCCCTCGCCTATGGCACCGCCTCGATCCCCCGGGTGGATGTGATCAGTGGCCCCGGCAACCTCTGGGTCACCCTGGCCAAGAAGGCCGTCTATGGCCAGGTGGGGATCGATTCCCTGGCTGGGCCGAGCGAGGTGCTGGTGATCGCCGACCACACCGCCAAGGTGGATCAGGTGGCGGCCGATCTGATGGCCCAGGCGGAGCACGATCCACTGGCGGCAGCGATTTTGATCACCACCAGTGGGGCCCTGGCGGCGGCGTTGCCGGCGGCGGTGGAGGCCCAACTGGTTGACCATCCCCGGGCGGCGATCGTGCGCCAGGCGCTGACGGACTGGGGCTTAATCGTGGTCTGCAGCGACCTGGATGAGGCAGCCGCGCTCAGTGATCGGTTCGCGCCGGAACACCTGGAGCTGCTGGTGGAGGAGCCGGAGGCCCTGGCCGAGCGGATTCAGCATGCCGGCGCCATTTTCCTCGGCCCCCATACGCCGGAGGCCGTGGGCGATTATCTGGCGGGTCCGAACCACACCCTGCCCACCAGTGGTACGGCCCGCTTTAGCGGCGCCTTGAGCGTGGAAACCTTCCTGCGCCATACCTCGCTGATTCGCTTTAACCCCGAGGCGCTGGAGGCCACGGGGGCGGCCGTGCTGGAGCTTGCGGCCAGTGAGGGACTCCACAGCCATGCCGAATCGGTGCGGCGGCGGCTGGGCTGAGGCTCCCCGCCAGCCACCATCAGCTCCAGCTCAGGGCTGCAGCGCTGGCCGACCTCGGCGGCCAGCAACGGCGATCAACACCACAGCCGATAGCGTGGGCCCGCTCCGCCGGCCCGCCATGGCGCCCCTTTTGCACCGCCCGCTGCTGCTCGCCCTTGGCTCGGCCGGATTGCTGGCGGCCAGCTTGCTGCTCCGCCTTCCCTCGGAAGCCACGCCTACCCCAGCCAGATCGGCGGCGATCGGACCTGGGGCACCGCCGGCCCTACCAGCGTCGCTGCCCACCAGCCCGGCGGCGGCGCTGCTGGCGCTGCCCACCCTGGCGGGCCTGCCCACCGCGCCCGACGGCCGCCACTATCCGCTGGTGCCAGCTGATCCAGCCACCACAGCCAACTTGCTGGCCGGGGTGGAGCAAGCCCTGCGCTCCTCGGCAACAGCCGCGGCGGATCTGCCGGCCCTCGGTCACCAGCAACAGGTGATCTACCGGCGGCTGGCGCACCGCCTGCAGCAGGCCGAGGCTGTGCGGGCCGCCCTGCCGGAGCGCTGGCGCCCGGTGTTTGATCGCCATATCCGGGCCCGGCGGGAGTTCCTGGCGATGCACGACCCCAGCCGGCGGCCCACCAACCTGCCCGCCTGGCGGATTCTGCAGCCCGAAGCTCCAGACAATTTGCTGCGTTATTACCGCGAAGCCGCAGCAGCCACGGGCATCCCCTGGCAGGTGTTGGCGGCGGTGAATCTGGTGGAAAGCGGCATGGGCCGCATTGATGGGGTGTCCGTTGCCGATGCCCACGGACCGATGCAGTTTCTACCCAGCACCTGGGCTGAGCCCGGCATCGGCAAGGGCGGTGACATCCGCGATCCCCGCACCGCCATCCACGCCGCCGCCCGCTATCTGGTGCGCCGCGGCGGCCTCCAGGACATCCGTAAGGGGCTGTGGGGCTACAACAACAGTGACCATTACGGCCGGGCGGTGCTGGAGTATGCCGCCCTGTTGAAGGAGGATCCCAGCGCTTATCGAGGCCTCTATCACTGGGAGATTCATTTCGCCGCCGCCACCGGCGACCTGTGGTTGCCGGTGGGTTACAACCAGAGTCGGCCGGTAGCGGTTACCACCTGGCTGCAGGCCACGCCGGTGGGGGCACCGCCGCCGGGAAGTTCTGGCTATTGAAAGACTTTTGCTGGTACATCACAGGGGGGGTGGATGAAATGGATGGTTTAAGGGCAGCTCGAAAAGATCAGCTCTCCGGAGGATTCGGGCTCAAGCTGGTCTCGATCAGCCTGTGAGCCCCCATTGCTCAGCGTCACTGGAACTTGATTTGTTCCCACTGAGCTTAATGCTTTGAACCGGAGTATTCAGCGGGTCTGAATGCTGGCCTGGCCTCGCTATTGGGCTGGTCTTGATGTTGGACCGGTCTAAATGTTGGGCCAGCTGCAATGTTGGGCCAGTCATCAATGATGGGCTGGTTTAAGTATTCAGTAGGTTTGCCTGTTCATTTGGCTTGCGAATTGATCCGGGGCGGAGCGTAGGCCTCAGCGCTTGACCAGATCCCGCACCGCCGCTACCCCCGCCACGATCTCGCCCACCAGCACCTGGTCGGTGAGGTTCACGAACAGGCCGTTTTCGAGCACGCCCGGCAGGTTGTTGATCTCCTGCTCCAGGCTTGCTGGATCGCTGATGCCGCCGCTGAATTGGACATCCAGCACCAGATTGCCCTGGTCTGTCACCACCGGCCCGGCCTTGCGCACCGCCATGCGCAGCTCGGCGTCGCCCCCCATCGCGGCCAATTCGCCCTTGACCTGGCGCCAGGCACCTGGCAGCACCTCCACCGGCAGCAAAAAGCCCAGATTGAGGGTGTCGACGAGCTTGGTGGCATCCACCACCACCACGAAGCGCTCGGCCCGGCGCGCCACCAGCTTCTCCTGCACATGGCAGGCACCGCCGCCCTTGATCAGCTGGAACGAGGGGTCAACTTCATCGGCCCCATCGATGGCCAGGTCGATGCGGTCGATCGCATTGAGGCTCTTGAGTGGGATGCCGAGCTCGGCCGCTAGCACCTCCCCCTGGAAGGAGGTGGTGACGCCCACGATGTCGCGCAGCTCGCCGCGGCGGAGCTTCTCGCCCAGGGCCTGAATCATCAACGCGGCGGTGGACCCGGAACCCAGGCCCAGCACCATGCCATCGCGGATCTGCTCCACGGCGGCCGCCGCCACCGCCTGCTTCATCTGGTCCTGCAGTTCCGACATCGGGCCCTAGCTGAGGCGCCAGACCGTAGCAGGGAAGGGGGGCTGGGCTCGCCAGCCCGGATCACCAGCCATCAGGGGGGGCGGCTAGCCAAGGCACGGACGCCGCGATCGGCCTGGGGCCTCAGCCCGCCGAGCCTTTCTCCGGCAGGGCGGCAGGGCGGATCGAGAGCTGCAGCTCTTTCTGGCCGCGCACCACCTTGAGGGCCAGGGGTTGGCCCACCTGGGCGTGCTCCACCGCCTGGAGCAGCTCGGAGGGGGTGCGCACCGGTTGGTCGGCGATCGCTACCACCAGGTCGCCCCGCTTCAGCCCCGCCGTTTGGGCGGGACTTTCCGGCAGCACCTTCTGCACCAGGGCGCCGTCGCGCTCGGGCAACTGCAGCAGGGCATTGGGGTCGTGGTTGTTGTCCCGGGCTACCCGGGCCGTGAGGGGCACCAACTGGAGGCCGAGGTAGGGGTGAATCACCTTGCCGCCCTCGGCCAGCTGGCCGGCCACCCGTTTGGCCAGGTTGATCGGGATCGCGAAGCCCAGGCCGGCGCCGGGGCCGGAGCGCACCAGGGTGTTGATGCCAATCACCTCACCGCTGGCATTGATCAGGGGGCCACCGGAGTTGCCCGGGTTGATGGCGGCATCGGTCTGGATCAGATCGAGGCGCTTGTCGGCAAAGCCAAGGCTGTTGATGTCGCGATGCAGGCTGCTGACGATGCCCAGGGTGACGGTGCGCTGCAGGCCGTAGGGACTGCCCAGGGCAATGGCCCAGTCACCCACTTCGAGGGCCTCGGAATCCCCCAGGGGGGCGGCCTTGAGATCCCCTTTGCGGCTGACCCGCACCACCGCCAGGTCGGTGACCGGATCGGAACCGACCACGCTGCCATCGAGCTGGCGGCCATCGGCGAGGGTCACTTCGACGCTGTCGACCGAATCGACCACATGGGCATTGGTGAGCACCAGGCCGCGGCCGGCATCGATCACCACGCCCGATCCCTGGCCCCGTTCCCGCATCGAGCCGGAGGGGTCACCGAACAGATCCCGCAGCAGCGGATCGAGCATGGCCGGATCGAAGGCTTGGCGGCTCACATTGCGTTCTGTGTCAATCCGCACCACGGCCGCACTCACCCGGCGGGCGGCATTGGCAACGAAGCTGTGGCCTTCGGGGGTCAAGGGCATCGCTGCCGCGGCCGCATCCAGTTGGCTCAGCCCGGCGACGGGCACCGGACTAGGCCGGGAGGGGGGCTCGGGCGCCTGGATCGGGATCGCCTGGGCGGGCAAGGGCGGCAAGATACCCAGCGCCAGCAGCAACACCAGGGCCAAGGGGGCCAGGGGGGCTAGCGCCGCAACCAGCCCACGAAGGAAGCGTTTCAGGAGAGGAAGCCGTCGGGATACGACTTCAGAAACCTAGGGGGGGTCCAGGGACTGCCAGCGCAGCAGTTGATGCCGGATTTCCCCATCGCCGCCCAGCTCCAGTAGCCGCCCGCCTGGATCGGCCGACCGGCCCAGGGGACAGGGCTGCACTGCTCTGAACGAACAGAGGCTGGACGGACAGCCCAGCAGGGGTACATCGGCTCGGCCGGCCAGGCTGCCCTGCCAGTGCTGGTGCGCATGGCCAAACACCACCCCCCGCACCCGCGTTGAGGCGGCCAGCAACTGCACCAACCGCCCGCCAGCCTCCAGGCCGATCGCATCCAGCATCGGATCGCCGAGGGCCACCGGCGGATGGTGGAGCGCGACCAGGAGCGGCCCGCCTGCGGGGCCGCCACCGCCGCTGCCGGGTCGCTCCGCCAGCAGCCGCTCCAGCCAGTTCCATTGGGCACCATCCAGCCGGCCGCCGTCGCGGCCGCTGCAATGGCTGTCGAGGGCCAGCAGGCCCCAGTTTGCGGCGCCGCCGAGGGTCCAAAGTCCAGGTGCAATCCTGGCCCTGCGGCCGAGGGCAGCCCGCAGCAGCTGGGGCTGGTCGTGGTTGCCCGCCAGCAGCAGGGGTGGCCCCATGCCGGCGGGCAGCTGTTGCTGTAGCAGCTCGCGCAGCCGTACATACCCTCCCCAGCTCTCGTCCTGGCAGAGGTCACCGCTGAGCAGTAGCCGATCGGGGCGGATCCCGGCCGCCGCCAGCTGGGCCAGGGCCTGGGCCAAGCCATGGCGCAGGGCGGCGAGGGCCCCGATGCCGCGGTGTTGGCCGGCGGGATCGGCCAGCAGGTGGGGGTCGCTGAGTTGCAGGATCCGTAGCGGCGCTGACGCGGCAGCCGGCGGGCCCGGGCCCCGGGGGGTGGAACTTCCCAACAAGTCTTGACGAGTCGTGGCGGCCATGGGCGTATGGCAGGGCCCTTCCAAGAGGATCCTATGAAGTTGCGCCCAGTGAAGGTTGCCTGCCATGCCGTCGATTCCACCTGGCACCCGTCAGCGCTGCGACCTCTGCAAGGTGGAAATTCAAGGGATGACCGGCGGCGGTGACCTGGTGCACTTCAGCATGGGCGCCCCGGGCAGCCGGGCCAAGCTCTGGGCCCGGGTTTGCCAGTACCTGCGCAGCCCCGAACAATGCGCCCAGTGCCTGAACCAGGATGCAAACCTGCGCGGAACGGTTAGCAGCGGCGATTACTACGCCGAAGCCCCCGTGTTGGAGCTGGGGCCGCCGCCGCAGGCCGATCCCCTAGGATGAAACAGTGCCCGCCCGGGTAGCACTTCATTGTCCAACCTGCCCTTGAAGGGCAGCCTGTTGGGCTTGGGGGCAGTTGGTATCACTGCGGCCGCGGCGGCTCACCGCCCCCCCGGAGCCGGTTTCAACGAACCGCCCGAACCGCCGTTCCGCCTTGCCCCACCCCCACGCCACCGACCTTGAACATCTGGCTCGCCAGGTGGGTGAGGCTGCGGGCTTGGCGGTGGTGGGGGTGCAGCTCCATACCCACCGCATCCCGATGACCCTTCAGGTGCTGGTGCGGCGGGCCGATGGCTCCGACGTCAACCTTGACGACTGTGCCGCCCTCAGCGCGCCGCTGGGGGAGGCCCTCGAAGCTTCGGCGCTGCTGGATGCGCCGTATGTGCTTGAGGTGAGCAGCCCCGGCATCGGCGAGGATCTGATCACCGACCGGGACTTCACCAGTTTCCGGGGTTTTCCCGTGGTTGTGCACCGCCTAGGCGCTGCCGCAGCTGCTGAAACCACCCAGGAGGGTCTGCTGCTGGAGCGGGACGCCGAAGCCGTGCGTCTCAACGTGCGCGGTCGCGTCATGCGGGTGCCCCGCCAGGAGGTGGTGCGCGTGCGCCTGATCAGCCCCCGCGACGGCCCCTGACCCCAGCGGCCGCTCCCCGGCCCCGGTGGTCGCCTTGTTGCCGCCAGCACGGTTTCCCGCCAGCACGGTGCCCAGCCGTTTCGCCTTCCCGTTTCCCCTCCCGACCCCATGGCCCTGGTTCTGCTCCCCGGTCTGAACAACCTGATCGAGGACATCAGCGACGAGAAGAAGCTGCCGCCCCAGGTGGTGGAAGCGGCCCTGCGTGAAGCCCTGCTGAAGGGCTATGAGCGCTACCGCCGAACGCTTTATCTGGGCATCAGCGAAGATCCTTTTGAGGAGGATTACTTCTCCAACTTTGACGTGGCCCTCGACCTCGAAGAAGAGGGATACCGGGTGCTGGCTAGCAAGATCATCGTGGAGGAGGTGGAAAGCGACGATCACCAGATCGCGATTGAAGAAGTTCGTCAGGTGGCCGAAGACGCCCAGATCGGCGACACCGTGGTGCTCGACGTGACGCCTGAGAAGGATGATTTTGGTCGCATGGCCGCCGCCACCACCAAGCAGGTTTTAGCCCAGAAATTGCGGGATCAGCAGCGCCGCATGATCCAGGAGGAGTTCGCCGACCTCGAGGATCCGGTGCTCACCGCCCGGGTGATTCGTTTCGAGCGCCAGAGCGTTATCATGGCCGTGAGCAGCGGCCTAGGCCGGCCGGAGGTGGAGGCGGAACTGCCTCGCCGCGACCAGCTGCCCAACGACAACTACCGGGCCAATGCCACCTTCAAGGTGTTCCTCAAGGAGGTGAGCGAGGTGCCCCGCCGGGGGCCCCAGCTATTCGTGAGCCGCGCTAACGCCGGTCTGGTGGTGTATTTGTTTGAAAACGAGGTGCCCGAGATCCAGGAGGGTTCGGTACGAATCGTGGCGGTGGCCCGCGAGGCCAATCCCCCCTCCCGCTCGGTGGGCCCCCGCACCAAGGTGGCCGTGGACAGCGTCGAGCGGGAGGTGGATCCGGTGGGAGCCTGCATCGGTGCCCGCGGCTCCCGCATCCAGCAGGTGGTCAATGAGCTGCGGGGCGAAAAGATCGATGTGATCCGCTGGTCATCGGATCCTGGCCAGTACATCGCCAATTCGCTCAGCCCGGCCCGGGTGGAGAACGTGCGGCTGGTGGATCCGGAAGGACACCATGCCCACGTGCTGGTGCCCCACGATCAACTCAGCCTGGCGATTGGTCGCGAGGGCCAGAACGTGCGCCTTGCAGCCCGGCTCACCGGTTGGAAGATCGACATCAAGAACGCGGCCGAGTACGACCAGATCTCTGAAGATCAGGTGGTGGCCGGGCTGATTGCCCAGCGCCAGGAGGAAGAGGCCCTGCAGGCCGAGGCCGAGGCGCGCCTGGCGGTTGAACAGGCGGCCCGGGCCGAGGAGGATGCGCGGCTGCGCGAGCTTTATCCCCTGCCCGAGGATGAGGATGAGGACGATGACGAGGGACTCCTGGAGCAACTGCCAGGGGACGGGGCTGAAGAACCAGCCGAGCCCGCGATCGAGCCGGATCCCGACGCCAGCTCAGGCGAGCCCGGCGAAGCTGGCCAGAGCGATGATCCCGATGCGGATGGGAGCCTCGGGGCCGATCAGAGCCTCGCGGATGGGGCCCGGTGAAGTCTGAGCGCCCCGTGCTGCGGCGCTGTGTGTCTTGCCGAACGCTGGTGGATCGCCGCCAGCTTTGGCGGGTCATCCGCCTGGCCGACGGAGGCCTAGGACTGGATATGGGGATGGGCCGTTCGGCCTATCTCTGTCCGAGTTCCATCTGTCTGGATGAGGCCAGGCGACGCAAGCGTCTGCAACGGGCGCTGCGCTGCCAGGTATCGGATTCCATCATCGCCACCCTCGAGGCTCGCCTCAGGGCCGCCGCGCCCGCAGGCCCTGAGGCAAGATGAACTGTGGCCGTGACATTTGTACGGCCCGGCGGCCCCCCCTTGCCCCATCCGGCGGCCCCCCGGCCCCGCCCTTCGGAGACCTGAATGACCAGCAGCGGCAAAGTCAGAATTTATGAGCTGTCCCGGGACCTGGGCCTGGACAACAAGGACGTGCTCGACGCCGCCGAGAAGCTTTCGATCGCTGCCCGCAGCCACAGCAGCTCGATCAGCGACGATGAAGCCATCCGCATCAAGGCTCTGATCAAGGGCAATGGCAGCACCCCACCCCAGACGCCAGCCAAGGCGATCCTGGCGGTGAAGAAGGCCGAGAGCCCAGCCCCTCCAGGTGCGGTTCGGCCCGCTCCAGCTCCGATCCCAAGCCCGGGGCCTCCGGCCCGACCCCAGACGGTGCTGCCGGGGGCGGCGGCCCCTGGGCCGGCGCGGCCCGCCAGCGGACCAGCGCCGCGCCCGCCGGCTTCCCCCAGGCCGCTGC
>CAIOGZ010000072.1 GCA_903858015.1 uncultured cyanobacterium
CCAGCGCCCGGAGTCGGTGCCCAGGTCGTCGGCGTTGGGGGCGCAGAAGGGGTGGTGCAGGGCTTCGAGGCGGTGTTCGCCGGCGTTGAACTCAAACATCGGGAAATCCACCACCCAGAGGAACTTCCAGCGCGCCAATTCAGCTTGCTCAAGATCCCAGGTGTTGGCCAGCTTCAGCGCTTCTACCGGGTCCTTCGGATCTTTGGGCACCAGAGCCAGCTCCCGCGCCAGGTACTGGCGCACCCGATCGAGGGCCTTGTTCACCGTGGCGGTGTCGCCGGCGCCGAACAGCAGCAGGGTGCCGGGGGTGGCGCCGGTGCGCTGCAGCAGCTCGGCCTTCTTCGCCTCGCTGAGGTTGTCCTTGATGGCGCCGATCGTGTCGATCTCGCCGTTCTCCCGCACCCGGATGAAGGCCAGGCCGCCGGCGCCGGCCTTCTGGGCCTCGCTGAACACATCGCCGCCGGGCTTGATGCGCACATTGCTGATCGCCTCGTTGCCGCCCGGTATGGGCAGCACCTTGACCGAGCCGCCGGCCGCCACAGCACCGGCGAACACCTTGAAGCCCATATCCGCCACCAGGTCGGACACGGTGACGAGCTCCAGGCCATAGCGGGTATCGGGCCGGTCGGTACCGTAGCGCTCCATCGCCTCGTGCCAGCTAAGGCGGGGAAAGGGCAGGGGCAGCTCGATCCCCTTCACCGCTTTCCAGATCGCGGCGATCAGGCGTTCGTTGAGGGCCAGGATCTGCTCCTGGTCCATGAAGCTCATCTCCAGGTCCAGCTGGGTGAACTCCGGCTGGCGGTCGGCCCGCAGGTCTTCATCGCGGAAGCAGCGGGCGATTTGGTAATAGCGCTCCAGGCCCCCCACCATCAGCAGCTGCTTGAACAGCTGGGGCGATTGGGGCAGGGCAAACCACTCGCCACCGCAAACGCGGGAAGGCACCAGATAGTCGCGGGCGCCTTCGGGGGTGGAGCGGGTCAGGATCGGCGTTTCCACCTCGATGAAGCCCTCGTTCTCGAGGAACTGGCGGATTGTTTGGCTGGTGCGGTGGCGCAGCCGCAGGTTGCTCGTCATGCGCTCGCGGCGCAGGTCGAGGTAGCGGTGGCGCAGGCGCAGCTCTTCGCGGGTGTTGTCCTCGTCGTGGACCGAGACCGGAAACGGCAGATTGCCCTTGACGGCGTTGAGCACCGTGATCGAGTGGGCCAGCACCTCGATGGCGCCGGTGGCGAGCCGTTCATTGAGCGATTCGGCCGGGCGGGCCCGCACCGTGCCCTGCACCTGGAGCACGGTTTCATTGCGCAGGGAATGGGCGGCGACCGCCAGGTCGATCTCGCCCGCTGCCTGGGTCTGCTGGTGGTCCTTACCCGCGGTCTCCACCACCTGCGGATCCACCGTGATTTGAACGGTGCCGCTGCGATCGCGCAGGTCGATGAAGATCACCCCGCCGTGGTCACGGCGACGATCCACCCAGCCGCAGAGCGTGGTGGCCTGGCCGATGGCCTCACGGCGCAGATCTCCGCACCCGTGGCTGCGCATGGAGGAATCCAATCGAATCGGCGATTTTCCCATGGCGACCCCAGCAGTTGGTAATCCAGCCCCCCGATCAGGGGTGCCGGTAGAAGGGACGCTTGACCACCACGGCTGGTTCGGCCTTGCCGCGGATCTCGACGGCCAATTCGGTGCCGAGCTTGGCGGCGGCAGCCGGCACGTAGGCCAGGGCGATCGCCTGGCCCAGGGTGGGCGACCAGGTGCCGCTGGTCACTTCGCCCACCACCGCCCCGTTCTGCAGCACGGGATAGCCATGGCGGGCGATGGCCCGGCCCTGCAGCCGCAGACCCACCAGCCGCCGGGCCACGCCTGCGGCCGTCTGCTGCTCCAGGGCGGCGCGCCCGATGAAGTCGGCGGGCATCTCCAGATGCACGAGCCAGCCCAGGGAGGCCTCCAGGGGGGTGGTGCTGCTGTCCATGTCGTTGCCATAGAGGTGCATGGCGGCCTCCAGGCGCAGGGTGTCCCGGGCGCCGAGGCCGCAGGGGGTGACCCCCGCCGCCAGCAGCTGGTCCCACAGGGCCAGGCCCGCCTCGCGCTCCAGCAGCAGCTCAAAGCCGTCCTCCCCCGTGTAGCCCGTGCGGGCCACAAACACCGGCGCCGCCGCCGCCGCCCCCTGGCCAGCGCGCAGCACCAGCTCCCGATGGCCGAAGCGCGGCAGGCCCGCCAGGCTTTCGCCCAGCAGTGCTTCCAGCCGCGCCGGGGCTTCGGGGCCCTGCAGGGCGAGCAGGATGCCGCCTGGACCCTTGCGGTCGGTAATGGTGATGCCGGCGGGCTCCAGTTGGCTGCGAATCCAGGCGGTATCGGTCTCGGCGCAGGCGGCGTTGATCACCAGCACCAGCTCATCGGCCGCCGCCAGGTGCCCCCGGTCATAGACGATCAGGTCGTCGCGGATGCCGCCGGCCTCGTTGAGCAGCACGGTGTAACAGGCTTCGCCGGGGCCGATGCGGAACAGGTCGGAGGGCACCAGCCGCTGCAGGGCGTCCTTGACGCCAGGGCCCCGCAGGGTGAGCACCCCCATGTGGGAGATGTCGAATAGGCCGCAGTGCTGGCGCACGGCGGAGTGTTCCGCCACTAGGCCGGCGAATTGCACCGCCATCTCCCAGCCGGCGAAGGGCACCAGCCGCCCGCCGGCCGCTTGCGCCGCGCCATGCAGGGGGGTGCGCCGCAGGGGGGCGGCGGCGGCCGGATCGAGGTGGGCTGCGGCCATCGGAGAAGGGCTGGACTGGGCGGATCCTATGGAGGCCACCGCGATGGTTGCCGCTTTGGATCAGCCGGGGGCTGAAAGCCTTGGGATCGGCCGTGGGCTGCAATTTTGCTGCAATTTTGGGGATCGGCTGGGATTCGGTTCTCGCCCCTGGGCAGCCCCAAAGAAGCTGCCTACATTGGCCCCCCAACATCCTTGCCACCCCGATCGAATGGGCAACCGCCCCAGCTGCCGCAGCTGCCGCCACTGCATCCCGCCCCGCGGGCTGGAGCTGGGCTGGTGCCAGCTGCGCCAGTTGCCGATCCACTCCGAATTGGTGGCGGAGCTTTGGTGTCACCACTGGACGGCCCGGCCGCCGCGGCTGCCGGTGCTGGCCCCCGCCGCAGCGGCGCCGCCGCCCCAGGCCGATCAACAGCTCTGCCTGGAGGCGATGCTCCCGGAGGACTGCGGCTAAGGGGCAGGCCCCAGGCGGCAAATCGGGCCGGTTGGTCGGCTGTCTCCGATTTGCTGCGGTTTGCATGACCATTTAGGTGCCGCTGCCTACAGGTTTAGGCCTCCCAGTGGCATTATTTTGTGTATCCGCTCCGAATCCACCACCAAGGAGGTCAAGCAGGTTGGTCGTCACGTCCGCTAACACCACCCCCGTCGAGCTGCTCACTGCCCAGGTTGATTGCGAGCAGTTTTCGCTGCCCACCGGTGCCCATGTCTTTTCCCGGGGGGCCACCGCCAATGCGATCTATGCCGTGAGGCGAGGCATTGTCGAGCTTGAGGGCGCCAAGGCGGAGAGGATCTGCTACCGGCCCGGTGAGCTGTTCAGCTACCACGACATCGTCTGGCGGCAACGAACCCATTGCAGTGATGCCGTGGCTCGGACGCCCGTCGAAATCTTGCGCCTGGATCGGCTGCGTTTCCTCAATCTGCTCCATAACCACCCGACGCTGGCGATTTTGTTGATTGGTCAGCAGCACGATCGCCTGCGGGAACAGCGCACCAGCGGAACCTGCGTTTATTGAGCGGCTCAGCCTCGCCCTAGCAGCAGCAGCAGGCTCCGTACCACCTTGGCGGCTAACACCGCGCTCACCCCGCTGGGATCTAGTTGTGGTGCCAGTTCCACCACATCGGCGCCCACCAGGTGGTGGTGGCGCAGTTCCTCCACGAGCTGGGCGAAATCGCCCCAGTGGAATCCCCCCGGTTCGGGCGTGCCGGTACCGGGCAGCACGGCTGGATCAAACCAGTCGAGGTCGACCGTGAGGTAGAGGGGGCTGCCCCGCAGCGGCCGCAGGGCCGCGGCCATGGCCTCGATCGCCACCAGCCGTCCGCTGCTGCGCAGCTCCTGGAACTCATCGCGAGTGCCGCTGCGAATCGCAATCTGGCGCAGGGTGCCACTGGGGAGCACCTCCAGGCAGCGGCGCATCGCGCAGGCGTGGTTGTGGCGGCTGCCGAGCCATTCCTGGCGCAGGTCGGCATGGGCATCGAGCTGCACCAGCACCAGCGGCGGATAGCGCCGCGCCACCGCCGCCACGGCGCCACTGCTGATCGAGTGCTCACCGCCCAGCATCAAGGGGGCCAGACCCAGCTCGAGCACGCTGCTGGTGGCCTGCTCTACCGCCGCCAGCACCGGCTCCGGGGCGCCATGGGGGATGGCCAGGGCGCCCAAATCGGCGAAGGCGAGATCTTCGAGATCGAGGTCAAGTTGGGGGCAGTAGGTCTCGATGCCGCTGCTCACCTCGCGGATCGCCGCTGGCCCGAAGCGGGCGCCGGGCCGAAACGAGGTGGTGCCGTCATAGGGAACCCCGAACAGGCCGACACGGCAGCCGGCCGGATCGCGGCGGCTCGCCATGTAGATGGCGCCTTCGGACTCGAAGCAGGGCAGGGGATGGCTCAAGGCGTGATCAGGGGCTGGATTGGACTGGTTTGGACTGGTTTGGATTGGTTTGGATTGATTTGGATTGGATTGGATTGGATTGGTATGGAGATGGGCGGCAGCCTGGCGAACGCTGGCCCTCGGGCGATCAACCGGGCTCGCCCTGGGGCGATCAGCCCGCCAGCAAGGCCCGCTCCACGAAGGCTGGCACCGCCTCAAAGCCCCCCCGCTGCCAGCGCGGTGACCAGATCTCACACCCCGCTGCCACGGCCGCGGCCCGTTCCGGTTGGGGCGCCAGGTAGCGGCGGCCATCGCTGGCGGCGAAGGTCCAGCTCCACCAGCCGCTCGGATACATCGGCACCCAGCCATAGAGCGGATCGGCGTGGCCGAACACGTCGCGGAGCAGCCGCACGGTGTCGAGATGCACCTGGCGGAAGGCTTCGGGCGATTCGCTTTGGGTGGCGAAGACGCCGCCTGGCCGCAGGATGCGGCGGCAGTCTTCGTAGAAGGCCCGGTTAAACAGGCCCTCGGCGGGGCCGGCCGGGTCGGAGCCGTCGACGATCACCACGTCGTAGCTGGCGGCGGCGGCGGCCCGCACCCAGGCGATGCCGTCGCCGACGCTGAGCTGGCAGCGGGGATCGCTCCAGGCGCTGCCGCCAATCGAGGGCAGGTACTGCTGCGACCAGCTCACCACCAAGCCGTCGATTTCCACGAGGTCTAGTTGGCGAACGCCGGGGTGGCGCAGGCATTCGCGGGCGGTGCCGCCATCGCCGCCGCCGATCACCAGCACCCGTTCGATCGCGGCAGCGCCACACAGGGCCGGGTGCACAATCGCCTCGTGGTAATGCCGCTCCTGCCGCTCCGCCGTCATCCAGCAACCATCGAGGAGCAGGCCCTTGCCGTAGCGCTCGCTGTCGATGATCGTGACCCGCTGGTACGGACTCTGCTGCTCGGCGATCACCCGGCCGGCCAGGCCGTAGCGCACGCCGGCATAGATCTCATCCACCCAGCCAGGGGTCCGCTCTGGGTCTGGGGGAGTGCTCACGGGGCCGGGGCGGGGATTGGTTCCTAGCTAAGCGTCCCGGGCGGCGGCGCTAGGTATTGCCGATCGGTAATCCCGGTGTTGTGGGCAGCTGACGCCGGCAGCCCCAGCAGCTGCCAGCCAACCTGGGGTGCCCGCCGCTAGCGCTGAAGCCTGGTGGAATGGAAGCTGGTGATCGGGAAGCTGGAGGAATGCAAGCCGGAGGGATGCAGGCTGGAGGAATGGAGGCTGGAGGAATGGAGGCTGGAGGAATGGAGGCTGGTTGGAAACGCTCCGATCCGGGCCTGGCCTCAGGCTCTGGCGGCGCTAACGCTGCCGATCAGGCCCAGCCTGGCCCCCCCGATCCCAGCTTGCGGATCGCCCCGGGGCTGAACCTGATCCGTTCTGAGCTGCGCTGGCGGTTTTCGCGGGCCTCCGGTCCGGGCGGCCAGAACGTGAACAAGACCGATGCGCGGGTGGAGCTGCTGTTTCCCCTGGCCACCACCACCGCCCTGCCGCCCCTGCTCAAGGGCCGGGCCCTGCAGCGGCTCGCTTCCCGGCTGGTGGAGGGCCAGCTCGTGCTGGTGGCCGAGGAGCACCGCTCCCAATGGCGCAACCGCCAGGCCGCCCTGGAGCGGCTGCTGGCGCTGTTGCGCCAGGCGATCGTGCCGCCGCCGCCGCCCCGCCGGGCCACCCGGCCCAGCCGCGGCTCGGTGGAGCGGCGGCTGGCGGCGAAGCGGCAACGCTCAACCCGCAAGGCCCAGCGGGGCGGCGGCATCAGGCCGGAGGAGGATTGAGCTGGGGCTGCGCTGCGGCCGAGCTGGCGGCGGCCTCGGCGCGGATGGCGGCCTTGGCGGCCCGCCAGTGGCGCTCCAGTTCGACGATGCTGCGGCCGGCCAGGTCACCGCCCAGGGCGGCCTCCACCCGGCTGAAGCGATCGAGGAAGCGCCGGTTGGTGCCGGCCAAACCCTCCTCCGGGTCGAGCCCACCCCAGCGGGCCACGTTCACGACGGTGAACAGCAGGTCGCCCAGTTCCTCCTCGGCATGGCGGCGATCGCCGCTAGCCACCGCTTGCTTGAGCTCCTCGAGCTCTTCGTGCACCTTGGCCCAGACACCAGCCACGTCGTCCCATTCGAAACCGGCCGCCGCCGCTCGCTTCGAGATGGTCATGGCGCCGGCTAGGGCCGAGCGCCCCCGCACCTTGCTGGCCAACCGATCGCTGAGGGGGCTGGCGCTGGCCGCGGCGGGCGTGGGTGTGTCGGGCGTAGCCGTGCCCCTTGCGGCTTGCTTGTCCGCCTGTTCCTGGGCCTTGATCGCTTCCCAGCTGGCCCGCACCGCGGCGCTGTCGCGGGCCTCGGCCTGGCCAAACACATGGGGATGGCGGCGCACCAGCTTGGCGCTGATGCCGCGCGCTACGGCGGCCAGGTCAAAGCGGCCGGCTTCGCTGGCGATGCGGGCATGTAGCACCACTTGCAGCAGCAGGTCGCCCAGTTCCTCCTCCAGGTCGTGGTCGTCGCCGTGGCGGATCGCATCGGCCAGCTCGTGGGCCTCCTCCAGCACGTAGGGGATCAGGGAGGTATGGGTCTGCTCGAGGTCCCAGGGGCAGCCGGTTTCGGGATCGCGGAGGCGATCCACCACCGCCACCAACTCGGCGAGGGCCGGTTCCAGCCCCGCCGCGCTGGCTGCAGGGCCGCAGCTAGTGCCAGGGGGGCTGCTGCTGCCAGGGTCGCCGCTAGTGCCAGGGGTGCCTGGGGCCGCTGGGTGTTGGGGGTGAACCGTCATGGCGCCTGGGGGCTGGAGCGGGAGGGCCCCGCGATCGGTGCACACCCTGCCATCTTCAGCTGCGCCGCTTGCGCTGCAGCCGCGTGCGTGGGGCCCGATCTGTGCTGCTGCTGGAGCGGCCAGGCCGGCGCCTTGAGCGCTGCGAGCGGCGAGGCTGGCGGGTTGTGCCCAACAGCTGCAGCGGCTTGAACCGCAGTTTGGGTAGGGGATCGCCGTCCTGGAGCAGATGCAGCCAGCTGCTCAGCTCGATGCCAGCCAACGCCGCTACGAGCAGGGGTCGCTGCTGGCTCCAGAGCTGGAGCAAGGTATTGGCCAGGGTGTCTGGCCCCGGGCTGCCGAAGGGCATCAACAACAGGGAGGCTAAAAACAGCAGCATCGCGAAGTAGAGCAGCCGGCCTGCGCTGCCGAGCAAGGGGCTGTGGGACAGGATCGAACGGTGCGGTATCGAGCGGCGGTAGGGCCACCAGAGCAGCCGCAGGGGCCCCCAGCGCCGGGTCGTGTTGGAGCGGGTGTCGAGGTCGGGGGATAGCCAGAGGCCGCCGACCAGAAAAGCGCCAGCCGCCACGGCAACACCCACCAACCCCAGGGGGGGCCACCAGAGCAGGCCGTAGGGGAGGGCCAGCAGGCTGGTGGCCCGATCGTGGGAGCGGCCCATGGCCATCAGGCGCGGCTGGCAACGGTAGGGGAATGATTCTGGAATTCCGCTGGCGAGTTCCGTTTGGGCTGGTTTTGCAGGGCGCCGGCCGGCCTGGTTGGCACCTGCTGCGCTCGGCACGGCAGAATGGTGCAAGGCCCGATTAGCTCAGCGGTAGAGCGCCTGCCTTACAAGCAGGATGTCGCTGGTTCGAAACCGGCATCGGGCATTGGTAAACATCGTGGCAGACTGGGATCTGAGGCAGCAAGGGATTGCGGGTCTGAAATCGCTCCAGCCGCCCGCCAGTGGCAGCAGCGGTGGCGCCAGGTGTGCCCTCCCAGAGGAGGGCTGGGTTTTCCCCGGCATCGCCGGCCAGCCCCTGAGCAATCGGGGCGCCCAGATCGCCATCCGCAAGTTGGCCGAGACGGTGGGCATCGGTGGAGTGAGCAGCCACAGCTTCGGCCGGAGCGCCCTCACTGAGGTGGGGTGAAGGTGTTGCCTCCCTGCGCTGCTGATCAATCGCATGCAACCCCTCGACCCAACGTTCCCGCTCAGCCGCCTCAGACAACTTCTCGGCCTCCTCGACAACTGATTATCGGTCGATGTGCAGCGGGATTGTTAGCTGGTAAAACCAATGTTGCCCGCTCACGAGTTATCTCTACTCGGGGCGGAAGATGGCATTCCAGTCCTGCTTCATGTCCACAACGAGCCAGTCGCGCCTGGGGGCCTCCCGGAGGGCTTCGACAAGCTTGCCGGTGCTCTTCGTGTTGGCGTCATAGGCGTATTCGCGTTCAGCGTCGGTATGGTGGACAATCAGACCGAAACTAGGGCGCGGGTTGTTGATCGTGGTGTACTGCAACATGGCGTGGTCGCCGTCACTATTCCCACAACAGATGATCGGGCGCCGACCGATGAACTGATGAATGCCAACTGGCTTGCCCGCCTTGTCATTCACGAACAAGTAGTCGAGGGTTTTTGTGAGCACTGGGCCGCTCTCCCGTAGCTCGAAGGTGGTCCGGGCTGTCGAGCCAACAACCTGCTCCGGTGGGATGCCGTAAACACGCTCCACCCAGACGCGCATGAAGTCGACGCCACCACCGGAAACGATGAAGTTCTTGAAGTCATGGGCCCGCAGATAGCTCAGCAGTTCCTGCATCGGTAGGTAGGTGAGTTCGTCATAGGGCCTGCCATAGCGCGGATGTTTGGCCGAGGCGAGCCAGGCCTCCACGGCGTCACGAAACGCGTCGCTCGTCATCCCGGCATGGGTGAGCGCCAGGATCTGCATCAGGCCATCGAAGTGGTCGCCTTCCAGGAGTTTGGCAAGATCGCCGGCCAGGGCGGCTTGCACCATGGGATCGGAAGCAAGCGTGGGCTCAGCAAGGATGCGCCGGTTCAGTTCGTCGATGGCAAAGGCTGCCTGAAACGGCATCGGATTCTCCGGCCAGAGACAGCCGTCGTTATCAAACACGGCGATGCGTTCTGCCCGTGGCAAGAAGTCGGAGGATCCAGCCGTTGTCACCCTGGCGATGAAGGCGAGGATCTCCCGTTTAGCGGCGCCATCGTTCCAGGAGGGTAGGGGATCGGCAGCGGTGGAGAGGTCATGGAGCTTGTTCTGGGCGACGCCGTAATCCCCCACCTGGTAGAGGCTCACGGATACGGCCCGGAAGCTGAAGGCCTCGAAGGGCTCCGCTTTGAGAGCGTCCACGTAGTCACGGGTACCAATACCCACGGTCAGATGAGGGTGGTAGTTCTGGCCGGTGCGCGGTCCGACAAAGTTGTTCACGTAGTCCACTGTCGGCTGGCTGATCGCCCCGCCGTCGGGCCGGGGCGCAAAGGCCTCGC
>CAIOGZ010000073.1 GCA_903858015.1 uncultured cyanobacterium
CAGCCGCGAGCAGGTTAATGGCGGCACTTACATCAGCCGGCCGCGATTTGTGGGCATCAGCGAATTCGGCCCCCATTCGCTGATCTATCACGAGGGCAACACCTACAAGGTGCGCGGGGCGATCCTCAACCTGCAAGAGCATGCGAGCACCACCACCAAGACCCTGGCCACCCGCGATGCGCTGGTGTGCGGCAGCTGCGGCCATGCCCACCTGGGTGAGGACGCCGAGCTGGAGGTGTGTTGCCATTGCGGCGCAGCCCTCAAACTCCAGCCCGACGGCAACGCCCTGCGCATCCCACATCTGTATCAGATCGAGCAGGTCACCACCCGCCGTGCGGAGCGGATCACCTCCGACGACGAAGAACGCCAGCGGCTGGGCTACGAGCTGCTCACTACCTACGAGTTCCCCAAGGAGAACAACCAGGTGCGGGTGGCGATCGCCGAGGTGAGTGTGGCGGGCCGGCCATTGCTGTCGCTCAGCTATGGCGCCGCCACCCAGATCAGCCGCATCAACCTGGGCCGGCGGCGGCGAGAGAATCCGGGCAACATCGGCTTCCCCATTCACCCGGTCAAGGGGCTGTGGGGCAAGGAGTCGGATCTGGTCGCCGGCGCCGACGAGGAAGACGGCGAATCAGAAGAGGGTTACGTGAAGATCACGCCCTATGTGCAGGACCGCAAGAACGCCCTGCTGGTGCAGTTCCGCCAGGAATGGACGGCCCGTGATCTGATCTCGGTGCGCTATGCCCTCAAGCGCGCGATCGAGGTGGCCTTCCAGCTCGACCCCAGCGAGCTGGCAGCCGAGTTGATGCCCAACGAAGCCAACGCTTCGGCGCTGTTGATCTACGAGGCCGCCGAGGGCGGAGCCGGGGTGTTGAGCCACCTGGTGGAGAGCCCAACAGCAATCCAGCTGCTGGGTCGCCAGGCTTTGGAGATCTGCCACTGGCAGTGGGAGGGCCTGCTGCCCCAGCAGGCGATCGACCTCAACGACACCGATGAGGACTGCGAAGCCGGCTGCTACCGCTGCCTGCTCAGCTACAACAACCAGCGCGACCATGAGCTAATAGATCGCCGCCTCGCCTCCCTGAAGCAGTTCCTGCTCGATCTGGCCCGCGCCGATGTGGTGGCCCAGGGGGGCACCACGGGGCGCAGCGAGCGACTGGATCAACTGCTGGAGGTTTGCCAGAGCGGTCTGGAACGGCTCTGGCTGCAGACCCTGCAGCAGCGGGGCTATCTGCTGCCGGATAAGGCGCAGTCTCCGGTGCCCGATCACTACGTGGTGCCCGACTTCACCTACGTGGAAGCGGCCGCGCTGGTGTTTGTGGACGGACCCCACCACAAGCAACCGCTGCAGCAGCAGCTGGATGAGCGCAAGCGTTCGGCCCTCGATGCCGCCGGCCTCAACGTGGTGGTTTTTACAGACGACCCACGTCAGTGGGATGCGGTGTTCAACGAATACCGCTGGCTGTTTGGCGAGGGCCAGGGCGAAAATCCGCCCGCGGCCGCGATAAGCGGGAGCACCGCAGCCGCAGATCTGGGTGAGCAGATCGCTGCGGTGTTCGCCCAGCACGCTGACAAGCTCGCTGGAGGCCAGCCGTCATGACCAGCACCCCCATGGCACCAACGGCACCCACCACCCCGGGCTCGATCGTCCGTGCCCGCGGACGTGAGTGGGTGGTGCTCCCCAACCCAGCCCCCAACACCCTCAAACTGCGGCCCCTGGGCGGCGGCGACCAACAGATCGCCACCCTCTTCCTACCGCTGGAAGGGCACCAGGTCACACCAGCAACCTTCCCCTGGCCAGATGCCTGCCAGAGCGGTTCGCAGAGCTCGGCCCTGCTGATGCGCGATGCCCTGCTGCTCAAGCTCCGCGCCGGAGCCGGGCCATTCCGCAGCCTCGGCAACCTGGCCCTGGAACCGCGCGCTTACCAGCTGGTGCCGCTGCTGATGGCGCTCAAGCAGCGCGTCACGCGGCTGCTGATCGCCGATGAGGTGGGCCTGGGCAAGACGGTGGAGGCGCTGCTGATCGCCCGCGAGCTGCTCGACCGCGGTGAGATCCGTACGATCACTGTGATCTGCCCACCGCACCTATGTGAGAAGTGGCGCAGCGACATGGCCCAGCAGTTCCAGCTGGACGCGGAAGTGGTGCGGCCCGGAACCGTGGGGAGGCTGAGCAAGGACCTGCCGGTGGGCCACTCGCTGTTTGAGTCCTACCCGTTCACCGTGGTGAGCCTTGATTACATCAAGCGTGATGACTACCGCGATGGCTTTATCCGCGGCTGCGGCGACTTTGTGATCGTTGATGAGGCCCACACCTGCACGGCCGGCAAGGGGCGGGGCCGCCACCAGCGCTATGAGCTGCTGCGGGGGTTGGCGGCACGGCCCGATCGCCATGTGGTGTTGCTCACCGCCACCCCCCACAGCGGGGACAGCGAGGGCTTCAACCACCTGCTAGGCCTGCTGGATTCAAAATTTGGCGAGCTGGGCACGATGCCCGAGGGTTCACGGCGCGATGCCCTGCGGGATGAGCTGGGGGATCACTTCGTGCAGCGGCGGCGCCAGGACATCCGGGCGGAGTGGGGCAGTGACGGCTCCGACTTCCCCGACCGCGAAACCCGCGAGGCCACCTATGAGCTCACCGGCGCCTGGGGTGCACTGTTCCACGACGTGCTCGAGTACGCCCGCACGCTGATCAAACGCAGCGCCGGTCAGAGCCGGCTGCGGCAGCGGATGAGCTGGTGGGCGGCGTTGGCGTTGTTGCGTTGCATCAGCAGCAGCCCAGCGGCGGCGGCCGTTTCGCTGCGCACCAAGCTGGCCGGCCTGGAGCAGGGCAACGGGCAGGGTCTCAGTGAAGAGCAGCAGCTCAGCGAGCTGGAGGCCCTCGCCAGCCAGGGGGTGCTCGATGGCCTGGATGAGGCCATGTCAGAAGAGGAGTCCGCCCCCGGCGGGGACCTGGCGGTGGAGGCCGATCGCGCCCATCTGGAAGAGTTGATCGAAAAGGCCGAGGGGCTGCGGGGCCCCAGCAAAGACCCCAAGCTGAAGCAGTTGGTGCGGCAGGTGCAGGAGCTGCTGGGCGAGGGCTACCGGCCGGTGATCTTCTGCCGCTTCCGCCCCACTGCCCATTACCTGGCAGAAGAGCTCGCCGCAGCCCTGCCCAAGCGCAGCACCGTAGTTCGGGCGATCACCGGTGAGCTGCCGCCCGAGGAGCGGGTGGAGCGGATTGCGGCGCTGGAGGCGGAGGCCTTTGATCCGGAGAAACCCAAAACACCGGTGTTGGTGGCCACCGATTGCCTCTCGGAGGGGATCGACCTGCAGCGCAGTTTCGATGCGGTGATCCACTACGACCTCTGCTGGAACCCAACGCGCCATGAGCAGCGCGAAGGCCGAGTCGATCGCTTTGGCCAGGCCCGAAACACCGTGCGGGCCCTGATGCTGCATGGGGCCTGCAAAGACCCCAATCGCCGCAACCCGGTGGATGAGCGGGTGCTGGCAGTGATCCTCAACAAAGAGAAGGTGATCCGCAAGGAACTGGGCGTGAGCGTGCCGGTGCCGGGCGACATGAACTCGATCACCCAGGCGGTGCTCGCCGATGTGCTGGGGGAGTCAGTGCAGCAGCTGGGCCTGGATCTGGGGCTGGCTACGCCCCCGGGCATGCCCGAGGTGCTGCCGCTGGTGGGCTGGGAGGCCAGCCTCGATCAGCAGTGGCAGAGCGCCAAGGAGAACGCCAAGCGCACGCAGACGATCTTTGCCCAGCGGCGCCTCAAACCAGAGGAGGTGCTGCCGGAGTGGCAGCGCAGCAAGGAAGCCCTGGGCGATCACGCCGCTGTGGAACGGCTGCTGGTGGAGGCCTGCGCGCGCCTGCGGCTACCGGCACCAGCAGCGACTGGTGGGGCATGGCTGTTCAACCTGGCCGAGATTCCGCCTGAGCGACGCGCCTTGCGGGAACGGCTGGAGAGCCAGGGCCTGGAGGGGCGGCTGAGCCTCTGCACCAGCCCGCCCTGCCGTGATGGCGCCCAGCTGCTCAGCCGCTCCCATCCACTGGTGGTGGAGCTGGCGGAGTTTGTGGCCGAGCGTGCCCTGAGCGGAGAAGAACCGGAACTTGCGGCCCGCAGCGCCGTGATCCGCACCAATGGGGTGAAGGAGCGCACCACTTTGTTGTTGTTGCGCCTGCGGCACCAGATCAACCAGGAGCGCCGTACCGACGCCGGCTTTGAAGCGATGCCGCCGCTGCTGGTGGAGGAATGCCTCACCGTGCACTGCGCGGCCGCTGGGCTGCGGGTGCTGGCGGAGGCAGAGGCCCTGGCCCTGCTCCAGCAGCCCGCTGTGGGCAATGTGCAACCGGGCCAGCGACAGATGGAACTGGAGCGGGCTCTCCAGCAGCTGCCGGGCCTGGACGTTGACCTGCGCACCCTGGCCTTGGATCGCGCCACCCAGGCAGAAGACGATCACCGCCGGGTCCGTCAGGCGGCAGTGGGCACGGGCGGGGCTCTGCGGATGCGCTTTCGCTGTGAACCCAGCCTGCCAGTGGATGTAATCGGCCTGTTCGTGCTGTTGCCGGCACCCCAGCTGTAGCCATGAGCCGCCGCCGTTCCGCCACCCTGCAGTTCAACGCCATCCAGCTGGTGGGTGGGCTGCTGCCGGCTTCCTTGATCGAGCAGATCGCGCTGCAGCAGGCACCGCAGCAGAAGGCCAGCGACTACGGCCTGCAGAAGAACCAGCGGCTACAGGTGGCGGTGGATCAGTCTTGGAACCGCGCCAAGGCGCTCTGGCAGGAAGCCCAGGAGCTGCGCCGGCGGGGGGAAGCCATGCCCTATGCGGCGTGGTTCAGCCAGCGGCTGCTGGAGCAGGTGTTCGGCTGGGCCGACCTCGGGCCCTGCCCGCCCCGCCAGATCGCAGAGGCCATCTTCCCAATCACACACCAGGCTTTCTCAGGGGAGGTGCCGCTGGTGTTAACCAGCCTGGGCAACGACGAGCTGGATAAGGGGCACCGGCAATTCGGGCAAGACGGCCGCCGCCGTTCACCCCACAGCTGCCTGCAGGAGTGCCTCAATGCCGACGACAACTCCAACTGGGGTCTGCTCTGCAACGGCACCAGCCTGCGGCTTCTGCACGACAACCCCGCATTGGTGAAGCCGGCCTATGTGGCCGTAGCGCTGGATCAGATCTTTGAAGGCGGGCTGTTTGATGAGTTTGCGGTGGTGTGGCTGCTGCTGCACGCCAGCCGCTTCCAGCGCCGTGACGACGGCAGCTGCGTGCTGGATGGCTGGAAGCAGGAAGGGCAGCAGAGCGGCGAGCGCGCGCTCAACAAGCTGCGCGATGGCGTGCAGGCTGCCCTGGAGGCGGTGGGCCAGGGGATGCTGCAGCACCCGGCCAATGGCGAGCTGGTGGCCAGGTTGCAGAGCGGTGAGCTGAGCACCCAAGCCTTCTTCCGGCAGCTGCTGCGGCTGGTGTACCGGCTGCTGTTCCTGTGCGTGGCGGAAGACCGCAACCTGTTGTTTGCCGCAGACGTGCCGCTGGAACTACGGCAGATCTACCAGGAGGGCTACAGCCTCAGCCGGCTGCGCGATCTGGCAATCAGGAGCGGAGCGCATGAGCAGCTGCACGGTGATCTGTGGCTGGTGCAGAAACTGGTGTTCGAGCAGCTCCGGAACCCGGAGGGCTCCAGCCTCGGGCTGCCGGCGCTGGGGGGCCTCTTTGAAAAGGATCGCTGCCCCGATCTCGACACGGCGCAACTCAGCAACGCGGCGCTGCTGGAAGCGGTGCGGGCGATCGGCTGGTTCTACGACGAACAGTCCCAGAGCCGCACCCGCATCAACTACCAGGCGCTGAATACGGAGGAATTCGGCAGTGTGTACGAAAGCCTGCTGGAGTTGCATCCGCAGATCAATGGCAGCGGCGCCACCCTGCGCTTCTCCCTCGGCGGAGTGGCCGGCAGCGAACGCAAGACCAGCGGCAGCTATTACACCCCGGAAGATCTGGTAAGGCTGTTGATCCTGTCTGCCCTGCTGCCGGTTATCCACGATCGGCTCAGCAAGGCCACCACACAGCAGGAAAAGAGGGAAGCCCTGCTGGCGATCCGGGTCCTTGATCCCGCCTGCGGCAGCGGCCATTTCCTGCTGGCGGCGGCACGGCGGCTGGCGCTGGAGCTGGCGCGGGTGGAGGCCGGGGATGACGAACCCAGCGAAGACCTCCGGCGCCACTGCCTGCGCGAGGTGGTGGCCAAGTGCATCTACGGAGTCGACAAGAACCCGATGGCGGTGGAGCTGTGCAAGGTGGCCCTGTGGATGGAGGCTATTGAGCCGGGCAAGCCACTGAGCTTTCTTGATGCCCACATCCAGTGCGGCGATTCGCTGGTGGGGGTGTTCGACCCCCAGGCGCTGGAGGACGGCATCCCCGATGGCGCCTACAAGCCCCTCACCGGCGACGACAAGAAGGTCTGCACCAGCCTGAAGAAGACCAATCAGACGTTTGTGGTGAAGGGCCAGGCGGATCTCTTCACTGCCAATGCGATGACCCAGGCGCTGCCGAGCGCCGCGGGTTTCGAGGCAATCGAGGAAAACGATCTGGCGGCGGTGCGCCGCAAAGAACGGGCCTATCAGGCCTGGCGCAACGATCCAGCCATCCGCCAGGAGCTGCAGAGGGCCGATGCTTACACCGCCGCCTTCTTCCTGCCCAAGCAGGAAGGCAAGGAGCAACTCGTTCCCGTGTCTCAGAACCTGGATGCCATCCAGCGAGGAGCAGAGCTTTCAGGCCCGATGGCGGAAGCTGTTGCCAGGGCAGCGGACGACTTTCGCTTCCTGCACTGGCATCTGGCCTTTCCGGATGTAATGCGCGCTGGAGGCTTTGATTGCCTGCTGGGCAACCCGCCCTGGGAGCGGATCAAGCTGCAGGAGAAGGAGTTCTTCGCGGCGCGTTCAGAGACCATTTCCACGGCGCCAAACAAGGCCGCACGGGAGCGGCTGATCCAGGCCCTGAGAGCACCAGAGGCCTCGGTGGTGGATCAGCGACTGGTGCAGGAGTTTGAGCTCGCCAAGCGGGAGTCAGAAGGCAGCGGCGAGTTCGTCCGTGGCAGCGGGCGATTTGGACTCACTGCGGTGGGTGATCTGAACACCTATGCGCTGTTCGCAGAGCTGTTTCTGAACCTGATTGGCCCAGGTGGCCGGGCAGGGCTGATCGTGCCTACGGGGATAGCCACAGACAACAGCACCAAGGCGTATTTCGATGCGATTTCCAGTGGCAACAGGCTGATCAGTCTTTACGACTTCCGAACAGGGCCTGGATTGTTCTCTGAAATCGGCCACCAGCGCTTCAAGTTCTGCTTGATCACGCTCGGGCAAGCGGAAAAGACTGATTTTGTCTTCTTTGCCCTACAAGTACCTGAGCTCGCGGATCACCGTCGACATTTCACCCTTGAGAGCGACGATTTCTCTCTTCTGAACCCCAACACCCGTACCTGTCCAGTGTTCCGCAGCCAGATGGATGCGGAGCTTACCAAGAAGATCTACAGCCGTGTACCAGTATTGGTCGACGAGGCTCTTGGGGAGCGAGGCAATCCCTGGGGCATCAAGTTCATGACGATATTCCACATGTCAAACGACAGTAATCTGTTCTTCGACGAGGCGGCGCCCGATCGACTGCCCCTCTACGAAGCCAAGCTGATCCACCACTATGACCATCGATGGGCTACTTACGAGAGCAAAGCAACCTGCCGAGATGTGACGCAGGCTGAAAAACAGGATCCCAGCTTTCAAATCACACCTCGATATTGGGTGGAACGCGGCGCGGTGCAGGATCAGCTCCTGGCGAAAGGATGGGATCGGCAGTGGGTGATGGGCTGGCGGGATGTTTGTCGAAATACAGATGAGAGAACAATGGTTACTGGCATTGCGCCAATAGCAGGAGTCAATCACAAGTTTATGCTCTATGTCCCTAGTACCAAGAGTGTCAGCTACCATGCTTGTCTCCTTGGCTGCTTTAGGGAACCTCTGATCAAGACGGCTTTATCCAAAGAATCTAATCTCATTCTCCTCAGTGAGACGACAATGAGCAGATTTTCCACGGATTTCGCTCACAGCAGTCCCTGCAAAGAGGTTCAGGCAGTTTCCACCACGCG
>CAIOGZ010000074.1 GCA_903858015.1 uncultured cyanobacterium
CTGATGCGGATAACGCCGACCTGCCGGCGCTCTGCTTTGCCAAGGCCGTTGTCACCCCCTCGACCCCTCAGGGAATGGTCGTCGGCCTGACCGCCACCCTGCCGGCCTGACCATGAGCCAGCCACCCATGACTGGGCCCCAGAGCCAGGGGCTCATCGCCCAGGGGCCCCTCCCCGCCGGGATGCTGCGCATTCAGCAGGGCAACCAGGAGCGCTACGTCTGGCCGGTGCATCTGCCGGGCTGGCTGGGGCTCGGCTGGCGGGTTGCTGGGGCCGAGGCCCCCTCAGATGGGATCGCCGCAGCTGAGCCGCCGGCATCCATTGCCGGGGCCGCAGGCGAGCTCCCTGACCAGGACGATGCAAAACCTGCATCAACTCGCGGCCGGCGTGGCAGGCGCCGCAAAGACGAGGCCCAGCCCGAGGCACCTGCTGACACCGGCGCCAGCACGATCAACGACAACAGCAACGACGGCAGCGATGCCATCGGCCCTGAGCCCAACAGCGAACCGGCGCAGCAAGGCGAGCTTCCTGCTGCAGCGATCGAGGCGCCCGATCCCGAGTCCACAGCCGAGGTTCCACTGGGCGCCTTGCCCGATGACCTCTTCTCTGACCCGTTGATCTGATCCCCAGCCATGCCCTACCCGCTGCCCGAACAACCCTCCACGGTGGGCGGGGCACGGGTGCGGCTGCTCCCCCCACTCGGCTGCCCCGGCACCGAGCAATGGGTGCTGCCGATGGAGTTCGGCCGCTGGGAAGAACTCGGCTACCGCAAGGGCCCGGTGCCCGCGAACGACCTGGAGCTGTTCTGGCTGCCGGCCGATCGCCGCTGGAATGAACCGATCGCCTCAGCCGCCATCGAGCTGCTGATCAACCCGCGCCAGAGCATCACCGCCCCGATCTCCGTGATCTGGGGGGATGGCAGCAGCGATCTGCTGCCCTGGCCCGCCACCTCCCGCACCGCACCGCGGCTGCGGCACGTCTACGCCCAGCGGGCCGATGTGACCGTGCAGGTGCAGCTGGGGATGCTGATCGCCACCCTGCCCGTCGCCCTGGTGGGCTGCCCAGTGCCGCCCCAACAGCTGACCGGCCACCGCGATGGCGGCGGTGCCAGCAGCAGCGGCACCATCCAGCCGCTGATCCCCAGCGGCGGCATCACCGGCGAGCCCTACGACGGCCGCCATGCGGTGGTCTGGCGCCTGCGCCTCCATCCCAATGGCGGCCTGGGTTTCCTGCCGGACCCCAGCAGCGGCGAACCGGCCCTGGCGGTGGTGCAGGAATCAGGTGTCGGTAGCCGCGCCACCCGCTGGTATTCGGGCAATGGCGCCCCACCGACCGGGGCAGCGGCCCCATTGCAGCCACCACCAGCGGTTGGCGACTTTTACCTGGATCGGCTCACCGGCCAGGTCTACGAACTCTCCGCCTAATCACGATGGCTGACCTCAACAAAGGGCTGGCGGAGCGGGTGGAGGTGTTCACCCGGGCCACCAGCGATGCCCTCCAAAAGGCCGTCGGCGATGTCCTCGATGCCCGCAACCCGTGGCAGCTGCTCTATCGCCTCTCGCGCATTGTGCTGCTGGGGCTGGTGCTCTACACCGCCTGGTTGCTGATCACCCTGCAGCCGGACCTGGCCAAGCGGATCAGCAGCACTCACCTCCAGACCCTTCAGGAGCAGGTGGCGGCCCATCAAAGCCAGGTGCAATCGCTGCTGCGCACGGCGATCGAAACCAGCGGCGATGGCCTCCACACCCTGGCGCTGCTCCAGTGGGACGGCGGCAGCAGCGCGACCGTGCTGGCGGCTGCGGGCCGGCTCAGCCAGCAAGGCCTGGCCGCCGAGCAGGAACTGCTGCTGGGGGTGGAGATGGCCGGCGCCCTGGGCCA
>CAIOGZ010000075.1 GCA_903858015.1 uncultured cyanobacterium
ATTGGCGAGCGGCAGGCGTGATCGTTGTCGACTCCTCGGTCTGGATCGACTTCTTCCATGGGGTGAGCACCCCAGAGGTGGAGCGGCTGGATGGGTTGCTCGGGGTGACGCCGCTGGCGATCGGCGACCTCATCCTGGTGGAGGTGATGCAAGGGTTCCGCACCGACCAGGATGTCGCCACCGCCCGGCAGCTGTTCCGCTCCCTGGCCCTGCTGCCGATGCTCGGCGGCAGCAACGCCTGGAAGGCAGCGGAGAACTACCGGCAGCTGCGCCGCAAGGGGATCACCGTGCGCAAGACGATTGACGGGATCATCGCCACGGCCTGCATCGCGGCCAACCTGCCGCTGCTGTTCAGCGACCGGGACTTCCAGCCCTACGTGGAGCATCTGGGCCTGGAGTTGGCCTGAGCCGCTGGGTGGCTGGCGTTGCGACGCAGCCTCCCTGGGGCACGTTCAGAGACCGCCATGCACCGCCCAGAAGTCTGCGGGGGTGCGGATGGGATAGCGATCCCGCAGGGTCAGCAGGGCCTTGTCGCCAGTCACCAGGGTCTGGGCCAAGCCAAGCCGCAGCGCCGCCAGCGCCCCGAAGCGCCCGGCACGGCTGGCCACCACGGCGGCGTCAATCTCGGCCAGAGGCTCGGCTTCTGGAACCTCGGCATAGCCCGACTCGATGCGCTCGCACAGCCCGTCGAAACGCGCCTGCAGCCGGCGGATCCGCTCAAACAAGCGGGCATCCACCAAGGCGGCCACGGGCTTGCCATCCCGCTTGATCACGATGCTGTCGTGGCGGTACTGCACTTGGTTGAGCATGTCGCCCAGATTTTGGCGGAAGCTGACGGCCGTGGCTTCGCTAATCATGGGCTAATCATGCGCTGATCATGGCAACACGATCCATCGGATCGATGCGATCAGCATGACCAAGTCGGTCCAGTTCGGTGGCTTCGCCTTCCATGGGTGCGTCGGCAGCCAGGCGCTCCGCCAGGGTGAGGCGCGGCTCCACCGGCCGGATCAGCAGGCCACCAGGAAAGGTACCGAAGCGAATCCCAAGGCGGATCCAGGTGCGCATCGGAGCGTCCTCGCCGAAGCCCCCCAGCTCGGCCAGCACCGCCTCGGCGCTGGGGCAATCGGCCGTTCAGAGAGCGCAAGCTGGCTTGCCGCTGACCCCTCCCCCCTGGGGGCAACGGCCCTGGCTTGAGCGGTGCCTGCCCGCAGCCTGCGGCTGGAACGGAACCCCTAGATTCAACTCCACACCAATGCCACCTCCCCCGGGCCCCATGGTGCTCGCCAACCCCTCCGGCGCCACGGCCGTCCCCAATGCCGGCAACGACCAGCCCGGCTCCAGCCCCGCCCCCACTGCGAACCCGGCCTGGACCGCCGCCGATGGCGCCGCCCTCTACGGCGTCGACCGCTGGGGCGAGCCCTATTTCGCCGTCAACGAGCGGGGCCACGTGATCGTGCAACCCCGCGGCGATCGCGGCGGTTCGCTGGATCTAGTCGAGCTGGTGGGGGAGCTGCAGGGGCGCAACCTGGGCCTGCCGCTGCTGATCCGCTTCGACGACATCCTCGAAGACCGGCTGGAGCGGCTCCATGCCGCCTTCGAGCGGGCGATCGCCCAATACGGCTACCGCGGCCGCTACCAGGGCGTGTTTCCGGTGAAGTGCAACCAGCAGCGCCACGTGGTGGAGCAGCTGGTGGAGAGCGGGCGGCGCTGGCATTTCGGCCTGGAGGCCGGCAGCAAGGCCGAGCTATTGATTGCTCTTTCGCTGCTCGACGACCCCGAGGCCCTGCTGATCTGCAACGGCTACAAGGATCGCCGCTACATCGAAACCGCAATTTTGGCCCGCCGCCTTGGCCGCCAGCCGGTGGTGGTGATCGAGCAGGCCGACGAGGTGGAGCGCATCATCGCCGCTAGCCAAGATCTTGGCGCCGCCCCCTTCATCGGCGTGCGCGCCAAGCTCGCCAGCCGCAGCACCGGCCGCTGGGGCAGTTCGGTGGGGGATAAGGCCAAATTTGGCCTGTCGATCCCCGATCTGCTGGCCACCGTCGAGGCCCTCAACAGTGCCAACCTGCTGGCGGACCTGCGGCTGCTCCATTTCCATGTCGGCAGCCAGATCAACGATATCGCCGTGCTCAAGGACGCCCTGCAGGAGGCGGGCCAGATCTATGTGGAACTCTGCAAGTTGGGGGCCCCGATGGGCTACCTGGATGTGGGGGGTGGCCTCGGGGTTGATTACGACGGCAGCCGCACGGCCAGCGGCGCCTCCACCAACTACTCCCTGCAGAATTACGCCAACGATGTGGTAGCCACCGTGCGGGAGTGCTGTGAATCCCATGGGGTGGCGGTACCCACCTTGGTGAGCGAGAGCGGTCGCGCCATCGCCAGCCACTTCTCTGTGTTGGTGTTCAACGTGTTGGGCACCGCTGCCGTGCCAGGCGCAGGGCAGCAGGCGGCGACGGGCGAAGCCCTGATCGTGCGCAATCTGCGGGAAACCTTGACGCTGATCGAGGCGATCGGGGCCGGGGCCGAAGCCGATCTGTCCAGACTTCAAGAGGCCTGGAATGACGCCATCAAGTTCAGGGACGACGCCTTGGCCGCCTTCCGGCTGGGCTACATGGGCCTGCCAGAACGGGCAACGGCCGAACAGCTCACCCGGGCCTGCATTGAGGCGATCGTGGCGCGGCTACCCCGCAACGGCAGCGTGCCGGAAGATCTCAAGGCCCTGGGATCCGCCTTGGCCGACACCTACTACGCCAATCTATCGGTGTTCCGCTCAGCGCCAGATACCTGGGCGATCGAGCAGCTGTTCCCGTTGATGCCGATCCATCGCCTCGCTGAGCGACCCACCCAGCTCGGCCACTTCGCCGATCTCACCTGCGACTCCGATGGCAAGTTGGCCCGCTTCATCGATGCGGGCCAGGTCAAACCCCTGCTGGAGCTCCATGAATTTCGCCCAGGCGAGCCTTACCTGATCGGCATGTTTCTCGCTGGGGCCTATCAGGAGGTGATGGGCAACCTCCACAACCTATTCGGCAGTACCAACGCCGTGCACATCCGCCTCGCCCCCGGCGGCGGCTATCTGGTGGACCACGTGGTGCGGGGCGACACCAACGCCGAAGTGCTCGAGGCCATGGAACATGATCCCAGCCAGTTGCTGGAGCGACTGCGGATCGCCAGCGAAGCGGCGATTCAAAGGGGTGGCCTGCGGATCAGCGAAGCACGCCGGCTGATGGATCACCTCGAGACAAGCCTACGCCAAACAACCTACCTACAGGAATAAGGCCCAGAGAGATAGCAGCCGCCATCGCAACGCCAAGCAACGCCCAAGCAACGGCCGATCGGGATACTGCAATCTGCCGCGCACCCCCCCCCGCACCGGAATACAGCGACCACCCCCATCACCCCTAGAATTGCTTGTAGCAAAAAAGCGCAAAAAAATCAACAAACCCAGGCTTAGCGTTAAGCTCCCCATGGAGCACCTAGCCTCGCCACAAGGGAGTACTGTATACTTTAGCCAATAACAATCATATCAACCGCAAGCCTGCCCATGGTCCTTTTCGGATTCAGCGGTATCTCATTGTTTCTAGTCCTGTGCTTTGCCCATTGCCTCTGCGACTTCCCGCTGCAGAACAACACCATCGCCAAGGGGAAAGTCCTAGGATCCTGCGTGGAAGGGATGGCTTGGCCCTACTGGATGGCTGGCCATGCCGGCACCCATGCCCTCGCCGTGGCCCTTCTCTGTGGCAATGCCTGGCTGGGATTGGCTGAATTCGCAAGCCACTTCGTGATTGATTGCTGCAAATCGCGGGCCATGATCAACCTCGGCACCGACCAGGCCCTCCATATCGGCTGCAAGGGCCTTTGGCTGCTAATGGTCTGATGGCGGTGCTGCCCAGCCAGCAGCAGCAGTTCAGCGGCGGTGGGGCACCGCGCAAAACTGCACTTGCAAGCCCAGCCGATCCATCGGTGGAGGCAATTCGGCTGCAGAAAAGGGGGGCGGAGCCGCAGCAGCCCCAGCAAACCGCGCCATCACCGGCCCTCCCCCTTCCAGCTGGATCTGGAGTGGAATCAGATGGGGCCGGCCAATCAGCAGGGCTAGGGGGCGCACTTGGGCCTCAGCATCGCGGTAGGCAGCCGCCAGCAGGACCTGACGGGAAACCTCGGCTGCGGCCGGATCCGCCTCCGGCGTCACCGGAGCCAGCCGCACCCCGGGCAGGGAACCGACGCGGCGAATCAGGCCCTGGAGTTGGCCGGCCGCCAGCCGGCCGCTCACCGACAAGCTGGCCTGAACCGCCGCCGGCTTGGGCGCCACGGCCGGCCGCATCCAGGTGGCCGGCGATCCCACCTGAAGATCCTCGACTCCGAGTTGCCGCAACTTGCTGCGGACCGCAGCCAAGCGTGCCTGCAACACCTCCAAAGCCCCGTCGGCGATCGGATCGTCCGCCTCCAGGCTGAGCGAGAAAGCGATCCGGATCACAGGCCGTTGCCGCTCTGCGCTGCCGCGGGCCTCCAGCAGGGTGCCAGCGCAGTGGAGCTGCAGGTCGGCGGCGGGGGCGGGCCCGATCAGCAGGAAGGGTCCCAGGGCCAGCAGCAACGGCAGGCTGAAGCGCTTCACCCGATCGTGGCCAAACCGCTGGCCCTTCGGCCACGCCAACAGCCGCCTAGAAGTCTTTTGCGTAGAACTTGGAAGTGTCTTCATAGAACTTAGAAGAATCTTCATAGGGCTTGGAAGAGAGGATTGCCCGGGGTCGGCATCAACAGCATCTCAGCTCGAAGGCCGCCAGATTCGAGCCGGTTGAGTACCAACCGCCCGCCCTGCCTGCGGCAGAAGCGATCCACCAAAACCAGTCCCAGGCCCTGGTGGCGATTGCGCTGCCGATCATCGGCCCGCGGCTGCAGCGGCATCGTCATCAAGGTGGAGCTGCGAAATCCGCCGCCATGGTCATCCACCCAAATACGCAGCATCGATTGCTGACGAACAGCGCAGAGAACCACAGGAGGACGGCCATATTCGAGGGCATTATCAATCAGATTACACAGACTCCGCTCCAATCCAGCCAGATCAATCAATATAAATAGCCTAGGAACATCAAGGTTCAGATCGTGGCTATTGGGATAACTGGAAATCAGACGTCTGCAAAAATCGTCGAGGATAATGGGCTCATGGATCTCAGTGGGGATCTCTTGGTCGGCAAGCAAGCCAAGCTGGGCGGTGATCGCCGCCAACTGGCGCAGCTCCTCGAGGATGGAATCGGCAATCTCCCTGGGTGCCCCCTCCAGTTGGGTCCGAAGGGCCTCGGCCTGCAACATCAGCCGCGCCTGGGGTCCGCCAAAATCATGGGCCAGGCCGCGCAGCAACAGCCGCCGATCACTAGCCACGGCATTAAGGCGCTCAAGCAGTCTATTGACTCGCAGAGTGAGCAGCCGCAACGGCGCAATCCCCTGCTCTGGCAGCAACGAAAGCGGGGCCATTTCAGTATCGGGTATCGCCTTCATCACCCGAACAAAAGGCGACTCCACATACATCCTCAGAAAACCGATAATGCCAAGAATCACACCGATCAACAGCGCCACGGTTCGCGCAAACGGCAGGTACCAAACACTGAGGCTGCTGAGGCGCTCGGGTCGATAGAGCCAGTAGGTCTTGGCGCTATTTTGCAACTGGAGCCGAATCCAGTAACCACCCAAGGGATCCTCCAGGGGTGCACGGTCGCGGCGAATCTCACGCGCGAGTCCTTGGCGAAGCTCCAGCCCCTTAACCACCTGCAGATCAAATTCTGCGGTTTTTTGCGGTTCACTTTCAGGATATGGCAATCGCTCCCGTACCAGCACCCCATCGGGAAGCTGATCCACAGGCATCCGCGTCAGCACTTCCTCCACCAGCTGAACATCTCGGCTGATGCGAAGCACACTTTCAGCTACCAACTGGGGCTCCAACAGCGTGTTCAGCAACAGCAAAAGCAGCAGAAAGCTCAGCGCCGTGCCAGCCAGAACCGACACGAGCAGGCGGATCCAATCCCAGCGATCCAATCGCGACTGCGGCAGCATCGTGTCAGTCGCCCGACGGCGGCTCAATCAGCTGCACCTCAGGCACGATGCGATAGCCCTGCCCCCGGCAGGACTCAATCGCATCGAAGCGGCCAGCCAGAAGATCATTCAGCAGCCGGCGCAGGCGGCCAATCCGCACATCGATGCTGCGGCTCTGGCTCACATCCACCAAACTGCCGGAGATCCGAGCCAGTGTCTGGCGGCCGATCACCTCCGAGGGTCGGCGGCAGAGGGCTTGCAACAGGGCGGCGTCGCCGCGGCTGAGGCGGGTGATGCTGCCATTGGGGCTCAGGATTTGGGCCTGCTGCACATCGAAATGGAGCGTTTCAATCGCGTAGCATTCCTGGGCCGGTGGGGACACTTGGTGAACTCCGGGCGCGCTGCTGGCGGCCAGCAAACGCTCGATCCGCAACTGCAATTCGCGAAACTCAAAGGGTTTTCCCAGATAGTCATCGGCGCCAGCCTCAAGGCCGGCGATCCGATCGCGCGGCGATCGCATCGCCGACAGCATCAAGACTGGAAAAGCATGGCCCTGCAGACGCAGGGCAGCGAGCATATCGCCGCCGCGGCGCTCCGGCAGCATCTCATCGAGCACCAGCAAGCCGGGGGTTTCGGTAGCCAGGGCCGTGAGTAAAGCGCGGGATTGGTGAAAAATCTTGCTCTGCCACCCAAGCGAATGAAACCGAGACAACAACAGCGCACAGAACCGCTCATCGTCGTCAAGGACCCAGATCACCGCACTTGGCTCCACGGCCACCTTCTAGCTTTCAGCAACCTACAACCGCAGACCTCTGTCCCCCATGGCCGCCAGCACCACCGGCCGCGACGCCGGCAGCAGCGCCGGATCCGCCCGGCCCCAGGGTTCATCCAGCCAGGCCGCCCGCGCCTTTCCGCTGGCGGCGATCACCGGCCACGGCAGCCTCAAGCTGGCCCTGCTGCTCGCCGCCGTGGATCCAGGCCTGGGTGGGGTGGTGATCGCCGGCGGCCGCGGTACGGGAAAATCGGTGTTGGCCCGGGGCCTGCATGCCCTGCTGCCGCCGATCGACAGCCTGGACCTCGGCGGCGGCAGCGCCCTGCATTGCGATCCCACCCGCCCGGACGATTGGGACAGCGCCACCCGCCGCCGCATCAGTGAGCTGGGCGGTGATGCCAGCGGCGCCGACCGCTCAGCCCTGCTGCCGACGCGGGTCGAACCGGCCCCCTTCGTGCAGGTGCCGCTCGGGGTCAGCGAAGATCGCCTGCTGGGTTCGGTGGATGTGGCCGCCTCCCTGGGCGCCGGAGCAGCGATCTTCCAGCCCGGCCTGCTGGCGGAAGCCCACCGGGGAGTGCTCTACATCGATGAACTCAACCTGCTCGACGACCAGATCACCAACCTGCTGCTGGCGGCGGTGGGCTGCGGCGAAAACCGGATCGAACGCGAAGGGCTGAGCCTGTCCCACCCCTGCCGCTGCCTGCTGATCGCCACCTACAACCCGGAGGAAGGGGCGGTGCGCGACCACCTGCTCGATCGCTTCGCCATCGCCCTTTCGGCCAACCAACTGCTGGATACCGAGCAGCGGGTGGCGATCACCCGCTCCGCCCTCGACCACGGCGAATCGGTGGAGGCCTTCCGGGTCCGCTACCAGGAGGACACCGATGCCCTGGCCACCCAACTGCTGCTGGCGCGCCAGTGGCTGGGCGATGTGCAGATCAGCCGCGACCAGATCACCTACCTGGTGAACGAAGCGATCCGGGGCGGCGTCGAAGGCCACCGCTCCGAGCTCTACGCCGTGCGGGTGGCCCGGGCCCACGCCGCCCTCAGCGGCCGCGACCAGGTGGAAGCCGACGATCTCCAGGTCGCCGTCCGGCTGGTGATCGCACCGCGGGCCCTGCAGCTGCCGCCCCCCGATCCCAACCAGCCGCTACAACCCCCGCCGCCGCCACCCCAGGGCGAACAGGCGCCCGAGCCCCCCGCCGACCAGCCCCCGAACGAACCCAACGAACCCGCCGACCCCGACGACCAAGAAGATCCAGACAACAACAACAACGACAACAACGACAACGATGGGGACGAGGACGAAACCGACCAGGACGACGACGACCAACCGGACGACCAGCCCCCCGCCTCGATCCCCGAGGAGTTCCTGCTCGATCCGGAGGCCACCGCCCTCGACCCCGACCTGCTGCTCTTCTCCGCCGCCAAGGCCAAGAGCGGCGGCAGCGGCAGCCGCGCCGTGGTGTTCAGCGATAGCCGCGGCCGCTACGTGAAGCCGATGCTGCCGCGGGGCCCCGTGCGGCGCATCGCCGTGGATGCCACCCTGCGGGCGGCGGCGCCCTACCAAAAGGCCCGCCGCGAGCGGCAGCCCCAACGCCGGGTGATCGTGGAGGACGGTGACCTGCGGGCCAAGCAACTGCAACGCAAGGCCGGCGCCTTGGTGATCTTCCTGGTCGATGCCAGCGGCTCGATGGCCCTCAACCGCATGCAGAGCGCCAAGGGGGCCGTGATCCGGCTGCTCACCGAGGCCTACGAAAACCGCGACGAAGTGGCCCTGATTCCCTTCCGCGGCGAGCAGGCGGAGGTGCTGCTGCCCCCCACCCGTTCGATCACCGCCGCCCGGCGTCGGCTGGAAGCGATGCCCTGCGGCGGCGGCTCCCCCCTGGCCCACGGCCTCACCCAGGCGGCCCGGGTGGGGGCCAATGCCCTGGCCACCGGCGACCTGGGCCAGGTGGTGGTGGTGGCGATCACCGATGGCCGCGGCAACGTGCCCCTGGGCCGCTCCCTCGGCCAGCCCGAACTGGAGGGGGATGAACCGGTGGACCTCAAGGAGGAGGTGAAGCAGGTGGCTAGCCGCTACCGCGCCTTGGGCATCAAGCTGCTGGTGATTGACACCGAGCGCAAGTTCATCGGCAGCGGCATGGGCAAGGAGCTGGCCGAGGCGGCCGGCGGGCGCTATGTGCAGCTGCCGAAGGCCAGCGACCAAGCGATCGCCGCGATCGCCCTGGAGGCGATCGCGGGGCTGTGAACGCTGCGATCAGCGGGCTGGGGGGCCGTAGCCGTAGGCCGGTACCGGCATCGCCGGCGCCTTGATCCGAGGAGCAAAGCGGTCGGAGGGATCACGCCAGCGCGAGTGGGCTGGCGAAACCGGCGGCAGCAGGGACGATGCCGGCCCCACCGGCCTGGTGGAGTCGGCGGCCTGGCCCGAGCCAGCAGGATGGGCCTGGCCCGAGCCGGCTGGATGGGCCTGGCTGGGCAAGCGCTGGCCTGGGGCGGGGGCAGCGGGCCGCTCGGCGGGGTAGAGATCGTCAAAGAAGCGGCCCAGCCCCACCGAGACACTGCGCATCCCATGGAGAAAGGCCGAATCGCCGGTGAGCTTCTGGACATCACCGCCAACCGCCTCCCAGCGTTGGGTGAGGCGCCGGGCCTGGGCCAAGGTGACCTGCAGATCGGTGACCGCCTGGGG
Organism: uncultured cyanobacterium; assembly: GCA_903858015.1. Classification (GTDB taxonomy): domain Bacteria; phylum Cyanobacteriota; class Cyanobacteriia; order PCC-6307; family Cyanobiaceae; genus Cyanobium. Next base: position 9,486 of record CAIOGZ010000075.1, read on the forward strand.
ATTGTCGAGCCGCTCGGCCAGCTGTTTGGCCGAGCGGCTGGCCGAGCGGGCATCAAGGCTGGCGGCCTTGAGGTTGCGCACGATCGGATCGGTCTGGCCCACCACGCCGTTGAGGTCGCGAATCAAGACGCCCGCATCGCCAAGGAAGAGCTGGCCCTGGCGGGAGAGCTTTCTGGTTTCGTCGGCGGTTTTTTGGAAGCTGTCGGTGGCCCGCGCCATCCGCGACACCAGGCCATCGCGGTCGGCCTGATCCAATAGCTTTTGCATGGTGGCGGTGACTGTTTCCAGGGTGGGAGCCTCCCCACCCCGCACCCGGCCACGGTCACAGACCAGGCGGCGATCATCACAACCCGGGGCCAGGGGACCCGGGCCGGTGGGGGCGAGGGGACGACCGCCGCTCTGGAGCGAGACCATCGCATCCCCCCCAAGCAGCGAACTGGCCCCCACCATGGCCAGCACCGGCCGGACAAGGCGAAGGTTGGGATCGGTGATCTCGAGGTCGGCCACCACCTCCCGGTCGGTGACCCGCAGGCTGCGGACCCGGCCCACCTGCACGCCCCGGTAGGCCACCGGCGAACGGCTGGCCAAGCCGGCGGCATCGGCGAAGCTGGCCTGGATGGTCCAGGTGTTGCGGGCCAGGGAGATCCCCTTCAGCCAAAACCAAAGGCCCAAGCCCGCGGCCACGGCCGCCAGCAGCGAAAACCCAACCATCGCCTCCCGAACAGTGCGGCGCATGGGGTTCAGAGCTCGGCGGGCTGCATTGGACCCTGCAGGCTACCGCTCCGGAATTGGACCACGTAGGGATCATCGCTGGTGTGGAACTCGGCCAAGCTGCCCTGCCAGCGAAACTGACCGTCGTAGAGCAGGATCACCCGCTCGGCGCAGCGCTCGATCGTGCTGATCACGTGGCTGACCACCACCCCGGCGGCGTTGGTGAGTTCGGTGCTGTGCACAATCAGATTTTCGATCCGGGTGCAGGCCACCGGATCGAGGCCAGCGGTGGGTTCATCAAAGAGCAACAGGGGGGTGCGCCCCCCCCCGGCAACGGGATCATCGATCAGGGCCCGGGCAAAGCTGACCCGTTTCTGCATGCCGCCACTGAGTTCGCCGGGGAGGCGATCTTCGATGCCCTGCAAACCCACCGCCTCAAGGGCACGGGCAACGCGCTCGCGGATCTGGGCCTCACCCAGCCGGCTGTAGCGATAGAGGAGGAAGCCCACATTCTCCCGCACGGTGAGGGAGGCCAGCAGGGCTGGATTCTGGAACACCAGCCGCACATCGGGGGGGTGGCGCTGATCGAGGCGGAGGTAGGTCTGGGGTTCGCCATGGATGCGGAGCTGGCCGCTGCTGGGCAGCTGCAGGCCCGCCAGCAGGCGCAGGATGGTGGATTTTCCGGCTCCTGAAGGTCCCACCACCACCAGCCGCTCGCCGGCCTGGAGGCGAAGGTTGACCCGATCGAGCACGGTGCGCTCGCCCCAGCGCACCCCCACCGCCAGCATTTCGGCCACGGGATCGGCAGGGGAAGGGGCAAGCACCACGGCGATTGGCGCAGGTGAGGGAAGTGTTTCCCATCCTGCCGCTTTCATGCCTGTCCGTTCATCCGTACCCGTTCATCCGGGTCGGTTCCTCCCGGTCGGTTGATCCCGGTCGGTTCGTCCCGTCCTTTCAACCGTACCCATTCATCCGTACAGTTCAGGGACTTTCCGCAGCGCCGCGGCGCCAGCCCCTTGCCCCGCCGAGGCAACGCTCCCCCCGACCCCAGCCCTGCCGGCCGGCGTCGGCGGCGGGACTGGCGCGATCCAAGCGCCCTACGCCAGCAAGACCTCGTCACCCGCTCGCGGCGGGCGGTGCGCTGGTTGCAGCCAGGTCTGGTGGTGAAGCGCTGGATGCTCACCTCGGGCATTGGCCTGCTGCTGGCGCTGCTGGGGGCAGCGGTCTGGGCCGATCTGCAGCCGATCTATTGGAGCCTCGAATCGATCAAATGGGTGCTGGCCCGCCTCACCCAGGTGATGCCCCGGAGCATCACCGGCCCGTTGGTGCTGCTGATCGGCGGCGGACTGGTCTGGTTGGGCCAGAGTCGCAGCTTCGGCACGATCCAGCAGGCCCTCGCCCCCGAGAAGGACACCGTGCTGGTGGATGCCCTGGTGGCCCAGCGGCGGCTCAACCGGGGGCCCAGCATCGTGGCGATCGGCGGCGGCACGGGCCTGGCCACGTTGTTAAGCGGCCTCAAGCGCTATAGCGGCAACATCACCGCCATCGTGACCGTGGCCGATGACGGCGGCAGCAGCGGCGTGTTGCGGCGCGAATTCGGCGTCCAACCCCCCGGCGACATCCGCAACTGTCTGGCGGCCCTGTCCACCGAAGAGCCGTTGCTCACCCGCTTGTTTCAATACCGCTTCAAAACCGGCAGCGGCCTGGAGGGCCACAGCTTCGGCAACCTCTTCTTAACGGCGCTGACGGCGATCACCGGCAGCCTGGAAACGGCGATTACCGCCAGTAGCCGCGTGCTGGCGGTGCAAGGCCAGGTGGTGCCCGCCACCAATGCCGATGTCAGGCTCTGGGCCGAACTTGAAAACGGCGAACGGATCGAAGGCGAATCGCAGATCGGCAGGGCCACCAGCCCGATCGTGCGGCTGGGCTGCACGCCGGAGCGGCCGCCGGCCCTGCCGCGGGCCCTAGAAGCGATTGCCAATGCCGACTTGATCGTGCTCGGGCCAGGCAGCCTCTACACCTCGCTGCTGCCCAACCTACTGGTGCCGGAGTTGGTGAGCGCGATCAGCCGCAGCCGGGCGCCGAGGCTCTACATCTGCAACCTGATGACCCAGCCCGGTGAAACCGACGGGCTCGATGTGGCTGGCCACCTGCGGGCGATTGAGGCCCAACTGGCCAGCCTGGGGGTGGAGCAGCGCCTGTTTGATTGTGTATTGGCCCAGGAGCGGCTGCACGACACCGCCTTGATCCAGCACTACCGCCTGCGCGGCGCCGAACCGGTGAGTTGCGATGCCCGCGCCCTGCGCAGCCAGGGCTACGAGGTGATGCTGGCCCCCCTGCAGGGCGCCCGCCCCAGCGCCACCCTGCGCCATGACTCCCGCAGCGTGGCGTTGGCGGTGATGCGGTTTTACAAGAGGCAGCGCAGGGAGGGGTAAGGACAGCGGAACTCGCGGAAGGGTACCCAGACTCCAAGCCGCCTGGTGGGGAAAATGGTCGAGATGGAGAGGCGTCAACCTTGTTGGCAGAGGGGGCGCTGCTCGCCAAAGAAATCGATCACTCCAAAGTCGATGCAGCAGGACAGCTTCGCGCAAAAGCTCAGCGATAATGGGAGTTCAGCCACATATCCTGAAAATAATAGAGCTGAATAGCAATTGTCAGGAGGCCGCAGATCCAGAGAGTCGCAGCGACGCCCTTGCGATTGCTGTGCCAGGTGAGCTGGTCGCAGCCAGCAGCAGCCAGCACACAGAATGCGGGCCAAAACTTGATGAAATAGCGGATACGGAAAATGGTCAACATGAAGGCAGGGGCAAGAGTAAGCAAGATCGTGGCAACCAATAGCACGAGTGGCAAGCCCAACCCTTTAAGCTCTCTGCCGCGGAAAAGAACCAACGCCATCGGAACAAGCATCAGCTTCAGCGCATTGAACACAACTGGAATGGAGGTTACGGACGCTAAAGCCAGATACTCGGCGTAAAGCTTGGGATAGCTAACGATGACCTGCCAAACAGAATCAGCGCCAGGGAACCTCCTATCCATCACTTTATCCGCAAAGGCATGACTACTCATCGCCTCGTCAGACATCAAAGGCCCGGTAAATTGATGAGGACCCAAGAGGTCAACATAGGATAGCTTAAAACAGAGGAAGCTTCTGCTCAAAGAAGTAGGGTCTGAACCAGCCACAACAAAACTAGGGAAGAGGAATAGGCCAAACCAAACAGCCGTCCAGACCAAGGTGAGATAAGACTTTGATCCCTTCTTTTTCCACTCCCAGATCCACCAGGCCAAAGCCGAGGCTACTGCAGCTGCAACCATTTCAACCTTAGCCAGTCCGAATGCCACCAGGAATAAAGCTGTCAGCCAATAGGGCCAGCGCTTGGCTGACGAGAAAATAAAGAGAGAGAAAAGCCCGCCTGCAAAAAGCTCACTGGTGGGCTGTATGAACTGATAGCCAGACGCTCCAACCAGAAAAGCCGCCAACAATCGGACAGGCAGGGTTGGGATAAAACCCAGGATGAGCATAAGAGAGCTACCCAGCCACATCAAAGCGCCTAGGATTCTTATGTGCCAATTAAGATTACCAGCGTCGGTGGGCACGATCAGCTTATAAGCACCGGCAATCAGGCTGGACGTAATCCCTCCTGAGTAACCCAGGGTAGGGTAATGAAAAACCCAGTGGCCATTAGCCCGCCCAATTCGTATATCAGCAGTGGCCGCAAACGATTGATCCTGGGGATGCGGTGGAACAACTCCACTCTGCATGAATATCAAGATTACAGTGAAAACAAAAAAAACCGAGGATTACAACCGCTGGCAACCAAATTTTTCGATCACGGGCGTAAAAAGAAAACTTCATCGCGACAAGAGATTCCGCATTATTTTAGCCTGGCAGAGACCCCCTGGGTTAAGGGAAAATGACACCCCTGTCAATCGCAGATCAGGGGAGAGGTTACGGCTATGCATTCTGGCTTCTGCGAAGCAGTGCCAAGCACGAGGAGGTGGGCACCTCCGCCGCAGGAACCGCGGTCGGTGGCGCAGCTCTGGGCTGATACCCCGAAACAGGCGTAGGGCTGGGACATCACCTACATACCCAGGGAGCGCTATTGCCACCCTGGGGTTTGGGGGCCATCCAAAGCCGCCAGCCACTGCTGGCGCCAACCCGAAGGGGCACGTGGATCAAATAGTGGACAGGATGGTTTGAGCTGTCTAATCGATGGCTGCGCCCTGCACAGCCGAAAAGAATCGCCTGAGCGACGTTCTAAAATCTCAGCAGGAAGGGCGCTGATTGCCGGCAGTCCCTGCCTGCCATGGTTTATGCAGGAAGGCAGATCGCACTCTATGGGTACATAGGATGGCATAATGACTTGATTTGCACCTCATGAGCAGAGCGCCATTGCCAGCAAACCAATGATGAGGGCAGAGCCGCAATGAAGTTGGCCTACGTGACCAGCGCCTACAACGAAACCCTCAATCTCGAGGAACTACATCGCCGCTGCCGCTTGGCTTGGCAAAGCCTGGCAAAGGACGTGAAGAGTGAAACGGGCCAGGAGCTTGGGTTTCAGATGGTGATCGCAGACAACTACAGCAGCGACGACAGCCTGGCAACCCTGCAGCGCATCATCGCCGGTGATCCAGATGTCATCGGCATTGCCAACGCCGCCAACTACGGGCCGGAGGCATCGGTGGCGAATGCCCTGCAGCATGCACGCGACTGCGATCTGGTGGTGGTGCTCTGCTCGGATCTGCAGGATCCACCGGAGCTGAGCCTAGCGATGGTGCGGCGCCTGCTCCAGGAGGAGCGAACCGATGCCGTGCTGGCAATCAAGCGGAGTTCAGCCGGCGGACCGCTGCTTCGGATGGCACGGCGCGGGTACTACAGAGTGCTCGGCATTTCCTCACGCCTGCAGCTGGTGCCGAGCGGCTTTCATGGGTTCGGCTGCTACCGGAGCGAGGTGGTGGATGAAGTGCTGCGTTACTGGGAAGAGTCTGCTGGGCTGAACCTGCGAATGTGCATGGTCAATGCCTGCCAGAGCCCCACCAGGATCGAGTACCGCCAGGCCGATCGAACCCGGGGAGACTCCTCCTACAGGGGGCCGGCCTATGTGCTGGAAGCAACAAAGGCTTTGCTTTCAGCCGACGCCGCTGCCAGCCGCCTGGCTCTGAGCATCGGCAGCGCCGGCATGGCTGTGGCGATGGTGGTTGGCGTGGTTCTGCTGGTCAACTACTTCTCGGGCAACAGCCAGTACCAGGGCGGCGTGCCCACCGTGATGGGGCTCGTGCTGATGAGTTTCGGCATCCAGATGTTGATGTTCGCCGTCATGTCGCGTCAGATCGAGAGCCTGCGGATGTCTGGATTTAGGCCGCGCGTGCGTTCCCGCCTGATTCAGGTGAGCAGGGGCCAAGATGGCTAAGCACACCTTCACGCGCTACGGGCTGAGCGGGGTGGTGTTCACGCTGCTTGGGCCAGGAATCTTCTGGCTGGCCTATCCGGCTGGGCCATTTCTGGCCCTGGCGATTGCGGAGGCTAGCTGCCATAGTCTGAGGTACCTATCGTTCCGGCATCTTGTCTTCCCCCAAAGCCACGGCTTTAGGGTTTCAGTACCTCGCTACATCGTGTCGGCGATCCCTACCACCCTCTCCGGCATCGTGGTGGTGGCGATGTTCAAAAATGTGGTGGGACGCACCACCCTAACCCTGATCGGAGCACTGTTGTCGGTGAGTGTGGGATTTCTTTGGAGCCGTTTCGTGTACAAGCAGCCAGGGATCTCCCGCCAAGATCCCGAGTGATGTTCGTGACACTAGCCCTTTGATTTTTTTAGCCCACTGAAAGTATCTAAAATTTGACCCTGCAGCGAATGGGGCACAATGCTAAACTTTTCCAGTATATTAATATAGGGTTTTGGATCGGCGCTGTAGTGATTTGGAGAAAGGCTGGTATCGATAGCACTTGAAGGTGGTGGTAGATCGTAAAGAGAAGAAATCAGACTGGCCAACTCCAGAAGTGACACCTCATGGCTCACGGCTGCGATGGGATAGGCAGGGGGCAGGTGCTTGCTCCCAAGCCAGCGAAAGGCAAGGTTGACCATGTCGCCAGCATGGCCGTAACCACGGATCACCGGCATCGGCGCCTTGATCTCAATCGGCAGGCCGTCCAAGGCACGAAGCAGGAAATCCCCGAGGGCGTACTGCTCGGGATCGCGCATAAAGCGCCCGGAAACCGCGTAGGCCCGCAGCACCAGAGTGTCTGCAGTCTCGCCGAGGCGGCGTTCTTCCTCCGACTTGAGAACACCGTAGGGATCGGCGTGCAAGTGCTCCTCAAGGGTGGCAACATCATCCAGTGCCGCAGCAGCACCAGAGGAAATCACAACGGCACGGGCAGCAGGGGCAGCCTCCAGGGAACGACAAACCAGGTCGGTGATGCCGCGATTGACGCTGATGTAGGCCTGCACTCCCACCCGCTCGACATACTCCCGCGTGAGGAAAGCCGTGTGCAGCAGTGCGTCAATCGGTTCGCGTGCAGCGAGCTCGGGCAGCTCAGCCAAGGGGGCGACGGGGATGGCCCGCTCGACTCCATCGACAAAACCGGTGGAGGCGATGGTGCGCGAGCGGCTGGCGAAGGCGCGCACCCGGCGTTGGAAGGCCTCAGGGCCCAGCAATCGCTGTAGTTCGTGCAGAGCCGTGCGGCCGAACCAACCTGTGGCACCAGTAACGATCAGCATTCGATCAACAAAGACGGATTGCTGGAGAACTGAATTTAAAGCTTCGTCCATCAACCTCCTTCAAGCACTTTCCAGCGGCTTTCAAGCATCTCGATGCGCTTTTGATCCTCCTGATACATCACTCCGTAGTATTCACGCTTGTTGAGTAGCCAAAGCAGCTCAAAATGAACGGCCTGGCGCAGCGCTTCTTCCAGCTTGGCGGAATCAAGTGCAGAAGAGTGGAAGATTACCTTGCGAGTTTCAAAGCGATTCAAGTAAACATCATGGAAGCGCTTGAGGTTCGCCAATGCATCGATCGATACCGCGCCACCAACAACGAACTCAATGCCGGCATCACGACATTTTGCGGCGATATCCTCTCCAACTTCGGTGACATGCGAACTTTCGATTCCTTCGCGGCCGATGCCCAGGGACCCGCTGAAGTCCACACGGCCGAAAACAATACCATCACAACCATTCTCTGCGGCTGCGATTGAAACAAGTTCGTCTATGCAGCGATAAGCTGCTATTGTTTCGACGTTGAACAGAAACTTAACATCATCTCGCTCTTCCGCAGTGAACACCTTATCTTTGGCGGCAATGTATTTACTGAGGGCATAGGGAGTTTCAACCATCGGGGCAATAATATAATTCACTCCAAACTGGCGAGCCTCCAACATGTCTCGGATGGCTTCGCATCCTCCAACTTTTAAAGCCATACCAATATCTGCCTTATGGGCCATCTCGAGAAGCCGTAAAAGCTCATCGGTACGTGTGCCCTCAGCTTCAAATTCAGCCTTGGTGGCAACAACTCCATACTCCTCTTTGCCACGCTTGAGGATCTCAAGCATTTTGCGTTCGTGAATATTCATGGCACAGATGAGGCAGCGGATTTGGTTCAGCCTACCACTGATCAGCCTCTTAGTCACCCATGGGGAGATAGCGCAGCAGATCCTGCGTAAGATCCGGCGGCAGATCGGGTGTCATCAGATGGAGTGGATTGGACTCCATGCCACCGTTGGCGCTGATTCGACTCGAAATTTTTGGAAAGTAAGTTTGCTCAGGATGTATCGGCACAAGGAACACGGCTGGAGCCTTTGAATGCCAACGTTCCAAAAACCCTTGATCATGGCTCCAGCCCCGGGCGAGGCTCATTGATGAAATTCCATAGGCATCACAGAGAAGACGCCAATCAGGAAATCCAAGACCGGAGGATACGTCACAACCGATATAGGACCCACCAAAATAATTTTTCTGGGTCATACGGATTGACGCATAGCCTTCATTGCAAAACAGAAAGATTTTAAGGTTTAGCCGTTGCACAACAACGGTAGCAAGCTCCTGCAGATTCTGGGTGAATCCACCATCTCCCTCCACCAGTACAGTGCGATTGTCAGGAGCTGCGATAGCGGCTCCGATAGCTCCAGACAAGCCATAGCCCATGCTGGCCAGTCCCTTATCGGTAATCATGGTTTGCCCCTGGCGCAGGTCGAATCCTTGCATCATCACCGTGAAAGCACCGCCGCTACTGCATGGAACGATCTGGTCGCGTGCTCCACAGAGCCTGGAAAGCTCCGAAACCATGTCGAAGGGATTGAGAAAACCTTCAGGCGTTGTATTACAAGACTCTGAAAGGGGTAGGGCAGCTTTGGCCTTCGCACAAAACTTGAGCCATTCAGGATGGCTCCCCAGAGAATGCTTGAGTAGATCAGTGAGAAACTGATCGGCATCGGCCAAAATAGCGAGGTCCTGCAGAGGATTAGGTTTCTCAAATTCCGCAGCATCGATATCTACCTGAATGAGTTCACCAACAGGAAGGAAAGCCTGCCAGTTAAAGCCGGTCTGCTGGAGGCCCAGGCGTGTGCCAACAGCGACAAGAAGATCAGCCTGCTGGAGCAGGAGGTTGCTATAGCGCTGACCCCAGGTATTGGGGCGTCCAAAGTAGTTGCTGTGATCAGAACCATAACGATCAGCCCCGTTCCAGGTGGTCATGACGGGCAGGCTGAGCTCAGAGAGAGCCTGCTCGTTGCCTGCCGCACAGGGCAGGGAAAGTCCCCCGCCGAGCAGCAACAGGGGTCGTTCAGCCCTGGCAATCCGATCGGCCACCTGCTGCAGCACAGCTGGTGAAGCAGTGGGGATGGCTGGAGATGGGCGCGCAGGAGCTGCTGGCTCCGTCCATGAATCGGGTACCGCCATGGCCTGAACATCCAAGGGCAGTTCCAGGAATACCGGGCCCGGCCGACCATTCCAGGTGGCAGACACTTCTGCCAGGAAAGCATCGCGATCGAGGGGTTCCCTGAGGCACAGGCTTCGCTTGCAGAGGGGAGCGGCCACGGCCACCCCATCCACCTCCTGAATACCGAGCTGACGCAAACCCTGCGGAGCAAGATCCTGAACCTTTACCTGCCCCCCCAGCAGCAACAGCTCCCGACTTTCCAGGAAGGCACCGGCAAGGCCGGTAACCGCATTGGTGAGGCCCGGCCCTGCGGTAACCATGGCCAATGCCCTGCCAACCCCTTCGGCAGCGGCACCGTTGTTGAGAGTTGAATTATGGTATTCAGCCGCAATCACAGCAGCAACTTCGTGCACGGTTGGGACACAAACCATGCTTAGCCTGGCGGAATTAAGCAGGTGCATGATATTTCCTCCAGCCACGAAGTAGCAGTGGCTGAATCCACTGGCCTTCAGCCAGTGGAACATGGCATCGGAGTACTTCATCGCGGGTTCAGTTCATACGGTGGCGAGGGCATCCTGCATGGCCAAAAGGATGCGATCAAACTGTTGGCGATCCGCTGATACGCGGATCTCTTGCACCCCAAGGCCATCGGAGAGTGGCGGAGCTGGGATGATCAGATTGTAATGGCCAGCGGCATGTTTCTTGTCGCCTTCGAAGGCACGTGCAAACCGTTCAGGATTGAAGCAGGAGATTTGCTGTGGCTGCAAAACGGGGCGTAACAGCTTGAGGCAATGCTCCTCGAGGGCAGCGGAGGAAGGGGGATCACCGGCGAAGCGGATCGCAGCCAGCATGCCGAGAGCCACGGCCAACCCATGGGGGATGGCGAAATCGGTCGCTGATTCAAGGGCATGGCCCCAGGTGTGTCCAAAGTTGAGAAGGCGGCGCTCGGCCTGGTCGAATTCATCCCGTTCAATGAACCATTGCTTGACCCTCAAGGTGGTGTGAAGCAATTGGGCAAGATCAGCCTCCGTCCAAGAAGTGGCGAGGATGGGTGCCGCAAGCTCCAGGTAGGTATTGAAGGCCTCTGGCCCTCGACAGAAGGCGATCTTGGCGGCCTCAGCAGCACCGCCGGCTATCTCTACCGCTGGCAGGCTGCGGGCGAAAACCGGCAGGATTTCGATGTGTTTGGGGGGATGGAAATTGCCGATCAGATTTTTGAACTCACCCACATTGATCGAGCTCTTGCCACCCAGGCAGGAATCCGCCATGCCCAGGAAGGTGGTGGGCGCATAGCTCCAGCAGATACCACGCATGTAAAGGGAGGCCACGAAAGTGGCGATGTCCTGAATCACGCCACCACCGACGGCGAGCAGCCGGGACCCCCTGCCGAGCCCGGCCTGCTTGAGGCCAATAAACAGATCCATCGTGGCCGGCAGGGACTTGGCTTCCTCTGTGGCATTGACATGGATCACCGGTATGTTCGTGGGGAGATTGAGGCGATCCAGGAAAAAGGAATCAACGATCAGGGCATCCGCATGCGGCTGCCATTCGGCAAGATTGGTGAGCCCGTTGAAGGCCACAGTGTAGTTGGACAGAGAACTCTGGATCTCGATGGGTGGCAGGGAGAGGACGGATTGGGTGCCCATAACCAGGGATCAGGTGTGCTTGAAGCCGATGAAGCCGCCATCCACCGTGAGGAATTGACCGGTGATGAAGCGATTGGCCGGGCCGACTAGGAAGGAGGTTGCTGCGGCAATGTCCTGGGGATCGGCGAGGCGGCCCAGGGCGGTCTGGCCGATTATTGCGTCGATCTGTTCGCTGGAGAGCTGGCTGCGGGTCATGGGTGTTTCCACAGCTCCAGGCAGAATGGCATTGATCAAGATGCCGCTGCTACCGAGATCGATGGCACAGGACTTAACCAGCCCATGCAGGGCAGCTTTCGATACGGTGTAGGAAAGTTTGGCGAGCCGGCTTTCCAGCTGCCAGATGGAGCTGATCACGCAGAGCTTGGAACCGTGCACCAGCTTGCCGGCGGCGAGGAGCGCGGCGAGGCTGGCGGCGATGAACAGAACATTCGACTGCCATAGCCTCTGGAAGGTGGCGGGGTCGAAACTGGTAATGGCATCGCTGGCATTGAGCCCTTGCGCCCACACCACGGCCTGAAGCTCAGGAAGGCTGGTGAATAGCTCTGGTTGCGGGGGAATGTCGTAAGCCAGCTGGATGTGAGCCGGTGTTTCGGAGGGGCGAGTGACCGAGGTGGCACCGGCGGTGGACACCTGGAATCCCTGGCTCTCGAGATCTGAGGCGATGGCGGAGCCCAATGCCCCGCCCGCTCCGAAGACCAGCGCGTTGGCCAAGCTCACAACGGCAGCGCTGCAAATTCGGCCACGAACTGCTTAACGAGAGCGATCTCCTGATCGATCATCGCCTCGGTGAGCCCCGGAAAGGTACCCAAGAAGAGGGCCCGCTGCATCATCAGATCAGCGCCCGGCATCTCCGCTTCCACCAGCCGCAGCGCCTCGGGCCGCTCGCTACGCAACTGCACAAAGGCCGGCTGCTTCAACAGGTTGCCGCCGAACAGCATGCGGGTACCGACGCCGACGCTGGCCAGATAACGGCCCAGATCGGAGCTGGTGAAGGGTGCTTCGGGTTTGACCAGCAGCAGGAATCCGAACCAGCTGCAATCGGTGCTGCAGCCGCTGTCATCCCATTGGAAGCTGCCAGTGGCTGGATCAAAGCCGGTGGCATGGGTGGGCAGGCAGAACTCCAGCAGGTGGCTGAGGGGTTCGAGGCCCCGGCGGAGCTGCAGCCAGTTGCGTTTGCGGGCCTCGATGAACTCGGGCAGGCGGCGCAGCTGCACCCGGCCGATGGCGGCTTGGGGGTCGAGGGGTTTGAGGTTGTAGCCGAAGTGGGAATAGATGTACTTGTGGTCGTAGCCCTTCGGCAGTTCGCCCAGCTGCCAGTCATAGCGCTTACCGCAGGTGTCGTCTTTACCGCTGGGGCACCAGCAGTCGCGGCCCCAGTCGCGGAAGCTCTCGACGATGCGCCGGAGTAGGGCGCTGTTGACGATGTTCACTGAGCCGCCCTCACCCATGGTGAGGTGGTGGGGCGGGTAGAAGCTCTGGGTGCTGAGGTCACCCCAGGTGCCGGTCCAGCGGATCACGTGGTCGGGGCCAGCGTCGAGGCCTGGGCTGTTGTCCTTGAAGCCGAGGCTTTCGGCCAGGGGGCGTGGCATCGTGTAGGAACAGCCGAGGGCATCGCAGTTGTCCTCGATCAGCCAGAGCTGATGGCGGCGGCAAAAGGCCAGCACCGCAGCCATATCGAAGGGATTGCCGAGGGCATGGGCGGCCATCACCGCCTTGGTGCGACCGGGTACATAGGCCTGCTCGAGCTGGTCGACGCGCAGGTTGCCGGTGACAGGGTCGTTGTCGAGGAAGACGGGGATGCAGCCGTTCTGCAGGATCGGCGTGACGGTGGTGGGGAAACCAGCCGCGCAGGTGATCACCTCATCACCGGGCAGCAGCCGCCGTTCCGAGGGCAGCAGGGGCGAGGTGAGGGCAGAGAGGGCGAGAAGGTTGGCCGAGGAGCCCGAGTTCACCGCCAGACAGGCCCGCACACCCAGGAAGGCGGCCAGTTCGTTCTGGAAGGCCTCACCTTCGGCCCCCAGGGTGAGCCAGAAATCGAGGGTGGCCGACACAGCGGCCTCTACCTCGTCTTCGGTGAAGACCCGGCCGGCGTAGGGGATCGGGCTGCCCTGCGGCCAGGGGGTGCGGGCGGGGTCTGCGGCGGGGCGGTGGGAGGCGTGGGCCTGGCGTGCGTAGTCACGCGTGAGGTTGAGGATCTGGGCCTTGAGGTCGGGAAGCGAGGTCACGCGGTTGGGGGGCGAGGTAGGCGGCCAGATCGGTCCTGCACCATTAAAACCCAATTCTCTGCCTCGGCTGCAGGGGCCTGTTCCAGCTGAGAGTGCGCACTAGTGCTGTGCGGGCTCTCCTTTACCGGTTCGAGAGAACTGCTTGACGGTTGTGGTTCTATCAGCGGGGATAAAGGCGGCGCAGGAACCGAAGCCGACGGGCGATGGAGCGGCAGCGGCGGGAAAGCCTGTGGTAGAGGCTAAGGAGATGCTCGCGGCAAAATTCCAGCAGGTCATGGAGAAAATCTGAGGGGGTAGTGGCCGGCAGAGCTTCTTTAAGGCTCCACTCAGTGGCTGTGGAGGGTAGCTGCAACGATGTAAAAAAGGATTGGCGAGCATCCCAGTAGGCATTGATTTGGTCAGCAGCTGGAGGCGGTGCGCCATCGCCAAAGGCAAAATGGAGTAAATGCACGAGGGTTTGCGTGTTACTGGCTAGGGCTGTGCGATAGGAGTCGAGAACGGCTTGATGGTCAAAGCCATATTCGAGAATGTCGAGAAAAGCCGGCAAGTCATTCCAAACAATGCCATCGAGGCGAACCGGAAAGGAAGGCTTGAAGTTCGCCTCATCCCAGCTGACCGGAATAAAGACCGGGATCCCCAGGAGGCTGGCTTCATAGGCAAGGCTTGAGATCGGGTCGTAGCAGATCAAAAGATCACTGCTTGCCAGTTCTTGATAGAGAGCAGACTTAGTGGTGGGGCGAAAGCGTGTGATCAGATTGCTTCGGGAGCGGCGGATGCGGAAGCGGAGGTCTTGGGGAGCCCGCTTGAGATGTCCTTTGCCAGGGTAAAGGCTGGCTTGAAGCTGGTGGGATCGCCGGCGTCTGGGTTGTTGGCGGGCGACCTCGATCCAAGGTTCAAGATCGGCGAAGTGGGTTTGGAGATAAAAGGCGGGGAATTGGGTGGAAATCTGGGGGCTGTAGACGGCCTGTTTTTCCCCCGGTTCGAGCCAAATGCGATTGGCCCAGATCTCCTCACCACTGAAGAGCCCATTGGGAGCCATGGTGTAGTGGCAGATCTGAGCGGCCCGAGCGCGAACTTCTTGCAGACGTTCCCTGCTTACCGTATCGCTCAAAATCGCGCAGCAACCCGGAGGGATGTCCCAGTGGATGGGAAGATCAGCATAGGGTTCCCGAAGGTGCGTATAGCAGGGAATGGTGCTCTGAGATGGAACGACGCTTACCTTGAGGCCCAGAGATTGAAGACTTAGAGCCGCATCAAGCAGCACCGTAACTCCGTTGCTGATTGCAAAGTATTCTGGTCCAGGAATCAGAAAAGCATAGTGCTTGTTGCGAAGCGAGGTGGGGATTTCCAATTGGCAAGCCGCAAGTTTTCCGTTCAAATCATCGGCAGAAAATCATAATGGATCCCGAAGTGTTTCCAAAAAATTATAGGAATAAACACTCGCAATGTATTCCCAGTCTTCAGAGGAAAAACGTGAAAATCCCATGCACCGCTTCCAATGGGGGCTTCGCTGACAAATCGACGCAAAGTCGTGAGAACTAAACTTATAGTCAAAACTGATTTTGTCAGCTTTGATTTGCCGATGGGCCGCCAACTTACTGTCAGCTACCCCAAGGGAAATGACAGACTGCAAGATCTTATCAAGATGATCCTGCCTGGTCAATCCAAAAGCAGCAGCATTCACTGGAGAAGGGAAGAAAGAGAATGCAAGGAATTTATTAGAGCTCTCGAGAGCGTTCAAGCCATGAATACCATTTTGCTGAAAGAGAAAAACATCTCCTGATTTAAGCGCGATTGAGGAAACTGGAGGGTTGCTTTTGATGTCGTGATGATCCAAAAGTCCTCGTCCTTGCGTATGATCGTAAACAAGTGTGTCTGCGGCAATCTTGGACTCGGCTCCAGTATCCCAAGTTGACAAGCATTTTCCCGAAAGCGAAGCGTACTGGTCATGGTACCAATGGGATCCAGGAAGATACTTAAATGTGCAAGTTTCAAGTGGAATGAAGGCCTTTATGCAAGGTGGCGAAAAGAAAGTGTCCCGGTGCAATGGGAACACATCCTGACCACGACTTGCGTCAGAACTAAGATACCAAAAAGGGCCTACAACTGCTTCAATAGCAGCCGCCAAGGAATCAACAAGAAGAACATCTTGTATTCCTCTGCTCCTCTCTACTGGAAGACCAAGGAAAGGAACTGGTTGATCAGTTGACACTCCCTTGTCCTCATTTAGGAGTTGATCCAGGCTGTCGGCCAATGCATTTGATTCTAAACTCGTAAAGAAGCCTGAAAGCCTGCAGTATCCAAAGACATGAAAATGCTCCCTTGCATAGCCATAGCGCTGTTGCTCTGCAAGCTGCATAGTTGCTGGGTTCAAGGAACCTAGCACGTGTTCTGATGTAGGTTCGTATCCGGCGATCTCCTTTAGCTTTTGCTTTACAGAAGATGGGATAAAACGCTTGATTCGTTGCATGGCAAGGTGTTCGAAGTGGATACGAGATTTAATGCCATGCCATCATAAGGGCATCTTAGAAAAAACCAACTCCCCGCCAGTCCAACCCGAGACTCGCTCAAGACTCATCTTCAAGCAAAAGCCCTTGATTCTTGCACCACTGGAGTTAACTTATTTTTTCGATTTTCGTGGTGACCCTATGGTGTTAAATTAAGTCTTCACCCGTTTCTGGCCATTAGGGGGCGATGTGTCGGGATCTCTGTGCCAGGCAAGGCAATCACGATACGCCAATGATGGCAAAAATTTCACGGTCGTACATATAGATCCCATGGAGGATGTGGGTCGAGCAGGAATGAAGATGCTCCAGCATCAACAAGTTGCAGGCACCACATAGATAGCAGATCAAAATGCCGAAGAAGTTTTCACCGATCAGCTGCTGAGCTAAAGCACCGGAACGGTTGAGCCCCAGCTCAACCGCCTTCATCAAGGGTTTGCGCAGCACCACCACCCAGCCACCAATTGCCGGGTTTGTTGCCTTTGGCATTGCGCACTGGATATCTCGTTTCATCCGCCCGCAGGATGGGCTCCTCCTGCAGCCAAAGGCCTATGGTGAATCTTTCTCACAGGCAGCTCCAGGAGGCCATTGAGCCGACGGCGGATGCGCAGCTAATCCGTGCGTTCTGATCCATATGCCATACCCCTCGCAGAGAAAGCGCTCGATCTTGTGGTGCTGGGTGCTGCCCAGTGTTCCCACCAGGGCTGTCAGGCGTGGGCTGTAACCGCTGCGCTCCAGAGCGGCGGGCAGCACGGCACCGATTGAACTCTAGCAGCAGGGGCAGATCAGTTGGTGCAGAAAGTGTTACCCCACGATCAGCATCTTCAACAGGATGTCCTAGCCGTAGGCTTTCTGGGCAGCAGTGCAGCGGATGGCGCTAGGGGTCAGCCCCTTCATTGGCCCCTAAGATACTTACTCCATAGCTGCCGCAGAACTCGGAGTGATGGTCGATCACCACATCGCAAAGATATCACGGCAGCAGATCACGGCAATGGCCCGAATGGCCCTGCTCGGCGCTCCACTTATGGCGTGGGCCATCGCGTTGGCCGCTGCCAGAACTGCCGAGGCCAAATTCAATCTAGCCAGGTCCGTCACCGTAGAGTTGTTGGTCGGAATTCCTGAATCTGCTGCTCCTCTGCTCCTCAATCTGGTCGACACAGATCACTAGGGCAGCCAACTTCCCAACCTGCTCCTAATTCGGGACTCCTGAAAAAGCCAGATCCCCTGCGGCACAGCTTGTTTCAGTGATCGAGAGCCGGTAAACTGGGCCTGATCAGGACAATTGTCGATTGCCATAACCTCAGAACGCCGCAAATGTACCGAATACACCATAACGGGCATCTCTCAATCGAGGAGTTCCATGTGCCTTTTGGGGGCAAGTTAGACTCGGACAAACGCTGGGTGCTCTTCTCGTCTCTGATGCCATGGGAAGCGCTGGAAGAAACATATGCCCCTCAGTTCACCCCCACGACTGGCTCGCCTGCGAAGCCAGGGAGGCTGGCGTTTGGGGCACTGTTCATCAAGCAGCGGCTAGGCTTGCTCGATGAGGAGACCGTAGAGCAGATCCGAGAAAACGCTTACATGCAGTTTTTCCTTGGCTTTGCCGGCTATTCCAGCAAGCCACCGTTCGACCCATCGATGATGGTTCATTTCCATAAGCGATTCTCGAAAGAGGATCTGAATCGGATCAACGAACTCATTGCCGAACGCGGTAAAGCCATGTTGATGGAAGCCGTGGCGTCACTCCCAAACGATGACGATTCTGACGATCCAGATGCTGATGCTGGTAAACAGCTCTCACTCGACGAACTTGAGAAGCCTGCAGATTGGCCAGAGGGCAAGAACTGGGGAACGCTCACCATCGATGCCTCTTGTACGCCAGCCGACATCACCTGTCCAACTGACCTGAAGTTGCTGAACGAGGCGAGGGAGTCTACAGAACGGATCAATGATGATCTCTGCGACCAGCGGTCCGATCTTCGCAAACAGCGGCCCCGATATGATCGTGGTAGGGCACGTGCTGTTTTCCTCAATGTCGCCAAACAGAAGAAGCCACGCAGCCGCAAGATAAAAGCCACAATACGCTGGCAGCTCGGCTACCTGCAGCGGAATCTTGATGCCATCGATGCCCTGATCGCCTCTGGCGCAGAGTTCTCGGGCCTGACAACACATTGGTGGCACAAACTCTTAGTGATCAGTGAGCTGCACCGCCAACAAAGCATCCTGCTTTACGCCAAAACGCGCAGCATGCCCGACCGTATCGTCAACTTGGTTCAGAGACAGGTTCGTCCCATTGCTCGTGGCAAGGCAAGAGCTGCTTTTGAGTTTGGCGCCCTAGCCCGCAGAGCTTCCGCTTGCGGTAGATTAGATTGCCCGTGCGTAATTGCTTTGCCTTCCTGCACAGGATCAGCTGGGATCCATACAATGAAGCTGAGGGCCTGATTCCACAGGCCAAGAAAAATAAGCAAAAACACGGCTGCTTTACAGAGCGAATCTGCGCCGATCATATTTATATCAACACCAAGAATCTCAACTTCTGCACCAGGAACATTATCCGGCTATCTGGTAAGCGATTAGGGAGGCTGCCCAAGGATCCAGAGGCGAAATGAGGTGGAAGGATGCTTTGGATCAGGGAAGCGGAAGTATTCTCTAAAGCTGATTATGCCTCGGCTGGCTAAAGGTGCAGAGACCTCGATCTCCATGGCATTTCTGGTGATGTGCGCGGAGAAGATCCGGAGGCTCCTTAGCCTCTTTTTTGTCCTTATCTTTGCCTAGGTCTGCGCTTGGCAATGGCCAGGCTGCCTCTGGATGGCGCTCAGGAACATTTGCCTGCTCGAGTCAACCGAATCTCTGGTCACTAGATAACCGTGCTTAGGAGATGCCTACGCAATGGTGCTTGGCTGCAATCGAGCCAGCTCGCGATTTGTTTTCTTAAGGATCTCTAATTCTACTCGACAACTCTTGGAGCAAGGAGCCCATCCTACCTAGTGGCGCATCCTTTATAGCGTAAAATATACAAGCGGCAAGGCTCGTCATGGCTTGCTGTATCTACCAAGATCTCGGCTCACCCCTAGCCTCTGGCAAAGGCACAGCATCAGCAGGCTGCCTGAACGCGCTATCAATAGATACTTTTACAAACCCTTGAAGACTACATGGTTTCTATCGAACAAAAAGCTCCATTAATTCTCTGTTTTCCTCTATAGATTTAATAATCTGCCCTGGATCAACGCTGTAGCCTTCCTTTGTTTGTAGATCATTTACGCGCAAGACGACTTCGCCATCTTGATTATTAACTCTTATACCTATAAAAGGTGGCATATTTCCACTAGTATAATTTCGCAAATCTTCAGTGCAATTTATTAGCATTAAAGGCCCAAAGCCAATGACGGGTTTACGCAATATCATGTGTGGAATGACATCCCCAGATCCACATGTCTGGATAAACAATCCTGCCAGCTTATAGTAATACATCTTTGCCAATAGATCAAGCCCTGTTATAACATGGCAATGATATCCGTTTGCAACAAGAGATCTTTGAATTTCTAAGCTCAAAGCAATTTCTGACTGCATAGTTTCAAAATGACTGGATTTCATGCCTGGAAAATTTGTCATCCCATCAATTAAAAAAGAGACGTTAGGGGTGAGCCCTACAAGATAACGAGATATAGCTACTATTGTCTCCAAAGAATTTAACCATGGTCGGCCGCCCAACCTCAAGGAATAAACGACACAAATTTTGCCATCAGTTTTATTTAAAACAAATGAGTCCATCGGACTAATTTTTTCTGTTGGAACCTGAATACTACTTGAAGGAGCGGTTGAATTGGTTAGTTTAAAAGCTAATTGAGAAGCTGCTGACCGCATAACTGGATATGCTCTCAGAGCAAGAAGGGGGAAACTACACCAAAAGTCGCCGCGCATGTCTTCAAAAGACAACTTACAAGTAGGTACAGTCGTCTTTAGCATCTGAGTGCTAGCGGTGAAATTATGCGGGCCCTCGACAAGTACAAGATTTTTGGGCATCTGTATATATTCAGATGCCGTGACTATACCTAGGGCGTCATTCCAAATATGATGACCGAAACAATCTATGTCTTTCGTCAGCAAACCAATGCGATTTGAGCTTTTTCCAGGGTGCGCATTTTGGATTGCATCTATTCTAGGAGTTAAATTAAGAAGAGGCCTAGCTAAAGTTAAATACTTAAATAGGCTCCGCGGGCAGGGCAAGGCATGAAGGTCAATAGCCTGTGAAAACTTTCTTTTAAAGAAAAGATTCAAAAGATTAACATAAAGGTAAATTTTCAACAAAACTGAACTAGCTTTTATGGAAACTTTATCAAATAAATCTTTTCTATCTTTTCTATTGAGATAAGCGGAGTTTAATGCTATTGATTTTAGCTTCAATGCAATAATGTTATAATTTATATTCAACCCTGATATACTCTCGTCCTTATATATCTTCCACTTTCTGGTATCAATTAAGGCAAGTGGCAGATTGTAAAATGTTGCATGAACAACGAACTCCCAAGGGCGATCCGCAAGACCATAGCAATAATATAAAATGAACTTGCCACTCGGATCGGATAGTAGAATAGTACTTTTTATCAACTTTGTGGTTTTGCCAGTAAGAATATTTATGTTGAAAGCCATTGACGCGATGTGCATGGCCAATGTGGGCTGAGATATATTTGTGGAACTTTTCAAAACATCTTGGAAATAAATTGATGAACATTCTGACTGTTCATACAGAACACTCATCTCGCTCAGCAATCTCTGCTGCTTCTTGGACAGCAAGTGAAGTTGCAGCTGACCAGTTGAGTCCATGGTTAATTGATAAGAGTCTGAAGAGAAAGAAAGGGGTATTCCCCCCTTGCGTTGCGTAATGGCTGAGGCAAGAATAGCCTGAACAGACAGTGAACAGGGTGGAATGGCTGGATGTTTTTCTTGAGGGGCAGAATTACTTCAATATTTCATGTTAAAGCATAACGATTATCTTGTCAAGCCTCCTGGCTGATCGCGGCTGTCTTGTAAGCGGGGGCTGCAGAGCCCAGTGACTGCAGCATCCGCCTCCGAGCGGCGATCGAGGACTCTGCGCCCTGTGGGGAAGCTGCAACCTCGTGCACCTGTTGCCTGGGTATTGCACCTGCAGGCGGGGGGGGGCTCTGCAGGTCCAGCAGATCCTCCAGCTCGGCGAAGGTGGCCATGCCCTTGGTAGAGGACTTCAGGCCGGCCTCCAGTTGCCAGGTCTCGTCATGCTTGCCCGGTGTCAACTAAGAAGGGGCTAGCCTAAGTAGTTGACACCGAGAACCTTGACGGTAGAGTGATTAGTGGTTGCATCACAGGCGGAGATTGACTGTGATCAGCACTCCGCCGACCGGGATTTCAAAAACGAAGTGGCTTGCCACAGAAGCCAGTGTCAAGAAGCGCTACTCGCGTGCACTCACGACAAATTATGCCTAAAATTGCAAGCTGCGCACATATAGACTAAGTAGGGCTTGCTGATTTACCTGATCGAACATTTCATTGCGCCAAGGGCGGCTTGATCAGCCTGGACGATCAAGTGCGAACGACGTCGCGCCTTATGCAAAAGGTAGCCTATGCAGCCCACAAGCGCCCTGAACGACGCCAGGAAGCCCATAAGCAGAGCATCGCAAAGTAGATCGAGACAAGAAGAGCAAATAAAAGGCGCAGTAGCCTCAGGATCTTCTCCGCATTCATCACAAAGAACGCCATCGTGATCACCGTTCTTGATGTTTTAACTAGCTTGGTCAGAATCCGATCAAGTCCGTATTTCCGCTTTCCCGATCCGATCCTTCCCTCAATCACCGAACGCTTTCTTAAGTCTGATTTGAACAGCTCCTGCTGCTCTGGTGTCTGCATTTCGGCTGCTGCTTGCTTCTTGCGTGGGCGGCCACTGAGCCTGATGTTATTGTCTGCACAGAACTTCTTGTTGTCTGATGTCATATAGATCAAATCGGCACAGATTCTCGCTGGGTAACATCCTTGCTCTTCCTTGTATTGCATGGCACGTGCGATCAAGTCGTTGGCTTCATTGTAGCTGTCCCAGCTGATCCGATCCACATCGACAAATCCGTTATCATCAGAAATTGAGATCTTGGCCCCGAACTCAGTTTTCTTGCCGGCTTTGCCTCTCACGATCGGTCTTACATGCGGTTTCGAAAGATTGACGATCCTGTCATCGATACGCCAGCTGTCATTGTCATACATATCCTGCTGCTGCCGATAGATCTCACTGGCGATCAGCAGTTTGCGGTACAGCTGTGAGCCAAGCGCTGAAAGCACTGCGCCGCAGTGGATCATGCCGTCAATTGCCCTGAGGTTACGGCTGATCTCGTCGAGCTGGAAGCGCTTCGCCTCGCGGATCTCCTCACGCTTTGGCTTCTTCTTCTTGATGATAGCCAGAAATAGATTGTGAGCTTTATCGCGATTGCAGCGGGGCTTACGGCCGATCTTTCCCTGCAGCTGCTTGAACAACTCGTCAATCACCTTCTCCGTTGTTTCTCGCGATTCATCAAGCAGTCTCAAGTCCACAGGATAGGGGATGTCATCGGGCACGCAGGTTGCATCAAGGATCAGAGTGCCCCAGTTGCTATCGGCCTCAAGCGATGCTGGCTTCACGCCAAGCTCCTCCTCAATGGCCGCAAGCTGCTTCTGCTGTTCTTGATCTGTTCCGTCTTCCTGCTGCGATTCCGCCAGCAGCTCCTGAATCATCGCGATCCCATTAGCCTTGGTCATGTTATTGCAGACCTTCATCAGGTCAGCCAATGCGCTTGCGGAAATGCACCATCATTGATGGGTCAAATGGCGGCAGTGGCTGGTAACCGCTCAATCCAATGAAAAATTGCAAGTAGGGTGATTCTGTGATAAGCGCCACTGTCTCCCGATCCGTCACGCCCAACCTTTGCTGGATGTACACCGCTCCGAATGCCATCTGGAAGGGCTTGGCTGGGGCTCCTGTCTTGGCGGAGAACTGGGGCGCATAGTGGCTTTCCAGTGACATCCACGGAATCACCTTGTGGAGCAGAACCCAGCGGTTGTTGGGATCCAGCTTTCCACCAAAGGGCGAGTGAAACTCCTCAATCGACAGCTGACCCGTGTGCTGAAAAACGTACATTTGCGTGCCAGCAGGATCTTCTAAGCCAGAAATGGCTGATTGCAGCCCATCCTAACGCGAGACTGCCCCTGGAATCAACTGTGGCGCAATGGATCTGGGTAATTCAGCAAGCCCTAAGTATGCATGCTTGCTTGAAACATCTTTCTATAATTTTTGTCTTTCTAGGCTGGGGCCTTGTATAACCTTCAGGGGATTCCAGTATGACATAGCCAGGAGAATTTGATCTGAATTCCATGTTCGCTGTGCTTGTCTCGGCGGCGGGAAAGTGCCACTAGGCAATTTACATGAAAACCCATGAGGTTCTGGTAGGCTTCAAAACGCCTATAAAATGCTAGCAAAATAGAGAGAAATTAATCTCTGTCCACTCAAGCATCGAGGCAATACCTGATCTGCAGCTTGTCAAGGGGGACCAATCTAGGATCCGCGCAGCCTTGCTGATATCAGCGATAAAGCAATCTTGATCACTAGAACGGCGGGGTGTTACCTCATAGGCAAGAGGAGGTATGCCAAGTAGATCAGAGAGGATGGCAAACAGTTCAAGGAGGCTAAGGGAGTTAGCAACGCCTCCACCAATGTTGAAAATCTCACCGGTAAGCCGATCGCGATGATCATAAGCTGACCTGTATAGCCCGATCAAGTCATCGGCGTGAAGAACATCGCGTACTTGCTTACCAGTCCCCGCAATAGTGAAGGGCTTAGGGGAAACTCCATCTTGGAAACAGGCCTTCTGCTCGATAGCTTTTTGGCAGAACCAACCTATCCAGCCTTGGTCAAAAGAAGCAAACTGGCGACCACCATAGATCGAAGAATGACGGAAGACGACAGTCTTTAGACCATAGACTCTTGCCCAATCTCGTACATACTGATCGGCAGCACCCTTGGAACAGCCGTAGGGGGTAGAAAAATCAAGCGCTAGCGCTTCGTCTAATCCGTTGAGATAGTCGGGCAGGATATACCTCGTGGCCGTTTCTTCATAGCGTAACCACTCCAAATCTCCGTAGACCTTATTGGTGCTGCTATAGGCAATAAGCGCATTGGGAGATAAGTTTCTTGCTGCTTCTAGCACGTTGAACGTGCCCAACACGTTAGTATGGAGATCCCTTTCTGGGTCTTTGAGTGAGGTCGTCATCGCGACCTGACCACCAACATGGCAAATATAATCGAAGGGCGCATGCCTCCGGAAGACCGCAAAGACAGCCTCTTTGGCTGCAAGGTCGACCTGGATAAAGTGAAAAAGACCAGGTGCAGCCTGATTCTCAAGCCAGACCAGATTGGCTGATGAACCACGCCGAAACAGAGCATCCACCACGACAACCTCTGCACCCTCGCGGAGATAAGAGGAGGCAATATTCGAACCAAGAAAACCACATCCGCCGGTGATCAAGACCTTCATCTAATTCTCCCAAGGTTGAGAAGATGCAGTGAGCAACCCGCGAAGATCGGGTACGTACCGATCAATTTGATCGGTGCGTTCTGGCAGGCTACCAGGCAACAGTTTACCAGGGGCCCCCATCTTGCTCCATTCCTGTTCGGCGAAGGCATGCAGACTGGTACCCTTTCCAGTTCCAATATTAGCAACAAAAGGAACGGCAGAAATGACGTCTTGACGGCTGCAGGCCTTAAGCAGATACTCAGCGACTACTGAGGCGTGAACGAAATCACTGATCTGCTTACCGGATGTCATGGGAAAGTCTTCCCCTGCCAGGGCAGCCCGCCGAAGCGACGGCCAAAAATTGCCCGCAAACTGACCCTCGCCATAAGCAGTAAAGATTCGCCCATAGAAAAACTCAAGTTCATGCTCAATTGCGAAGGCACGCAACAACTGGAATGCCGCCACCTTGCTGGCCCCATAAGCACTAATAGGTTCTAAAGGAGCATCAGGGGGAATGGCGAAGTAGCGACGGGCGGACTCGCCGTATTCGTGACAGGTACCCGCTACCACGAAGCGGCGGACCCCGGCAGCTGCAGCAAGCTCAAATAAGCGCAAGCTGCCAACCACGTTAGCTTCTACCAGTACAGTCCAGGGCACTCGCCTTGGGCTGACTCCTACAGATGCTAGATGCAACACAGCATCAACACCATCAAGGATAGATGGAGCAATAGAGGCCAACGTACCAGTACACCATTGGGGCTGAAGTGGTAACGGAATCACAGGGGAGGATTCCAAACTGCGCCGTAAAGCACACACTTCATGACCAGCCAACAAGGCGGCCGCCAAGACATAAGATCCGATAAACCCGGTGCCGCCGGTGAGGAAGAGCCTCATCTACGATTCAACCAAAAAGATCTCGATCACCCCATCGCCGAGGAGTACTTGCTTCCCTTCCGGCAGTTTTGGCGACGTAAGAGCCGAAATCGAAATCAGATTGATCAAGGAGCCGGAATTAACCAGCACCACGGACTGATCTCTCCAGACCGGGGAACTCATAGTGTACTCACAAAGCCGAATTCTCTTCGTAGCTTATCAAGTCAGCCTTGCACATTTCAAGGGCCGACGCCTGTCCTTCCTGCACCTGCCGGTACCAGCCAACGGTGCGCTCCACGGTGGTGACGAAATCCCAGCGGGGGCTCCAGCCAAGCTGGTGGTGGGCCTTGTCGATCACCAGGTTGAGCAGGCTGGCCTCGTGGGGGGCCCGCGGGTCGCTCTGATCCTGCCAGCTCCCCGGCCAGTGGCGCAGGGCCTGCTCCACCAGCTCCCGCACGCTGCGGTTGGCCTCCAGCTGGGGGCCGAAGTTGAAGGCGGTGGCCAGGGAGGGATCGGCGCTGAGGCGCTCCGCCAGCAGCAGATAGCCGCCCAGGGGCTCCAGCACGTGCTGCCAGGGGCGGGTGGCCGCCGGATTGCGCACGCCGATCGGCTCGCCCTTCGCCAGCGCCCGCATCGCATCCGGCACGATCCGGTCTGCCGCCCAGTCACCCCCGCCGATCACGTTGCCGGCTCGGGCGCTGGCGATGCGCAGCTGGGGGCTCTGGTGGGGCAAGGAGCCGCAGAAGCTGGCGCGCCAGCTGGCGATTGCCAGTTCCGCCGCCGCCTTGCTGCTGCTGTAGGGGTCATGGCCGCCGAGCGGATCGTTCTCGCGGTAGCCGTAAAGCCACTCG
This sequence comes from uncultured cyanobacterium, assembly GCA_903858015.1. Lineage (GTDB taxonomy): Bacteria > Cyanobacteriota > Cyanobacteriia > PCC-6307 > Cyanobiaceae > Cyanobium. The sequence goes on from CAIOGZ010000075.1 coordinate 35,674, forward strand.
TTGTTGCGGTACACCTTGTCGGTGGTGATCAGCACCGCCGTGCAGGGCTGCTCCAGCCGGCGCAGGGCCTCCAGCAGGTGGATCGTGCCCATCACATTGGTGGCCCAGGTGGCCGTGGGCTCGGCGTAGCTGCGGCGCACCAGGGGCTGGGCGGCCAGGTGCAGCACCAGCTCAGGGCGCGTTTCGCCCACCAGCTCGTTGAGCTGGTCGGCATCGCGGATGTCGCCGAGGCGATGGTCAAGGCGCCGCTCAAGCTCCAGCTGGGAAAACAGGCTGGGATTGGTTTCGGGCGCCAGGGCAAAGCCGGTGACCTTGGCGCCGAGCTCAAGCAACCACAGGGCAAGCCAGCTGCCCTTGAAGCCGGTGTGGCCCGTAAGCAGCACACGACGGCCACTCCAGAAGGAAGGATTCGGGGTCACCAGCGTTTCCAGGGGGCTTTGCCGCTCTCCCAGAGCTCTTCGAGATGCGCCTTGTCGCGCAGGGTGTCCATCGGCTGCCAGAAGCCGTGGTGGAGGTAGGCCTGCAGTTGCCCCTCGGCGGCCAGGCGCTGCAGGGGCTCGGCCTCCCAGGTGGTGGCATCGGAGTGGATGGTGTCGAAAACGCCAGGCTCCAGCACAAAGAAACCGCCGTTGATCCAGCCACCATCGCCCTGGGGTTTTTCCTGAAAACCAGCCACGCCATCCCCTTCAACCAAATGCAATGAGCCAAAACGGCCCGGTGGTTGCACCGCCGTGAGGGTGGCCAGTTTCCCAGCGGCACGATGGGTGGCGATGGCGGCGCCGATGTCGACATCGGAAACGCCATCGCCGTAGGTAAAGCAGAAGGTTTCTTCCCCCACGTAGCGCTGCACCCGCTTCAAACGCCCGCCCGTAAGAGTAGCTTCTCCGGTATCCACCAAGGTGATCTCCCAGGGCTCGGCATTTTTTTGATGGACCTCCATCGAATTGGTGCGCATGTGAAATGTCACATCACTCATGTGCAGAAAGTAATTGGCGAAATACTCCTTGATCACATAACCCTTGTAACCGCAGCATATCACGAATTCGTTGATGCCGAAGCTGCTGTAGATCTTCAGGATGTGCCACAGAATGGGGCGACCACCGATTTCGACCATCGGCTTAGGCTTGAGGTGGGTTTCCTCGCTGATGCGAGTACCAAGCCCGCCGGCCAGGATCACGGCTTTCATAAAAGGGCCTGCTGGCGTGGCATTTCAGGGGGCAAGGCCCTCGGCCCGGCCTGTTGCCAGATGATCTTAAGCCCAACTCCCGGCCCAACGGCCGGCTGGGTGCGGCCGTTGGGCCGGCAGCGGCGCCTCAAGGCTGCCAGAGACACGGTGTATAAAGGGCCTGGGTGATTGAAATTCCAGCCTCTCCCTCGTCACTGCTTGGCCAATCCGATCCGCCTTTTTCGCCGCCTGGTTCGCCAAGGCCTGGCGCCGCTCCGCGATCCGCGGCCCGCATCGCGGCTGATCCGCCAGACCGCCCGCAAAGAATGGAAGGTGCTGAGCCTATCCATGCTCTCCAACCTGTTCCAAGCCGCTGCCGAAGGGGCAACCCTTGGCGTGGTCTTCCTGGCCGTGGACCTGCTCTCCAAGCCGGCGGGCCAGCAGCTCAACTGGGCCAGCAAAGGGTTTTTGGGTTCCCTGCCCCAGCTCACGGCGGGCTTCAATGCCATGCCGCGCAACGAACTCTTTCTGTTGCTTCTTGGGCTGGCGGTGCTCATCAAGCTGCTGCAAAGCGCAGCGATGTACCTCGGCTCCCTTGCCTTGGGCTACTACGGCGCCCGCACCTCATCGCGATTGATGGCGATGCTGCACTCCCACATCCTGGGTTTCAGCTTCGCCTGCGCCAGCCGCTACAGGGTGGGGGATCTCCTGTTTGTGGCAGGTGCGGGTCCCGGAGCGATCATGAACGAGATCGGCATTGTGAGTGGCATCTCGATCACATTGCTGATGATGCTCACCTATATCATCGTATTAATGAGCCTTTCCCCCTGGCTGCTGGTGGCTGCCTTGGTGATGGCCGGCATTCTTAGCTTGGTGCAGAAGCAATTGCTGCCCCTCATCCGCGAACGCTCTTTCATTGGTACCCAACTGGGCAAGGACCTCTCCAGCCGAATCACAGAAAACATTCAAGGGCTGCGGCTTCTTCACACTAGCGGCCAACTGGATCAGGCAGATCAGGCGGTCTACGCACGCACCGGCGCCCTGGAAGCCAACACCCGAGCTGCCACCAGGCTGGGTTCCGTCACTGGTCCGGTTAACAACTTTCTGCCGATCACGATGATCGCGGGCATCGCTGCCCTCAGCCTGGTGCTCTTCGGCTCACGCAATTCCGGTGTGCTGCCGAGCCTGGTGACCTTTGTGGTAGCGCTCAACCGCCTCAACAACACCTTCGGCACGATTGCATCCTCCCTTGGCTCCCTCAACGCCAATGCAGCGCCCCTAGATGAGCTCAACAAACTTCTCGAGCCCTCAGACAAACAATTTCGCCGCCGCGGCGGTGTGCCGTTCCAATCGATCCAACAATCCATCACCCTGCGCGGCGTGACCCTCCAGTACGCCCCTGAACTTCAGCCAGCCCTGCGGAACATTGATCTTGTGCTGCAACAGGGAAGCACCGTTGCCCTGGTGGGCAGCAGCGGAGCCGGCAAGAGCTCGATTGCCGATCTGTTGGTTGGTCTGTTCGACCCAACCCAAGGCAAGATCCTGATCGATGGCACCCCACTGACGGATTTCGATCTGATCAGCTGGCAGCAGCACCTTGGCGTGGTAAGCCAGGACACCTTTCTCTTTAATGCCTCGATTGCAGACAACATCAGCCAGGGCAGCCCCAACGCCACTAAGGCCCAGATCCTTGAAGCTGCGGAAAAGGCCCAGGCCGCTGGTTTCATCTCCGATCTACCTGATGGCTTCGACACCCTGATCGGCGAACGGGGCTACCGCCTCAGCGGCGGTCAACGCCAACGGCTCTCCCTAGCCCGCGCCATCCTTCGCGATCCAGAGCTACTGATTCTCGATGAAGCCACCAGCGCCCTCGACACCCAAAGCGAAAGGCTGGTACAGCAGGCCATTGACCAATTCGAACGGCGGCACACCGTGCTGGTGATTGCCCACCGGCTCAGCACGATCGTCAAGGCCGATCTGATCTGTGTGCTGGACAAGGGGCAGATTGTGGAGCAGGGCAATCACCAACAATTACTGGAGAGGCAAGGCATCTACGCCGGGCTATGGCGGCAACAAGTGAACACAGAAAACAAAACAATGCCCCAATACAGTTAGCATTTACCAAGAAGTAACGAGGCGACCCAAGGCACCATGCCCAAATTTTATAAAGCTAATCCCAAGTCTGCGACTTTGCCTACCTGTACACCAACAAAACTCTCATGAAAGATATAACCACTAGGCAGTTCGGCCATAATCCAGACTTAACAATCCTGGTGCCTACCTATAAGCGCGCGCAAATGCTTCACAACTGCTTGCTCAGCATCGCCGGACAATCCCGCAAAGACCTCATTAAAGAAGTGATCGTGAGTGAAAACAGCGATGATATGCAGTCAAGGCCAGTCGCAAATGCGTTTTCTGATCAATTGCCAATACGTTATATCCAGCAGAGAAACGGCTTCACGGCACAGCAACACGGCATCTGGTTGGCCCAACAGGTCGAGACAAAATATGTCGCAACGATTGCGGACGACGACATGTGGTCAAGGTATCATATTGAAGAGGCAATGAGATGCTTCCAAGAATATCCAACAATTCACTCCTTTTTTGGCCAAGCAGTCGTAGTCGAAAATGAAACATGCCATCCATTGAACAGATTCTCTGGTAGCTTCCTGCAAATCCCCGACTCCATTTCTTCAAATTTAGTAGACTTTCGAATCTGGGACCGAAGAGATGCCGCCATCAACTGCCTAGCGAATACACCTCTGAATATCTGGGCCGTCGTTGCGCTAGCTGATGCCCATAGATTTGCCATAAACACTGCAGCCGGCGATCCCGAGTTTGGCAAATATCCGTCCAACGACAGATTATACATATGGAGAATAAGTCTTCAGGGAGACATTGGCATAGGACGCAATATATCTCTTTTTTATCGGCGGCATTCAGAATCTGATATTCAAACTAGTTTCGCGGATAATATCCAAGAATTGCTTGCCTCGGACCTTGCGGTGAGCGAAGAAATTGCCAGGCAGGCAGGCTTGCTGGGCATCAATACTTATCAAGAGTGGCAGCGCGAATATAAATCTGCGATTCAGTTTGGCCTAGCGCCAGAAAGAATTGATTTATGGAATCCGATGATCCGAAATTGGCTCTTAAGCGATCAGATACCTGATGAACCCACGCCTAGAAACTCGACAGAACAGCGCCTGGCCGAGCTGCTCAAAAAGTTTATTTATTTATTTACACCACCAATTTTACATATTTTATTTCTCAAAGCAAAAATCAGAACTGGCAAAATCCCACCGTAGCTGACCTCCCAAATCCATGCGCATCGCCTTCGCCCACTACAGCTCCTCCGACGACATCAGCGGGGTGACCTCCTGGCTGATCCAACTGGCCCTCTATCTCAAAGGCGAGGGCTGCAGCGTGGCCATTGTTCTGATGGATCTCTGCGAACCTGGCGACAGCAGCCCCTTAGAGCTGGCCCTGCGGCAGGGGGGAATTGAGATCTTCAAATCTCCACCCACAGGCAGCCTACGTAAGGATGTGGATGCCACCCTGGCCTTCCTCAATGCCTGGCGACCGGATGTGTTCCTGCCCCAGTGCAAGCCTCACCATTACATTGCCGCCGCGATCGCCGGCCGTGCGGGTCTTCCCTGGGTCTTCACCATCCAGAGCGATGATCCAGACTACTGGGCAGTGATTGATAGTCTCCCCCCCAGCCGCCATGGGGGCTGCATAGTCGCGGTATCGCGGCACATCAAAGCCACACTTGAAGAGAGGGCTGATGAGATCAACTGCATGGTGATTCCCCCTGGCGTTGCCATACCCAGCGCCACCGCCCAGGGCACCCGGGAGAGCTTCGAGGTGATCTACTGCGGTCGCCTTTGGGAACACCAGAAACGCGCCAGCCTGGTGACCGAAACCCTGATCCAGGCCTGCCGCCGCGGCGAAGGAAGGATCCACGCCACCGTGATCGGTGACGGCTATAGCCGCGAAGCCTGTGAACAGATGGTGCGAGAGGCTGATCTTGGTGAGCGTATTCAGTTCAGCGGGCGCTTATCGTCGGACGATCTACAGAACGTTCTCATCCACAGCCAGGCAATCCTGTTGATGTCGGATTTCGAGGGGCTGCCTGTGGCCCTGCTCATGGCGATGGCGGCGGGTGTAGTGCCTGTGGTTCGCGCCATTCCGAGCGGCATCCCCGAGGTGGTCCATCACGGCCAAACAGGCTTGCTAGTCAACGATGACCCCGCCCAGGCGGCGGAGGCCCTACTGCAGCTCGCCGCTGATCCGCCGCTGTGGACACGCTGCTCAACAGCAGCCAGAGCGTTGGTGCGTGATCACTACGGCGAGAAAGCCTGCCACCAACAATGGCTGGCCCTAGTGCGGCAGCTGCAGGCCACCTCTAAACCCACCTTTCCGATCAAAGGCCTGCACGGGGTGCGATTATCCAAGCTCTCACCACTGCTGAAGGCCGGCTATCGGCGCCGGCGGCCTTGGCAATCCCTGCGGCTGCGCCAGCGGCTCTCAACCCGCCTGGCCAAGCTCAAGGGCCTGGTGAAAGAGCAACTCAACCAAAGAACTTCTGCGAAACCCTAGGCCCTTGGTTTGGGAGCATCAGACCAGCCTTTGATCCCTAATACGCATCCTGCATCTCATAAAAATCAGGCTGCACGTAATCCTTGCGCAACGGCCAACCCTTCCAGTCTTCCGGCATCAGCAGGCGCTTGGGATGGGGATGGCCCTCATAGACGATGCCGAACATGTCGAAGGTTTCGCGCTCCTGCCAGTCGGCGCCGCGGTAGAGGCCATACAGGCTGGGGATGGAGAGGGCGCCATCGCGGGGCAGGAACACCTTGAGGCGCACCTCCTCGGGCCGCAGATCGGCTGGAAGCGGCTGGTTGGTGCCGGCGTTGGCGCTGGCGGGGGCGATGCGATCGGCCAGGCTCGCCAATTTGATCAGGTGATAAAAGCTGACCAAATTGCCTCCCGGGCCTTCGTCGTAGCCGCCCTGGCATTGCAAATAATCAAAGCCGCTGGCCTTGAGGGCCGTGGCCACCAGGGGCAGGAAGGCCGGCTCGATGCCCAACACCTCCACGCCCAGGTGATCGGCGGGCAGCACCGCATGCTCAAACCCCTGCTCGCTGAGCCAGGTGCTCACCGGGCCCGACGCCGGGGCGGTGACGGTAACGGCGGCAGTGGGATCTGGCATGGCTTTGGGGACGGGGGGGTTGGATGGAATCGATCAGCTCGTGGCTGCCTCGGGCGGCGATCCGGCGGCTGTTTCTAGCCTGTCTGGCTCGGCGACTTGAGCCCCACCCAGGGGCAATCCAGCCGCCGCCGCCAGGGCCGCCTGCTGGGTTTCGGCGCGCAGGTAGCGGCCATCGACGATCGGTGCCACCGCCTTGAACTGGTGCGCAACCGTGAAATAACGATGGGTGGGCAGCAGGCGGCCCCGCTCGGCCAGGGCCTCATTGCCCACCTTCTTGCGCAGCTTGATCACCGCATCAAAGATCGCCTCCGGCCGGGGCGGGCAGCCGGGCAGGTACAGATCCACCGGGATCAGCTTGTCCACCCCCCGCACGGCGGTGGTGGAATCGGCCGAGAACATGCCGCCGGTGATCGTGCAGGCGCCCATGGCGATCACATACTTGGGCTCGGGCATCTGCTCGTAGAGCCGCACCAGGGCCGGCGCCATCTTCATGGTCACCGTGCCGGCCACAATCAACAGATCGGCCTGGCGGGGGCTGGAGCGGGGCACCAGGCCAAAGCGGTCGAAGTCGAAGCGGGAGCCGATCAGGGCGGCGAACTCGATGAAGCAGCAGGCGGTGCCATAGAGCAACGGCCAGAGGCTGCTGAGCCGGGCCCAGTTGTGCAGATCATCAAGGCTGGTGAGGATCACGTTCTCGGAGAGATCCGTGGTGACCGCCGGGGCGCCCACCGGGGCGCAGCTGGCGGCGCGCAGGTCGCGCAGGCCGGCCACCGAGAGGCTTTCGGCGGCGGCGGCAAGGGCGCTGTTGGCAGGAGGCGTGAGGGTCATGGCTCGGCTCGGATCAGTTCCACTCGAGGGCGCCCTTGCGCCAGGCATAGGCCAGGGCCACCACCAAGATGGTGATGAAAATCAGGGCTTCAACAAAGGCCAGCAAACCGAGGCGGTGGAAAGCCACGGCCCAGGGATAAAGAAATACGGTCTCCACGTCGAAGATCACGAAGACCAGGGCAAACATGTAGTAGCGGATATTGAACTGAATCCAGGCGCCACCGATCGGCTCCATCCCGGATTCGTAGGTCAGCTGCCGCTCGCCATCGCGGCTGCTGGGGGCCAACAGCTTGTTGGTCACCAGGGCCAGCACCGGAACCGCCGCTGAAATCAGCAGGAACCCCAGGAAAGCGTCGTAGCCAGGGAGTACGAACATCGTCGGGCCAGTTCAGGCTGCGGCGCAGTCTGGCACCCCTGGCCTGCGGCTGTCGGCTGCGGGGCCAGGCGGGGCTGGTCGGGATGCAGGCGGGGGCAGCCTGGGCCAGGCGGGGGGCAGCCAGAGCCAGGCGGGGGGCAAGCGCGATGCCGCCGGGAGCAGGGCCAAGCTCGAGGGCAGGCTCGAGGGCAGGCTCGATAGAGTTTCGGCTTCTATTCAGCGGCAGCCGGATGAGCAGCGACCCCCCGGCGGACAACCCCGCCGCACCGGCCTCCCCTGGGCAGGAGCACGACGCTCCTGGGCCGGAGCTCGATGCCCCTGGGCCGGAGGCGCACCAAGCCGGGCCGCCAGCGGCCGATCCCCCTGCCGCTGCCAGTGCCAGTGCCCCAGCCAGTGCCGATCCGCCGCCGGCCGAGGCGAGCAGCGACCCCGCCAGCCATCGCTTCGAATGCCGCAGCTGCGGCTTCGTCTACGACCCGGCCGAAGGGGTGCGGAAGCTGGCGATTGAAGCCGGCACCCCCTTCTTGAGCCTCGATCCGCTCAGCTTCCGCTGCCCGGTCTGCCGCAGCAAGCAGGGGGCCTTCATGGACATCGGCCCCCGCAACAAGCCAAGCGGCTTCGAGGAAAACCTCAATTTCGGCCTCGGGGTGAATCGCCTCACCCCCGGCCAGAAAAATGTGCTGATCTTCGGCGGCTTCGCCCTGGCCTTCGCCTTCTTCCTGTCCCTCTATTCCCTGCGCTGATCCCGTGAACCGCCCGCTTTTGCGCCGTCTGCTCACCCCCCTGCTGAGCCTTGTGCTGCTGCTGGGCCTCGGCCTTGGCCTTTCCGGCTGCGTCACCACCGGCCTGCCGCTGGCCGCCACCAGTCCGTGGCAGCCGGTGCCGCTGGCCACCAGCTCCAATCCCCTGGCGGTGGCCTTCACCGATGCCAACCACGGCTTTCTGGTGGGCAGCAACCGCCTGATCATGGAAACCGAGGATGGGGGCGCCAGCTGGCAGGAACGGGCCCTCGATCTGCCAGCCGAGGAAAACTTCCGCCTGCTCAGCATCGACTTCAAGGACCAGGAGGGCTGGATCGTGGGCCAGCCAGGTCTGCTGCTGCACAGCAGCGATCGCGGCCAAACCTGGACCCGGCTGTTGCTCGACACCAAGCTGCCCGGCGAGCCCTATCTGGTCACGGCGCTGGGGCCCAAACAAGCGGAGCTCGCCACCAGCGTGGGTGCTGTGTACCGCAGCAGCGATTCCGGCGACAGCTGGCAAGCCCTGGTGAGTGATGCCGCCGGCGCCGTGCGCGACCTGCGCCGTTCCGACGACGGCCGCTACGTGAGTGTCAGCGGGCTGGGCAACTTCTTCGCAAGCTGGCAGCCCGGCCAGGCCAACTGGCAGCTGCATCCGCGGGTGAGCAGCCAGCGGCTCCAATCGATGGGCTTCCAGCCGGATGGCGGGCTGTGGATGCTGGCCCGCGGCGCCCAACTGCGCTTCAGCGCCGATGCCGCCGACCAGGACAGCTGGAGCAAGCCGGTGATTCCGATCACCAATGGCTTCGGCTACCTCGACATGGCCTGGGATCCCAACGGTGCGATCTGGACCGGTGGCGGCAGCGGCACGCTGCTGAGCAGCCCCGACGGGGGCAAAAGCTGGCAGCGGGATCCGGTGGGGGCCGAGCAGGCCACCAACTTCAGCCGGATTGCCTTCAGCGCCGATGGCAAAGGCTTCGTGCTCGGCGAGCGGGGCTGCCTGCTGCGCTGGGTGGGCTGATCCGCCAAGGCATCCCCCGAAGGCTTCCCCCCAACTGCATCCCTCTGTTACCAACCCTTCATCCCTGACCCGGCCGCCGCAGGCCGCCCCCTAGGATCCAGAAGCTGAATGCTTGTTGCTATGGCTGCCGGCTCCACAGGGGAACGTCCGTTCTTCGAAATCATCACGAGCATCCGCTACTGGGTCATCCATGCGGTGACCCTGCCCGCCATCTTCCTGGCTGGCTTCCTGTTCGTGTCCACGGGTCTGGCCTACGACGCCTTTGGCACGCCACGCCCAGATGCCTACTTCCAAGGGCAAGAGAGCAAGGCGCCGGTGGTGCGCCAGCGCTATGAGGCCAAAACCCAGCTCGACCTGCGCCTGCCATAAGCCATGACCCAATCCTCAGCCCCCACCACGCCGCGCAATTACCCGATCTTCACGGTGCGCTGGCTTTCCATTCATGCCCTCGGCGTTCCCACGGTTTTCTTCCTGGGAGCGCTGGCGGCCATGCAGTTCGTCCGCCGCTAAAACCATGGGCCTGCAACGCAACCAAAACCCGAACAACCTGCCCGTCGAACTCAACCGCACCAGCCTTTACTTAGGCCTGCTGCTGATCTTCGTGACCGGCATCTTGTTCACCAGCTACTTCTTCAACTGATCGCCACCTGATCGCCCTTCTCCCCGACCACGAGGTTTTCTGATGAGCGGCAAGAAATCAAGCCTGCCCGACGGCCGGATCCCCGACCGGCTCCCCGACGGCCGTCCCGCCGTGGCCTGGAAGAGCCGCTGGACCGAAGGGGCCCTGCCCCTCTGGTTGGTGGCCACCGCCGGTGGCATGGCGGTGATCTTCGTGGTCGGGCTGTTCTTTTACGGCGCCTATGTGGGCGTGGGTTCGGCCTGATCGCCTCGCCTTCCCCCGTTTTCAATCCAGCCAGGGGCCCCAGGGCCCTTTTTTTTGGCGCCCGGGATCCCTTCAGCCGCTGTTGGCCTGGATCAGGCAGGCAACGAGCTCTGCCAACGGCAAGCGCCGCTCCGGGGCCTCACCGCGCAGATCCTTGAGCAACGCCACCGCCTCCGCCGCCTCGCGATCGCCGACCACGGCCGCCCAGGCGGCACCGCTGCGGTCGGCGCGCTTGAACTGCTTGCCGAAGGCGGCGCCGCTGGCATCGCGCTCCACCACCAGGCCGGCCTGGCGACCCTGGCGGCTGAGCACCAAGGCCAGCCGCTCGGCGGCCTCACCGCGGCTGATCACGTAGAGATCGGGCGCCGGCCCTGCCACCGCCGCCTCCCCCTGGCTGAGCAGCAGCACCAGCCGCTCCAGGCCGATCGCCCAGCCCACCGCCGCCGTGGGCGGCCCACCCAGCTGCTCCACCAGGCCGTCGTAGCGACCGCCGCCGCAGACCGTGGCCTGGGCGCCGAGCTGGTTGCTGGTGATCTCGAAGGCGGTGTGGCCGTAGTAATCGAGGCCCCGCACCAGGCGGGGATTGAGCACGAAGGGAATGCCCAGGGCTTCGAGGGCCTGACGCACCCGGGCGAAGCGCTCGTGGCTCTCGCCCGCCAGGGCATCGGCCAGGCTGGGGGCGCCGGCCAGCAGCGCCTGGGTGTCGGGATTTTTGGAATCGAGCACCCGCAGCGGGTTGGCGCTGATGCGCTGTTGGGAATCGGCATCGAGCTGGTCGTGGTGGGCTTGCAGCCAGCTCACCAGCTCGGCGCGGTAGCGCTGGCGATCCTCCGGGGTGCCGAGCGAATTGAGCTCCAGCTGCAGGCCGCCGACGCCCAGATCGGCCAACAGATCCCAAGCGATGGCGATCGCCTCGGCATCACTGGTGGGATCGGCCACCCCCAGCAGCTCCACGCCGATCTGGTGGAACTGGCGCTGGCGGCCGGCCTGGGGCCGCTCATAGCGGAACATCGGCCCGCCGTACCAGAGCCGCTGCGGCCCCTGGGAAAGCAGGCCGTGCTGAATCACAGCCCGCACCACCGAGGCGGTGCCCTCCGGCCGCAGGGTGCAGCTGCGCTCGCCGCGATCGGTGAAGCTGTACATCTCTTTGCCCACCACATCGGTGGCCTCGCCGATGCCGCGGGCGAACAGCTCGGTGGCCTCCAGCAGCGGCGTGCGGATCTCGGCGATGGCGGCGCGGCGGAAGTGCTCCCGGGCCGTGGCCTCAAGGTGCTGCCAGAGGGGGGTGCGCTCCGGCAGGAGGTCCACCATGCCGCGCAGGCTCTGCAGGGAAGCCACCAAGGGGAAAGGGACGCAACGACCCCCCAGTGTGCCCGGTGGAGTCGGTTACTGGCCTCGAACACAGCCGGAGGGGGCGGATCGGGAGGCCGGGGGCCAGGGAGCTCAAAGACTGCTGGAGCGGACACCGCCGGCCACGGCGGCATGCAGAGTGAGCAGCTGCTCCAGCAGCGGCTCCAGGCGGTGCAGGGGCACCATGTTGGGACCATCGCTGAGGGCCTGGTCCGGGGCGGGATGGACCTCCATGAACAGACCCTCCACCCCCACGGCCACCGCCGCCCGGGCCAGGGGCGCCACGAACTCGCGCTGACCGCCGGTGCTGGTGCCCTGGCCCCCCGGTTGCTGCACCGAGTGGGTGGCATCGAAAATCACCGGACAACCGAGCGCCTGCAGCTGGGGCAGGCTGCGGTAGTCCACCACCAGGTTGTTGTAGCCAAAGCTTGTGCCGCGCTCCGTGAGCCACAGATTGGCGACACCGGCATCGCGCAGCTTCTTCACCACCTGAGCCATATCCCAAGGGGCCAGAAACTGGCCCTTTTTCACATTGATGGTGCGGTCGGTGCCCTTCACGGCGGCGGCAGCGGCCAACAGCAGGTCGGTCTGGCGGCAGAGGAAGGCGGGAATCTGGAGCACGTCCACCACTTCGGCCACCGGGGCGGCCTGCTGGCTCTCGTGGATATCGGTGAGCAGCCTCAGCCCGAAACGCCGCTTCACCTCGGCCAGCACCTCCAGACCCTCCTGCACCCCCGGGCCCCGGAACGAGCCCCCGGAGCTGCGGTTGGCCTTGTCAAAACTGGCCTTGAACACATAGGTGATGCCCAGCCGCTCCGTGATCGCCTGCACCCGCTCGGCCACCGTGAACGCCAGCTCGGGACTCTCGATCACACAGGGGCCGGCAATCAGGGTGAAGCTCATGGTGCAGATGGGTTGCAGCCGATCGGGCCGGGAGGCGCCGACCGGGGCCGCGATCGCCATCATCGCTGATCTGGCAACCATCGCGACCCTCTGGGCCGAGCGGGATGGGCGCGCACCCCACCGGTCCGTCAATCGTTGCGATCGCGCCAGCCGTTGGCGCTGAGCTCGCGCCAGAAGGGGGTGGGCTGCAGCAACCGCTCCGCCAGCTCCCGCACCGCCCCATGGCCCCCGGGGCGGCTCAGCACCAGGTCGGCCTGGCGCCGTAGGGCCGGGGCCCCATCGGCGGTGGCCACCAGCACCCCCACCTGCGCGCGGACCGCCAGATCGTTGAGGTCGTCGCCGACGAAGGCGATCGCCGCCGCCTCGAGCTGCAGGCTCGTGGCCAGCTGGCCCAGGACGGCGGGCTTGTCGCTGGCTCCAACCAGGCAGTGGCGGATCCCCAGATGGGCCGCCCGCCGTTCCGTGGCGCCGCCCCGACCGCCGCTTAGGAAGGCCACCTCCAGGCCGGCCTGCTGGAGCAGACGGATCCCCAGCCCATCCCGCACGTCAAAGCGCTTGGCCAACTCCCCCTCGGCGCCGTACCAAAGGCCGCCGTCGGTGAGCACCCCATCCACATCCAGTACCAGCAGGCGTACCTGGGCCAGGCGGCTCCGCCAACGCCACCAGCGCCAGCGCCGCCAGCAACGGCCGGGTAGGGAAAAGACGGGGGAATGCACGGGCTGGGCGCGTCTACGGGAGGGTAAGAAGGGAGGAGCCATTGTCCCTGGCCGCCCAACGCCGCCCTGGCTGGGCGCAGGCGATGGCCTCCGCCGCTGAGGATGTTCAACCATGTCCACCCGCCCCCCGGCCCCGATGGCCACGGTCGTGGCGGTGCCCGCCCGGCTCGAGTCATCCCGGTTGCCGGGCAAGGTGATGGCGGAGATCGGCGGCCGACCCATGCTGCGGCGGGTGCTGGAACGCTGCCGCCGCGCCGCCGGCCTGGCCGCCGTGGTGCTCTGCACCGACAGTGACCAGCTGATGGCGGAGGCGGAACGGTGGGGCTTTCCGGCATTGGCTACCAGCCCGGCCTGCACGTCCGGCAGCCAGCGGATCGCCTCGGTGGTGGAGTCGTTAGTGACCCTGGCGGGGGGATCTGCTCAGGACACATTGATCATCAATGTGCAGGGCGACCAACCATTCATCGACCCGGCGCTGATCGAGGCCATGGCGGCCGAATTCGGCCAGCGGCTCCCCCGACCGGAGGTCCTGACCCCGGTCTATCGATTGGCGGCCGAGACCGTGCATAACCCCAACGTGGTCAAGACACTGCTGGGCGCCGACGGGCGGGCGTTGTATTTCTCCCGGTCGGCCCTTCCCCACGTGCGGGATGTCCCTCCCGACCAATGGCACGCCCATGCCCCCTACTGGGGGCATGTGGGGATGTACGGCTATCGCGCCGATGTGCTGGCCCGCTGGGACCGGTTGCCCCCCTCGCCCCTAGAGGAACTGGAGAAGCTTGAGCAGCTGCGGCTGCTGGAGGCCGGCATCACCATCGGCACATTTCCGGTGGAAGGGGAGTCCCTGTCGGTGGATACGGCCGAACAACTCGAGCAAGCCCGCGCCCTAGCCTCCGCCTTCGACGGCTGAATCAGCCGGGCCAGCAGCGATTGGCGGTAGGCCGCAGGGTCGCCAGATTGACCCGGGGGGAGGGGCCGGCGGTGGCCCGATGGCTTTCGCTCTGCCAAGCGCCGAGGGCTGGACAATTGATCCAGGGCAGCGGATGGAAGGACATAAACGACCGAGGGCAACGCGACCAGGGATCTGGATATTAAATTCAAAACAGATCGGCAGCGGATCAATTGGAGCTTTCTCCGCAGTAAAAAGCTATTCAGAATATCCAGCAACAGAGGGGAAATGCTTGACTTAGACGTCAAGACGCCAAAGGCAGGTATGCCAAGAAAACCCAAAAGCCATCGCCAACAAGCACTGGGCGGCTAGCGACTCACAATAACAGCATGCCCTAAAGAAAGGGGGATCAGAGTTTGACCGAAAGCCGCCACTCCGTCCTTACCAGCCTCCATGGTCCCAGGCCAAAAAAAGGGATCCATCATCATCCAAAACGATCACGCCTCCTTTCGCCAATCGAGGCTAGAAATAATCGATAGCACCTCGAATGGGACCATGGAGATCAAGGTCAATGTGCATAAAAGAATAGATTTTTTCTGGAAGGCTCGACAGGCATCGGGAATCCAGCCTTGGTGGTATTCAATCGTAGGAAATTCCGAGAGGGCTCTCCTAACCGCGTGCTGCTGGCAATCAAAAAAACCCGCCGGAGCAATGCATTTCCCAGCAAAAAATTCGGGATTTCGTGCAAATTTGGCACTGCTTTCTTGGATAGACTGGCCGCATCGCGGGCTGGATTCAAGCGCTTTAATTGATGATTCAGCATCGAAAACGAAAGGCCCTTCCAGCGTCCGCACTCGAGCCGCCAAGCTGTGATAATCGACACCCAGGGATGGATAGACAGAAGAATAGAGAAGCGATTTTGGCATTTTGAGCAAACAAATCGGCTGGATTGAGGAGTACGCTCAGACGCTAGCCCTTGAGCCTAGCTGGATTGAAAGTGGGGTCAACCTGAGGAAACAAAGAAGGCGGGGCTTCGACTAGTTGCTGGTCAATCAAAAGGTTTTTACAGGTACCGCTTAGCACCAAGTTGGAGCCATAGCGCTGAGCAAGCTTATTGATGAATGATTTTACTTGAGATTTCAAGGCAACCGATGAAATTGTAAATTACTTTAGAATGCTCAAGTGCTCCTCAATCTCCTGGAGGCCAAGCCTTAGGCCCCACGCTTACGCATTCTCGACCCAAAAGGCGAGAGCTTCCCAGGCAAAACTTTAAACTTCAGACCCCGAAATACCCCCGATACCAGGCCGCAAACCGCTCCACACCCGCCTCGATCGGCGTGGTGGGTCTAAACCCCACCCAGGCCTCCAAGGCCGTGGTGTCGGCGGCGGTGGCGGGCACATCGCCGGGCTGCATCGGCTGCAGATCGCGGATCGCCTCGCGGCCCAAGGCCCCCTCCAGCACCTCGATGAAGCGCAGCAGGGGAATCGGCTGGCTGTTGCCGATATTGAACAGCCGGTGGGGCACGGCGGCGGTGGCCGGATTGGGGTGGAGCGGATCGAAATCGGGATCGGCGCTGGCGGGCTTATCGAGGCAGCGGATCACACCTTCAGCGATGTCATCGATGTAGGTGAAATCCCGCTGCATCTGGCCCTGGTTGAACACCTTGATCGGCTCGCCGGCCAGGATCGCCCGGGCAAACAGCATCGGCGCCATGTCGGGACGCCCCCAGGGGCCATACACGGTGAAGAAGCGCAGGCCCGTGGCCGGCAGACCGTAAAGATGGCTGTAGGTGTGGGCCATCAGTTCGTTGGCCTTCTTGGTGGCCGCATAGAGGCTCACCGGATGGTTCACCGGGTGCTGCTCCGAAAACGGCATCTGGCGGTTGCCGCCATACACCGAGCTGCTGGAGGCATAGACCAGATGGGTCACCCCCTGCTGGCGGCAGGCCTCCAGCACCGAACCAAAGCCCACCAGGTTGCTCTGGATATAAGCAGCGGGATTGTCAATCGAGTACCGCACCCCAGCCTGGGCCGCCAGATGAACCACCCGATCGGGCGCCTCGGCGGCCACCAGCGAGGTTAGGGCTGGCCCATCGGCCATATCAATAGCGGCAAAACGGAATTGGCCCGCTGCGGCAGCAGCCTCCAGCAGGCCCAGCCGCGAGCGCTTTAGGGCGGGGTCGTAATAGGGGTTGAGGTTGTCGACCCCCACCACCCGCTCGCCCCGCGCCAACAGGCGGGCGGCAACGGCGGCCCCGATGAAGCCCGCCGCGCCGGTGACCAGAACAGCAGCGGCCATCAAGCCTGGGCCAGGCGCTCGCGGAAGTAGGCGATGGTGGGCTCCAGACCCTGCTCCAAACTCACCTTCGGCTCCCAACCCAGCTCGCGGCGGGCCAGGTCGATCACCGGCTGGCGTTGCAGCGGGTCATCCTGGGGCAGGGGCCGGGTGACCAGCTCCAGGGAGGGGTTGATGCGATCCCGCACCAGTTCGGCCAGCTGGCGGATCGTGAATTCGCCCGGATTGCCGATGTTGATCGGGCCGGTGTGCTCACCATTCATCAGCCGGATCATGCCTTCGATCAAGTCATCCGCATAACAGAAGGAGCGGGTTTGGCTGCCATCGCCATAGAGGGTGAGCGGCTCGCCCTTCAGCGCTTGCACGATGAAGTTGCTGACCACCCGGCCGTCATCGGGCAGCATGCGGGGCCCGTAGGTGTTGAAGATGCGCATCACCCGGATCTCGGTGGCGTGCATGCGCTGGTAATCGAAGCAAAGGGTTTCGGCAATCCGCTTGCCCTCGTCGTAGCAGGAGCGGATGCCGATCGTGTTGACGCAGCCCCGGTAGCTTTCGGGCTGGGGATGCACCTCAGGATCGCCGTACACCTCGCTGGTGCTGGCCAACAGCAAGCGAGCCCCCACCCGCCGGGCCAGGCCCAGCATGTTGTAGGTGCCCAGGAAGCTGGTCTTGGCCGTTTTGATCGGGTTGAACTGGTAGTGCACCGGTGAGGCGGGGCAGGCCAGATGCCAGATCCGGTCCACCTCTAGGCGGATCGGATCGGTCACGTCGTGGCGGATCAACTCGAAATCGGGATGGCCGATCCAGTGGCGGATGTTGTCCTTGCGGCCGGTGTAGTAGTTGTCGAGGCAGATCACCTCTTCGCCGGCATTCATCAGCCGGTCGACCAGGTGGGAACCGAGGAAACCGGCTCCGCCGGTGATCAGATTGCGGCGTGCCATCTCAGCCTTCCCCCACGGTCCAGACGTTGAGACCAGCGGCCCGGGCGGCGCTGGTATCCGCCACGGCGCGGGCATCGAACAGCCAGGCCGGCCGGCGCATCACCGCAGCAATTGAGGCCCAGTCGAGCTGGCGGTAGTCACGCCATTCGGTGAGGATCAGCACCGCATCGGCGCCGCGGGCCGCTTCCAACGGCGAAGCCGCCGCCAGCCAACTGCCATCGGCCCCGATCGGGCGGGAGCCCGCGGCGGCATCGGCAGGCTCCGGCGAACGCTCCAGATCGCCGGCAATCTGGTTGACACCCACCTTCGGATCCACGATCGCCAGCTGGGCCCCCTCCTCGATCAGGTCGCGGCAGATGCGGATCGCCGGTGCCTCGCGGGTGTCGTTGGTGTCGGCCTTGAAGGCGAAGCCCAGTACAGCTAGCCGCTTGCCGCTCACGGTGCCGAACAGGCTGTTGACCACCAAGCGGGCAATCCGCTGCTGCTGCCAGGTGTTGAGGCCCACCACACTCTCCCAGTAGGCGGCAGCCTCCTCCAGGCCGTAGTGGCGACAGAGGTACACCAGGTTGAGGATGTCCTTCTGAAAGCAGCTGCCGCCAAAGCCAGGACCGGCCTGCAAAAACTTCGATCCAATCCGGCTGTCGGTGCCGATCGCCCGGGCCACCTCCCGCACATTGGCGCCGGTCCCCTCACAGAGGGCGGCAATGCTGTTGATCGAGGAAATCCGCTGGGCCAGGAAGGCGTTGGCAGTGAGCTTGGAGAGTTCGCTGCTCCAGAGGTTGGTGCGCAGGATCCGCTCCTGGGGCACCCAGTTGCCGTAGATGCCGGCCAGGGCATCAATGGCGGCGGGATCTTCGCCGCCGATCAACACCCGATCCGGGGCTTCCAGATCCCCAATCGCGGTGCCCTCGGCCAAAAACTCGGGGTTGGAGAGAACTGAGAAGGTCTTGCCACCGCTTGCCCCCTGGGCGCCAGAGAGGATCGCCTTGACGGCCTCGGCGGTGCGCACCGGCAGCGTGCTCTTCTCGACCACGATCGTGTGGCCCTCGGCGGCGGCGGCCACCTGGCGGGCCGAGGCCTCGATCCAGCGCAGGTCGCTGGCCTGGCCCGCCCCCACACCGCGGGTCTTGGTGGGGGTGTTCACCGAGAGAAAGATCATGTCGGCGGCGGCGATCGCCCCATCGACCTCGGTGGTGAAGTGCAGGTTGCGGCTGCGGGCCCGGCCGACCACGGCATCGAGGCCCGGCTCGTACACCGGCAGCTTCGTGAGGTCGGCGTCGTTCCAGGCGGCGATGCGTTCGACGTTCAGATCCACCACCGTGACCTGGATGTCGGGGCAGCGATCAGCGATCACCGCCATCGTTGGACCGCCCACATAACCGGCGCCGATGCAACAGATGGAGCGGATCGGTTTCGCGGTCATCTGGCTCGTGACGTTCGAGTGAGGTTACCTTGAAACAGCCGCACGGGTTTCAAGCCGGCAGGGTGGCCCGCAGACGTTCGCGGAAATCCCCCTTCGGCATGCCTCCCTTCAGCTCACCATGGATCACGAAATCGGCCTCCGCCTCGCTCACCACTAGGTAGGTGGGCCAGCCCATGCCTTCCTTGCTGGGGTACTGGGCGAGCAAAACCTTGCGATAGCGGCGGTAGGTTTCGGTGTCCTGGAGCATCACGCTGACAAACTCGAGCCCCAGTTCTGCGGCCACGCTGGCGTCGTAGTGGCTCATGCGGTGGCAGGTGCCGCAGTCTTCGGAGCTGAATTTGAGCAGGGTTAGGGGAGCCACCAGCGCCGGAACAGAGCGAACGGGGTGAGCCTAATCCGCTTCGTTTGGCGGCGTGTTCGATGGCATTTGGGGCAGAGAGCCCCGCGACGTTGCCTCGCGATCGATGCGCTCAGCGCGCAATTGCCGCAGCCGCTGCCCCAGCAGCGGCCCCGCGGAAAGGCCGGCGGCGATCAGCTGCCTGGCTCCCTGCTCAGCCCGGAGGTGGCGCCATCGCAACAACCAACGCAGTAGCGGTCGGCGGGGCCAGCAACCCGCCGCCAGCGCCAGCGCCACCGCCTCCGGGCTTCCCCCCGGAGCTTCGAGCAGGTGGCACCAACGGGACGCAGGCCAGCTGGGCCCAGCGGCCGCCTCGGCCGCCTCGGCCAGGCGCTGGCGCACCACCAGGAACTGGGCCAGCAGGCGCTGCTGACGATGGGGAATCTGCAGCCGTTCCGCCGCCGCTACGGGCTGATCAGCCCCCGCCAACAGCGCAGCCAGGGGCGGCAGCCCCAAACGACCAGCCCAATGCAGACGCCGCCGCCACTGCTGATCCGCCTGGAGGCCCCGATCCACCAGGGCCAGGGCGCCCCAGCTCTGCAAGGCGGCCAGGGCCAGGCCGGCCCGCTCCCGTTCCAGCAGCAGATCCAGCTCCATCCGCAGCCGGGTGCCGAGCGCAGGCGGAGCCGACGCGGCCGGATCACCCGGGTGCCAAGACCAGGGCCAGCAAGCCAGGGTTTGCTGCCACTGGAGCAGGCTGCCGGGATCGAGCTCGAAGCCGAGCCGGGCCCCATAGCGGGCCGCCCGCACGATCCTGGTGGGATCATCCCGCAGACTCTGGCTATGCAGCAGGCGCAAGCGCCGGCCGCCAAGATCGGCCAGGCCGGCGTGGGGATCGAGCAGGATCGAGCCGCCATCCCCAGGCCCGCCACCCCCGGGCCCGCCGGCGGCACCGATGCCCAGGGCCATGGCGTTGATGCTGAAATCCCGCCGGGCGAGGTCATCGGCGAGGGATCCGAAGCAGACGCTGGGGTTCTCGCCTGCCTGGCCATAGGTTTCGCTGCGGGCGGTGGCCACATCGAGCAGCAGCAGCTGGCCATCGAGCTCCAGCTCCAGCTCCACGGTGCCGTAGGCGCCGTGCTCCCGAACCGCCCGCACGATCAGATCGCCACCGCTTCGGCCGCAACGCTCGACCAGGCGGTCGGCCAGGCGCAGGGCGGGGGAACG
>CAIOGZ010000076.1 GCA_903858015.1 uncultured cyanobacterium
GACAGTAGGGCACTACCAGCGGTCTGCTGCATCGTGTCGCTATAGCGGTTTTCCCGATCCAGGGCGATCCAAGCCGATACGCCAAGCACAGCTACCACAGCTGTACTGGCCAGCCCTGCCACCAACCACGCCATCCGTCGGCGATGTAATGGCTCCTCCGGATCCGCCGGCCGCTGTTTGATCGCATCGAAGTGCTCGAATGCAGCCACCAGCTGGTCGATCGGTACCGACGGGGGCGAGGAGCGACCCTCCCCTTCCTGGATCACAGGGCGACCACCTGCTTGACGATCTGGCGATCTCCTTCCTCGGTGAAGAATCCCAGCTTGCGCCCACTGCGGGCCTCCTCCCGGGCAAAGGCATAGAGGGCTACCGCGCGGCGGATGATGTCGGCGCGGCTCACCTGCTCCTCGCTGGAGAGCTGATCAAGGCCATCAAGGAAGGTGTCACTGACCCGTAGGGCTAGGCGCTCGGTCTTGGTAGCCATGGTGCGTTTCGTTCACCGTTTGTACCCACAACTGTACTTCGAAGTGGGTGGGGTTCTGCCCGGCTCGCTCCCTGCTCAGGGGAGCCTCCACAAACTCTTGCGCTAGCGGCAGGGGCCGCAAGGCGCAGGCGCGGCGCACCTCCAGCCAGTCGTGGAGGGCGATCCCGAGCTGTTCGGCGATCGCGGCATCACCAGCGCCCTGGTCCACCCAGGGCCGGGCCTTGAACCACAGCTCCCGCATCCGGTGGCTGATCCGCAGCAAAAAGCCCGTATCACGCAGGTAATGCAGCAGCTCGCCCTTCACCTTCGGGACGATGTAGCTGGAGGGGCGGTGGCCCCGCTCGGCCTCAAAACCCAACGCTGCCTTGCAGAGGCCTTCGTAGGCAGCGCCGAGCACATCCTCGTAGGCCATGCCATGGCGGATCGCGAAGCGGCGGGCCTGTTGCCGCGCCAGGTTGAGGTGGGTGACGGCGAACTGGCGCTGGTCGGGGTTGAGTTGGCGGCGGGGTTTGGCTTTGGCCTTGGGGGCCTGCGGTGGCCTGGGGGGCTGGTGGGGGGTGGAGGTTGGGCGGCAGCTGGTGCGGCAGGGGGGCTCAGCGGCAGCGGGACAGTGGGCTGGCCGGCGGGCGGGGGGCTGGAGCGGCGCCATGGGGCTGTTGCAGGTCAGACAGGCTAGTCAGGGGGGTGTTGGGATTCCTGCAGGGGGGGGGGGCTGCGGCCGAGCCGGCAGGCTGTAAGGCGGGCAGGGAGGTGGGCGGCGGTTGGTGCAGGCTTCTGGAAGCATCAGCCCAACAACAGCCCACACCTTCCGGTATTGCTAGCCGCTCCGCCTGGCTGGCCTGGGGCTGGGTGGTGGCGTCCACCAGCTTGAAGGGGCCAGGACATCCGTGCGATTCGAGAAGTCATGAGACCGCACCGATGTGAGCACCCCCATGTCCAATACCCACGCGATCAACCGCGGCACTCGCGCGGTACCCCCACCTTCAGGAAAGTTGTCCACTCGGTTTGATCCATCCACCAGGGGCCTAACCAACCAAGCAACCCCCCTGAATCAAGGGCCGACAGCCAAAACCATGGGAGGGGGACCGTCCAGCATCAGCGGCTTGGCTTTGCATCATGAACGCTACTCAACGTTATCGTTTACTGCGGGAAAACCCCACATTCTGGCGTCCCCTACCCATCGCTGCAGCCGTAGTGGCTGCCCTGATCCTGAATCCGCTGCGGGTGATCCCAGAGGGCACAGCCTGCGCCAAGTTACGCTTGGGTAAAGTTCAGGATCAGCCGCTACTGCCGGGGCTGAATGTGGTGATTCCGTTCATTGATGGTCTGGACTGCATGGATGTGAAGGTCCAGAGTTTTCAGCGGCAAGTGGCGGCTGCCACATCCAATATTCAGGACCTGAACGCAAGACTTGCTGTTCAGTGGAGGGTCAACCCCCTGCAGGTTCCGCGGGTGCGACGCGAGTTCGGAACGCTGGAAGCCATCGCCAAGGGGATCGTTGATCCAAAGGCGGAGGAAAGCTTCAAAACGGTGAGTTCGACACGCACTCTCGATATGGCGATCGGTGAACGCATCAAGCTCAAGAGTGATTGGGAGAGAATTATTAAAAACAATCTGCGCCCTTATCCGGTCGAATTAATCGGCCTTGATGTTGTGAATCTTGCCCCCAGCAAGAGGGTCTCGGATGCAATTGAGACCAAACAAGTTGCCGAACAGGAGGCCCTGGCAGCCACCTACAAAGCCACCGCCAAAAAGAATGAGGCCCTCGGGGTGATCGAAGAAGCCCGGGGCCAGGCGGAGGCCAATCGTCTCAAAGCCGAGAGTTTGCGAGCGCCTGGTGCCCGTGAGGTGGCTGAGCTGGAGAAGGTGCGGCTCTGGGCCCAGAACGGCTCGCGGGTGCCCAACACCCTGATCGTCGGCGGAGAGGGGGGCTTCTGGTTATCGCGCCTGCTCGGCATCCGTTGAGCCACCCCCCTTGCTCCATGCTGGCCTGCACAGCAGCCACCCCAGCGCCGGCCCCGATGGACACCCCACCCCCGGACTCAGGTGGTCTGGTTTTCCTGGACAGCCCCCATCGTTAACCTCTGAGGCGGGGCACCACCCCTGAAAGGGGCTCCCACCGTAGGCGCAGCCTTCTCCGAAGGAGTTGAGCAAGCGCCGCACCCACAGTCCCGAGTTCAAGGCCAGGGTCGCCATGAAGGCGATCAGTGGCCAAACGCAACGGGATCACCTTCCGCAGCAGCTCGACTTGAACGAAACATGCCTGCAAACGCCAACGGGCGCAGCGACGGGACGCCGCCATCGCCGCCGCGAAAGGCAAGGGCTGGCCGCTAGGCCAGCTCGCGTTAAGCCCTTGCCCGCGGCGGAGCATGGAGAAGGCCGGCGCGTCCTGGCTGCAACTGATCCACGCGTTACCTGCGTCGTTCGCCCAGTGGGCTTGTCAGCAACGTCCACAGCGTTGCCGCCGCGGTTACGAGCGTGGGCGATGCTGGTCCCCATGAAGGTCACCGCCTACTTCCGTGATGTGGTGCGCCTCAAGCATCCCGGCATTGAGGAGGCCTGGATCCTGCGGGTGATCGCCGACCCTTTGGAAGAGCGCCAGCAGCCGGACGGACGCTATGCCCTGTGGGGGCTTGTGGCAGAAGCACAGAACCGTGCGCTCAGAGTCATTACCCTTGAAGACAGAGAGACCGTCCACAACGCCTTCTTTGATCGGGGCTTTCTCAGGGCCATGACCCGATCCCCGAACCCTCCATCGCCAGCTGCGCCACCATCACGATGAAGATCCGTTATTTCCCGGACACCGATACCCTCTACATCGCCCTGGCCGAGCGCGACAGCAGCAGCTCGGAGGCGATCAGCGACAACCTGATCGTCGACTTTGATGCGCAGGGTCGGCCGGTGGGGGTGACGTTGGAGCACTACTCGCTGATCAGCGACAGCAGCGCGATCGAGACCCTGCTGCCGATCGCGCCAGCGATGCAGCCTACCTGATCAGTTCCGGAGCTGCTCCGATGCGAGGGCCTGTAGGGCGCTGATGGCAGCTCTTGCGGAGCGTCGAGACAGCTCCAAGAGCTGAGACCAAGTCCTCTGTAAGGGGGCCGCAGCCCCCGAAGCCCTCAAAAGGGCAACATCTCCAGCAGCTGGGGATCCAGTGGCAGTGCTGATCTCGCCACCCTGGAGCAGGGGCTGCCTACGTTATCGCCGTCGCCAGGGCCAGCAGCTGCGGAGTCTGGTGGTGAGGTGGTCGATGCCGCCCTACATGGCGCCAAGGTCTGTTGCATTGGGCACCAGGCGGTGCGATCCAGGTCAAGTTCCTCCGGCTCATCGTCGTAACGGCCCTGCACGGCAAAGGTGGTGATGGCCCGCAGCGGCAGGAGCTGGTTGACATCGACACCGGTCCGCTCCAACAGCACAAGCAGCCGGGCGATGTCGTGGCTGTGGGAAGGTTGGACACCGAGCTGCCGCAACCAGGCCTTGAGGGTTTTTTCGAGGGTTTGCTGCAGCGCCCATCCCCAGCTCGCCTCCTTCAGCTCGGGATCAAGGAGCCGGCGTGCCATGCGCAGGTCGCGGCGGGCAATCCGCAGCAGCCGCTGGGCTTCGGTTAGGGCTATCAAGCAGCACCCCGTCGCGGCTGGCAAGCCAGGCATCCGGGGCGGTGATCAATAGATCGACATCGGAATCGGGGCCAGCCTCGCCGCGGGCCCTGGAGCCAAACAGGCGAACCTCCGCCGCCGGGATCAACTGGCGAATGGCGGCCGCCGTGCCGGCCAGCCGCTGCTCGATCGGTGCTGATGGGGCCAAGCTCATGGGGTAATTCTGCTGCAGCCGACTGGCCCCACCAACCCACGCATACTGCCACGAAGCCTATCGTCAACAAAGCTGCAGAAGACGATCGGATCGAGTGTCAGCACCAGGTTGTCGGTGGGCTGCATCGCTTAGCAGGGGAAGCTTGCGTAAGTGTTCCTTGGGGCGGACGCTGGGAGCTGGGGTCGCTACTTCCTGGGAACGGCTCGCGCAGAATATGCAGATTCAGGCCAGCTGAGCGCGGTCATTAGATCCAATAGCGCACCAGATAAGAAGCAGATTTTGGCCAAGGCTGGGATATCCCGGCAGCTGTAAACAACCTGAAATTGCATTCCTAGTTGCCACCATGGGCCCATTACCAGGCAAGTCCTTGGCTGCTGTGCGGGTTGGTAAATCCAAGTTCACTCGCCCGCCGAGCCTAAGGCCAGACCTGCTGATTAGCAATCTGCGGGAGCTTGTGATTTCTGGCTATAGTGCATGCACAAAATGTAACTGCAAGAACTACGAGGGGAACGCATCCACATGCGCCAACTCGGGGTGCGGTCATGCCTTCGGGGATCATTGGTGAGTTTTGGGGTATTGCGGCAATAGAGGTCAGATTCATACTGCCAGATGATGGCCCAATTGACCATCGGGCTTGGTTGAACGATTGGCCAGGCGGAATCAGCATGGTCACGCTGCGACTGTGGCTGTCTGGCGCCTGGATGCACACGCTGCCCATGCCACCCAGGCGTGCCAGGGCGGCCATTTTTCCTAAGTGAGCAGTGCAGGCCCCTGCATTGCTCGACTGCCAACTTGATACTGCACAAGTACGGAGAGAAGGCTCGGTCGGTAGCGGTTCATCCCCATATGCTGCGCCATGCCTGTAGCTTTGCCCTCACCGATCAGAACGCGGACACTCGGCTTATTCAGGATTACCTGGGGCAGCGTATAATTCAGCACGCCGTGTGCTACGCTACTAGCAATCCCACTCAATTCGGGAATCTGTGGCGGTGGGTGGCGTAGCGCAGAAAGCCACGCCGCAGCGGCGGGGCGAAGTGGCGACGGCCTAGTGGCAGAGCTCAACCGATGACAGTAGCCGCAATTTTCGAGGTGCACTCAAAGAAAAGTCTCGGAATCAAACTTTATTAAGGAATTGTCACGCGCCCACCGCCATAATGCCTTAAAATCATCATGAAAATCTACATATAATGCGTTATTTTGTCTACTACTGATTTCAAGGTTTGGCGATTCTTTGCCTTTCTTGAAATTAAAGTAAAGACCGAAAGAAATTACGTCATCAGCGCGAAGATATGCATAACATGGGATATGTCTATAGTATCTGATCGCAATGGAACCCGTGGGCGAGTTGCCTTCGCACCGCTTTTTAAGTTTTTCTGCAAAGCTCAGCCAATATTCTTTGACATATTTTACAGTTCCTTCAAATCCTTCAAGTCCCCTCTCGTCTGCTCTGGCTCTGTGCTGCCAATAAATTTTTATGCTATCATGGTCATTGTTGCTAGCTAAAGTTGAAAGCGGATACTCCAGAAGTAAGATTCGCAAGATAAATCCACCGCGTACAATCTTGTCAAGAAGTCTCTGAAAGTCAGCGGGACTGTCCTCCTCCATCTTGTCAATTGCTTGAGTAAGGCTTTCCCCCGTAAATGCAATAATATCAACATTTTTTTTAGAGCTAAAGAGGTGCTCCATGAAATATTGTCCTAGCTCTTGCCTGCGCCCTTCGACCAACGTTATACGCGAGCTCGGTAGACTAAGCCGTGCCAGCTGTTCTAGAGTATTTACTTTGTTGGAGACCTGCTCCAGCATGCCAGCAAGTCTTTGTCGGCCTCTAGCTACGTCCATGGTGAACAGCCAAAGCATGCTGCCGCCGAAGACGATTGAGAATACAACTATATACTGAAATGCGCTCAAGTCGACTTGTTTCTGATAAAATGGGACAAGGAGAGCGACAAGTATTACGAGTAGTACAAAGTATTCAGGTCTTTTCTGGATAAGCCCCTCAATTGATTTTGCGAGTTGCCCAAGACTTTCGACCATAATCTTCTTTTTCCCAGCCTTATCATCAAAATACTATTTCAGGGCTTTAGGGTCTCATGACGGCCGCCCGCTGCAGATGAACAGCTGATGAACATCACGGTGAGCCTGCGGAAGATCGAAGTCCGCATCACGGCGCGGGTCTTTGTGGCAGTGGACCACCTGGAGCGAATGCCAGCCGGATCAAGGCCACCAGAGGCAGCATGCGGATCCCGGAATCGTGCCTTAAGACCCATGGCCCACTTGTCACCACCTGAGAATGATCAACCTGCTGGTGCTTAGCGCCACGCCGGCCACCACCAGAGGCGATCCAACCCATGCCATTCGTCAACGAACAAGTTTCCGACGCCGACATCGATGCCCTCGATTTGCCGTTTGAGAAGGGCGATGACCAGTGGTGGACCCGCGACAAGGAGCGAGATTTTTACCTCTGGGGAGGCCGCAGCGGCAATTCCGCCTGGGGGGAAGACATCCATTGCCGCTTCCATTTCTCCATGCTGGGCACCAAGCTGCAGCTGGGCATCTCCCTGGGCCACTGGTCCAAGAACTGGCACGTCAAGCCCTATCTGGTGGGTTGGGACCAATTGCTCTGGATTGACCCGCAAGATTGCGGGGGGTTTGACCGTGAACTGGTGATCGCCGTGGTCAAGGAGGCCTTAGTAGCCTATGGCCGCGATGGCCGCCATAACCTCAATACCCCCGACCGGGTTGTGCAATTCGGGTTCTAGCCTCTGCGATGCTGCTGACCTAGCCGCAGATTCAGCCACTGCCCAGCGTGTGCATTAGCGCTAGCTCTATCTCTTGCCCCAGTCCCTGCCGAAATCCAGGCGCCAAATAAAAAAAAGGGGGCGTAGCCCCCCCCCGTGCGCTGAATAGGGAAGAAGCTCAAGGATCTCGGGATCCAACGGCAGCGGCGGCTGAGCCACCTGCCGCTCAAACAGGAGCTGATCCACCAGCTCCCCCAGCCGAGGCAGGGAGCGCAAACAACAGCAATCGCTTAATTCCACCAGGGCCTGGGAGCGAAGCGACTGGAGCTGGGAGTGGCGGCGAAGGTGCGATTGGGCCATGGTGGGCAGACCGCAGGACCCGACTGCAGGGCGGGGCGGGCTCAAGGACCCGCGACGATCATCCCCAGTGCCGCGCCTGCGGCACCAACCCAACCAGCTCCGCGGGCATGGCCCCGATCCTTGAGCCCGACCCGCACAATGGAGAGGCCTGGGTGGAGCCTGGTTAGCAGGGGCTGGAGGGGAAGGCGCTTTTTCCTGGGCCATCCCCGCGTGTGCGGGGAGAACTGATACGGTACTGCCCGGTACGGCTGGCTTTTCGGGCCATCCCCGCGTGTGCGGGGAGAACGCGACGGAATTATGCTCCACGGCGGCGGCACTGCGGGCCATCCCCGCGTGTGCGGGGAGAACGTGACCGGCTTGGCCGTGGACTCTTCTGTCAGCGGGCCATCCCCGTGACGTGACCCCCTTTACTGGTCCAGTTCCTATGAGAGCTGGTGGGTGTGGTCAGGCCGCCTTCCATTGCTGGAGGACTTACAGAGGCGTACGCCCCTGGAGAGCCGAGTGCGGTCTGTAAGTATTGTAATCCATCCTGTGCTGCTCTGCCAATACTTTTGCCTCCGGCAATGATGCGAATAGCTCGATATGTGGCCTCCGGCCGACTTCGTCTACAAGAATTCGTCCCTAAGCCGGCTGTTGAATGACTCCACGAATGGATTCTCCCAAGGTGAGCCTGGCGGGATGTATTCAGCGCCTGATCCACTGC
>CAIOGZ010000077.1 GCA_903858015.1 uncultured cyanobacterium
AGGTACTGCCATGTAAGGCCGCACAGCTCCCTGGGAGGCAGAACTCCCTATGAGGTCTACACTGAGACCGAACCATGTTCCTCCCGCCCGGGGTTAACGATGTCAGGGGCCAGAACTGTCCAATAAAAGGCACCCACCTCATGGTTGCCTTGGCGCAGCCAAAGGATTCGGCCCAAGCGAGCAATGTAATCCCTGACGCTCTGGATCAGGCTCTGGCCAAAGCCGATCACCTTTCTAAAACCGAGCGACTGCTAGGCCATACAGATTCGGTGAACTCCGTGGTCTGCTGCGCAGAGGGGCGCCGCATCGTTCAGGCTCTATGGACAGAACGCTGCGGTTGTGGAATGCCATCGCCGCCCGAGCCGTCCGCGCCCATCACCCGGCTCTGCTGTGATCGGCCACCGAGAGCAGCACCAGGTGCCGCTCGCTGGTTGATCAACTGGCTGTTTTGACGAATGCGAGCCTTCAGTTCAGCATGGACATGGGTGTGGGGAACCTCGCCAAAGCTTCTCGAGCTTGTGCCTGCCAGCCAGGGGACTCATCATCAACCTTTCAAAAACAGGAGAAATGCGTTGCAAAAATTGCAACGCGATCTACCTTGCTAATTTAAAAGTATGGGAATACCCATACTTTCCCGTCTGGTAGAACAGAGAAGATAACTTCACCAGCTCCTTGTGCAGGAGTTTGATTGGCGTAGTTGGCTGCGGCTTGTGGAGTATTGAAAAGGTAAGCGCGCCAGGTTTTTCCACGAGCAGCATCAGTTGTAGCAGTCGCCTTGGAGGCAATTAGGGCCGCGTCGTGATCTGAGCCGTGATCTTTGGTTGTTGTAGCCACTTGTCCAGGTGCCATTGAATGGGACCTCACAAGCGTATGGAATCAATCCAACCACGCGGCGGGGCGAAGCAGTGGCGGATCTGCGGCTTACGCTCGCCTGAGTAGAAGCACCTGCCACTCGCTAAAAGTCATCCCTGCTCGGCCTGGCCAACCTGGCGATGCCTAGTCCCTGTAAAATCAGATCCACGTCGCTGTCCGATGGCGCTTCCCCTATGCGTGGCATCTGTAAGCGCCACGAGTAGGAGCCGACCGCCTCAATCTTCGCTAGAGAAAACAATCGAATAACGCCCACTCAAGCACCACCGTGCTTCTGAAGCTCAATTGGAAGAAAGCTGCGCAGATCTGAGCAGTTCTAACACCCCGCGTCGTAGGCTTTCCCGATCGGTCCCCCTGGAATGCGTTTCGGCTCGATACCGAAAATGCCAGCAGCGCCGTAGATGGGGCCCCATCCCTATGATCACAGTTGATAGAACTGATACGTGCCGTCAGCGGACAGTAGCTCAAAATGGATCGATCCTGACCACCCAGATGTCCAAAGGCTCCCCCATCCGTCTATTCATCTCCTATTCCCACAAGGATGAGGCATTGCGCAATAGGCTGGGCGACCACCTGGCCGGCCTGCAGCGCGAAGGGGTAATTGACCTTTGGCACGACCGCAAAATCAGTGCCGGCCAGGAATGGGTTGGGGCAATTGACGCCAACCTTGAAGGGGCTGACATCATTCTCTGCCTGGTGAGCGCAGGCTTTATGGCGTCGCCGTACTGCAATGATAAG
The DNA here is from genome assembly GCA_903858015.1 of uncultured cyanobacterium. Taxonomy (GTDB): domain Bacteria; phylum Cyanobacteriota; class Cyanobacteriia; order PCC-6307; family Cyanobiaceae; genus Cyanobium. The sequence continues at coordinate 1,609 of CAIOGZ010000077.1, forward strand.
GAACTCAGCCGTGCCCTGGAGCGTCATAACGCCGGTGAGGCCCGGGTGATCCCGGTGATTCTGAGGCCGGTGGATTGGGATAACACCGATCTGGCCAGGCTCCAGGCTCTGCCGGACAATGCCAAGCCGGTGACGAATTGGAGCAACAGGGATGAGGCCTTCCTTTCGATCGCCCGTGGTATCCGGGAGGTGGCCAAGCAGCTGGCGGAGCGGCCCAAAAGCACCACCGTCCTTGTGGGCGCGGCGCCTGCCGGAGCCCCCTCCGCCGGCGACCAGGCCCCGTCAAGCGGCGCCGCCATTGGTGCCGCTGCCCACGGCCCGGTTTCGGCGCCCACTCCAATCCCTGCGGCCAGCCTGGAGATTCCGGAGGGTCCTGTGCGGCACGATTCCCCCTTTTATATCCACCTGGCAGATGGCGCCCGCTGCTGCGTTGAGCTCGATAAACCGGGCGCCCTGATCCGCATTAAGAGCCCCAAGGGGTTCGGCAAATCCAGCCTCACCGCCCGCCTACTGGCCTATGCCAATGGCCAGGGGTACCGCACAGTTTCTCTCAACCTGGAGGGCACGGATCAGAAGTTCTTCGCTGATCCGGAGCTGTTTATGCAGTGGTTTTGTGCATCTGTGGGCAAGGAGCTGGGTCTGCGGGTGCGCAAGGAGGACTACTGGGACGACATCTTTGGCGCCAACGACAACAGCAGCGATTACTTCGAGACGTACCTGCTCAAGCCGGATGCCACGCCGCTGGTGCTGGCAATCGACAACTTTGATCGCATCTTCGCCCACGCGGCGATCGAAACCGATTTCTGCGGGCTGCTGCGCAGCTGGCATGAACGGGCCCGCAGCAGTCCCCTTTGGGAGCGTTTCCGGCTGCTGCTCTCCCACTCCCAGGAGTCGTATGCCACCAAGGACATCAACCAGTCGCCCTTCAATGTGGGCCTGCCGGTGGAGCTGGGGGAGCTGCAGCCGGACCAGGTGCGCCAACTGGTGGGCCTCCATGGCCTGCCCCTGGGCGAGGTGGAGGTCGCCCAGCTGTTGGAACTGGTGGGAGGCCACCCCTACCTGGTGCGCAAGGCGCTCTACGAGCTGGCCAACGGCCTGCCCTTCGCCACCTTCTTGCTGGATGCCCCCACCGAGGCGGGGGTGTTTGGCGACCATCTGCGCGGCCTGCTCAAGGCGGTGGAAGACCAGCCGAAGCTGGCGGAGGCCCTGCGCCAGGTGGTGAACAGCAGCGGGCCAGTGAAGCTGCGCTCGGAGCAGGCCTTCAAGCTGGAAAGCCTGGGCCTGCTGGTGCCCGAGGGCAACCTGGAGCGTCCCCGCTGCCGGCTCTACGCCGAGTACATGGTCGACCGTCTGATCGCCTGAAGCCATGGCCCCTCAGCAGTCCTACAAGGTTGGCGGCAGCCTTGATGGCGAGAACGCCTTCTATGTGGTTCGCGCCGCCGATCAGGATCTCTATACGCATCTGAAGGACGGCGACACCTGCTTCGTGTTCAACAGCCGCCAGATGGGCAAATCCAGCCTGCGGGTGCGCACGATGCAGCGCCTGCGGCGGGAGGGGGTGGTGTGCGCCGTGATCGATCCCCAGTCCCGCGGTACCACCCCCACCGAGGAGCAGTGGTATGCCGGCACGCTCAAGCGGCTGATTGAGGATCTGGACCTGGCGGAGGCGGTGCCTTTTAGCGCTTGGTGGAAAGAGGGCAGCGTGCAGGCGCTGAGCGCGGTGAACCGCTTTGAAGAGTTCATCGACAAGATCGTGCTGGCGCAGATCACGGCGCCGATCGTGCTCTTTGTGGAGGAGGTGGACAACCTGCTCAGCCTGAAGTTCGACACCGATGGCTTCTTCGCCATGATCCGCTCGTTGCATGAACGCCGCAGCGAACAGCCGGCCTACAATCGGCTGGGTTTCTGCTTCCTTGGGGTGGCCACCCCCTACGACCTGATCCGCAGCAGCGACCGCTCCGCGTTCAACATCGGCCATGCGGTGGAGCTCAGCGGCCTGGAACGGCGGGAGGCCAAGCCCCTGCTGGCCGGCCTGGCGGGCAAGGTTGACGATCCAGCCGCCGTGCTCGATGCAGTCCTGCAATGGAGTGGTGGCCAGCCGTTCCTCACCCAGAAGCTGCTGGCGCTGTTGAGCGCCGCTGGCGATCAAGGAGTGGCGGAGGGAGAGCTGCCCGCGGCCGAGCTGCCCGCAGCCGAGCTGGTGGCAGCCGTAACTCAAGGCCAGATCATCCGTAACTGGGAGGCCCAGGATTCACCGGTGCACCTGCGCACCATCCGCGACCGCCTGCTGCAAGGGGATGAACACCATCGCGGCCGGCTGCTGGGGATGGTGCAACGGATCCAGGAGCAGGGCGCCATCCCGGCCGACTCGAGCCGCGAGCAGATGCAGCTCCGCCTCACGGGGCTGGTGGTGCCCAGGGAAGGCCAGCTGCATTTCTACAACCCGATCTACGCGGCGGTGTTCACTCCCGATTGGGTGCGCGCCCAGCTGCAGGAGCTGCGCCCGACGATCTACTCCCAGGCGATCAACGATTGGGAAAAGGCCCCGCCGGCAGAGCGGGCCAGCCACCTGATCGGCGCAGCCGCTCTGGGGGAGGCCCTGGAATGGGCGAAGGACAAGAGCCTCAGCCCGGCGGACGAGGAATTCCTGGAGGCCAGCCAGGCGGCGGTGGCAACCGCTACCAGGGCGGCCGAGGCCATGCGGCTGGCTGAGGAGCGGGCGCGGGTTGCGGAACGGGAAGCCCGCATGCGCCGCAAGGTGATCCTTGCCATGGCTGGCGCTCTTGTCGCTTTCGGGGGTCTCGGTGCATACGCTTGGCACCAGCTGCGGGTGGCTCAGCTGCGGGAACAATCAGGTCTGGTGATCAATGAAGCAAGAACGAAACCTGTCGAAGCGCTGATCCGGGCCATTGCTCTTCACTCCCTGGCTCCAGAAACAGAGGTGGGGTCGATCGAACGCTCCGGTGACGATTCCTTGGCCCAGGCACTGTCCCAAAGCAGCCCCTGGGGTGAGGTCGATCGCTTGCTCGGTCATCAGGGCGGCCTCAGGGCTATCGCCCTCAGCCCGGATGGTCGCCGCATGGTCTCCGCTTCCATCGACAGGACCCTGCGCCTCTGGGATCTCGCCAGCGGCCAGCCGATCGGGCCGCCGCTGGTGGGTCACACAGGCACGGTGAGGGCTGTGGCCTTCAGCCCGGATGGCCGTCGCATCGTTTCAGGCTCGTTTGACTCCACGCTCCGGATCTGGGATGGCTTCACGGGCAGCCCCATCAGCGCCCCGATCCGGGGCCATGAAGTTCCGGTTCTCTCCGTTGCTTTCAGCCCGGATGGCCGCCACATCGTCTCCGGAGCGATGGATAAGACGGTAAGGCTCTGGGATGGCGCCAGCGGAAGGTCCCTGGGTCCCCCCTGGCTTGGGCATCTTGGGGTGGTCAGAGCCGTGGCCTTCAGCCCGGATGGCCGCAGGATCCTTTCCGCCTCTTCGGATAACACCCTGCGTCTGTGGGATGCCACGAGCGGCAGGCCCGTCGGCAGACCGCTGTCGGGCCACACCGACACCGTCAGCTCTGCGGCCTTCAGCCCGGATGGTCGCCGGATCGTCTCCGGATCCTTTGACAAAAGCTTGCGGCTCTGGGATGCAGCCACCGGCAGGCCGCTTGGCTCACCCCACTATGGCCATCGGGATTGGGTGCGATCCGTGGCGTTCAGTCCCAGTGGGAAGCTGATCGTGACTGGTTCAGCCGACGGCACGCTGCTTCTCTGGGATGGGCTGACGGGTAATCGCGTCGGCGAGCCCCTCAAGGGCCACACGGGATCGGTGGATTCGGTGGCCTTCCTTCGCGATGGTCGCAGCATCGTTTCAGGATCCATTGATCGCAGCGTGAGGCTCTGGGATGCGACCACGGGACAGCCCAGCGACACCATGCTCAAGGGACCCAGGGGTATGACGGCTGCCGTGGCCTTCAGTCCCGATGGCAGGCGAATCGTCACGGGTCTTGTGGACAACTCCCTGCAGTTCTGGGATGCCGCCAGCGCTGCGCCCATCGGCAAGCCCCTGAGGGGTCACACGTTCCCAGCCACCAGCGTCGCCTTCAGCCCCAATGGCCGGCACCTGGTCTCCGGATCCCAGGACAACTCACTGCGCCTTTGGGATGTCAGCACGGGCAAGCAGATCGCCGCCCTGGGGTCATTGCACAGGGATTCGATTGTCTCAGTCGCCTTCAGCGCCGATGGCAGACGCATAGCGTCTGGCTCCCTGGATTACACCGTGCGCCTCTGGGATGGCCGCTCCGGCCAACCGATCGGGAGGCCGTTGCAGGGGCATGGCAGCCATGTGCGGAGCGTGGCCTTCAGCGCCGATGGCCGCCTGGTGGTCTCCGGGGCCACGGACAGCACCCTGCGGCTCTGGGACGTCGCCACGGGCAGGCCGATTGGCCCCCCTCTGCAGGGCCACGACGGGGACGTGTTGAGCGTGGCCTTCAGCCCAGACGGTCGGCAGATGGTCTCCGGGTCATCCGACCGCAGCCTGCGGCTGTGGGACGTCGCCACGGGAAAGCCAATCGGCCTACCACTCCACGGTCACCGTACCTCGGTGAAGGCGGTGGCCTTCAGCCCTGATGGTCGCCGCATCCTCTCCCTATCAAGAGACAGCCAGGTGCTGCTCTGGGATAGCAGCAGCCACAAGCCCATCACTACGGCAATGGAGGGGCTTGACGATTCTGTGGAGGCTGCGGCCTTTAGCCCCAATGGCAGCAGGGTTGTTGCCATTTTTTCCGATTCGTCTGCCCACCTTCTGAATGTGACCCCCATGGGCCACGTCACCCTGGCTTGCCAGCGCCTAGGCCGCCACCAGCTGTTGAGAAATCACAAAGCATCGGGCGTGGGCCCTGAATTTGAAGCCATCGCCGCCCGCGCCCGCAAAGTCTGCGCCAATCAAGCGCCTCCATCACCGCCCACCCATGTGCTCCCCCCAGCCCGGTCCAGCTCGGCCCAGGCCCGCGCCTTTCCTTTGCTCCAGCTCGCCCGCCCGCTCCACTGGCTGCGCCACAGCATGGGCCTCGGCTGATGGATCCGGCCTCCGCCAGCCTTCGCCACCAGCTAGGCGAAGGATGAGTTAAACCGAATCCTCGCTGGCGCTGAGCCTCAAACCCCACCATTAATGTGGCGAATCAGGTCAACGCACTTGCAGGAGTAGCCCCACTCGTTGTCGTACCAGGCCACGAGTTTCATGAAGGTTTCGGTGAGGGCAATCCCGGCGCCCGCATCAAAAATCGACGTACAGGATTCGCCAAGGAAATCGGTTGAGACCACCTCATCTTCGGTGTAGCCCAGAATGCCGCGCATCGGCCCCTCCGATGCGGCTTTCATCGCCGCCTTCACCGCTTCGTAGCTACTGGGCCGCTCCAGGTTCACGGTCAGGTCCACCACCGACACATCGGGGGTGGGCACGCGGAAAGCCATGCCGGTGAGCTTGCCGTTCAGGGCCGGGATCACCTTGCCCACCGCCTTGGCGGCACCGGTGGAGGAGGGGATGATGTTTTGGGCGGCACCGCGGCCACCGCGCCAATCCTTCACCGAGGGGCCATCCACGGTTTTCTGGGTGGCGGTGGTGGCATGCACCGTGGTCATCAGGCCGCTGGCGATGCCGAAGTTGTCGTGCAGCACCTTGGCCAGCGGTGCCAGGCAGTTGGTGGTGCACGACGCATTCGAAACGATCTCCTGGCCCGCATAGCTGCTGTGGTTCACCCCCATCACAAACATCGGGGTGTCGTCCTTGGAGGGGGCCGAGATCACCACCTTGCGGGCGCCAGCCCGGATGTGGTTGCGGGCGGTTTCATCGGTGAGGAAGAAACCGGTGGCTTCGAGCACCGTATCCACCCCCACTTCATCCCAACGCAGATCGGCCGGATTGCGCTCAGCGCTGATCCGGATCGTGGTGCCGTTCACCACCAGGGCGCCGTTGATCACCTCCACCGTGCCGTGGAAGCGGCCGTGGGTGGAATCGTGGCGAAGCATATAGGCGATATAATCAACATCGATCAAGTCGTTGATCGCCACCACCTCGATCCCTTCGCTCGCGACGGCGCGGCGGAACACGAGGCGGCCGATACGGCCAAAACCATTGATGCCAACCTTGATCGTCATCGGAACATGGGCGAGGTGCCCCCATTGTTCCATTCCCCTGTTTTGGCTTCGCCCGCCGGGGAGCTCACGCCTGGGCCCCCAACAGTTCGCTCTCCAGCAGCATGTTGAACTGCAGCAGGTGGATGTCGCTCAGTTGCTGGCGACTGGCTGCCCCCAGCTGGCTTTCCAGGAAGGCGCGGCCCTGCTCGCCATTCCAGCCCAGCCGCTCCAGCAGCTCATCACACTGGGCCAGCAGGTCGCGCCGCCGCAGGGGCACCGGGGCGGTGGCGGCCGTGGCGCCGGCTGCCAGGCCCTCAAGGGCCGTCAGGTAGCCGCTCAGATCGCCGTAGCTGGTGAGCCGGCTACGGCTGGGGTGGCCGAAGGCCCGCTGCAGGTACTCGCCCTCCTGATCGCGGTTCCAGCCAAGCCGGCGCAGCTCCAGATCCAAACGGGCCAGCTCATTGCTCCAGTCCTCGGGATCGGGATGCGGTTCGTTCGGTTCGCTTCGGGTTGGGGGGAGTTGGGCTGGCTTGGCAGCCTCGGCCCCGCCCAGCAGGTGTTCCGGCCGCTGCGGGGGGCTGGCCTGGCCTGGCTTGGTGGTGCTGTCGGCTTGGGGCAGTCGCGGTTCTGGTCGGGGCAACCCCGTCTCGGCCGCAGCTGCGGGGCGGGAGGCCAGCTGCGGCGATGCCGCTGCCGAATTTTGTCCTGCGGGCGCTACCGGCGGCGCAGGCGATGCTGAAGCGGTTTCCAGTGAGGATGCAGCAGATAACGATGTAGCAGACAACGATGTGGCAGATAAAGGTGTAGCAGATGGCAATGATGAAGAAGGAGATAAAGACATAGAGAATGTAGACACAGAGGTGGAGGGTGTGGATATGGCTGTAGAAGGTGTGGATGTGGATCTAGCTATCGATCTTGGCCTCGATGCAGGGGTAGGCGATGTAGATGTACGTGGAGGGATAGAAGTCGTTGGGGAGGGGGGGAGAGAGGGGTTGGATGATGATGATTGCGATGGCAATCGAGCTGATCGACCGGGTGGTGATTCAAGCGCTGAGGCAGGAGCGCCCGCAACTGACGACCCTGCCCCAGGGGCCCCGTCACTAGCCGCCAGGGCAGAACTGGGCCGGCTGGCGGCTGCTGCAGAAGCGAACGATCCAGGGCCCTGGTCGGGAGTGATCTTCAACCGCGCCAGGAGGCGGGTGAGACCACGATCTTCCGCCTCCTCGGCGCTGCTGGCTTCCCCCAGGGAACTGCCAAGCCACCGATCGCCTTCGAGGGCCGCCACCTCGACAACGCGGCTGCTGGCGTCGGCGTGGACGAGGCGGGCCAAAATTTGCATCGACAGGATCGGGTGGGGAGGGGAGAGGTCCAGCCGCCCAGGCATGGTCGGGCGGGATCGGGAAGCTGGGATCGGTAGGCCTGGTTCGCCAGTCTCGGGTCCGGATTGCCGGGCCCACTTCGGCAGGCCTAGCAGCGCCGGCGCTCCCTGGCGCCGGGCGAGGATGCCTACGGTCAAGCCATTGTGTCGGTGACGGCGCACCCCATCGCATGGAAGCGGAGTCGCTGCCCTCTTTAACCACCCTCCTCCAGGGCGTCGACCAGTGGAGGGAGGTGCTGGTGGTCCTGCCCCTGTTGGCGGCCCTCGAGGTGGTGCTCTCCGCCGACAACGCCATTGCCTTGGCGGCGATTTCCCGTCGCCTGCATGATCCGCAGCGCCAACGGCAGGCCCTCAACCTGGGCCTGCTGTTGGCCCTGTTGTTCCGAATCCTGCTGGTGGTTGCGGCCCGCTGGGTGCTCCATTTTTGGCCATTGCAACTGCTCGCCGCCGCCTACCTGCTCTGGCTTTGCGGCTCCCATCTGCTGGGCAAGGCCGCTGGTGCCGATGCCGCTGGTTCCGATGCGGCTGGTGCCGATGCCGCTGAGCCCGCTGCCAGCGCCGACGGCACGGAGCCAGCGCCCCCTGATTCCGGCCAGCTCAAGGGGTTGGCCTCGGTGGTGTTGACCTTGGGGCTCACCGATTTGGCCTTTTCGCTCGACAGTGTGGCGGCGGCGGTGGCCGTCACCGACAAGTTGCTACTGGTGATGGCCGGTGGCGTGATCGGCGTGGTGGCCCTAAGGCTGACCGCCGAACTTTTTATTCGCTGGCTGGAGGAGTTTCGCCACCTCGAAACCTCCGGCTACCTCGCCGTTGGTTTGGTGGGGATTCGGCTGCTGGTTCGGCTCGGCTTTCCTGAGCTGGTGGTGCCGGAATGGGCGGTGCTGCTGTCCGTTGGGCTGCTGTTTGCCTGGGGGTTTTCGGATCGCTTACCGCCCCCCGGCCCAAAGCAGCCCTTCACGCAGCCAGCCGATCCCCGCCCGGGCTTAGGGCCCTTGGAAGCTGTAGAGCCCCTGGCCACGGAGCTGGCAGCTGCCAGTCTGACTGCCCCGCTGCCGCTGCCAATCCCACCGACCGCCTCTTGTCTGCCGGTCGCTTCGGAGCCGATCCCGCCCAGGCTGAAGGCGGATCGATCGATTGCCAGCATGGCCGACCCCCAAGTCACCCCATCTCTGAGCCAAGGTCCTTCCGATCCAGCCAAGGGTTGATTCGCCCGATGCGCATCCAACTCCGCGATCCGGCCAGCCGCCAAACCCTGGAGGAACTGGAGGTCGACAACCTGTCTGAACTGCCCCAGCCGGGTCGCTGGTTTGAGCTTGGCGGGCGCAGTTTCCTGGTGCTGCAACGCTCCCACCGTTACCACCTCCGCAATGGCCGCTATCAGCTCGCCGCGGTGGCCCTCGATGTGAAGCTCGAGCAACGGCCCGCCGATGCCAGGGCCTGGCAGGGCGGCTGGGTGATCGGTGATCCCAGTTGCCGCTTTAACGCCCTGTCGCCCCTGTTGCGCTGCGCGGTGCTACCCGAGGGTCCCTGTGCTTCCTGTGGCGCCTACCAACCCCGTTGAATCGGGCCGGCCCGGGCCAGGGCCCTGCTTAGGGTGGGTACCAACCACGCCCCATCCCGATCGCTACCCCCTCCCCCGAACCGATTCGCCGCCAGCGAGCTGCGTCGACCCGCACCAGCACCCTTGCAGCTGGGGCCAAGGATGCATCCAACCCATCCACGCCAGCAAGGAGCGATCGGGTCGTTGGCGCCTCTGTCGGGCAATCGGCTGGGCCCGGCGAGGCCAAGCTCGGCCTCACCGCACCAGTGGCGGGCCTGGCCGTGGAATTCGAACGCCTCGGACTTTCCGAGCCCCTGCTCAAGGCGGTGGCGGCCAAGGGCTATCGCAGCCCCTCGCCGATCCAGTGCACCTGCATTCCGGCGGTGTTAGAGGGCCACGATGTGATGGCAGCGGCCCAAACCGGCACGGGCAAGACCGCCGGTTTCACCCTGCCGATGCTGGAGCGGTTGCGGCATGGCCCCCATGCCCGGGCCGGCCAGGTGCGTGCCCTGGTGCTCACCCCCACCCGCGAACTCGCCGCCCAGGTGGCAGAAAGCGTTACGGCCTATGGCCGCTACCTCGACCTGCGCTCCGATGTGATCTTTGGTGGCGTCAGCCCCAACCCCCAGATCAACCGCCTACGCCAGGGCACCGATGTGCTGGTCGCAACTCCCGGGCGGCTGATGGATCTCCATCAACAGCGGGCCCTGCGCCTCGACCAGGTGGAGATCCTGGTGCTCGATGAGGCCGATCGCATGCTCGACATGGGCTTCATCCGCGACATCCGTCGGATCCTGAGCCTGTTACCGGCCAAACGCCAAAATCTTTTGTTCTCGGCTACTTTTTCTCCCGAGATTCGGCGCCTGGCCAGCGGCCTCTTGCACCAGCCCGTGCAACTCCAGGCCAGCCCGGAAAATCAAGCGGCTCCCTTGGTGGAGCAGCTGCTCCATCCCTGTGACATGGCCCGCAAGGCCGACCTGCTCAGCCATCTGATCCGCAGCAATGACTGGCAGCAGGTGCTGGTGTTTTCCCGCACCAAGCATGGGGCGAACAAGGTTGCCGAACGGCTGGAAAAAGAAGGACTCTCCGCCGCCGCGATCCACGGTAATAAGAGTCAGGGCGCCCGTACCCGTGCCCTCGCTGGTTTCAAGAGTGGTGAGGTGCGGGTGCTGGTGGCCACCGATATCGCCGCCCGGGGGATCGATATCCACCAGTTACCCCATGTGGTGAACCTTGACCTGCCCAACGTGGCCGAGGACTATGTGCATCGCATTGGCCGCACAGGCCGGGCTGGTCAGAATGGCCATGCCATTTCCTTGGTTGCGGCCGAGGAACACGAACTGCTGCGCGCCATCGAGCGGTTGGTGGGCTCTCCCCTGCCTCGCCAAGCGGTGCCCGGCTTCGAGCCCACCGTGCTGTCTGCCCCACCGCTCGATCTCAGTGGCGGCCGTGGGCGCCGCCGCGACGGCAGTGCTGTTGGTGGTCTACCCCAGCGGGCTCCTGCCCGTCGCGCCCGCGGCCGCTGAGCAGGGCCCACCAGCCGCTCAGCAGGGCCCCCTAAGCGAAGTTGGCTGGTAGACAGTTGGAGCACTGCTGCCGCAAGCCGCCCCATCTCTGCAGAAACGCAGTGAAAGTGACAGTTTCCTGGTTCAAGCTGGTTTGAAGTGACAAAGTTCTGATTCCCACCATGCCCTACGAACCCGGCTCACCCGAGTGCCGCGTGCTGATCGACTGCAAAGCCCAGATCGAAGCCATGCTCCTCTCCCTGCAGCGGATTGACAACAGCTCTGAGATTCGCGACCAACTTGTCTCTGTTTATCAACAGCTGGAAGGATTACACGAGCGCCATCGCCGCCAACCCCAGGATCAGGAGGTGCCTACCTCACTTTTGCAACCCGTAACCGCTGCTTGATGGACGATCAAAAGTCTGGTCGATTAAATTATTGAGATGATTGGTTGCGAACTATAGAATTAGCTTGTTGCTCAGCTGCCAAGCTGCTCACCCACCTTGAGGTTCAGTTGTTGCAGCAAGGCCGTGCCGCCAGCCGCCCGTTTACCTTCCAGTTGGCCCTGCCGCAGCAGCAACGGGCAACCGCCGGTTGAGATCACTGCCCCAACCCCCTCCACGACGGCAAGCACGGTGCCGGGAGACCCGGTCTGGAGGCCCCCCCAATGGTCCACCAGGCTGCGGGCTTCGGGGCTGAGGTTATCCCGCAAGCGATGCACCAGGGGCTCGGTGGCTAGGAGTTTGAACCGCTGGCCCTGTCTCTGGGTCAGGGCCTGGGGAAACAGCCCCATCACCCGCCGGTGCACGTCTAGGGCGGCTGCGCTCCAGTCGATCTGGGCATCGTGCTTGGCCAGCAGACGGGCATAGGTCATCCCTTCGCTGGGCTGCTGCCGCACTCCCAACCGCGCCAACCGGTCGACCGCTGGCCCTTCCCCCACCGCAGCGATGCGATCGATGGCTTCCACCAGCAGCGAAGCGCTGAGCTGGGCCAGTCTTTCGGCTAGCTGCGCAGCATTGTCAAGCAGCCCCACCCCAAGCCGTTGCTCGATCAGCACCGGGCCGGTGTCGAGCCCCTCATCCATCGCCATGATCCCCACCCCGGTTTCGGCGTCGCCCTCGAGCAAACACCACTGGATCGGGGCCGCCCCACGCCAGCGGGGTAGCAACGAACCATGGGCATTCCAACAACCCAGGGGCGGCTGGTTCAGCACCTCAGGTGGCAGGATCTGACCGAAGGCCACCACTACCGAGAGATCGGCTCCCAGGGCGGCCAGATTGGCTTGGCTGTCGAGTTCCCGTCGAATCCGCTCCGGGGTGAACACCGGTAGTCCCAGTTCCAGGGCCCGCGCCTTGATCGGTGCGGCGATCAGGTCGTTGCCCCTGCCGCGGCGACGATCGGGTTGGCTCACCACCCCCACCATTTCATGGCCCGCTTGCAGCAGCGCCTCCAGGCTTGGCAGGGCGTAGGCCGGCGTACCCCAGAACAGAACCTTCATGGCCGGCTTCGATCAGGCATGGAGCAGGATCAGCTGAGGCATGGGGCTGTTTAGGGGCATGGCGCTGGATGGGGGCTGCTGGATCAGGCCTCGCCTGTTACTGCCAAACCCTCTACCCATACCCAGGGGCAAAGGCCATCTGGGGTTACCTTGGCCTGCCCCTCAAAGCCCAGCAGCGTTTGCAGCACCGTGCGGATATCCCCCGCCACCGTGGCGGCCTCAATCGAGCGCTGTTCACCGTGGCGAATCCACCAGCCATCAAAGGGCAGGGAGAAGGATCCCTGGCTGGCTTTCACACCGGCATGGAGGGCGGAGAGGGAGTCGATCAGCACCAGCCCTTGGTCGCCGTTGTGGCTGGCGGCAAGGCGGTCGAGACCCGAGGCACCACCATCGCTGCCAGGGGTTGGGCCCACTTCAAACCAATTAGCTCCCACCGATACCTTCGCCCCCATGCCCGCATGGCCGGTGGGTTCTACCCCGAAGGCCCGGGCGGTGGCCTCCGAATGGAGGAAATGGCTCAGCATGCCACCCTCCACCAGGCTGAGCCTGCGGGTAGGTGTTCCTTCACCATCAAAGCTGGAGGCACCGATATTGGCCGGGTGGAGTCCGTTGTCGTAGATCGATAGAAAGGGCACAGCGAGCTGTTGGCCCAGGGATTCACGGCTGCTGAGGCTGACCCCATCCAACACAGCTCGGGCGTTGAACAAACTGCTAAAGGCACCGATCAGATCGAGAAAGGCCTCGGGGCTGAAGACGCAGGTGTACCTGCCGGTGGGGATCGGCCCGTAGTCGAGGTGGGCGATGGTGCGCTCTGCTGCTTCGTTGATGCAGCCAGCCAGATCCAGATCGGCGGCACCATAGGCCAGCCGCACAGCTCCGCTGCTGCGGGGTTTGCGACCTGGTTGCTCAGCTAAGGCATAGAGATAAACACTGGCTGTGGTCAGTTGCTGCTGGCGGCAGGCCCCCTCGCTGTTGAGGTAAATCCTTTTGCTGCGGCGTTCCGCCAGCCCGTTGTAGGGGACGCTACTAAGGGCGCTGTGGCGAGCCAAGAGCTCAGCTTCGGCCTGCTTCAAGGTGGACAACAGGTTCAAGATGCCCAGCGATGGGCACAAGGGCTGCTCAAGGATCGGCAGCGGCGCCGTGGCCAGCGGCGAGAAGTTGGGCGTTTCCTGCGGATTGCCAAAGGCGCTGGCGGCCTTGGCTCCCTCCAGGGCGCGGGCCAGGCCGGCCTCAGATAGGTCTGTGGTGCTCGTGATCCCGATCAAATTGGCGTCGTTCCAGACGCGCACCGTGCTCGAACTGCGCTGGGCTCCCTTGAGTTGCTTGGCCTCTCCCCGATCCACTTGCACCGAACTGTCGGTGCTGCAGCCAACCCCGATGTCCCACTGGCGAATGCCGGCTTGGTTGGCTAACTGGGCCAACTTGTCGCCCAGGCGGGCCGCATCAAGGCTGGATTGGTCGCTGCCGGAATCCATCTCAGCGTCCCCCCACGGTGATCGTATCGACCTTGATATGGGGCTGGCCTACGGTGACATTGACACTGCCGCTGACCGAGCCGCAGAAACCGGCGGCCAGTTCGAGATCATTCGCGCACATCGAAATGCGGGGCATGACTTCCTTGGCCTCACCGATTAGGGTGGCACCCTTGACTGGCTTTGTGATTTGGCCAGCTTCGATCAGGTAGGCCTCCTCAACCGCGAAGTTGAACTGGCCGGTGGGACCCACACTGCCCCCACCCATCGATTTGCAATACAGGCCTTGATCCACGGAGGCGATCAGTTCGGCTGGCGTGTGGGGCCCAGCGGCGATAAAGGTGTTGCGCATGCGGCTGGCGGCGGCGAAGGCATGGCTCTGACGACGGCCGCTGCCGGTGCGGGGATGGCCGGTGCGTAGCTCGCCGGCTCGATCACTGAGAAATCGTTGCAACACACCATTTTCGATCAGCACGCTGCGTTGGGGTTCCATACCCTCATCGTCCATGGCTAGGGAACCGAAGGCACCACTGCTGAGGCCCTCATCCAGGGCGGTCACGGCGGGATGGGCGATCAATTCACCCACCTTTTTGGCAAACGGGGTGGTTCCCCGTTCCACCTGGGTGGTTTCCAATAGGTGGCCGCAGGCTTCATGGAAAATCACACCGCCAAAGCGATTGGCCAACACAACCGGAAATTGGCCGGCTTGGACGTAATCGGCGTAGAGCATGGTGGCCGCACTGGAGCAGAGGTCGGTGGCGGAGGCTTCCCCATCCCAGTGGCGTAAATCATCCGGATTGTCAGTGCTGCCATAACGGCGGCTGAGGCTGGCCCGGTGATCGGCGTCGGAAGCCAACACACTGAGCCCTACGGTCTGATGCAACCGGATATCGCGGGCATGGGTGCCGTCGCTCGCCACCACCAGCACTTCCTGCCAGTTGCGCGCGTAGCTGCCGCGGCGGGATTGCAAATGGGAGCCATGGCGCTGGAGTTGGTTGGTGGCCGCCAACAGGTGGCCGCTGGCTTCGGTGAGGTTGGGACAGCTCTGCAGCCACTGCTGTTTGGTTGCCCCGTAATCCCGTAGGCGCTGCAGGCCGCCGAATTGAGCGGAGCCAGCCGAGCTGGGCCGCTGCAACCCGAGCATGGCCAGGGCCTGGTCCAGCGCTGCGGCCAATCCGGCTTCACTGAGGTCGTTGGTCGAGACAAAGCCATCGCGGTTCCCCCGGAACACCCGCAGCCCGGCGCCCATGCCGAAGGCCGGGCTGACGCTGGTGATGATGTCTTGTTCGGCGAGGATGGAAAGATGATCGACGTGCTCAAGAAACACTTCGACCAAGTCAGCGCCAGCGGCCCGACCGGCCGCCAATAGCGGTTCAAGGAGCTTGGACCAGGCTTCCGATTCGAAAGCCACCGCCGGAGAGAGATTGGATGGGGCCAAGGATCAACGCACCGCCGGCTGGTACTGCTCGCTACGGATCGGGGCCATCAGGAAGAGTTTGGCCATCTCCAACGCATTGGCGCCCCAGTAGGGCAGTTTCTTCAAGGCCTTGATCGGAGCAGGGGCACCAGAGGCGTCAGCGGCACTGAGGGCTTCGTTGTTGTGGACCAGGCGTTCGAGCCGCACCCAGAATCTGGGATTCTCCACATCGAGGACCACCGGGAAGACGCGGGCTGATGTTTCGTTGGTTTTGGCAATCACGTACTTGTCGTACTCTCGGGCGTCGAGGCCTAGGGATTCATAGAACTCCTTGCGAGCAACATCACGGACGTACATGGTGGCGAATACCGCAAGCAAGAAGAAACGACACCAAAGCCTTGAGGTAAAGCCGCGAACTGTATCGGGCTGCGCCTTCATCAAGGCATCAAAGAAGTCACCATGACGATTTTCATCCTGGCACCAATTTTCAAAGAAGTTAAAGATTGGATAGATTTTGCTTTCCGGATGCTTCTGGAGGTGACGGTAGATAGCGATATAACGCCAGTAGCCAATTTTTTCGGATAGATAGGTTGCGTAAAAAATAAACTTTGGCTTGAAGTAGGTATAAGCTTTATTGGCGGTGAGGAAGCCAAGGTCCAACTGCACTCCAAAGTCGGCCATGGACTTATTCAGAAAGCCTGCATGACGGGCTTCATCGCGAGCCATATGGGCGAAGCACTCAGCCAAAAGGGGATTCTTTTCTTTAATACGGCGGCTTAATTCTTTGTAAAGCAAAAATCCCGAGAATTCCGATGTGCAACTTTGCTCCAGAAACTCTACGAATACCTTGCGAGTTTCGGGATCAAGCTTATCGGCTGCACCAATAAACTCATCGGCCCGCACAAAATGGTGGCGATTGTAATCCTTGCGAAACTCCTCACAGATCGCCTCCAGCTCAGCTTCGTTGGGGCGCAGATCCATCGCCGCCATGGCGTCGAAATCTGTGGTGTAGAAGCGGGGGGTGAGGATCGTGTCCCGGGCGGGATCCTTAACAGCCGGTGCAGCGGGGCTGCCGATCGATGTTGGGGCTTGGCTTGACCCCCGGAGGCTGGGGGAGGCTGTGGCGGCGGGAGGCACCATCGCGCGACGCGGCAGGGGTCAGGTGATTCCATGGTAAGGGTCGCAGCCCCGATACCGCTGGGACGTGAAGCCCTGGTTCAGTTTGGCCCCAGCCATTTTTGGCCATTCAACCGCTGGACCAGCCGCGACACCAGCAGGGCCAGACTCATTTTGCGCTCGTCAATCAAAAAGGATTCCAGCAGGCTGGGTTCGGCGCCCGCCTCCGCCAAGGCCACGGTCTTGGACGACTGGATGTCGGCGGCGGTGAAGCAAAGCCAAAAGCGCCTGGCTCCGGGCAGCTCCCCCTTCACCATCCAGCAATTCGAGCCCACCACGGGCATCGGCCCCTGCAGAAAACTGAGCTCCGGGGCGGGACCGCCATAGTTGCAGCATTCGCGGGCGATCGCCGGCAGCAGCAAATCGGGCACGAAACGCTCAAAGGGCTGTTCCTCCACGGCCGCAGGCTTGGGCTTGGCCGAGGCAGCGCCGGCTTTATCGGCTGGGGCGTCAGGCACGGGGCTGGAGGAACTAGGGCTCTCGGTCACCGGATCGCTGGGCGGTGGATGCTGCCGCCAACTCTAGGGATACCAGCGCTGCTTACTGCTCCCGCCGGGCTCTACCAGCTCTCCAAGCTGGGATCGCCCCAGTCATCACTGGGCGACATCGACTCAGCCATCGGCTGCGCCGCCCTTCCAGCCTGGTCAAGGTCCCTGGCCCAGGCCTGCCGTCCCACCCCCGAGCTGCCGCTACTGCGGCTGGCGCTCGATCCCGGTGGGGCAGCTGTGGAACCGCGTCGAACCACCCGGTAGGGCACCGACAGGGTGGGGGCAGGTTCGCCAGGCACCCGGCTGGGACCGGCACTGCTGGGTTGCTGCCAGGCGGCATCGTCGTGGTCAAAAGCTGGAGCAGCGCTGGCTCGAGCAGCGCGGTTGGCGGGCCTGGCCGCCCAATCCCGGGGCTCGCCCCGCCGCTCCGAGGCCTGAGCTTGGCTGCCATCGCCAGGCTCCTCGGGACGGAGACGCCGCCGTTGGGCCGGCCCCGGTTGCCGCAGCGCCAAGGCGGCGCCGCCGCCGCTGAGGATGGCGCCCGCCGCCGCCGCCGCCGCCATCCAGGCACCCAGCGGGAGCTGGGGAGAGTTCCAGGTGAGCAGCCGCAGCGCCAGCTTCGGGCCGGGATTCAGCCCGGCGATGATCAGCACGGCCAGCAACGGGGCCAGCAGGGGCAACAGCAGCAGGCGACGGATCAGGTTCAGGGCTCTGCGGGGGTGGTTTCGATGGCGGCACCTTGCCAGCGTTTCAGTGATCCGAGCTCCAATCCAAGGCTATCGAACACACGGATGACCAAAAAGTCCACCATGTCTTCGATCGTTTTGGGCTGGTGGTACCAGGCCGGCACGGGTGGAGCGATGCGGGCGCCGGCCTCGGCCAGGCGGGTGAGGTTGCGCAGATGGACCAAATTCCATGGCAACTCCCGCGGCGCGATCACCAGGGGACGCCCCTCCTTGAGGTGGACGTCCGCAGCGCGCTCGATCAGATCGAGGGCCACCCCGGATGCGATCCGCCCCACGGTGCCCATGCTGGCCGGCAAGATGGCCATTCCCCGGGTGCGATAGCTGCCGCTGGCGATCGCGGCTGACTGGTCATTCCACCGGTGGCAGCGCATCGTCCCGATCCGGCAGCCGGTGCGGTCGCGCCAGAAGCGCTCCTGGGCCTCGGGATCGGAGGGAACCCGGATCCCCAGTTCCGCCTGCCAAACCCCGATCGCGCCGCGGCTGGTGACCATCTCGACCGCGATGCCCTCCTCAAGCAGCAGCTGCAGGGCCCGTTGGGCCAGGGGTTGGGCCGAGGCTCCGGATACGGCCAGCACCACCGGCGGATCTGCAGGGTTGGTGGGCAGCATGGGGGTGGTGGGGACGGATGGGCTCAAGAAGGAGCCTTTGCGGCAGTGGCTAGGGCTTGATCAGGGGGCATCAGGCTCCAGATCCCCGAACGGGTCGGCAGTTGTCAGGGGCGGGGTCACTCCGCCCCCCTCGCCAGCCACGATCGGGCCATGGGCTGCCCCACTCAGGCTGCCATCCTCAGCCAGCACCACGGCAAGGTCGATCTGATGGCGCAGCGCGTCGACCTTCTGGATCTCCACGTCCACCTTGTCTCCAACCATGAAGGTGCGGCGGTTTTTTCTGCCCACCAGCCTGTTCTGCCGGGAGCGGTATTCGTACCAGTCGTCCTTGAGGGAGCTGACATGCACCAACCCCTCAACCTGGGAGGGGGGCACTTCCACGAAGAAGCCATAGCTCTGCACGCCACTGATCACGCCGGTCAGGGTCTGGGCCACCAGGGGTTCGGCATAGCGGGCCTGGGCCATGGCCAGCACATCGGCCTGGAACTCATGCAACAACCGTTGGCGTGCATTGAGGCGCTTGGCCAGCCCATGGGCCAGGGCCTGCTCAAACGGATTGAGCTGCGATGGGGTGAGGATTGCCCAGTCCGTGCCGCCGTGGCAGCTGTCGCTGGCCAGGTCTACGCCGGTTTTGTGGCGCACACTGGGGCGATCCTTCCCCTGGCTGAGCAGCGTGACTAGCAACTGCTGATTCCAGAGGTCGGCGTAATGGAGGCTGGGGCAACACCAGGGGGCGTAGGCCTCAGCTTCCCCGGCCAGGGCATGGAGCCCGCTTTGGCTGTCGAGTTCCACTGGCCTGAGGCTGTCGCGGAGGATTTGCTGCAGGGCTCGGCTGCGGTCCGTGGCCGCAAAGGCTGCGGCTAATTCGGCCGCATCGGCGTTTCCTTCAGCCCCTAGCTCCAGGGGGATCTCCAGGGCAAGGGCTGCCTTGGCGACTTCGTTCAGGTCGTCCGCTTCGGGGGGGGCATTGCGGGCGAACAGGCCTGGCAGCTGCAGCGCCGCTAGATGGCGGCCGAGGGCCCGGTGGGCTACCAGCACGGCCTCCCGCAGGAGGGCCATCGGCTGCTGGTTGTCGAGCTGCACCAGCCAGCCTTCCCCTGCCGCATCGGGGCAGGGGATGCGCAGGTCGCCGAGGCTGTCGATCGGCGGCATGGCGAGATCCAGGTCGAGCGAACCGGCCTCAAGGCGCCGGCTCCTCAGCAGGCCAGCCACGGTGAGGAGGTTGTCGACCAGCGGCAGGTGCTCCTTGAGGGGCTTGAGGCCTGCCGGGGTGGTGCGCGCCTTCGGCTTCCGCTCCGCCAGCGCCAGCAGGGCTGCGGCGTCAAGCCGGGCGGTGGGAAGGATCGTGCTGAGCTGGAAGCGGAAGTGTTGCAAACTTCCGTCTGCCGCTAAATCCAGGGCAACAGATACGGCATCCCGACGTTCGCCGGCCACGAAAGCTGAGGCTTTGCCTAGGGCGGCAGGCAACAGCGGCAGCCACTGGGTACCTGCACAGATGGCCTCCGCCTGCTGGCTGAGCCAGGTATCGAGTTGGCCCGCGGTGATGATTCGCTCCGCTACCGCAGGGGCATGCACCCAGAGTCGCCAACCCCCACCCTCCTGGGGCTCGAGCGATAGACCCGGCAAGGCGGGGGCGTCCCCACCCTCCCAACTCACCGGTAGCAACACCGCTAACCCCGTTAGGTCCTTTCGCCCCTTCTCATCGGGGCTGCGGAGCGTGGTTCGGGGCGGCGGCGATTGGGAGTGGAGGCGATGCTTGGTGAGCAGCAAATCGCGGTCTGCGGCTTCCCCTCCCTTGACCGGAAGACTGCGGGCCACATGGCCGCGGGCGCCAAATTGACCGACGGGAAAGCGGTCGATGGCCACCTCCACCACCGCTTCGCCGGCTTGATCGGCATAGCTGATGGCGTCGGCAGGCAGTTCGATCGTGGTTAGGAGCCGGTCGTCCAGGGGCACCGCCACCAAGCTGGCATCGTCCTTCTGCTCCACTTGGGCGAGCAGGCTGGTGGTGGCACGGGACAATATGCACTGCACACCACCTTCCGGTGAGCGCCGCCGCCCGCCTTCCCGGGTGATCTTGACCAGCACCCGATCGCCGTTCCAGGCATGGTTGAGCTGGTGGTCGCGGATAAACACATCTTCACCACCATCGTCCCGCAGGGCGAAACAGAATCCCTTGCTTGAACAGCGAAGCCGTGCCGGAATTAGCTCAGAGTTCTCCAGCCGCAGCAGCCCACCCTCGGCTTCCGCCAGTACAGACAAGCGCGTCAGTCCATCGAGGCCGATGCGTAACTGGTCCTTGTCCTCCTGGCTGCTGAGGCCGAGGCTCTTTTCCAAGGCTGGAACAGGAAGGGGCTCCGTGTTCGACAACTGGTCGAGTAGGTCGGCGACCGTGAACTTCATCGTGGGTTTGGTGTGCGGTGATAGGGCGCCCGTGCCTGCCGGGTGCGGAAGGGGGGGGTGGGGCGAACGCCTGTTGACGGCAAGGGGCTCGAGGAGGGGAACAGGGCTTGGTATCTGCGGCCCGATCGCTCCCTCCTGGTGGTACGGGAGCTGGCTTTGGTGCCCACGGACCCCTGGGGTGCTCCGCTGGCGCCGGCTGGTGCAGCGGGCAGCCGTTGGCTTCTGGGAACGATGGTGCGGTGAGCTGCTGCCTGAAGGCGGGTCCGGATTCCTGAAGCGGAAATCCCGGACCCTGGATTGGGCGTGGCAGCGGCCAAGGTCCGGATGGGTCCCCTTCGCTGAAGCGGTTTCAACTTTAGGGAGTCGGGGTTTCCTCGCCCTGGGATCGGCTTGAGCGCAGAATCAATCGGGCACCCAGGATCAAGAATCCCACGGAGGCTCCCAGCTGCAACACGTCGGGCCCGATCAGGCTGGCAAGGGAGCCGCCAGCCGCCGCTCCCACCAGGCTGGCCAATACTAGGGCTGCGGCACTTCCAGCGAACACTGCTCCGGGGCGGTTGGTGGTGCCGCTAATGCTGACGATCGCCAGTTGGGTCTTGTCCCCCAGTTCGGCCAGGAAGACGGTGATGAACGTGGAGCCGAGCAGGGCAAGCATGGCGTGGGGGAGGGCAGGGAACCGTAGGGGGAGCGGGGGGTGGGCAAGCCCACCACCCCTCGGCAGAGAAAACCTCTTTCGAGAGAAAAGCCTTCGCCGAAGGCGGCTTCAGCCGATGGCGGCCCTCAACAGCCCTGGAGGCAGCAGGGGTAGGGGCGCTAGGTGCAGCATCGCCTGACGTCCGAGCCATAGTCCTAGGGCCACCATCAGCAGGCCGGCGGCCCGTTCAAGCTGGTTTGGAGCCATCACCGTCGAGAGCCACCGGCCTAGCAACACCCCCACCAAACTGGAGCAGATCAGGGCCAGGGAAGCCCCCACGAAGACCACCACCGGTCGCCCCGACTCGGCCGCCAGCAGCAAGGCAGCCAACTGGGTCTTGTCGCCCAGTTCGGCGAGAAACACCGTGGTGGCGGTGGTGAGGAAGACCGCCAGCCAGCTACTGGCTGGCGGAATCTGGCCGGGGCCAGGAGGTTCAACCTGGTTGGTTGCGTCGTTGGCGGATGGGGGGGCGGATTGCGATGGCAGTGGTGATTCTGATGCCGATGGGATCGGCTCGGGATCGAAGGGACTCGTCATCGTGGCCTACGGATCGCCCGCAAGAAGCGTCGCATTACCTTGCCACGGCCTCCGTACTCACTGCGGATCTGTTGCTTGCAGCAGTTAATCGCCAGAGCATTGCCATCTTCTCCCTGCTGGCCGAAAAGGTCGATCAGGCTGCCAACACGGCAGAAATCGGGCCGATTGTCGTAGATGCTGCAACGACGCCCGCCGGTATCGAAGTGGATGCACCAGCCATCGGGGCCCACCATGGCCAGATAGGTGGCCCGTTGCCCAGGCCCTAGAGCGTCGAGCGCCTCGGTGCGCAGGCTTGGATCGAGCCGGCAACAGGCGCCACAGCCGCTAATGCACTGCCACTCCTGCTCAGCCAGCCTGGAACCCTGCTCACGATGGCCCGAGCTGCCCATGCGCTTGTCCCATGACAAGCCATCACAGTGGCATCCCGAGCGGGTCTGGGATCCTCACGTCTCGAACTAGGCTGACGAAGTGCAACACCCTTCTGTGAGCCGTCCATGGGCATCGACTTCCATCTCATCTCTAACTTCGCAGCCCTGGCCCTGATCACCCTGGCGGGCCCTGCCGTGATTTTCATCCTCTTCTTTCGGCGCGGGGCCCTCTGAGCCCAGGCTGGCCGAGGGCAAGGCAGTTCGCTACGGAGGCCCTCAAGTCCCCCTGGCGGCCATCCCTTGGGCCGATCCCTGATCCAAACCCCCATCGCGTTAGCTAACGCAACGGGGCTTTGCCATCGGCCCTCGCCATGATTCCTTGCCAGGGAAGCCGAGCATCACTTTGCTTTTCTTCGATTTGATCTTGGTGGTTCTGCCCAGGTCGTCCGCGGATGGATGCGGTGGTCGGGCTGCTGGCCGGCGTTCCTAAGGCCAGCAGTCAATCTTTATACTGATCCGATCCCGCGATCGCATTAGCCAAAGGGGGCACACTGCCAGTCTGATCATTCTGGGCTTGCTCCCCTAGGGCCCGATAGATCGGCACAGCCATCAGCCACCGCCCCGCCAGGGCTCCCGCCAAGGCGGCAAGCATCAGCCCAGGCAGCAGTTGCTGAGCACCAGCCATGCGCAGGGTAAAGGCGAGGCTCATCACCGGCAGCTGGGTGGCCCCGGCTAGGCCCCCAGCCATTCCCAAGACAACCCCCAGCCAGACCTGGCCACCCATCAACTCCACGATCCCCGCCCCGAAGGCGCCGCCAAGCGCAAAGGCCGGGTCAATTAATCCGCCCGGGATGCCAGCCGCTAAGCCGAGCACTGGCCCTAGCAACCTCACCACCAGTAACGCCAGCCAGCCCCCCCATGGCTGCGGTTGGGTCGTTGCCAGCAGCAACTGCCGCAGCACCGCCTCACCATCGCCACAGCTTCGGCCGCCACTGAGCAGGGCCAATAGGGCGAGGCCAATCCCCAGGAGCAGCCCCGTCCTGAGTGGATGCTGCCAGACCCATGGCTGCAGCAGACGCCTCGCCAGCAGCAGCAGCCTGGCCATCAGGGCCCCCATCAGGCCGGCACCAAGGCCGATCGGCCCAGCCCAGAGAGCTTGGTCGAGTTCCGGCACCGCCAGGGCGTGGATGCCCAGGCCAAACAGCGGTTGTCCCGCCAGCCCACTGACCAAGGCGGCGATAGCGGCCATTAGCAACGCCGGCCAGATCAGGGCCGCCTGAAAACTGCGGGTCAGCTCTTCGGCCACAAACACCACCCCCATCAAGGGAGTGTTAAAGGCCCCGGCAAGCCCCGCTCCGGCTGCAGCGGCCAGAAGCTCCGACGACAGGCGGCCCCTGCCAAGCCCATGGGCCAGGGCCGCTCCAAGTTGGGCGGCGGGTCCTTCCCGTCCGAGCGGTAGGAGGCCCAGGCTAGCGATCGCCCACAGGGCCAGCCGACCAAGGGTTGGTTTGGCGGCCAAGAGGGAAGCGCTGCGCTGCGGATGCTCCAGGGCCTCCATGAGTTGGGGCAAGCCGGAGCCAGAAGCCTGCCGCAGCGGCCCGGCCTGGAGCAGCAGCAACAGCGGCACCAGGGGGATCGGGGCCAAGGCGAGGGCCAGGGAAAGGCGATGCCAGGGGCTGGAACTAAAGCCCGGCAATTGGTTGATCAGTTGGTCTTGCCAGCGGTCGATACCATTGAGGGGCCAGCAGGCCAGCCCCACGCCCACCCCAAGCAGGGCGATCGCGGCCAAACTGCGGAGTACCTCGACTGGGGGCTGATGGCGGGAGCGCAGCTTGTCGGGGCTGCCCATCAGGCTGCAAGACCAAGGGCCAGGGCCGCATCCCGCACCAATGCCTGCAGGTACGGATGGAGCTGGTCGTTGTCGATGCCACTGCGCACCTCCTCGCCGGCGGCATTGCGAATCAACACGCCACCCTGCTCCCTGCGGCACCAGTAGGTCCGTTCGCGGCGTCGTAACAGCACTTCGCCGGCGCCGGTGGATCGCACAGCCACCAGCTCAAGTTGCAGCCGATCCTCCCCCTGCCAGTGATCGAGGCGCAGCCGGTAAGCCACATCCACCAGGGCTGGCAGGACCTCGTCGCCATGCCAGCGCCAGCCAATGGCGCGGCGGCGCTCGCCGTTTTGCTCCAACAGCAGTTGCAGGTGTCCTCCCCTTAGCAACCGCTGCTCCACCACCTGGCAGCCACTGCTCCAGAACAGCGGTGCCGGATGACCGATTCCGAAGGGTTCGAGCCGGCGAAGCTGCTGCCAAAAATCGAGGTCGATGCGTTCCAGTCGCAACAGCGCTTCTGGCTCCACCGGAATTCCTGCGCCGGCCTGGCTCAGCCAGTCCTGGGCCAGAGTGTCGAGTCGTGCTTCGAGTTCAGCCAGGCTTTCCGCCCGCACCGTGAAACCGCCCGCCGCAGGATGGCCCCCATAGCGTTCCAGCAGGTCGCTGCAGGCCTGCAGGGCCTGGTCAACGGCAAAGCCGCGGGGCGCCCGCACCGAAGCCCGCAGGCGACCATTCCCCTCGTCCGCTAGCAGGGCCACCGGCCGGCCGTAGCGCTCCATCAAGCGGGCGGCCACGATGCCGATGACACCATGGTGCCAGTGGGTCTGGGCGAGCAGAAGAAAGGGTGGTATTCGCTGGCCATCGGCATCCAGCAGCGCCAGGGCCTCCGCTTCGATGGCACTGCAAAGTTCCCGGCGCTGGCGGTTCAGGGCGTCGCATTGGCGAGCCAGTTCAACGGCCCGCTCCGGGTCTGTGGTGGTGAGCAACTCCACCACGACGAGCGGATCGCCGAGCCGGCCCACGGCGTTGATGCGGGGAGCCAGCTGGAAGCCCACGGCTTCGGCATCGAGCTTGCCCGGTTCCAATCCGGCCAGTCGATGCAAGGCCTGCAGACCCGCCAGCTGGGTTTGGCCCAGCTGGGGTAGGCCATCGAGGAGCCAGCGGCGATTGACCCCCAGCAGGGGAGCCATGTCGGCAATCGTGCCGATGCAAAACAGATCGAGGGCGATCGCTTGCCCATCCCGGCTCCGGAGCTGGCTGCAAAGGGCACTGGCCAGCACATGGGCCAGTCCGACGCCGGCCAACCCACGAAAGGGGGAATCGACGGGGGTAACGGCTGGATGCACCAGGGCCAGATGGGGGGGAAGTTCCGTGGGCAGGCTGTGGTGATCGGTGAGGATCACATCCACCCCCAGGGCGGCGGCTTGATCTAGGGCCTGCCGTGCTGAAACACCGTTGTCTACGGTGATAATCAAGCCAACGCCATCGACCGCCAGCCTCTGGACCATGGCTGGGTTGAGCCCGTAGCCATCGTCCTGGCGGCTGGGGATGGCAGCTTCGGGCTGGGCCCCCAGCCGTTGCAGTACCCCCATCAGTAGCGCCGTACTTGTCATGCCATCGGCGTCGTAGTCCCCACAGATCGCCAAGCGCTCGCCGCTCTGGCAGGCCCGAACCAATCGGGCCACTGCAGGCTTCAAATCTGGGAAGTGGGCGTAGGGATCGGGGGCTGGCGGCGGATCCAGCAGGGCATGTAAAATGCCTCCTTCGTTGAAGCCCCTTCGCCGTAGAACTGCGAGCAGCTCGGCGGGAAGCTCGTGGGCCGGGTCCGCGGCGCTGGAGACGGGGGCTGGACCCACGGGCTGCTGGCGCTGGGCCGCTTCTGGCCCTTGCCCAGATTGCCGTGGTGCCGCTGCTGTCATCGCCTGCCCATCCGAGGGCATGACTGGGGCGACGAGCGGTGCAGGCAGAACCCAGGGTCGCGGGGTTTCAGGGGGCAAGGGCAGGGCTCAGGCAACCATTCATTCTGGCGTCCTCTCAAGACGATCAGCCTTCTAGGCTACGGCGGCAAGGGCTGAAAGTGCGGTGGCTACTGGGCTGCAAGCAATCTTCTGGGATGTTGACGGCACCCTCGCCGAAACGGAGCTCGAGGGCCACCGCCCCGCTTTCAATGCCGCCTTCGCTGAGGCCGGCCTTCCCTGGCGCTGGGATCGATCCACCTATCTCCAGTTGCTGGCGGTGGGCGGCGGCCGCGAACGAATCGCCAGCTACCTGAGCGCCGTGGAGGGAGAACCGCCCTCCCCAGCGCGGCTCGACAGCCTGGTCGCGGCGAAGCAACGCCATTACAAAGGCCTGGTGGGGGGCGGGGCCATCCCCTTGCGTGACGGAGTGGAGCGCTTGCTCAGGGCCGCCAACGCCGCAGGGCTGACCCAACTGATCGTGACCACCAGCTCCCGATCCGCGGTGCAGGCGCTGATGGCCGGCAGCATGGCCGCCGATGCCAACGTTTTCAGCGGCTGGATCTGCGGTGATGACGTGGCCCGTAAAAAGCCCGATTCGGAGGCTTACCGGCGAGCCCTGGAGCAAACCGCTCTGGCTCCGCAGCGGGTGCTGGTGGTGGAGGATTCGGTCCAGGGGTTGGCGGCGGCCCGGGGAGCCCAGCTCACCACTCTGGTGACCCTCAGTGCCCTCTCACGTCATCAGGCCAGCGACTCCCTGGCCACGGCGGCAGCGGTTGTCGATGGACTCGGAACGGCAGAACGACCCGCCACGTTGGTGCGGGGGCCGGCTTGCCCAGGCGGGATCGTCACGTTGTCGTGGCTGGAGCGGCTGCTTTCGATGCCATGAGCCGTAGCCCCCTGCAGCGAACCCGATTTTCCGCGCTAGAGCGGCGCCTTGGTCAGCTTTTTCTTGGCCAGCTCCGCAACAGCTGGCGTCACGCCAGTCTGGCCTTGCTTTCGCTGTTGGTGGGCTATTTCCTCAGCCAGAACCTGATCGCCGTGGTGATCTACCAGCTACCGGGCGGCAGGCCGGCGATGGTGTTGAGCATGGTGCTTGCGGTGGAAGTGCTGGTCCGTCTGCGGAGCCGCCTGCTGCGGACTGAGACAGTTCCGCTGGCTTGGCTGATGCTGGACAACCTCAGGATTGGCGCTACCTATGCGGCGGTGCTCGAGGCGTTCAAGCTTGGAACCTGAGCTGGGCCCAGCCCCTAACCGAGGGGGCCATGCCATTGGGGCTGCCGCAGCAGCTTTGACAGAGCTTGAGGCCAGGGCGGTTGAGGCCGGTCTAAACGGAGAGCAGTTTGTCCATCTGGTGCTTCCGCTGCTGAAGCGGTTGGTGCTCCTGCAACGGGGCAGTGCTCAAGCGGACCAGGACTTAAGCAGCGCCATGCAGGCACCTTGTAGGTCCAACCATCACGGGATCCACAAGCCCATCGTTCTCCTCAACGGGCCGGTGGGAGTCGGCAAGACAACCTTGGGACGGACCTTGCAGCTGCTCGCCCCTTGCCTCGGGCTGCACTTAGCCGTGGCTTCGATCGACGACGTCTACTTCCCCCTAGCCGAGCGGCGGCGCCGCCTGGCAGGGAATCCTTTTGGGGTGATGCGGGTGCCGCCAGGCAGCCACGACATTGGGCTGCTCATGGAGCGGCTTCAAGTCTGGCGCGCCGGATCCCGGCTGCGACTGCCTCGATTCGACAAAACCCTTGTCGATGGTCAGGGGGATCGGGCTGGTGAGACCGAGCAAAGCGCCGATGCCCTGGTCTTGGAAGGGTGGTTGGTGGGTTGCCGTGCCCTGGGCAGCGATCGCCTGGCAGGGGCCATGGCCCGACTGGAGGGTTGGAACCTCTCGGAGCCGGAGTTGGAATGGTTACCCCACTGGGATCGGGAACTAGAGGCCTACGAAGGCCTATGGCAGAGCTGTGACGGACTCTGGTTGCTGAGACCAAACCACTGGAGCCTGCCAAGGCGGTGGCGGTTCCAAGCGGAAGCTCGCCAGCGCAGGGCAGGCGGCGCCTGGCTGTCGCCCGGGGCCCTGGATCAGTTGGTTCGGGCCAGCCTCCACTCCCTGCCGCCTCCCCTCTACCAGGACCCTCTCGTCGCGGGGCCAGCAGCGGATGCGAACGGGCAGCTGCCCCTGCTGGGCTTCACCCTGCTGGATCGGCGGCGGCGATGCCTATCAAGCCAGCTAGGAGAGCTAGGTTTGGGGTGATCTGCTCCGGGGTTGCCCCCTCTGATGTTCCCCGCCTCTGGGCAGGAAGGGAAGATCAGGCTTCGGACTCGTCGGCCTCCTCGGCGATCGGATAAACAAAGCCTTGGGCCTTGCCGCTCAGCACGGCCTTGCCGATGGAAAGAGCCTTGGCGGCAGCAACACCAGCCTTGGCCTTCCAGTGGGCGTGGCGCTGGTTGCGCTTGCCTTTGGAGGTTTTCTTCTTGGGAACAGCCATCCCTTAACTCTTGCAGCCAAACCAAGATCATCCGTTGCGGACCTTCCCTTCGTCAAATCGCTCCTGCCTCGAATCGCTAAAGTGGATGCCACGGAGGAGCCTTGCTGGGAAGCCCTTGGCTGTCTCGGCCTGGCTCGCCCCCCACCAGCCCCACCCCTAGGCCGGCGATCCCTCGCCCCCCAATCGCTGAGCTTTCGGGAGCCGTGAAGCTCCCTAGGGTTCAATCCCTGCAAGCCCCCCTCCCATTTACGCGCCCCAATCCACAGCTCCTCAGTTGTCCCTTCCTGTGTTACCCCAAGCCGGGCCGCCCATTGTCTCGCCGTGGGTTGCCACCGAAGCAGGTCAGTCCACCGCCCCTGGTCCTGGGGTCAACCCGGCCGGGATGACGAGCCAAGCAATCGATGGGGCCGCGCCCTCAACCGCTGCACCCGCAACCCCTGCACCCGCACCCCCCGCTGCGGTAACCCCAGCGGCAACAAAGCTTCTGGGGGTCACCCCCTCGAAACTGGAGCCTTCAACCCGATCGCCCCGTGCCGCTGCGCCATTCACGATTGGAGGGGAAGGCAGCGGAGCCCCCTCCTACAGCCAGCTGCTGCAGGATCTGAGCAGAGGCCGGGTTAAGGATCTGCTCCTTTCTCCCCGCCGGGGAGTTGTGGAGGCAACCTATAAAGACGGGCACAGCGCCCAGGTGGCTGTTCTCAACGACAACCAATTGCTGATCCGCACGGCTAGCAAGGCCGATGTCCCCCTGACCGTAAGGGATGAGCAAAGGGATGAAGCCTTGGCAGGCCTGGTGGGAAATCTGTTGCTGGTGCTGCTGCTGCTCACCGGCCTCACCCTGTTGATTCGCCGTTCTGCCCAGGTAGCCAACAAGACCCTGGGCTTTGGCCGCAGCCAGCCCCGCCTGTTGGCGGAAGGCGGGGCGGTGGTGCGTTTCGAGGATGTGGCCGGCATCGGCGAAGCCAAGGAGGAGTTGCAGGAGGTGGTTACTTTTCTGCGGGCTCCCGAACGTTTCACCTCGGTGGGAGCCAAGATCCCTAAGGGTGTCTTGCTGATTGGCCCTCCCGGTACCGGTAAAACCCTCTTAGCCCGGGCGATTGCCGGTGAGGCAGGGGTGCCATTCTTCTCAATGGCCGCCTCCGAATTCGTGGAGATGTTCGTTGGGGTTGGTGCCAGCCGGGTACGGGATTTATTCCGTCAAGCCAAGGCAAAAGCACCCTGCATCATCTTTATCGATGAGATTGATGCGGTCGGTCGGCAGCGGGGAGCCGGCATCGGTGGCGGCAACGATGAACGGGAGCAGACCCTCAACCAGTTGCTTACCGAGATGGACGGCTTTGAAGAGAACTCCGGCGTCATCCTGCTCGCGGCTACCAACCGACCCGATGTGCTTGATTCAGCCCTCATGCGTCCCGGCCGCTTCGATCGGAGGATCACGGTGGATCTTCCCGATCGCAAGGGCCGCGAAGACATCCTTTCGGTGCATGCCCGTAGCCGACCCCTAGCCGAGTCGGTCTCCTTGGCCGATTGGGCGGCCCGCACACCTGGCTTCTCAGGGGCTGACCTCTCCAACCTGCTCAACGAAGCAGCCATCCTCACTGCTCGTCGCCACCAAGATCGCATCGACGATGCCGCCATCGGCGACGCCCTCGAGCGCATCACCATGGGGCTAACGGCTGCTCCACTCCAAGATAGTGCCAAAAAACGCCTGATTGCTTACCACGAGGTAGGCCACGCCTTGCTGACGACCCTGCTGCCCAACGCCGATAAACTCGATAAAGTAACTCTCCTACCCAGGGCTGGAGGTGTGGGTGGCTTTGCCCGTACCATGCCGGATGAGGATATACTCGATTCTGGCTTGATTAGTAAGGCCTACTTGCGCTCCCGATTGGTGGTGGTGCTCGGGGGGCGGGCGGCCGAGATCGTGGTGTTTGGTCCCAGTGAAGTCACCCAGGGGGCCGCCGGCGACCTGCAGATGGTGAGCCGCATCTGCCGGGAAATGGTGACGCGCTACGGCTTCTCCAGCCTAGGACCGGTGGCCCTGGAGGCCGACTCAGGCCAGGTATTTTTGGGGCGTGATTTGATTCGCTCTGAGTCCCCCTATTCCAGCCGCACTGGCAGTCAGATCGATAGCAAGGTTCGAGATCTGGCGGTGCAGGCCCTGGATCAGGCCCTGGTAGTGCTGCGTCCGCGTCGCCAATTGATGGACCTGCTGGTGGAACGACTGATCGCCGAAGAAACCATCAATGGCGAGAGTTTCCGGGCTGCGGTGGCTGCCTGGGAGGCAGAGCAGCCGCAGTTGCCAGCCGTGCCCGCCCAGCTCGATTCACTCCTGGCTGCCGGAACCTCCGGTGAAGCGGATATCAAGGCTGCGAAGGTAGGTGTGTAGTCCGGCATCCTGAATCGGTAGCAGTCTGGCCCTACGACCACTGGTGTTGACATGGGCATGCCAAAGGCCGGGTGGTGTGATGAAAGCTCCACCGCTCTGCCAGTCTATCCGCTGCGGATTATGGATCTCGCCGCTGCTGTCCAGTTCACTTCCCACCAAGGTGTAACAGCCAGGGTCACAGTCGAGAATCAGATCGAGGGCCACTGATTGATGCCGATGGGGGGCTTGTACCGCGCCGGCGGGAACGATCCCTTGCATCGCCCAGAGGGTGTGGGTCACCGTTCGACTCGCCGGTAGATCGGCGTTAGCCAACAACAGACTCAGTCTGTTCGCCTTCGCAGCGCTCGGGTCGGCGAGTAGGGCTAGGAGCCTGCGCTCCAGGTCGGCGGCTCGGTATAGGCAGGGCCGAAAACGGGGCAGGCTCGGCTCCACCCCGAGATAGCGCAGCAGGGGGCCATCGTGTACCCAATACAACACAGAATCGGCCGAGGCCTGCAGCAATGGTGCGTCCCCGGCGGGCAGGGCGAACACGTCGCCGGCTCCCCAGGTCAACGCCAACGGCTGGCTATCGCCGTGCCCAGCCCGCTCCAGTTTCCCCCGGCCGGCCAGCACGGCAAAGAGGGAACTGCTGGCGCAGGCTGGGGCTTCGAGGCAGTCCCCGGCCAGAATGCGTAAAAAATGGGCTGCAAGACCGGGACTGGTGGCAGGCCCCGGGCAGCCCAGCTTGTCGCTCAGGTCGAGGGGCAAGATGGCCGTCGGACCACTTGCATGCAGTTCTGGCCCCCATTGCCGCAGCGCAATTGGCTCGGTGAGGCCATGCCGAATGGGATTGGCAGCCTCGCGATAGTCAAACCAGAGGGCCGGCCCCTGCCAGTCCGTGTCGGAATCTCCAAGCGTGGGGCCGGGCCCCACCAGGGGCTCGTGCAATCGCGAGCTAGGGCTGGTTGGACTCGGGCTAGTTGGGGTGGTCATGCCTGGGCGCTCCGGTTTTCCAGCTGGCTATTAACCCTATGGGCAAGGGCCTGGGAAATGGGGGGAGTTGGGCTTTTCAATCGCTGATCATGGTGATCAGATCAATGGTTTGAGGTGATTGCGGCCATTCCGGAGCGCTCTAAGTGGATCAGCCACCGGCCACGGCTGGCACGATGCTCACCTCATCACCATCAGCCAAGGCGGTACTCTGGTGATCTAGAAAGCGGATGTCTTCGCTGTTCACGTATATATTGAGAAAGCGGCGCAACTTGCCATTTTCATCGCAGAGGCGAGCTTTAATGCCGGGGAAAAGCTCCTCCAGGCCCTGCAGCAGTTGATCCACGCTGGCTGCCTCAAGGCTGACGGTGGCCTCGTCGTTGGTGAATTTCTGCAGAGGGGTGGGGATCAGAACCTGGACGGGCATGGTGGGAAATTAAGGCAGAGGGGAAAGGGAAGCTGGTAGCTGCTGTTGCGGAGAATCGGCGATTTCTGGGCATGGGCGGCCCAGCCAAGGGGCGTTCAGTTGGTTCGATGCAACGCTTGGGAGCGTTCCCAGGCGGCATTGAAGCTGGCCAGTTGGGGCTCGATCGTCAGCGGTTCGCCGATGCAGCCGGCCACCGCCTCCGTGGTCTTGAGGCCATTGCCTGTGATGTAAGCCACCGTCGTCTCATCTGGGTTGATCTTGCCCTGCTCGGCGAGCTTTTTGAGCACGGCAACGGTGGTACCGCCGGCCGTTTCAGTGAACACACCCTCGGTTTCAGCCAGGAGCTTGATGCCTTCGATAATCTCAGCATCGCTGACTGCGGCAATGGTGCCGCCGGTGCGGTTGGCGATGTCGATGGCGTACGGGCCATCGGCCGGGTTGCCGATCGCGATCGATTTGGCGATGGTGTTGGGCTTGACCGGGGTGATGAAATCCCGTCCTGCGGCAAAGGCCTGGGCAATCGGTGAACATCCTTCAGCCTGGGCACCGCTAAAACGAACAGGTTTTTCATCAACAAGACCAACTTTGATGAATTCGTCGAAGCCCTTGCGGATCTTGGTAAATAGGGAGCCCGAAGCCAGTGGGGCAACAATGTGATCGGGTAATTGCCAGCCTAGTTGTTCGATAACCTCATAGCCAAGGGTTTTTGATCCCTCCGAGTAGTAGGGACGCAGATTGATATTTACGAATCCCCAGCCATAGGTGTTAGCTACTTCACAGCAGAGGCGATTAACCTGGTCATAGTTGCCCTTGACAGCCATCAAGGTGGGATTATAAATAAGTGTTCCCAGCACCTTGCCAAGCTCCAGGTCACTGGGGATAAAGACGCAGCATTCGAGCCCGGCATGGGCGGCGATGGCGGCTGTTGAGTTTGCCAGGTTGCCTGTGGAAGCACAGCTCACGGTGGTGAAGCCCAGTTCGCGGGCCCGGGTTAAAGCCACCGATACCACCCGATCCTTGAAGGAGAGTGTGGGCATATTGACACCGTCGTTTTTGATGTAAAGGGAGCGCAGCCCTAGGCGTCGGGCCAATCTGTTGGCTTTTAGTAGGGGGGTGAAGCCCGTGCCCACATCGATCGGATCGCCGGCAATCGGTAGAAATTCGCGGTAGCGCCAGATCGAAGCGGGTCCGGCTTCGATGGTGGCGCGGCTGACGCGGCTGCGAATCACGTCATAGTCGTAAACCACCTCAAGCGGCCCGAAGCAAACGTCTTCGCAGACGTGGCGGGCTCCGGCTTCATAGGGGTGACCGCACTCCTTGCAGCGCAGCCCGATGAAGGTGGAACGGGACAGGGTGGCCGTCACGGCAATCGCCCAGCAATGGCAAAACGCTAGCAGCTGTGCCCAGCAAGACTGGGAAAGCCCGATTCCAAGGGTCGGGATTTGTTTTGCAACGGTTGGGCTGAAGAAATGGGGCTTGACCCCCCCGGGCCCTTTCCTAGCCTTTTGGGGTGAGTATCCCCGCTGGTAACTCTTTGCGGCGCCTCCTGCTGCGTCTACTTGTCCCCGCTGGGGGGCTGCTGTTGGGCCTTCTGGTGCTGCTGCCCCGCCTGGGCATCGAATGGCAGTGGTTTGCCCAATTTGGTTTTCAGGGGGTGTTGCTCCGCCGTTGGCTCCTCCAGATCACGGCTTTCGCCGTGGTGATGGGGCTTGGTGTTCCCCTGCAGATGCAGCAATTGCAGCGCTGCTGGCGATTGCGCCAAGCCGCCGCTGCCAAGACCCTGCCCAACTCTCCATTGGTGGCCCTGGCGCCTCTGCCACTGCTCCTGGTGTTGGCCGGCCTGGTGTTGCTGCTGGCCGGGGGTCTGACCTACCTGCTGGTGCAAGCCCGCGACCTCATTGCCTCGCCCTTCAGTGGTCGCGTGATCACAGGCATTCCCGTGCTTGCTGACCTCCCCCCCTGGCTGTTTCTCAGCCTGGCGGCAGGCCTGCTGCTTCCCCTGCTGCTCTGGCCCCATACCAGCTTGCGCATTGCCCTGGCCGCCGCCCTGACGGCTTCTGCCACCGCGATCGCCCGGGGCTGGAGCTTTTGGTTACCGGCTCTGCTGGCTACCCCTTTTGGCGAGCGGGATCCCATCACCGGCGTTGATCTGGCCTTCACCGTGCTCCAACTTCCGGCGCTGCACCTTCTGGTGAGCGTGATCGTGGCCCAGACCGCGGTCGGTTTGGCGGGGTGTCTTTGGCTCAGCTTGACGGAAGGCAACTCCCTTTCCGATCTGCGTTTTCCTGGCCTGAGCCGACCCCAACAGGGGGTACTCCAGCCCCAGTTGGCTGTGTTGGCAGCCATGGCAGCCCTCAGCAATGCCCTGGCCCCTTTCGATTTGATGGTGCAGGGCAGTGGGGTGGCCTCTGGCGCCGGATTTGTGGATTTGCATGTGCGCCTGCCGTTGCGACTGCTGCTCGCAGCCCTGCTTCTCCTAACGGCCAGCGGGTTGATGGTGCCGCTGCCGCCCACCTGGCTGCGGCGCGGTGCCCTGATTCCCTTGGCCAGCATCGCCCTGCTGGTGCCCTTCGCCGAATGGGTGGTGGCCCCCCTGGTGCAGCGGCTGCTGGTGCAACCCAAGGAGTTGAAGCTGGAAACCCCATACCTTGAACGTTCAATTCAAGCCACCCGGCGCGCCTTTGGACTGGCTTCGATGCGGCAAGTGACCCTCGAGCCGCGTCAGGGACTGGAGCTGGAGGACCTGCTCAAGGCCCCCGGCACCCTCGCCAATATCCGTCTCTGGGATAGCAAACCCCTGCTGGCCACCAACCGCCAACTGCAACAGCTTCGCCTCTATTACCGATTCAACTCAGCAGCTGTTGACCGCTATCCTCTGGCACAAGACCCAATTCGCCAGGGTTCTCAACAGGTGTTGATAGCAGCTCGCGAAATTGATACCGGCGCCCTCAGCAAAGATTCCCGAACCTGGTTGAATCGCCACATGGTGTTCACCCATGGCTACGGTTTCACCGTATCGACGGTCAATGCCTTCGGACCCGATGGTTTGCCCCTCTATTTCGTCAAGGACCTAGGGCTCAGTGGCAAGGTTCAGGGGATCGCCGAGCTAGGCCTCTCTGATCAAGCCGTCAGAAGGGCCCTGCCGGTAGGGCGGCCGCGCCTCTATTTCGGTTCCGCTCCAACTCCCTATGCGATCGCCCCCACCGAGGTGCGGGAGTTCGACTACCCCGAAGGCGATTTGAATGTCTATTCCCATTACGGCGGTAGTGCTGGTTTGCCGATTCACGCTCCCTTGCAGCGGCTGATGGCAGCGGCCTATTTGGGCGAACCGCGTCTTTTATTTACTGGCTCCCTAACCCGTTCTTCACGCCTACTTCTGCGCCGGCGCGTCAGCGAGCGTTTGACGGCTCTTGCCCCATTCCTGCGTTTCGAAAGTCAGCCCTATCTGGTCACCGTCCAGGTGGAGGCCAGCAACGGCTATGACACCAGGCAACATCAATATTGGCTGCTGGATGGTTTCACCACCAGCAATAGCTACCCCTATTCCGAGGCAAACCCAACCGGCATTCGCTATTTCCGTAACCCGGTGAAGGCGGTGGTGGATGCCTACAACGGCAAGGTATGGCTTTACGTCAGTGATCCAGGTGACCCCGTACTGGCCACCTGGAGGCGAGCGTTTCCAGAGTTGTTTCAGCCGCTTTCAGCCATGCCTCTAGCTTTGCAGAAACATATTCAGGTTCCCCGCAGCCAGTTCTCGATCCAGGCGGAGCGATTGCTGCGCTACCACGTCACTGATGTGCGCACTTTCTACAACGGCGATGATGTGTGGTCGATCCCGCTTGAAATCTATGGCTCTAGCAACATCCCGGTGGAGCCCTACCATCTTACCCTCCAGTTGCCAGGCCAGCAACGGCCTGAGTTCGTGTTGCTGCTCCCGTTCTCGCCGGTGAAGCGCCCGAACCTAGTCGCTTGGCTGGCGGCCCGCAATGATCCTCCCAATTATGGCGAGCAGCTGTTGGCCCGTTTCCCGCAACAGCGCCTGCTACTCGGACCCCAACAGATATCCTCGTTGATTGAACAGGACCCGGCCATCAGCTATCAGTTTGGCCTTTGGAATCGGGCAGGATCCCGCCTGATTCATGGCAACCTGCTGGTGCTGCCAGTGGGGCGAGGCCTGCTCTACGTGGAGCCGATTTACCTGCAGTCGCGTAATAATGATCTCCCCACTCTGGTGCGAGTTGTGGTAACTGATGGTCGCACCATCGTCATGGAGCGCAATCTTCAGCAGGCCCTCAGTGAGTTGGTCAACCGTAAGGCCCGTGCCACGACCACGGCCCCGATGACCCCAGCCTCAGCGGCGGCACCGGCCGCCTCCCCACCACCAGCGGCAGCAAAGCCGACGCCCCCTGCCCAGCGCTGAGTCCACTGCTGGAGAGGGGGCTGGCTCAGCGCAATCGCAAAATCGGCGATGGCAAGCCATAAAAAAAGCCCCCGTGGGGGGGCTCCGGATTGCAGCCTTGAATAATCAGACGGCCACAGCAGTCTTAGCGTCGAGCACACCCTTAGCATAGAGATTAGCGTAGTAGTTGATATCATGTTGCTTGATCTTACTGGCGTTGCCGGCTGCCCAAAACTGCTGGTAACGGTCGAGGCAGACCTGCTTCATGTACTGGCGGGCGGGTTTGTTGAAGTGGCGCGGGTCAAAGTTGGCCGGATCCTTGGCGGCGGCTTCCCTCACAGCGGCGGTGAAGGCCAGACGGTTGTCGGTGTCGATGTTGACCTTGCGGACGCCATTGCGGATGCCTTCTTGAATCTCTTCGACAGGCACCCCGTAGGTCTCGGGAATGGCGCCGCCGTATTTGTTGATCATATCGAGCCACTCCTGGGGCACCGAGGAGGAGCCATGCATCACCAAGTGGGTGTTGGGGATGGCCTTGTGGATCTCGGCGATACGGCTGATGGCCAGCACTTCACCGGTGGGTTTACGGGTGAACTTGTAGGCGCCGTGGCTAGTACCAATCGCAATCGCCAGCGCATCGACGTTGGTTTTGGCAACGAAGTCGGCGGCCTCAGCCGGATCGGTGAGCAGTTGGGAGTGGTCGAGGGCACCTTCAAAGCCATGGCCGTCTTCGGCTTCTCCCTTGCCGGTTTCGAGCGAACCGAGGCAGCCAAGCTCGCCTTCAACGCTGACGCCGATGGCGTGGGCTACATCCACCACTTCCTTGGTGACGCGAACGTTGTACTCGTAGGAGGCTGGTGTTTTGGCGTCCGCCTCCAGGGAGCCATCCATCATCACGGAGGTGAACCCGTTGGCGGCGGCACCGAAGCAGGTAGCAGGGCTGTTGCCGTGGTCCTGGTGCATCACCACCGGGATGTCGGGGTAGGTTTCCACCGCAGCCAAGATCAGGTGGCGCAGGAAACTTTCACCGGCATATTGTCTGGCACCCCGGGAAGCCTGCAGGATCACTGGGCTGTCGGTTTCATGGGCCGCCTCCATGATCGACTGCACCTGCTCCAGATTGTTGACATTGAAAGCAGGGATGCCGTAGCCGT
This sequence comes from uncultured cyanobacterium, assembly GCA_903858015.1. Lineage (GTDB taxonomy): Bacteria > Cyanobacteriota > Cyanobacteriia > PCC-6307 > Cyanobiaceae > Cyanobium. The sequence goes on from CAIOGZ010000077.1 coordinate 39,172, forward strand.
TTTCGGCGGCGTGGTCGAGCAGCAGCCGAAGCGGGACGAGCGCCATGGGAAACCTCGAGAATGGGGGAGAGTCGACGGCTGGCGGGATCCGCCGCCATGTCTAGCGGCGAGTCTAGGGGATGCCCCCCAGCTTCCAGCCGGCCACCGCTGCAGGTTGGCTGGCGTGGCGACGGGCCGCATCACAGAGCTCCTGACTGGCGACCGCTTCGGCCAGCCCTGGCAGCATCGGTCGGCCTGCTTGGATTGCCTCAGCCCACCAACCGATCAGGCGACGCACCGGAGCGATTCGCCCGTCTTCCCAGCTGCGCTCAAAGGCCAGGTCTGGATCAGCAGCCACTGGCCGCAGCGGTTCACCGGGCCTGGCCATCCACAGTTGGAAGCCATGGACATAATCGGCTTGGTTGGAGGAACCCAGCACCAAGCTGGCTTCACTGCCGTAAAGCTCCAGCCAGCAGCCCCGCCCAGCGCGGGTCACGGACGCCAGATTCAGTTGGGCCGGCACCGGGCGGCCATGGCTGTCATGCAGATCCAATTGGATTAAGGCGATGTCCTCGGCATCCACGGCGGCGGTGGGCTTGCCGCCAGCGGCGGCGGCCAACGGCCGCTCGCTGATCGCGGTGCTGAGCCGGGCCGCCTGCAACTGGCCAGGTCCCACAAGCCAGTGGAGAAGATCAAAGGCATGGCTGCCGAGGGCACCGAGCACGCCCCCACCTGCAGCCGCCTGGGAATACCAGCTCCAGGGACGGTTGGCGTCGGCGCGGCTGCTCATCAGCCAATCCAGTTTCACCAGCCAGGGTTCCCCTAGGACCCCCTGGGCCAGCAGGTTGGCTAGCTGCTGAAACAGGGGTACGGCCCGGTACTCAAAATCCACTGCCACGCAGCGATTGTTAGCGAGGGCGAGGCGCTGCAGATGTTCCACCTCGGAGGCGTTCAGGGCCACGGGCTTCTCCAGCAGCAGGTGCTTGCCCGCCTCCAGGGCTTGGCAGGCCAATGCAAAGCGCGGGGCAGGGGGGGTGGCAATGACCAGGGCCTCGACCCGGGGATCGGCCAGTAGGGCAGTGAAATCGGTGCTGCCGCGAAGCTCGGTGCTGCGGCAAGCCGCCTCAAGGCGCTCCTTGCGTGGATGCCAGAGGGCCACCGGTTCGGTGAGGGGACAGTCCCGCAGGGCTGGCCAATGGACCTTCTCGCCGAAGCCAAGGCCGGCAATCGCCACACCCAATGGCCGACTGGCAGGGTCAACCACGGTTAGATCCAGGCGAAGATCCATTGTTGGATCCAAGGCTAATTCGTGGTTCTGATCCTCCTTGAGAAGGAGGGCTCACGTCCAGGCTGCCGGTTGCGGCGGGTTCGGCCGCCAGGCAGGCTTGCTGCAAGGTGGTGCTAGTTAGCGGATCGTGCTGGCTGTCCTGCCAGGCGGGTTTCCATTGGGGCAGGCCATTGATAGAGAGATCGCGATAGCGCGCCTGGGCGCAGTCGAGCTCCATCACATAGAGGGTTGCCAACGGTTGGTAGGTCTTGCTGGTGGTTTGCTGCTGCGATTGTGCCGATGGCGCTCCACTCGAATCGTCCTTGTTGCCTGGCCTGGCCGCAGGTTGAAACCGACTCAGCACCGTCAGCTTGCCGTGGCGATCGCGCCGCAGGCTACCGGCATCCCACCATTGGCGGCCAGCCGCACTAGCGGGCACCTCCCGCCATTGCACCGGTGCGGCCGAGGCGGAGGCAAGCCCCAGCCGCTCCGCATGGGGCAGCGGCATTGGCGCAAGGTTAACCAGGAGGATCAGCAGGAGACCTAGGAGTGCCAGTGGAAGGGGCAGTGGCGCCCGGAGCGGAACCCTGCTCATGGGGCTACCGGCTGGCTTTGCCGCTGGGGGGCGTGCAGGCGCAGCAGGCTGGCAAGGGTGGAGCGCAGCTGGGGGCGGGGCACGATGGCATCGACAAATCCATGATCTTGGAGATATTCGGCTGTCTGGAAGTCGTCAGGGAGTTTCTCTCGCAGGGTCTGCTCGATCACGCGGCGACCAGCGAAGCCAATCAAGGCCTTGGGTTCAGCCAGGATTAGGTCGCCGAGCATGGCAAAGCTGGCGGTCACGCCGCCGGTGGTGGGATGGGTGAGCAGGGGGATGTACAGCAGTTCGGCATGGCGATGGCGTTCCAGGGCTCCGGAAATTTTGGCCATCTGCATCAGGCTCAGCAGCCCTTCCTGCATCCGGGCGCCGCCGGAGGCGCACACGATCAGCACAGGCTGACGGCGGGCGGTGGCCTCCTCGATCAAGCGGGTGAGCTTTTCACCCACCACCGAGCCCATCGAGCCCCCCATGAAGCGGAAATCCATCACACCAAGCGCCAGCGGCAGGCCCTCAAGCCGGCATAACCCCGTGACGACCGCATCGCGGAGCCCAGTGCTCTGCTGACTATCGCGCAGGCGGTCGGCGTAGGAGCGGCGATCCTTGAAGGCGAGGGGATCGGTGGGGGAAAGGTCGCTGTCGATCCCCTCGAAGCTGCCCTCATCGGCAAGGAGGCGGATCCTTTCAGCACTATCAATTCGATGGTGGTAACCGCAGCCTTTGCAGACGTGGGCATTGGCCGTCAGGTCTTTTCGATAGACCACCAGGCCGCATTGGGGACACTTGCTCCAGAGGCCGTCCCCCTCATCGGGGTCGGGGCCCTGGCTGGAGCGCACCACCGGTGCGTTCTTGCGGCGATCGGCGAACCAGTCGAACAGGGACATGGGCAAGAGGGTGGGCGACGCTGGGGCGCATGGGGTCCACGACACTCCCCATTAAAGTCTGCCGGCTTAAGCGCCAGGGCCGGATCTGCTCGGGCTGATTCGGTTGGTCTGATCTGGTCGGGCTGGCTCAGGGCTGGCCCAGAGCTGGAATCAGCAGTTGGATCCAGACTGCTGGTCCCGCTAGCCAGACCGCCAGGGTTCCTGACGCCAGGAACGGCCCGAAGGGAAAGGGCTGCTGGGGACCAAGTTTGCCCAGCAGACGGGCCAGCCCACCCACCAAGGCACCAGCCAGCACGGCGAGGGCCACCGCTACGGCAAGTCCGGTGGGTCCGAGCCAGGCTCCCATCAAGGCGGCCAACTTGGCATCCCCCAGCCCCAGGGCCGGCCTGCCAAAGGCCGATTGGGCCAGGGCACTGACAGCCTCGAAACCGAGCAGGCCCAGGCCCGCCGCCAGCAGATGCTCCAGCAGCAGGCTTCGACCGGTGTTGGGATCCTGGAGAAAGCCCAGGATTGCCGTGGCAGCGATACCCACCACCACGCCCCAGCGGAGCATCGCTTCGGGCAGCCAGAGGTTGTCGAGATCGATCAGCACCATCGGCAGCAACCAGCTGGCCAGGATCCAGCCCGCCGCCACCAGGAGCAGGGGATTGGGGTGCATCCCCATCAGCTGCGGCCGGGCTAGGAATACCGCCACCCAGAGGCCAGCACAGAGGGATTCCACCAAGGGATAACGTGCTGAGATCGGCTGGTGGCAATGGCGGCAGCGCCCCCGCAGCACCAACCAGCCCAGCACCGGCAGATTCTCGAACCAGGCCAGGGGTGTGCCGCAGCGGGGGCAGTGGCTGCCGGGCCATAACAGCGATTCCTGCCGGGGTAGGCGCCAGGCCACCACATTCAGGAAGCTGCCCACGCAGGCTCCGACCAGGGCCACGCTGGTGGCGAGCAGGGGCAGCAAGGCTGAAAGGGTTGGGGAAGCCATGGAACGGGAAGGGGCCGCTCGGAGGTCGCTCAGAGCGAAGAGCGGGATGGACCTGGACGGCTGGGCCTAGCGCGGCCGCTGCCCCGGTTGCGCAACCAGTCAATCGGCACGAATTGCTCTTCGGGCAACAGCACCGGCGGCTCGAACACCACCCGCCCTCCAGCCCCTGCTGCGTCCAACACGATGCCAGCCGGTTCGATCGCGCCTGGACAGGAGGAAAGAAACTGAAAGTAGATCTGGCGGGCCAGGCGCAACACCTCGGAGCTGTTGATCCGGTCCAGGCGCAGGCTTGGTCCGGCCCAGGCCAAACTTGCGCCTGCGGCCGCAGGGCCACCGCCCGATCGGATCAGAAAGGATGGACTGATCCGAGTAGGTTGGTTGGCCGGATCGCCGATCTGATCGGTGGCCGGATCGGGGGAGATGTCGGCGCTGATGGCTCGGATGCAGCGGAACGACGCGGGCGGGCTAAACCGGTTCCGCTGGTCCGAGTGTAGGCCGGCGTTCACGATTCAGGGCTAGCGCGCAGTTGCCAGGCGGGGCAGATCCAAAAATCAGGCCAGCCTCTTCTTCTCCTCGATCATGCGGTGGATGATCGGGGTGAGAATCAGCTCCATAGCGAAGCCCATCTTGCCGCCATTGACAACGATGCTGGTGGGGCTGGACATGAAGGAGTCGGGGATCATCGTGAGTAGGTAGGGGAAGTCGATGCCCCACTTTTCCCTGGCCCCTTTGCGGAAGTGGATGATCACGAACGACTCATCCGGACTGGGGATGGGGCGAATCATGAACGGGTTGGAGGTGTCTACGGTCGACACCCTTTGGAAGTTGATGTCGGTGCGGCTGAACTGTGGGCAGATGTGATTGATGTAGTCCGGCATCCGACGCAGGATCGTATCCACCGTGGCTTCTGCCGAATAGCCCCGTTCAGCGTTATCGCGGGCGATCTTCTGAATCCATTCCAGGTTCGTGATCGGCACGACACCGATCAGCAGATCCACCAGGGAGGCGACGTCTTGCTCCTGGGTGACGACGCCACCGTGGAGACCCTCGTAGAAGAGCAGATCTGTGCCGGTGGGAATCGGCTCCCAAGGGGTGAACTGGCCGGGTTCCAGGGTGGTAGCTAGCCGCTGGTTGTGGAAAGCGGCCTCCTCGAGGGAGTGGAGGTAGTAGCGCTTCTCGCCACCACCGGTTTCGCCGTAGGTCCTGAACAGCTCCTCGAGCTTGTCAAAGAGGTTGGCGCAGGGGCCAAAGTGGGAAAACTTTTTACCTTCGGCCACTGCCTGGGCCATGGCCTCCTTCATCGGGCCGCGCTCGTAGCGGTGATAGCTATCCCCTTCGATCACCGCAGGCGTGATGCCTTCTCGATTGAAGATGTACTCGAAGGCCCGCTTGACGGTGCTGGTTCCTGCGCCGGAGGAACCGGTGACAGCCACGACCGGATAACGCTTCGACATCGAGCAGAGGGCGGGGATTGGTCTGAGAGTTTCGCAGATCGCCGGTCACGCCCTGTCCCGCCGGAGACCCGCCGTCGCTTCGCTGGTGGCCCGCCGTCGCTTCGCCAAGCGCCCAACCGAGGCCGATTCAGCCCTCCAGCGCGGCTAGGAGCTGGTCTCCCATGGCGCCGCAGCCGAGCCTGGTGCAGCCCTCGGCCATCAGGTCTCCGGTGCGATAGCCGGCGGCCAGGGTGCGCTCCACGGCGGCCTCGAGCTCCGCAGCAGCGGCTTCCTGGCCCAGGCCCACCCGCAGCAGCATGGCGGCACTGAGCACCATGGCCATCGGATTGGCCCTGTCTTGGCCGGCAATGTCGGGGGCGGATCCGTGAATGGGCTCGAACAGGCCTGGGCCCTTGGAGCCCAGGGAAGCGGAGGGGAGCATGCCAATCGAGCCGGTGAGCATGGCGGCCTCGTCGCTGAGGATGTCGCCGAACAGGTTGCTGGTGAGGATCACATCGAACTGGCGAGGTGCCCGCACCAGCTGCATGGCGGCGTTATCGACGTACATGTGGCTGAGCTCCACCGTCGGATAGGCGGCGCCGATCGCTTCGACCCGCTCCCGCCAAAGCTGGCTCACATCGAGCACGTTGGCCTTGTCGACCGAGCAGAGCCGCCCACGGCGCTGCAGGGCCTGCTCAAAAGCGACCTGGGCGATGCGGTCGATTTCATAATCTGAATAAGCCATGGTGTTGAAGGCGCGCACCTGGCCATTGGCCTCCACCCGACCCTTGGGGTTGCCGAAATAAACGCCGCCGGTGAGTTCCCGCACCACCAGCAGATCCACCCCTTCGATCACTTCAGGCTTGAGGCTGCTGGCGTTGGCCAGGGCAGGCATGATTTTGACCGGCCGCAGGTTGGCGAAGAGTTCCAGGCCTGAGCGCAGCGCCAGCAATCCCGATTCAGGCCGTTGCGCCCTGGGCAGGCTGTCGTACTGAGGACTGCCGATCGCGGCCAACAGCACCGCCTCAGAATCGCGGCACGATTGGAGGGTGCTGCTGGGCAGGGGTTCGCCGCAGCTGTCGATGGCGGCCCCCCCCATCGGCTGCTCGTCATAGACAAGGCCAAACCCATGGCGGCGGCTCACCGCATCCAGCAGCTGCCTGGCCACCGCCATGATCTCCGGACCGATGCCGTCGCCGGCGAGCAAGGTGATCCGGTGGCTGGTCATGGCAGGGGCGCTCCGGCGGCGATGGCAGGTGAGCTGGGGAGGCTAAGGCGACGCCAAGGCAAAAGCTGCGCTTCGGGATCGATCGGCTTGTCAACCCCGCCCCCTTGTTCAGCCGTCATTCATCGTTGCTGGCTTGGAGCTTGCGCAGGGTGCGCGCCATCTCGGGCAACTTGTTGAAGGCTGCCGAACAGCGCAGCCAGAGCCGATTGGGGATGGCTGGATAGCCGCTCACCACCTCACCTGCCGCCACTTCGCCGTGGATGCCCGACTTAGAAGATGCAATCGCCCGATCGCCGATTTTAGCTCGGTTGGCCACTCCCACCTGACCCGCTAAAATCACTCCGTTGCCCAGCCTGGCTCCACCAGCAATGCCCACTTGGGCTGCCAGCGCACAACCTTGACCGGTGACAACACCGTGGCCAACGTGAACGAGGTTGTCGATCTTGGTACCGGCACCGATACGGGTTTCACCCACCGAGGGTCGATCAATCGTGGAGCCACAACCCACTTCGACCCCGTCTTCGAGCACCACCCGGCCGGTTTGGGGCATCTTTCGCCAGCCGCTGGCGGTGGGCACGAACCCAAAGCCCTCCGAGCCGATCACGGCGCCGGAATGGACAACGCAGCCCCGGCCGAACTGGCTGCCGGGGTGCAGCACGGCGTGGGCATGCACCTCACAGCCCTTGGCTAGCACAACATCGTGGTAGAGCACAGCGGCGGCGTGGAGAATCGAGCCCTCGCCGATCCGGCAGCCGGCACCGACCACGGCATGGGGACCAATCGAAACCCCTGGGCCGATCTCGGCCGTGGCGTCGACCACAGCGCTGGGATGAATCCCGGGGGGAGGCAGTTGGCGCGGGTGCAGGATCTCCAAGGCTTCCGCGAACCCCAGACGTGGATCCAGCAGGGCGGCCCAGGCGATCCCGCGGTCCGTGGCCTGTTGTTGCAGTTGGGGATCCAGGGGGAGCAACACTGCGGCGGCGCGGGTGTCGCCTAGGGCTGTGGCTAAGTTGCTGTTGCCATCTAGGAAAGCGAGTTGACCAGCCACGGCCTGCTCGATCGACTGGGCACCCACCAGCTCAGGGTCTGAGCTCAGATCACGGGGGCTTGCCGCATCCAGCCCACTGAGCAGGTTGAGCAAGCTGCTGAAGCGCATGCGCACGGGGCTGGTGGCCGGATCGTAGGCCCCTGGATGAGCCTCGCCTCCGCGGGCGCGGTGGGTTAGGGGTTTCGCTCTACCGCAGGCGTCAGCACGAACTGATCGCGGTGGATCACCGCCTCCCCCACCGCCCCGAGGCGAAGGCGGCGTTCCTCGCTGCCTTGAGCCAGGATCTGTTGAAGTTCTTCGCTCCCCAGGGCGCTAAGACCACGGCCCAGTTCGCGGCCATCGAGCGCCAGCACCCGCACCGGCTGCTGGCGCTCGAAGTTGCCTTCAATGGCACAGATCCCCACCGCCAGAAGCGAGGCGCCACGGTGCACGAGGGCCTGCTCGGCCCCGGCATCAACCGTGACGCTGCCCATGGGCAAGACCGCGTGGGCCAGCCATCCTTTGCGGCCAGGCAAGGGAGAAGGGCTTGGTTCAAACAAGGTGCCCACCGGTTGGCCGCAGAGCAGGGCCTCGACGATCGCTGGATCGCGGCCATCGGCAAGCCTGACGCGAACACCGCTGGTGGTGGCGATGCGGGCTGCGGTGATTTTGGTGCCCATGCCGCCGGTACCCCAGCGGCCGCCGCCGCCGGCGCCGCGGCCATAGCGTTCGAGCTCGGCTAGATCCCGTACCAGGTCGATCGGGCGGGCGTGGGGATCGGTGCGGGGATCGCCGGAGTAGAGGCGATCAATGTCGGTGAGTAGTACAAGTTCCTGGGCCTTGATCGCTACGGCCACCAGGGCGGAGAGGGTGTCGTTATCGCCGAAGCGAAGTTCGTCGGTGGCGAGGGTGTCGTTTTCATTCACGATCGGCACCACCCCCCAGGCCAGCAGCTGCTCCAGGGTGCGGCAGGCGTTGTGGTACCGACGTCGGGAGGCCAGGTCACCGCGGGTGAGCAGCACCTGGGCCACCTGCAGGCCGCGGATTGCAAAAGCATCTTGGTAGAGCCCCATCAGCCGTCCCTGGCCGACTGCGGCGGCAGCCTGAAGGGCCACGACCTCGCTGGGGCGTCGCTCGATCGCCAGGGAAGTGCAGCCCAGGCCTACGGCACCGCTGGTAACCAGGGCGATCGCTTCGCCCCGCTGGCGGCAGCGGGCCAGGCTGGCGACCAGGTCGGTGATCACCGCAGCGGTGCTGCGGTCGGCCTGACCTCGAAGCAGGCTGGTGCCCACCTTGATCACCCGCCGAAGGGGGCCCGTGGCCGCCGACGGGCCTGCAGCGGCACCGGGGGAGGTCATCCTTCCACCATCGCTCCCAACCATCGCGAGATCCGTATTTCGAGGCTCTGCACTTGGTCATGGGAGCAGGGCGCACCGTTAGGGTCAATCGGCCTAACCAGCACGGTGTAGAGCCCCAGGCGGTTGCCTGCCAGCACATCGGTGAATAAGCGGTCGCCTACCAGGGCAATCTGCTGGGGCGGAAGGCCGAGGTCGGCCACCACCCGCCGCAGGGCGCCCCGCCGCGGCTTGCCGGCCGCCGTGGTGAAAGGCACCCCTAATTGGGCTGCCACCCTGCCGATTCGACGTTGGGAGGGGTTATTGCTCAGAAGATGGAGCGGCATCAGGCTGGACGCCTGGCGCAGCCACTGCTCCGCGCTCGGAGGCAGCATGATGCTGCGCCTTGGCAGCAGGGTCCGGTCCACGTCTAAGACCAAGGCCCGGATCGGTCCTAGGGGCAGCTCCAGGAGATGCTGGAGCGGCAGATGGGCCAGGGTGGTTCCGGCTGTCCAATTCGGCGTGAGCAGGGCAGCCAGCATCAGTCTTCAGACTCCTGGTCCTCGAGTTCGGCCTCAATACGGGGCTGAATCCGCTCAAACTCCTCACCTTCAACAAGCAAGGCCTCCGCTCCTTGGATGCGGGCGACGACAAAAAATGGATCCAGGGGAATGTAAAGGCCGTACTCACTATCTTCGACGCGGAAGCTCACTAGTAGTTCATAGGTCTCGCTTTCATCATCGGACTCGTCGTCGTCGAGTTCATCAGGATCGGGCTCCTCAAGCTCGCCGTTCACCGTGAGGGTCACCGCAGAACGAATCAAGGTCAGGTCGTGCTCCTGAAGAACCACATCCGCCACCGACAGAATCGGTTCACTGGCCTCGAGGGTTTCGATCAGCTCAGGATCCTCATCGTCGTGGAGACGGAACAGGCAAACCGGGGTGTCGACGGGCGTCAGCAGGGCGTAATCATGGCCATCAAGCGGGATGAGCTGTTCGAGGAAGCAGAGCAGCTGCCGGCCGCGACCGTCATTGACGAGCATGGTGGGCACGTCTCCTGAACCCGTCATCGAAGGGGACTCGGGGGGCATGGCGGGGAGGGGAAGGCGTCGGGATAACGGGATGGCCTGGCTTCGGGCTCAGGACCATCCCTTAGCCATTGTTCCAGTAAGAGGGCGGCTGCGGCACTATCGAGGCGGCCACTGCGGTCGCCATGGAGTCCGCCTTGTTCCGCCGCCGCCCAGCTGCTGGCATGTTCATCCACCCAGGCAATCGGCAAGTCATGCCCCACTGCGGCGAGCGCAGCCTGCAGGCGCAGGCCATAGCGGCGGCAGTGCACAGACTGGGAGGTGGCTTGCTGGGCCGCATCAAGCGGTAGACCCACCACCAAGAGTTCCACCCGGCGCTGCAGCACCAGGGGCAACAAACTGGCCAAATCCTGCTGAAGATCAGTTCGGGCCAGCGCTGGCAAGGGCGTGACCGTAAGACCAAGCGGATCACAGCCCGCCAGGCCGATACGACGTCGACCAACGTCGAGGCCCAGGGCTGATCGGGGACGGGGAGCGCTCACTCAGCGGTGGCGTAGCGGGGTGGGCACGCTGCGGCGGCGGGGCTGCAGCTGCTCCAGGACGGCGCTGAGACGGCTGGCGGCGCCAAGCGAAGTCTGCCCCTCCTGGCGCCGCCAAAGGCTGCGGGCCATCAACACCCGATCACCATGCTCCTCAGCACCCAGCTGGTTCAACCAACTCTGGCGGGCTGGGTCATCGAGGTCGCTGGCGAGCCAGAGCTGGCCAGCAGCGGGCATCAAGCGTCGCAGCAACAGTTCGGTGGGGGCGCCAAGCAGATGGCTCCAGCCGGGATGGACGCTGAGTTCCACCTGGTGACCACCGGCGGGATGGTCGGCCAGCCAGCGGGCCCCCGCCACGGCTTCGTTGCGTTCGGCATCGATCAGGAGCCAGCCGTGGCCGGCGCTGCGATCGAGAAGATCTTCGATGCGCCGATCGAGTACTTGGCGCAGCGGCGCCGGGCAGGTGGCCTGCTCCAAATGCCAAAGCAAGGAGGCATTGCGCTGCTGCAGGGGGCGGAGCAACAGATTGGCGGCAAGGGCCGGCACAGGGGGCTTGGCTTGGGGCTGCCAGCGCCAGATCCGCTCGGTGCGCTGCGGCTGGAAGCCCTGCTCCCGCAGCGTGGCGAGCCGGTCTTCATCCAAGCTCGAGGCGGTGGCGATCCAACTGGCGGCGCCTCGACCCGCCTGGATGGCTTCGCGGAGTAGGCCACTGGCGGTAGCAATCCGGCCGGGACTGAGCGGAGCATCACCTGCGGCAAGGGCAAGGCGTAGATGCTGCACTTCCCAGCAACTGCCGCGGCGGTTGTGGGGGCGCGCGATGATCAAACCCAAAATTCGTGCCCTGCCCCGGCGTTCCCGCGCCAGGGCGACGAGCACGAGCGAACCCATCGATTGCCGCCGGGCCAGGGAACTCGCCAACTTGCGGGGCACTGACAACAACAGCGTGCGCTGAAGGAGGGGATGCAGGGGCAGAAAGGCCGGATCGTCAAGCAAGGGCAGATGCCAGCCGCTGAGGGGCTCAATCCAGCAGGAAGGTAGCGGGCTGGATTCCTCCAGGCTTCGAAGGGGGAAGTCGGTCCTGACGGGTAGCGGCACGGCAGGTTCCGGACAGGGATCGGGGACGGGGCGCTGTGGCGCTAGTCCGATCTAGTTTAAAGGGGTGGCTAGGGTTCAGGCCGGCCGCACCAACACCAAAGGCGTGCGCTCATTGGCATTGCCTGCCGGATTGGGGCGTAGGGCGCGGTGCAGGAGCGCTTCATCGCAGCCGCTGTTGGAGGCCAGCACCTTCACCCGCCCGAGGTCGTTGACATCGACCACAGCCACCCCAACCCCGAGCTTGCGGGCCAGGCGCTCACAAAACAGGCCAGGCTCTGCTGGGCCGAGCACGATGGTTTGGTCGTAGGGGGGTGTGGTGCCGGTGACATCATCGATCAGGCGGGCTTGGTCACCGGCTAACCGGTAAAACCAGCCCTTGGAGCCCACGGCCTTGAGGGCCGTACCCGCCAGCCAGGCACAGAGCACGCGGGCCGGGCCCACCAGGTCGATCAACGACTGCAAACCGCAAGCTGTTGCCAAGCTGCTGGTGGGATGGAAGCCGCGGCAGAGTTGGCGGGCAAGCAACGAGGGTTCGACGCTGGAAGGGTGGTGGTAGCGGCCCTGCATCACCGCCAGGGGAGTTTCGCCGATGGTGAGCACATCGCCGGGCTGGATCAGGGAGCCTGCGTAGCGCTCGAGCACCTGTTCAGGGTCGTCGAGAACCCCAAGTAGATGGGTGCGCAGGGGAAGCACTTTGCAACTCTCGCCCTGCCGCCACTCGGCCAGCTCCGGCTGGAGTGGTTCGGGGCGCTGGAGAGGAACGAGGATGCCATCGCGGCGTTCGATCCGGCCAAAGGGGCCATAGTTGACCCAACGCAGATCCAACCAGAGGGTATCCACCAACTCCGCTGCAGTCACCCCGGCCGGGCCAGTTAAGCGGACGCGGATGCGGGCGGCGGTGCTTTTGCGTGATTTGACGATGTAGGCAAACCAGTAGCCGTCTGGGCGCGACTCCTCATCGGGGTGAAGCGGGGTGATCTCAACCTGGCGGCTCAGTTCAGCCAGGTTGGCCTTGCCAAGCAGGACAGGGTTGGCGCTGATTTCCGGCAGGAAGACCTCCATGCGGGCATGGGGGTTGCGGATGGTGATCTCGCCGCTCACCTCGACAGCCCCAGGGCTGCGATGCACCTCGAAAGCTCCAGGAAGGAGCTGAAGCGGTGACCTCGGCCTGAGCCGATGGCGCAACTCCAGCCAGAGCAGGCTGAGGCCGAAGAGCAGAAGCAGAACCAGGAGGATCGAAGGAAGCGGCAAGCCGATCACCCAAAGGGGCATCAATCGCCGGAGCGTAGATGGGGGGATGGCCTTAGGTTCGGGGGCGGCGATCCGGCCCGCCTACTGGCATGCGCAAAATTTTTGTTCTCGACACCAACGTTCTGCTGCATGACCCCTCGGCCCTGACCCGCTTCGAAGACAACCATGTGGTGGTGCCGATTGAGGTGGTCGAAGAGATCGATCGCTTCAAGCGCGATCCCTCCGAGAAGGGCCGCAATGCCCGCCAGGTCTCACGCTTGCTGGATCAGCTCCGGGAGCAGGGCAATCTCGCCGATGGGGTGACCATCGATGCGGCCAGCGGTGGCACCCTCAAGGTGGTGTTCTGCCGCACCGAAACCCTCGCCCAGCTGCCGCCGGAACTGCGGGCCGGCAATGGCGACAACAACATCCTGGCGGTGGCGCTGGAGCAGCGTCTTGAGCAGGTGATGGGCAGCCGCCCACCGGTGGTGCTGGTCACCAAGGACACCAACCTACGGATCAAGGCGGATGCCGTTGGCCTGATTGCCCAGGATTACACCACCGACAAGGTGGACATCGCTGATCTCTATCCCGGCGTCTGTGAGCTGTGGGTCAGTGCCGACCAGATCGACCGGGTCCGGGCCCAGGGCGGCCTGCCGCTGGCCGACCTTGACCTAACGGCAGCCATGCGTTCGCTGCAGGCCAACGAGGGAGTGACCCTGGTGGATCAGGCCCAACCCAACCACACGCTGCTGGCCCGCTACAGCGGCCCCCAGGCGGCGCTGCTGCCCCTGCAGCGGGCTTCGAAGGTGCGCTTGGGCCGTATCCAGGCCCGCAACCGGGAGCAAACCTTCGCCCTCGATCTGCTGCTCGACCCGGCGGTGCCGCTGGTCACCCTGGTGGGCAAGGCGGGCACCGGCAAAACCTTGCTTGCTCTGGCGGCAGGCCTGCACCAGGTGGCCGATGAGCGTGTTTATGAGCGCTTACTGGTGACGCGGCCCGTGATCTCCCTCGGCAAGGAGATGGGCTTCCTACCTGGCGATCTGGAAGAGAAGATGGCCCCCTGGATGCAACCGATCATCGACAATCTTGATTTTCTGCTCGGGGGTGGGGAGGAAACAACCGGCCATCAAGGAGGCCGCGGTAGCCCGCGGGGACCGCGCAACAGCTGGGCTGATCTCAAGGGCATGGGGCTGCTGGAGGTCGAGGCTATCAGCTATATCCGTGGCCGCTCGATTCCGAGGCAATTTATGGTGGTCGATGAATCCCAGAACCTCACGCCCCATGAAGTGAAAACGATCGTGACGCGGGTGGGTGAGGGTACCAAAATTGTGTTCACGGGCGATCCTTATCAAATTGACAACCCCTATGTGGATGCTGAGAGCAATGGCCTCACCTGGTTGGTGGAGCGCTTCAAGGGCCAACCCCTGGCCGGCCACGTCAGCCTGTTGCGGGGTGAGCGCTCCGAACTGGCTGAACTGGCGGCCAATTTGCTCTGAGCCCGTTACGCGCTCCAGGGCCCTTGGCCTTGGAACGAGAAGTGGGCGACGCCTGGAGGCCGTGGCAAGCTGCGCTCCAGTGCGGTGGGAGCCCGCGATGCTGCAGCAGAAAGCGCTAGGCGCCGTTGGCGGGTGGCGCCGAAAGGGCCGCGCCGGCCATGGTCTTGGCTTGGCCACTGCTTGTGTTGTGGGGATAGGTCCCTGGTGCTTCTACCTGGCCCCAAGCCACTCCCAGAGCCTCTCGCCGGCTGTCGCCCCGCCATCAGCTGCCTCTTACAGCAATCCACAGGTTCAGGAGGTGGTGGGGCTGGTACAGGCTGCCGCCGCCGCCGTGCGCAGTCGGGGGGAGGGGGCCTTCGCCGATTTTCGCCGCCGCGGTGCCCCCTGGTTCCAAGGGGAGCGTTACGTGTTCGTGCTCAGCCCCGAAGGCAAGAGCCTGGTCTATCCGCCGGCACCGAGCCGCGAAGGTACCAACTATCTCGGTTTCGAAGATCTGGGGGGCAAGCGCTTTGGCCGCCAGTTCGTGGCGGTGGCCCAGGCGCCCCCTGGGCGGGGCTGGGTGCATTACCAGTGGCGTCGCCCCAATCCGGCTGACCGGCGCCCGGTCTGGAAGGCCACCTACCTCGAAACGGTGACTGCTCCATCCGGCCAGACCTATCTGGTGCTCTCCGGCCTCTATGACCCGCCGATGGAGCGGGCGTTCGTGCTCCAGGAGGTGGATGCCGCCGCGGAATTGCTGCAGACGCAGGGGCGTGCAGGCTTCGAGCAGTTGCGCGACCAGCGCAGTCGCTTCTTTTATCAAGATGCTTATGTTTTCGTGCTCTCCGCCCAAGGGCAACTGCTGGTCAATCCTGCCTTTCCGGCCCTAGAGGGCCGCAACTTGCTCGAGCTTGCCGAGCCCAGCGAAAGGAAGAACGCCCAGGCCTCCCTGGGCAGCGTCCTCGCTAGGGGCTCGGCCTGGACTCTCTACAACTGGCCCCGGCCTGACCAAACAACCTTGCGGGAACGCAAAACAACCTACCTACGCCGGGTCGTGCTGCCCGGCGGCGAGACCCTGATCGTGGGTTCCGGGCTCTACGCCGATTCCTGAAGCCCCGCTCACTGTTTGGAGCAAGCTCAGCAGGCAGCTCCTGGGCTGCGCCCGCTGCCTCACACCATCTGCTCCGGCCGCACCAGCTGGTCGAATTGCTCAGCGCTGAGCTGGCCCAGCCCCAGCGCCGCTTCCCTCAGGCTGAGGTCGTGTTGGTGGGCGTGTTCGGCGATGGCAGCGGCCCGGTCGTAACCGATCGCCGGGGTGAGGGCGGTGACCAGCATCAAGCTGCTCTGCAGTAGCGCTTCGATCCGCTCGCCATTGAGTTCCAGCCCTTCGATGCAGAACAGCCGGAAGCCCTCGCTGGCACCGCGCAGCAGCTCGATGCTTTCGAGCAGGTTGTGGGCGATCAGGGGCTTGAATACATTGAGCTCAAAATTACCCTGGCTGGCGGCCATTTGGACACTGGTGTTATTGCCCATCACCTGCAGGGCCACCATGGTGAGGCTCTCGCACTGGGTGGGATTCACCTTGCCCGGCATGATCGAGGAACCGGGTTCATTGTGCGGCAAGATAAGCTCCCCCAAGCCGCAGCGGGGGCCGCTGCCGAGCCAGCGAATATCGTTGGCAATCTTGAACAAGCTGCCCGCCAGCACCGTCAGGGCCCCATGGGCAGCCGCCAGCGGTTCCTGCCCGGCCAGGGCCTGGAACTTATCGGGGGCGCTGCAAAAAGGTAGGCCGATCCGTTCGGTCAATCGGGCCGCCACCGCCTCGCCGAAGCCGGCGGGCGCATTCAATCCCGTGCCGACGGCGGTGCCCCCAATCGCGAGCTGATGGACCTGGGGCAGGCTGGCGCGGAGGGTGGAGAGGCCAAGGCCGAGCTGGGCGGCGTAGGCGCCGAATTCCTGGCCAAGTCGCAGCGGTACCGCATCCTGGAGATGGGTGCGACCAATCTTGATCACGCCAGCCCATTGCTGGGCCCGCTCGTTCAGGGCGATTTGTAGCGCTTCTATGGCGGGAATCAGCCGCCGTTCCAACTCAATCGCCACCGCCACATGCAAAGCAGTCGGGAAGGTGTCGTTGCTCGACTGGCTGAGATTGACATGGTCATTGGGATGCACCGGGATCTTGCTGCCCAGCACGCCGCCGAGACGCTCGATCGCCCGGTTGGCAATCACCTCGTTGGCGTTCATGTTGGTTTGGGTGCCGGACCCCGTTTGCCACACTTTGAGGGGGAACTCATGGTCGAGCTGGCCGCTGGCCACCTCCTCGGCGGCCGTCACGATCGCCTCGCAGAGGTTGGTATCCAGGTGGCCTAGATCACGGTTGACCTCGGCGCAGGCGGCCTTCAAATGGCCGAAGGCATGGACCAGCACCAGCGGCATCAACTGGCCGAAGGGAAAGTGGTGGATCGATCGTTCCGTCTGGGCGCCCCAATAGCGCTCGGCCGGTACCTCCACACTGCCGAAGCTGTCGGTTTCCCGTCGGCTGGGGCTGCCGCTGAGCTGGTTGTTCATTGGCCGGAGCTCACCACTTCACTATTGAGCTCATTGAAACTGCGGGTGCTACCAAGGCCCGAGAGGGCTGGCAGGGGCAGTCCGGTGGCTGCGCTCAAAGCGGCATTGATTGCATCGATCTCCACCTGGCCACTGGCATCGAAGACCGGCTGCCCTTCGCTGTTCAACACCACCACTTGGGGAACCAGGCCACTCCAGTAGCGGGAAGGATCGCCAACGGCAAGGCTGCTGCTTGCCTGCCCGCCCGCCTTGCCTCCCCCAGGCAGAAGGGGATCGGTGACGAGGGGAATCAACTCGATGCTGTTGCCCCAGATCCGCTGCAGTTCCGAAACCACCGGCGCAAAACGTTTACTTACGCTGCTGTCGTCGAGGTAGTAGATCACCACCGCCACCCGGTGGGCCGCGATCGCCTCGGCCAGGGTGGTTCGCGGTGGCACCAGGGAGCCATTGCCGGCGTAGAGGGCAAAGATGTTGCCGTCGTAGTGGTCGTTGTCCAGGCTGGCGAAGGCAGGCCTGGCTGGGCCGGCCAACCAGCTCAACAGCAGGAGCAGCAGGGCAGTCGCCAGCAGCAGGATTCGCTTCCCCCTAGCCAGCAACCGAACCAGCAAGCTGCCTTGGCGATCGCTGCTGGCGGGCCCAGCCGCAGGGCTAGGACCGTTGCCGGCTGCCTTGGGCAGCATCGGCCCGCGCTGAGGAGTTGGGGGATGGGCGATCGAGACCGGCAAGGCAAGCCAACAGCTCGGGCCATTCTGCCCGGCACCACTCCTGCTCCGGTTCAGCTGCGTTCACCGCGGCCAAGGCTGCGGCCCATGCCCTGGGCAATGCCGCGGCCGACCAGCCCGATCGCCCGGCCCACCACCTGGGTCAAGACCACCACCACCAGGTCGCCAAAAGCCCGCAGCAATCCCTGAACCTGGGGGGCGAGGGCGTCGCGGGCCTCAAGGGCGAGGGTCACCATTTGTTGCAGCCACGGCAACTGACGCAGCTCTCGATCCCGCGGTTCGGTGAGATCGACGCTCTCAATCGCACCGGCCTCAAGCCGATAGAGGGGGCGCCGGCTTTCGTAGAGCTGCACCGGCCGCGTGAACCAGCTGGTCCAGCGCTGCTGGGCGTTGAGTTGGTTGCGCAGCCGTTCCAAGTTGCGGGTGGGGAGAAGTTCAGTTCGGAGCAGGTAGCGGCGTAGCTCAGGCCACTGGGCACAGGCCGCGAGCAACTCGGCGCTAATCAGTTCAGCGCTGCGCACCAACCAGTTAGCGAGCAGGAGCTCCAGATAAAGAATGGCTTGAGGTTCGTCGGCACCGAGCAGGCGGCCCTCCACCAGCAGGGGCCGCGCCTGCAGCAGGGTTGCCAGCATGGCGATGGGATCGGGGAGTTCCGTATCAATCAGGCTCAACTCCGCGTTCTGAACCAGGGTGTCGGCCACCGGCCGCAGCGTGCCCTGGTTGGGCAGCTGCACGTAGGACCCCGCCATGCGCCGCAGGGCTTGGCGGCGAAGTTCGGGCTGGAGTTCGTTCCAAGCCACAAGCAGACCGTCAGCTCGCAACTCCTGCTGCTGCAGCCGCCCGCGCAACTGTTCGAACTGCTCCAATAGGGCCAGCAATAGGTCGCGGCGGCGCTCCGGGTGCAAACCATCAAGGGCAAGCAACGCTCCACTGCGATTGCAAGGGACCGCAGCAGCGGCCGCCGTGAGGCGATCCCGCAGGGCCTGCCAGAGGCCATCGGCGCTGCGTTGACGCAAGGTGAGGCTGACGCCGCCCTGGGGGCGGGGAGCCAGGGCCGCACCGATCCCAGCAGGGGGTGGTCCGGATCCGACCGCCGCCCCGGCCCCGCTGGGCAGCGAAGCGCCGGGCGATCCAGCGACCACTCCTTGCCCATCGCCCCAGGCCAGATGCAGGGGACCCCAGAGCCAAAGCAGAAGCTGCCGGGCAACGGCCAATTCCCGCCGCCGGCCCTCCAACAGCAGCAGGGCCAGGGGGTTGGCGGGCGGTGGATCCAGCAGCAGGCTGCAGCTGCGCAATTCTGCATCGATTTGCTGCAGGCCACTGATCAGCAGCCATTCCCCTAAACCCAGCGGCGGGCGTGGTTCTGCCCCCGGGCTGGAGGGGAGCTGGGGGGCGATCTCAACGACGCGGCCTCCGGCCAGCAGCGTGGCCACGGTGTCGCGGAGCTGGGCCGATTCCGGTTGCTCCAGTAAGCCCTGGACGGGCAGGCCCAGCAGGAAGTGGTTGCTGTAGTGATGGCCAAGCGGCAACAACAGCAGCAAGGGGGCCGGTTGCCAACGGTCGAGCAGCTGGCGGGCTTCGGCCTCGAGTTGGGCCGGCGGCAGAGGTATGCCCAGGGCCCAGATCAACAGGCGCGGAGACAGGCCCGCTGCCTGGGGATCGCTGCTCACCTGGTAGCCGGCTGGGTCATCGCCAAGCCAGCGCTGCAGACCTTCGCGTTGCAGCGGCTCGGCAAACAGAAGCAACGTAGGACCGGGCTCAGCCTGGCGGCGGCTCACACTGGAGAAAAGATGGGGCTCGCACAAGGGTAGCTAGCTGGGCGGAGTTCTTCCAGGCCTGGGGGCCGTTAGGAATGGCGCCTGCCCGTGAGATGCAAGGTGTAGGTTTCGATCACGTAGCCGGTGCAAGCCTCGATCTGGCCGAGTAACTCGGGTGGCAACACAACATCCAGATCGGTGATGCTGCCGGAATCCATGCAAGTGAGATGGCTATGGGGATCAGCCCGGTAGCCGTAGAGGCGACCACTGGCCCGATCGAGGCATTCGATCACACCAGCCGACTGGAGAGCTTCGAGGTTTTGGTAAACGGAAGTATGGCCGATGTTGCGGCCAAGATTGTTGAGCTTTTCGAAGATATCGCGGGCGCTGAGATGGCTGCGTTCAGCCCAAAGAAGATCGAGCACCATGCGGCGCTGGCGGCTTAGCCGCATGCCGAGATCGCGGCAGAGTTTGTAAACCTCCTCGAGGTTGGTGGGGTGGTTTGCCCTGCCGCAGCCTGGGTGCTCCGCTCGATCGCCTCGGCGCCCCGCCGGGATCGCCGGCGCTGCCCCAGGGGTCAGGGAGCCGGACGCCGGGGCCGCGCTGGCTAGGCCCGGGGGTGCCATCGCTGGTGGTCGTGGGGCCGGGGAAGCCGCGGCTTGGGGGGTGGCTCGGGCCACGGTGCCTGCCGTCTATGGGGCGCAATCCCTTTATAGGGCAATCAAACCTGGGTCTGCCTGCCGCAGCGTTGTCAAGTCAGGGGATGCCGCCCGGGGGGAGCCGGCACGGCATTGATCAGCAGATCGGCAGGCTGTCCGGATCCTGTAGCCGTTGGGGACCGACCGCCTGGAGGGCCTCGCCGAGATCCACCCGGCCGTCATAAAGGGCCCGACCCACGATCACCCCCTCCACCCCCAGGGGGACGAGCGACAGCAGGCTGAGCAGATCGGTGAGATCACCGATGCCGCCGGAGGCAATCACAGGAATCGAAGTCGCCTCGGCCATGCGCCGCAGGAAAGGGAGATTGGGACCGGCCAGGGTGCCATCGGTGGCGATATCGGTGGTAATCAGGGCGGCAACGCCGCTGTTGTCAAAGCTCGCAGCCAGCTGCTCAGCCTGCACGGCACTGGCTTCGATCCAACCACGGGTCGCCACTTTGCCGTCGCGGGCGTCGATCCCCACCACGATGCGGCCGGGATGGCGGGCCGCCAGATCGCGCACCAGATCCGGCTGTTCGACCGCCACGGTGCCAAGGATCACCCGGTCGAGACCGAAGGCAAGCAGGGCTTCAGCCCGGGCGGCCGTCCGCACACCGCCCCCGAGCTGCACCGGAATCGCGAGCGCTTGGGTAATGGCACGCACCACCTGGTCGTTCACGGCTTCGCCGCTGCGGGCCCCATCAAGGTCGACCAGATGGAGCCGCGTCGCCCCCTGCCGCTGCCAGGCCAGGGCCTGGGCGACGGGGTCATCGCTGAACTGGGTCACCTTGCCGTAATCGCCCTGGTGAAGCCGCACGCAGTGGCCGTCGAGGAGGTCGATGGCGGGGATGATCTGCATGGGCCTGGGTTGCCTGGCGGGCATGGGGATTAGCCCATCATCGGCAAGCGTTGGGTCGCCGCGGCTGGGGCAAGCCTCAGGCGCCCTGGTGCTCGGCTGAGGGCAGCCGGCTTGAATAGCCCCCGTGCCTACGGAATTGAGGGAAGGGTCATGCGAATCCTGGTGATGGGCGGCACCCGTTTTGTGGGAAAACCGCTGGTGCAGCAGCTGTTGGCCGCCGGCCACACGCTCACCCTGTTCACCCGTGGCCGCCTCAGCGCGCCCGCCGCAGTCACCCACTTGCTCGGTGATCGCACTGACGATGCCGCTTTGGGCCAGCTGGAGGGCCAGCGGTTCGATGTGATTGTGGACAGCTCGGGCCGCAACCGGGACGACAGCGCCCGGGTGGTGGAGCGCACCGGCCCCCCCTCGCACCGGTTCGTGTATGTGAGTTCGGCGGGGGTCTATGCCGACAGCCAGCTCTGGCCGCTCGATGAGAACTCCCCCACCGATCCGGCCAGCCGCCATGCCGGCAAGGCCGAAACGGAGCAATGGTTACGGCAACAGGGCATCCCGTTCACCAGCTTCCGTCCCACCTACATCGTGGGTCCGGGCAACTACAACCCGGTGGAGAGCTGGTTCTTCGATCGAATCCTGCAGGGCCGGCCGGTGCCCCTGCCAGGCGATGGCAGCACGATCACCCAGCTGGGCCACGTGCTCGATCTCGCCACGGCCATGGCCCGCTCGATCGAGGTGGAGGCCGCCGCGAACCGCATCTACAACTGCACCGGCAGCCAGGGGGTGACCTTCCGCGGTCTGGTGGAGGCCGCCGCCAGGGCCGCCGGGGTGGAGCCGGCCACGGTGACGATCCGCAGCTTCGACCCAGCAGGCCTGGATCCCAAGGCCCGCAAGGCCTTCCCGCTGCGGATGGCCCATTTCCTCACCGACACCCAGCGGGTGCGGCGCGAGCTGGCCTGGGAGCCGGCCTACGACTTGGAGGCAACCCTGGCCGATAGCTTCACGGCCGATTACGGGCTGCGCCCGGCCAGCCAACCCGATTTCAGCGCCGACGACGCCCTACTGGCGGGCTGAGCCCTGGGCTGCTGGGCCTAGCTGCCGCGGCGGCGCTCGCTCAAGAGTGACTGCGGCCAGGCCGCAGATAGCCCACTGCAGAGCTCAAGGCCAGCAGCAACGACGGCCAAAACAGCCACCACCCCACCACCTGCAGCAGTAGCGGCAGTCCATAGCCGCCAGCACCTCCTGGTTGGATCCCCAGGGTCCAATCGGCGGGCCAGAGCAGCAGCAGCAGGGCCAGAAATTGGAGGATCGTTTTGGCCTTACCGCCCCAGGAGGCAGGCCCACCGCTGAGCTGGCCGGCACGCCAGCTCGAAATCAGCAGCTCGCGGGCCAAAAGCAGCCACACCGCCCAGATCGGCAGCAGGCCGCGGGCGGCTAACCAGATCAGGGGGGCACTGATCAGAATCTTGTCGGTGAGCGGATCAAGCCGTGCCCCCCACACCGATCCCCCGCCGGCGCGGCGGGCCAGGAAGCCATCGGCGGCATCACTGAGCCCTCCGAGCAGGAGCAGGATCCAGGCCAAGCCTTCCTGGCCGGCGGCTAGGGCCAGCAGTAGCGGCAAGCCGAGCAGGGCCCGCAGGATGGTCAGCAGGTCGGCGAGGCGGCGGAGCACGGCGGTTTGCGGCGGATTCGGCTGGTGCTGCCAGCAGCGCTCAGAGTTGTGACCATCCTGCCGCCCGGGCGTCCAGGCAAGAGCTGGGTCTCCAGAATGCGGCAGAAGTTCTGGCGGCAAAGGCGATGGTGGTCGACCGGTCGGTGGCTGACGTGATGACCAGCCCGGTGCTGAGCGTGCGGCCCGACACGCCGCTGCAGGATGCCGTGAAGCTGCTCAGCGAGCACCACATCAGTGGCCTGGCGGTGGTGGGCGAGGCGGGCGAGCTGCTGGGTGAACTCAGTGAGAACGAACTCATGGTGCGCGAAAGCGGCTTCGAGGCCGGCCCCTACGTGATGCTGTTGGATGCGGTGATCTACCTGCGCAACCCGCTTCAATGGGACCGACAGGTCCACCAGGTGCTGGGCACCAGCGTGGCCGATGTGATGGCCAAGCACCCCCACAGCTGCGACGCCAGCACCCGCTTACCCCTGGCGGCCCGCCAACTGCACGAACGCTCGATCCAGCGCCTGTTCGTTCTCGATGGCGAACGGCGGCCGGTGGGGGTGCTCACCCGGGGCGATGTGGTGCGGGCCCTGGCGGCGGAGGCTTAGGGGCGGGTTCAGGGCAGCGGCGCTGGCGGTGTTTCGGGCGGCGGGGCTGTCACCGCCAGGCTGGGACGGGCTGCTGGATCAGGAGCTGGTGCAGCGGCTAGCTGCGCTGATGTCCCGACCAGGGCAGGAGCAGGGGCTGCCGCTGCGGAGGGTGCCACGGCTGCGGAGGGTTGGGGTGTCTGCCGATTAGGGCTGGTATCGGGAACGGAGCTTGCGCCGTTGCTCGGCTCCGTTGCGGTGCCATTGCGGGAGGGCAAGCACTCGACGGCGGTTCGGACACGGCCGCTGGAGCGCTGTTCGGAGCCGGCGGCTCCTGCTGCGGCTCCGGCTGGGGCTCCGGAGCTTGGGATGGCGGGAGGTCTTCGCGGGTGTCGGATCTGCGGATCGCCAGGTCGCGTTGCTGGCGTTCCTGCACCGGCGGGGGATCGGCTGTGATCACCGGTTCCCACAAGGGGGGCGCGCTGGGGGCTGCGGCCGGGTTCTTGGCGGAGCTGGGGTGCCCAAATCAACCGCGCCAAGGGTTCAAACCCCCTGTTCCATCGAGCGGTTGAAACCGGCCAGCACCCGATCGGCCAGCCCCCCGACCAAGCTGCCGCTCAAGGGGAGGCGGCGGTGGCTGATCCGCAGCCTATAGGGCACGTGAACGAAGCTTGTGGCGCCACCGCTGATCCAGTTGGCGTCTTCACTGCTGAAACCTTTG
This sequence comes from uncultured cyanobacterium, assembly GCA_903858015.1. Lineage (GTDB taxonomy): Bacteria > Cyanobacteriota > Cyanobacteriia > PCC-6307 > Cyanobiaceae > Cyanobium. The sequence continues at coordinate 62,836 of CAIOGZ010000077.1, forward strand.
AGGCCGGGGATGATGAAGCGGCTCTTGGAGGCGTGGTCGGGCATGTAGGCGGCCACGAACCCCCTTTGACGTGACATCGCCCGAGTTTGCTCCAGGGTGAGCCCATCACGGCTGATCAAGATTGTTAGCCTTCCGTTCCTACGCAGTCCGCAAATCATGCGGGTACGCGGTAGAAAATAGCGGATTTATTGCCCCTTGCTGATGCTGTAGGCCCCTGTGTCATCAGCCGGTGGCTCCTCCAAGTCGTTGTAGATGCTGTGCAGGCCGCCGATGAAGGTGTCCTAGCGATTGGCCCGCTCAGGGGTGAGTTCGCCGCAGCCGAGGGCTGCGCCTGCGCTTAGGGGTCTTCGGCGGAAGTAAGGTTACCCCAAGGAGATTGCCGGCACCGGCCGGGGAGCCCCGCCGTCAAGGGGCCGAAGGCCGGTAAGCGAACCTGGATAGGCCTTGGGCGGTAGAAAAACCAGGCCAGGCGGCCTCAGAAGCTGTTTGCGGCGGCCTCGCCCCAGGCAGGCTTGGCCGGCGGGCCCGTCAACCAGCCGCCATCGCTTTCTGGTACGCGGGTCTGGCGTGGGTGGCATTGATCATGGCATGCACAGCGGGGTAAGGACTGAGGTCCACCTGGGGGCAGAAAAGGGGCATGTAGGCGAGGTAGGAGCGCAGCACGCAGTCCGCCGCGCCCCAGCCTGGATCCCCCCACGTACCGGCCAGCAGATGGCCCCCTTTGGCCAGCAGCCCATCAAGGGTGGAGAGCTGGTGGGCGAGCTCCTCGGGCCGTGTTTCAAGCAGGAACATCGCCGGTCCAAAGCTGGCGTTGGCATACAACAGCCACTGGGCGGTGAGCGATCGCCGCGCCGCAGCGCCCTGCGCACCACCGGGCCCATCAGGCTCGAACTCGTTGCCGTAGCACTCGGCCAGGTGATAGAGGATCGCGCCACTTTCAAACAACTTCAGGCCATCCCCATCGGGTCCGCCCACCGCGTCATCCACCAGGGCCGGCACCTTGCCGAAGGGGTTGACGGCCAGGAATGGTTCTTGGCGGTGCTCGCCCGCCTTGAAATCCAGTTGCACCATGGTGTAGGGGATGCCCTTCTCCTCCAGGTACCAGCGCACCATCGAAGCCCGACTGCGGGCTGCTCCGTAGAGGGTCAAGGTCATGGCAAACTGCGTTGGGCAGAGATTCCTCGCCATCATCGCTCCGGAGGAGCGATGCGAACGATCAGGAATCAGGCCTTACGGAACCGAGGTCTGAAGGCATGGCTTGCCGTTGGAGGCACGACCCGCTGGAGACACGGAATCCGGTAGTAAGCATGAAATACTGCAGCAAGCCTGGATCAAGCCACGATCAAATCCGACCAGGCTGCGGCAACGGCGGCTGGGATCGATCTGGGCTGGTAATCGCGAGGGTCCCTGGGACCATGGCGAAGCACCGCATTGACCACCAGGGCCGGATCAACCCCGCGATGAATGGCAGCATGGGGAATACCCGGTGGAATGCGAAGCCAGGTTGCCCTGTCAGCGCGCAGATGGATGCGACGCAGGCAGCATCCCTGCTTCGGCAGGGGCTAAGTCGGGCTGGCCTAGAGCCAGAATCAAGCCACCCCAGGCCCTGCCATGGTGAGCGAACCCACCCCTGCAGCTGCCGATCTGCGCCGACTGGCGCCCTACCTGCTTGGCCGCGCCCGGCGGGGGATTGTGGGCAGTAGCCGCTATGCCCAGAAGCTGCGCGACCAAATCCGAGCCGCCGCCAGCGATCCGCAGGCGGCGGCGGTGCTGATCAACGGCGAGCCCGGCCTGGAGAAAGACAACATCGCCGCTTTGATTCACTTCGGCTCGGCGGCCCGCAAGCAGTTGTTGGTACGGCTTAATGGAGCCCTGCTACGGCCCGATGGCGCCGAATTGTGGGCGCCGGGCCCCGATGGCAGCGCCTTAATCGAAGTGCTTGGCGGCGGCTCTCTGCTGATCGACCAGGTGGATCGGGTCGATCCAGCCCTGTTGCCACGCCTGCAGAGGCTTGCCAGCACGGGCGTTTGGCAGGGTCCAGATGGCGTTGAGCACCAATTTTCGGGCCGTTTGTTTTTCACCTCCGAAACCCATCTAGATGGCTTTGAACCGATTGGCCGCCTGATCCGGGTTCCGCCGCTGCGGGTGCGCCGCCAGGACCTGGGCGAATGGTTGCGCTACGGGGTTCGGCAGAAGGCCCGAAGTTTGGGTTGGGGACGCTCACCCATGGTCAGTGGCACCCTGATCAAACGGCTGCAGACCTACGACTTCCCCGGCAACATCCGTGAACTGAGCCAGCTGATCGACCGCGCCTTGCGCCAGTGCGCAGCCAGCCGGCCAGCCGAGCTGCCCGATGATGTGTTTTGGACCGAAGGGCGCCAGCAAGCCCAGGCGCGCTTCGAGTTGTGGCGCTGGAAACCCCAGCTCCGCGACTGGATGCGTTCACCTCGCCTCTGGAACACCCTGTTGTTCGGCCTGGTGAGCTGGATCTTTGTACTGCTCAACCTCTGGCTCTGGCTGGGTCCCCAGGACCGGGCCCACAACGGTGGCCTCAATCTTTTCTGGGCCTGGTGGTGGCCGCTGATCCTGCTCACCTATCCCCTGGTAGGGCGATTGTGGTGTTCGTTCTGCCCGTTCATGGTGTGGGGTGAGATCAGCCAGCGGCTAGCGCGGGCCCTGGGCTGGTCGCCCGCCGCCTGGCCCCGCGGCAACCCAGACACCTGGGCGGCGCCGCTGCTGGCCGGGGGCTTCGCGGCCATCCTGGTTTGGGAGGCGGTGGGCAACTTGGAGAACAGTGCCCGGCTGAGTAGCTGCCTGTTGTTGCTGATCACGGCAGGGGCGGTGATCGCTTCGCTGCGGTTTGAGAAACGGTTTTGGTGCCGATATCTCTGTCCGGTGGGGGGGATGAATGGCTTGTTCGCCAAGCTGGCGATCAGCGAGTTGCGCGCCCAGGCAGGCACCTGCAGCGGCAGTTGCAGCAGTTATGCCTGCTTTAAAGGCGGGCCAGCCGAGGCTGAGGGGATGGCCACGGCGGGCTGTCCACTGGGCACCCATCCGGCCCATCTGGCTGACAACCGCAACTGCGTACTCTGCCTCACCTGTGCCCAGGCCTGCCCGCATCGCTCGGTGACCCTGCGGCTGCGTCCCCCCGCCGCCGACCTGCAGCGGGAAATGGCGCCTCCAGCCGGCGAGGCCGGCTTGATCCTTGTCTTGGCCGGGGGCCTCTGCCTGCACCACTGGGATCGACTGCTGGGTGCAGTGCCGCTGGCGCCCGATTCTCTGCTGCTAGGCCCGCTGCTGCCCCGGCTGGCCTTCGCAAGCCTTGCCCTGGCACTGCCGGCGGCCGGCTGGCTGCTGCTGCGCAATGCGGCCAGTCGTCTGCTGCCCGGCCGGGGGCGGCCCTGGTTGGCGCTCTATGCCCTGCTGCCGTTGCTCTGGGCTGGGTTGCTGGCCCAGCACCTGGCCCTGGGCATGGCGGAGGCTGGGCAGGTGTGGGCCGTGAGTATGGGCAGCGGCTGGGCCTGGCGTGCCGATCCCCACGTGATCGGCTTTTGCCAGACCCTGGTGGTGGCCATCGGGCTGGCGGGCTGCGTGGTGCTACTGCGACGACTGCTGCTGCCGCAACGTTTGGGCTGGTTGGTCCTGGCCTTGATCGCATCCGGACTGGCATTAGCAGAACGCTGGCTAGTTTCTGCCTATTAAGGCTCTGCTTGTTAAGATTTTGCCTGTAAAAGCCTCGGCTTACTATGCAGAATCTTTGTAAAACAGGCTTGTTTCTGGGCCGGATCGGAGCCGATCCGCAGGACGCTCTGTAGCAGGCTTGGAGCCACCGCCGCCCCTTGCTCCGCATCGATGGCCCCCAGACCCTGGAGCTCGATTCCGATCCACGACAACGGCGAGGCCCTACTGCCGCTGCCGCCCCAGCTTCTGCGCCTCGAACCCCATCCCTACGTCCAGCTAGGGGCCCCCTACGGCCTGGGGGCCAATCCCTTTCGGTTGCGCAGTGGGGTGATCACGCGGCTGCTGGCGGCCCAGGCCGCCCTAGATCAAGGGGTAGAGGGATGGCAGCTAGCCATTGTTGATGCCTGGCGGCCCGTGGCGGTGCAGCAATTCATGGTGGACCACTCCGTTGCTGAGGAATGCCGCCTGCGGGGCCTCGATCCCGCCACTGCAGCAGGGTTCGACCTCGACCAGGTCAGGGAAGCGGTGGCCCGTTTCTGGGCCGAGCCCAGCATCGATCTGGCCACGCCACCACCCCATAGCACCGGCGCTGCCGTGGACCTCACCCTGGCGGATCGCAGCGGTCAGCCGTTGGCGATGGGCGGCGCGATCGACACGATCGACCCCATCTCGGAGCCCAACTATTACGCCGCCGCCGCCAAGCAAGATCCCCACTCGGAAGCCGGCCTTTGGCAGGGGCGCCGGGATCGCCTAGCGGCCGTGATGGGCGCGGCAGAATTTGTGCGCCATCCGAACGAGTGGTGGCACTTCAGCCACGGCGACCAACTCTGGGCCTGGGAGCGGAGCCAAAAGGAGGCTTTCTATGGCCGGGCTGCCGAATGAGCCTGCACCGGCGCAACTTCCGCGCTAACCAGCAGGGAAGCCACCCGCTCATCACCGATTTTGCCGATAAACGCCCCGAAGCTCTGACGGCTCTGACCCGCATCCCGCCAGGCACACAAAAGGGGCTCCAGGGTGCTTTCCAACTCCGCAAGGGGCAGCCGCTGCAAAAAGGGCCGGGCCAGCTTGGTGAGTCCGGGCGTGCCGCCGAGCCACAACTGGTAGTCATCGACGCCACTGCCCACCAGGCCGATCTCGGCCATGTAGGGGCGGGCACAGCCATTGGGGCAGCCGGTCATGCGGACCAGCACTGGCTCGCCGATGCCAAGCCGCGCCAACTGGGCCTCAAGCCGGGCCAGGACCTGCGGCAGGATCCGCTCCGCCTCGGTGATGGCCAGGCCGCAGGTGGGCAGCGCCGGGCAGGCGATCGCATGGCGCGCCAGCGGGGTGGTTTGCTCCGGTGCTACAAAGCCAATCGCTGCCAGTTCCCGCTTGAGGCTGCTGCGTTGGGTAGGGCCGATGTTGCAGAGCAGCAAGTCTTGATTAGGAGTCAGCCGCACCTCCAGCTGGTAGGTCTCCACCAACCGCCGCAAACCAGCCTTGGTAGGGCCTTCCAAGCGGCCGCAGAGCAGGGGCAGGCCAACAAACCAGAGCCCATTGCCCTGGCGATGCCAGCCCAGGTAGTCGAGAAGCTTGTGCTTCGGTTCATCCCGCAGCTCGCGGATCGGCTGGGGGTAGTAGCGGGCCAACTCCTGCTTGAACCAGGCGATCCCCCGGTCCTGGAGGAGGTACTTCATGCGGGCGTGGCGCCGCTGCTGGCGGTCACCGTGGTCGCGCTGCAGGGCGACGATGGCCTGGACCAGATCCAAAACCTGATCCGCTGCCACATAACCGAGCGGATCGGCGATGCGGGCGAAGGTTTCGTCTTTGTTGTGGGTGCGGCCCATGCCGCCGCCCACATAGACATTGCAACCCCAGGGGCGTCCGTTCGGATCGGTGAACAGCACCAAGCCAATGTCCTGGGTGAGCAAATCCACCGCGTTGTCGCCCGGCACCGTCACGGCGACTTTGAATTTGCGCGGCAGGTAGGTGGAGCCATACAAGGGTTCAGCATCATCACCGCTGTAGACAGCGCCTTTCGATTGGCGTGCTTGCACCTGCTTGACGGCCTTACTGGGTCGAATCCGATAGCTCAGGTCCCCATCGACCCAGAGGTCGAGGTAGGAGCCTTCGGCTGCCTGGGGCGCTAGCAGGTCGGCGATTTGGTCGGCCAGCCGCCGCGCTGCAGGGTAACCGCCGGTTTCAAACGGCGCTGCCGGAGCCATCACATTGCGGTTGATGTCGCCGCAGGCCGAGAGGGTGGAGCCCAGCGAGCGCACGATCGTGCCGATCACCTCCTTGAGGTCGGCCTTGGCCACCCCGTGCATCTGAAAGGCCTGGCGGGTGGTGGCGCGCAATGTGCCATTGCCGAAGCGGTCGGCCAACCCGTCGAGGGCGAGATACAAGGGCACCGGGATGCGGCCGGCCGGGCTGCGCAAGCGCAGCATCATCTGCCAATCCTTCTCCTCACCCTTGCGGCGGTTGTCCCGGTTGTCCTGCTGGTAGCTGCCATGGAACTTGAGGATCTGGACCGCCCCCTCGCTGAAGTGGTTCGAGTCGTTGGTCAGTTCGCTGGCCAACGGTTGGTGCAGGTGGCTGCTTGCCGCCTTCAGCTGCTCGAATTTGGTTGGACCCTTGCCCGCCTCTACAACCGCAGGTGCTGCGTCCTCCCTGGTGGGCTCGGCGGCGGGTCCATCGGCGGCGGCGCTGTTGGCAACCTTCGATGGGCTCATTCTGGCAACGGCTTAGGAGTGTTCTGAAACTAGCGAACAGCCCTGCGTTGAAGGCGGCTATGGGCGCCCCGCGGGCCGTTCGACCACCGTTTCAATACAGTTCGTTCAGCCCTAGTCCCACCTGCGCCTCCATGGCTTCGTTCCTGCTGGAAATCGGCACCGAGGAGCTGCCCGCCGATTTCGCAGGCTCCGCCCTGGGTCAACTGGAACAGCTGGTCCGGCGCGACCTTGCCGAGGCCCGCCTGAGCAGCTCCGCCATCCACATCCACGGCACCCCACGGCGCCTCGCCCTGCAGCTTGAGGGCCTGCCCCAACGGCAGCCCGACCGCAGCGAAGAGCGCAAGGGGCCACCTGCGCAGCAGGCCTTCCGCGATGGCAAGCCCACCGCCGCCGCTGAAGGCTTCGCCCGCCGTTGCGGCATCGCCCCGGCCGAGCTCGAGGTGCGGCATACCGATAAGGGTCCCTTCGTTTTTGCCCGCACGCTCGAACCAGGCCGTGCCAGCAGCGAGGTGCTGGCGGAGTTGGCTCCCACCTGGATCTGGCGCCTCCAGGGCCGTCGCTTCATGCGCTGGGGGGATGGTGATAGCCGCTTCAGCCGCCCGATCCGCTGGCTTGTGGCCCTGCTCGATGCGGAGGTGGTGCCATTCGAGCTGGCCGATTGTGATCCGCCCGTCCGCAGTGATCGCTTCAGCCGCGGTCACCGCCTACGGCCACAGCCGCTGCCGATCCCAAGCGCCGGGGCCTACACCGCCACCCTGGCCCAAGCCGATGTGCAGGTGGAGCGAAGCGCCCGCGCTGCCACCATCCGCGCCGATCTCCAAGCAGCAGCAGCCGCCGCCGCCGCCCGGGCCGATCTGCCCGACAGCCTGTTCGAAGAACTCGTGGATTTGGTCGAATCCCCCCGCCTGATTGAAGGCGCGATCGAAGAACGGTTTCTGGCCCTGCCGCCCGAGGTGCTCAGCACCGTGATGCGATCCCACCAGCGCTACGTCCCCCTGCTGCATCAAGACGCGCCCAACGATCCCCTCGCCCTTGGGGCGAAAGGCCAGTTGCTGCCGCGCTTTCTCTGCATCAGCAATGGACGCGCCGAGGCCGCCGCCACGATCCAGCGCGGCAACGAGCGGGTGCTGCGGGCCCGCCTGGCCGATGCGGAATTCTTCCTGGCCGCCGACCGCGCCACCGCCAGCATCGACCGCCGCGACCAGCTGGCCCGGGTCACCTTTGCCGAGGGCCTGGGCAGCCTCCGCGATCGGGTCGAACGGCTGGAGTGGTGCACCGATGTGCTGCTTGAGCAGCTCAACCCATGGCCATCGACAACGTCCAGCGAGTTGCACAACCACGCCCGCCGCGCCAGCCACCTTTGCAAGCACGATCTGGTCAGCCAGATGGTGGGCGAGTTCCCCGAGCTGCAGGGAATCATGGGCGCGAAGTACCTGCTGGCCGAAGGCGAACCCCGCGAGGTGGCCCTGGCCGTGCTGGAGCACTACCTGCCACGAGGGGCAGGCGATGCCCTGCCCAGCAGCGAGGCCGGCGCAGTTGTCGCCCTGGCCGAGCGGCTTGAACTGTTGCTCAGCATTTACGCAAAAGGCGAGCGACCAACCGGCTCCTCCGATCCCTACGCCCTGCGCCGCGCCGGCAACGGCCTGCTCCAGATCCTCTGGGATCGGCGCTGGAGCCTGGATCTGGTGGCCCTACTGAATCGCTGCTGCGGCCACTGGGCGGCACTGTTTCCTGACTTTGCGATCACTAGCCCTGCCCTGGCAAACGAACTGGCCGAATTCCTGCGTCAACGGCTGGTGAGTTTGCTGGAGGAGGATTTCCCGGACGATGGGGACATCGTGCAAGCGGTAGCTGGTGAGGGGTTGCACCTTGAGCGGGTGTTGGCCGATCCCTATGACGCCCGGCGCCGCGCCTTACTGCTGGTGGACCTCAGTCTTGAAGGCAAGTTGGCGGCAGTGCAGGCCGTGGTCCAGCGGGCTTCGCGACTCGCCGAGAAAGGCACTCTGCCTGAATCGGTGTACAGCCCGGAGGGGGTGGTGGATGCGGCCCTGTTCGAAAAAAACAGTGAGGCCGAGATGCTCCAGGCAGTGCAGGCACTAGCACCGTTCGCCACCGGCACCGATCCAAACCGCTACTCCCAGCTGGCCAACGGCTTGGCTGCGAATGCCCCTACCCTGGATCTTTTCTTTGACGGCTCCGACAGCGTGCTGGTGATGGCCGCCGACCCGGCTGTACGGGCCAACCGCCTCAATCTGTTGGCAGTGCTGCGCAACCAGGCCTCGGTATTAGCCGATTTCACCCGTTTGAGGAGCAGAGAATACTCCTCCCCAGAGAAGTCAAAGAAATTGAAAGATTTGCAGGAATAACTCAAACAATAAACTTGAATCTCCCCATCGCTGCGCTCTCGCGCCCCCATCCCACCAGCAGCACTCGTTGTTTGCCGCAGCCCCCATCGTCTCCTAGGCTGAACCGATGCCGATCGTGAGCGTCAGCGGTCTCTCCCGCTCCTTCCGGGTGGCCGAGAAAGCACCAGGCTTGGCGGGTACCCTCCGCCACTTCGTGCGCCGCAAGGTCCGAACCGTGGTGGCCGTACGAGATCTGAATTTCACGATCGAAGCCGGCGAAATGGTCGGTTTTCTGGGCCCCAACGGCGCCGGTAAAACCACCACGCTAAAAATGCTGAGTGGCCTGATGCATCCCAGCAGCGGGCATGTAGAGGTGGCTGGCCATTGCCCCTCGCGCCGCGAGGCCGCTTTTCTGCGCCAGATCACCCTGGTGATGGGCCAAAAGCAGCAGCTGATCTGGGATTTACCACCGCTCGATTCGCTAAGGGTGAATGCGGCCGTCTACGGACTCGACGACATCGAAGCCAAACGCCGCATCGGCGAGCTGGCCGAGATGCTCCAACTGGGGGAAGAGCTGCAGCGGCCGGTGCGCAAGCTATCGCTTGGCCAGCGGATGAAGGCCGAGTTGCTCGCTGCCCTGCTGCACCAGCCAACGGTGCTGTTCCTCGATGAGCCCACCCTCGGCCTCGACGTCAACGCCCAGGCCGCCGTGCGCCTTTTTCTGGCCGATTACAACCGACGCCATGGCGCCACGGTGCTGCTCACCAGCCATTACATGGGGGACATCACCGCCCTGTGTCCGCGGGTACTGCTGATCCATGGTGGCTCGCTGTTCCACGATGGCAGTCTCGAGCAGCTCAGCCAGCAGTTGGCGCCCCGGCGTGAAGTGCGATTGGAACTGGCCGAATCCCTACCGCCAGCCAGGTTCAGCAGCTACGGCGAGCTGGAATCCTGCAGCGGTCGCGATGTGCGCCTCTTAGTGGAGCGCGAGCGACTGACGGCCGTGGTCGGCCGGCTGCTTGCCGATCTGCCGGTGCTGGATCTGGAGGTGCGCGAACCACCGATTGAAGACACAATCGGGCGCCTCTTCCGCCAAGGAGGCAGCGATCCGCCATGACATCCGATCGATCGAATCCTCGGCGTCAAGCCGGCCCAGCCCAAAGCAGGTTGGCCAAAGCAGTCAGGCGCAGGGCCGCCAGCTTGCGTTCGGTCCTGCGCATCGCCCGCGCCTTGTTCAGCAGTCAGTACGCCCTGATGCTGGAGTATCGCGCCGAGATTGTGCTTTGGGCCCTGTCGGGGCTCCTGCCCTTGCTGATGTTCTCGCTCTGGAGTAATGCACCGGCCGGTGCCGCATCCGGCCTTAGCCCCCAGGCATTCGCGCGCTACTTCCTAGCGGCCTTCGTGGTGCGTCAGTTCACAATTGTTTGGGTGGTGTACGCCTTCGAGGAAGACAACCTGCTCGGCCGGCTGTCTCCTTACCTACTTCAGCCCCTACCATTGGTGTGGCGCTATGTGGCCGCCCACCTGGCCGATCAAGCAACCCGGCTACCGATCGTGACCATCATGGTGGCCCTGTTCTTCCTGTTCGTACCCAGCGCCATCTGGATACCCTCCCTTGGTCAGTTCCTCTTGGCAATTTTTGCTCTTCAGCTGGGTTTTTGGCTCAACTTCCTGCTGCATTACGCGATTACCTTGCTCTGCTTCTGGAGTGAACGGGCCAGAGCCCTCGAAAAACTTCTCTACATGCCTTACCTGTTTTTATCCGGCCTGCTCGCCCCCCTAGATCTCTATCCAGCTTCGCTACGGGCCTTCGCGCTCCACACCCCCTTTGCTGCGATGCTCTACTTGCCTGCCCAACTGCTATCCGGAGGCCCAGTTGATCTGATCGCCGGTTTGCTCAATGCCGTGAGCTGGTTATTCCTACTCGTGCCTCTCAACCTATGGCTGTGGCGTGCCGGGGTGCGGCGCTACGCCGCGCTGGGAGCCTGATGGGTACTCCTTCCAGCCTACGTCGACACCTGCGCAGCATTGGCAGATTCTGGTCTACTTCCCTGGCGGCAGAGATGGAATACCAGTTCAATCTGGTGATCGAGATCCTGGCGGTAGGCGCCACCTTGGCCGGAAGCCTGTTCACCCTTTCGCTTTTTTTTGGCCATGGTCAACAGCTAGGGGGCTGGAGCTGGGATGCAGCCCTGGTGGTGTTGGGCATGCACACCTTCCTAGAAGGATTCGCCAGCACCCTGCTGCGACCGAACCTGGGCAACCTGGTCAAGCAAGTGCAAAATGGTAGCCTCGATTTTGTGCTACTTAAGCCAATTGATAGCCAGTTGTGGTTATCACTTCGAACAATCTCCCCATGGGGCCTGCCCGAAATTGGGGTGGGTTTGGGCCTTGTACTGGTAGGCCTGGCTCGCTCGGGTGCCCATCCAGGTCTAACCACTTGGATCGTTGCCTCAGCAATGCTACTGAGTGCCGTTACCATCCTATATAGCCTTTGGTTCGTGCTAGCGGCCACCAGCATTTGGTTCGTTAAGGTTTGGAATGCCACGGAGGTATTGCGCAGTCTGCTGGCAGCGGGCCGTTATCCGGTCAGCGCCTATCCGCCGGTACTTCGATTCTTGTTCACTACCCTGCTACCGGTCGCTTTCCTTACCACTGTACCGGCGCAAGCGCTCCTGGGCCTGGCCCCAGGCCGAATGGTTTTGCTCAGTGGGGCGATTGCAGCCATCTGCTTGGTTGGCTCGCGTGCCCTTTGGCTCCAGGCACTTCGACACTACACGTCCGCTTCGAGCTGAAGGATTGACCCGAACTGGATCAAGCCAACTCGAGCGTACTTAGTCCAGCTAGTTCGAGCTGAACTGTTCAAAACAGATAGCTACTCGCGGGGCCCGGGGTCGTGGGGATGAGTGAGATAGGAGGTAAAGGCATCAGAGTGGGCGATCCGATCTAAAGCCTTAATCCAGGGTGTGGATCGAGGCTCTAGAAGATGATCCTGATGATGAGCTAGAGGATGTCGCGCTTATGACTTGCTTGCCATCACGGGTTCACGGCTGTCATTAGTTTCGCCCTTGGCCTGCGAGGTAGCTGCCGCCGGGGAGCCGACGTTGGCGCCTGGGTCCGGATCGGCACGTTTGACCCGGATGCCCCCCTTGATCGCGCTCACTGCCTCCATCGCCTGTACCTCTGCTTCGCTGCGCACCGCACTCGGGACTGGCCTGTAGCCAGAAGGAGCCAGGGCTTGGCCACGAAGCACGGCGCCGATCGTGAGCAAGGTGAGCTTGAGCTGCTGCCAGGGGTTCATCATGACGACCCGCTTGTAAAGGTAGCTGTCGAAGGTGAGCCGCTGCACATCCTTGTCATCGCACATCTCCACGAAGGCCTCGCGGGCAGCATCATTGCTATAGAAAATATTCTGAAGGATTTCAAGAACCTTGTAGGTTGGGCCGTACTTTTTATCCCATTTTTTGATATAAACTTTTAAGTCTGCCTCCGTGGGGATGCGCTGTCCCCCTTGGCTGGCGGCCACAATCTCCTCAGCGCACATGCGGCCACTCTTGGCCGCGAAGTAAATGCCCTCACCGGAGCTCTTGGTTACATAGCCGGCGGCATCACCCACCAGGGCCATGCGGCCCACCACCCGCCGCGGGCGGGGATGCTCCGGGATTGGGTGGGCCTCCACCTTGATGACTTCGCCTTTGAGAAGGCGCTTACTGGCCCGTTCACGGATGCCCTGCTGCAAACCCTTAATCAGAGACTGATTTTTTTGCATTGTCCCAGTGCCGACGGCCACGTGGTCATACTTAGGAAAAACCCATGCATAAAAATCTGGGGAAACGTCGGTCCCTACATACATTTCGGCCAAATCTTCATAATACTTCATCTCTTCTGGTGGCAACTTGATTCTTTCCTGGAATGCAATTGCCACGTTGTAATCGCCTGCATCCATGGCCTTGGCGACACGACTGTTGGCACCATCGGCACCAATGATCAGATCTACATCTAAGCTTTTGGCTTCCCCCGTTGCTTCGCCGCTGGAGTAATCGGAGTAGGTAAGTCTGTATGGGCCCTGGCGATTAACGCCGGTATCAATTTTTGTAACAAGACCATTAATCAGGTGTGCGCCGAGCTCTGCGGCACGGTCGCGGAGATACGCATCCATGACTTCGCGGCGACACATGCCGATATATTCATCCTGCTTTTCAAGGTTGATATCGACCTCCCGATTGGAGGGCGAGATCATCTTCATGTTGCGAACTTTGCGGTCGATGATCGACTCAGGTAGCTCGAATTCAGCAACCATGCAGAGCGGGATCGCGCCGCCGCAGGGCTTGGCATTATCCAGTTTCCTTTCGAACAGCCAGGTTTCGATCCCTGCCTTGGCAAGCACCTCAGCAGCACAGGATCCGCTCGGACCTCCCCCGACAACCGCGACGCGCAACATCTTGAAACCTGCTCCAGCCAAGGGTTCTCGGCCAGACGCTAACACCGTCAAGCTCGGGTTGGAGTCAAGACGGCAATGGCGCCGTAGCATGGAGCCTCCATCGGCAAGTTGGCGTGTCATCCCCAGCCAGCGGCCGAAAATCGCGTCCTAGCCTTCCTTCCCCAGCATCTGCTAGTCGCCGGGGCAGTTCGGCCGTCCGTGCCGGCGCTGGCAGCGACATCCCCCTGGCCCGTCGCAGCCGGCCCGTCTCCGCACCACAAGCCAATTGGGCCGTTCGGCTGCGCTCCACCCTGCTGGGCGGTCTGCTGGTAGGCCTGCTCGGCGTCGGATTGGCCACCGGCCCCCTGCGACCCTGGCTAACGCCAGCGCCGGTGGCAGGCCTCAACGCCCGGCTCAGCTCCGATGGCCGCCTGCTGGGGCACCTCCCCTACCCAGAAGCTCCAGCCAGCAGCCTCGCCCTGGTCGCACCCGAGCTGCAACTTCGCCCTGAGGCGGCCAAGAGTTTCCTGGCAATGCAGCGGGCGGCCGCCGCCAATGGGGTTGATCTCACCGTGATCAGCGCTTTCCGCAGCATTGAGCTGCAACGCCATCTTTTTTTTGATGTCGGCGCCGAACGCAACCAGTCCCCCCAGTCTCGGGCGAAGGTCAGTGCCCCGCCTGGCTTCTCCGAGCACAGCACCGGTTATGCGGTCGACGTTGGCGACGGCCACCGCCCTGAAACCAACCTCTCAACCAGTTTTGAAACAAGCCCTGCCTTCGCCTGGCTGGAGGCCAATGCCGCCCGCTACCACTTCCAGCTTTCTTTCCCCAAGCACAACCACCAGGGAGTCAGCTACGAACCCTGGCACTGGCGATACGTGGGTTCCACAGAGGCTCTGCAGCAGTTTGAGCCCGCCCATCGGTTGGCACGCCAGCTCCCTTAACCAGCCCAGTTCCTGACTGAGCTATTGTGGGCGATCGGATCAGTCTCTGGCACCCCAACACTAGCCCCATCCCGGATGGGGCTAAAACGCCAGCCTTGCAACCATGATCAAACCAGCGACGCATCTCCTCAGATGCTCCCTGGTCCATGGATCCTTGAACACGCGACGCGGCGTCACCCTTAGACAACGCCACCCTTTCCCATCCCCCAGGACCCAGGCCCCATGAGCGGCGAAGCCAAAGGCGCACAAATTCGCAATATCGCGATCATTGCCCACGTTGACCACGGCAAGACCACCTTGGTGGATGCCTTGCTCAACCAGTCCGGCATCTTCCGCGAGGGAGAAGCCGTGCCCACCTGCATTCTTGATTCCAACGACCTGGAACGGGAGCGTGGTATCACAATTCTTTCAAAAAATACCGCTGTAGATTACAACGGGATTCGCATCAATATTGTCGATACACCTGGTCACGCCGATTTCGGCGGTGAAGTCGAGCGGGTGCTGGGCATGGTCGATGGCTGTCTGCTGATTGTCGATGCCAACGAAGGCCCGATGCCCCAAACCCGATTTGTGCTGAAGAAAGCGCTGGAAAAAGGTTTACGGCCAATTGTTTTCGTCAACAAAATTGACCGAGCAAGAGTTGACCCCGAGCAGGCGGTAGATAAGGTTCTCGATCTGTTCCTAGAGCTAGGCGCCGATGATGACCAATGCGATTTCCCTTACCTGTTTGGTAGCGGCATGGGCGGTTACGCCAAGCCAGACATGAAAACAGAGAGCGATACGATGAAACCGCTCTTTGATGCAATCTTGCGCCATGTTCCGCCGCCGGTTGGTGATCCAACCAAGCCGTTGCAGCTGCAGGTTACAACCCTCGATTATAGCGATTTTCTCGGACGAATCATGATCGGCCGTATTCATAATGGGACGATTAGAGCGGGTCAGCCGGCGGCACTACTTCGCGATGATGGCAGCATCAAGCGCGGCCGCATTTCCAAACTTTTGGGTTTCCAGGGCCTGCAGCGCATTGAGATCGAGCAGGCCAGCGCCGGAGATCTAGTGGCCGTCGCCGGCTTTGACGAGGTGAATATCGGCGAAACCATCGCCTGTCCTGACCATCCGGAGGCCTTGCCTTTGATCAAGGTGGATGAACCCACCCTGCAAATGACGTTTGTTGTTAATGATTCCCCTTTCGCCGGTAAGGAGGGTAAGTTTGTGACAAGCCGGCAGGTGCGTGACCGTCTTCAAAAGGAGCTGCTCACCAACGTCGCCCTAAGGGTCGAAGACACCGACTCTCCTGACCGCTGGTCGGTATGCGGACGCGGAGAGCTCCACCTGGGCATTTTGATCGAAACAATGCGCCGGGAGGGCTTCGAGTTCCAGGTGAGTCAACCCCAGGTAATTTTTCGCACCATTGATGGCACTCCAAACGAACCCTATGAAACCCTGGTTCTAGATGTTCCGGAAGAGTCTGTCGGCACCTGCATTGAAAAGCTTGGTATGCGTAAGGGTGAAATGCAAAACATGGAAAATACGAATGATGGCCGCACGCAACTAGAGTTTGTAGTCCCCGCTCGCGGTCTAATCGGTTTCCGAGGTGAGTTTATTCGAGCCACCCGGGGCGAAGGTATTATGAGCCACTCTTTCCTTGATTACCGGCCGATGCAGGGAGACTTCGACAACCGACGCAATGGTGTGTTGATTGCTTTCGAAGAGGGAACAGCAACTTTCTATGCCCTTAAAAATGCTGAAGATCGTGGCCAATTCTTCATTACCCCTGGCACAAAAGTGTACAAGGGTATGATCATTGGTGAAAACAACAGGCAGCAGGATTTGGAGATTAATGTTTGCAAGGCTAAGCAACTTACTAATATGCGCTCGGCCGGAGCCGAAGAACTAGACACTCTTCAAGCCCCCTTGCAGATGACCCTTGAACGCGCCTTGGAATACATCGGCCCTGATGAAATGCTAGAGGTGACTCCCGAATCAATTCGGCTTCGCAAGCTGCCCGCCAGAAAAACGGCCAAGCGTTGATCCCGACAGGTTCTGACCCCTCACCCAAGAACCCCCTTCAGCTGGTGCAGGATGATGAAACCACCCTGTTGGGCGACCCCCGCTTCGAGGCGGCAGTCATCCATTTCAATGATTCGGATTGGTACCCCTGCCACGATGAATTCGAAATGCTCTGGCACGAGACCCAGGGTCCGCTTCGCCCCGTACTCCAGGCCCTCCTCCAGATTGCCGTAGCCCACATCCATCTAGAGCGGGGCAACCTCAAAGGCGCGACGGTATTGCTCGGGGAGGGATTAGGCAGGCTCGCTCCCTGTGGTGAAGTGGCTCTGGGGATCGACCTTGCTGTTTTGCGCAAAACAGTCGCAGCACGGCTGAAGGCCCTGCAGCTCGGAGAGCCATGCGATTTGCTGCCACCCCCCCGTCTCTTAGCGCAGGCGCCGCCGCAGCCCCCGGGAGATTGAACGGCCAACCACGGCCCCGGACTGAGTCTCCTTGCCCAAGATCAAGACAAAGGCTGGTTCTGCCACCACAAAAGCCTGGCCCCATTGGATTCCAATGGCGTGGGCGTCGCTGTGGCTCGTTGCCACCGCCGTGCCGCAAGCGGCGTGCGCCCAGCCGCCGGCCTTCTCCACCCCGGCCTCACCCCTACTACCTGCCCCAGCAGAGGCACAATCGGTAAGCCCCAGCACCGGTCCCAGGCCTGGGGCCGTAGCCGTTCCCAAACCAGCAGGCCAGCCCACCGCTGGCGGCATGGTGACGATTGAATCCGATCGGCAGCAGGCCGATAACCGGACAGGCATCGTCACCGCCACCGGCAATGTGAGGATTGTCTACCCGGACAAGGGGATGGTCGCCACTGCCCGGCAGGCACAATACTTTTCAAAGGAAGCCCGGCTTGTGCTAAGCGGTGATGTTGATGTGGTGGATGCCGATGGTCAGCGGATCAAGGCAGAACGCCTTGTTTATTTACTGAGCAGTGAAAGGCTCCAGGCCGAACCAAGCACAGGCCATCAGGTCGTCACCAAGTTGCGGTTACAGGCGGCCCCTGGTTCCACCCCGCGCCCGCCGATGCCATGAGCCTCTGCCTTGATCGGGTGGGGATCACCATCGGAGGCCGCTCGTTGGTCAACAACGTCAGTTTGGAGCTCAATCCCGGCGAAGTGATCGGCCTGCTTGGTCCCAACGGGGCTGGCAAGACCACCACCTTCAATTTAGTTACAGGTTTGTTGCGGCCCGACCGTGGTGATGTCCGCTTCGATGGTCTCTCAGTGACGAACCTGCCGATGCCGAGACGGGCAAGGCTGGGCATCGGCTATTTGCCGCAGGAGGCCAGTGTGTTTCGAAGTCTCAGCGTGCGCCAAAACCTTGAACTAGCCCTTCAAGCCAGTGGCACCCCAGCCGGGCTGCGGCGTGATCGACTCGAGACCTTGATCATGGATTTTCACCTTGTTCCCTTTCAGCACCGCAAGGGTTTCCAGCTCTCCGGCGGTGAGCGGCGGCGTTGTGAGGTAGCCCGCGCCCTGGCGGTCGGTGCCAAAGGGCCCCGCTACCTGTTGCTGGATGAACCCTTCGCCGGGGTCGACCCGATGGCGGTAGCCGATCTTCAAGTCCTGATCAATGGCCTTCGCAACCGTGGCATGGGTGTGCTGATTACTGACCACAACGTGCGCGAAACCCTGGCGATCACAGATCGTGCCTACATCCTCACCGAGGGGCAAATCCTGGCCTCCGGCAGCTCCGATGCCATGGCGAATGATCCACTTGTGCGCCGCCATTACCTCGGTGAGGCCTTCCAGCTTTGACAACATCCGTAGCCCTGCAGCGGTTGCAACGCCTATTGCCGCTGACGCGAATTGGCACGCTGCTGCGCTGGGATCGCCTGCCACTGATGGATCGCTGGCTCGTAGGGGAACTGATTGGGCCGCTGTTGTTCGGCATTGCCGCGTTTACCGCCGTTTCCCTGTCGGTGGGTGTGGTTTTCGAATTGGTTCGGCGCGTTGCTGAGTCCGGACTACCTCTGCTCGCTGCCCTGCAGGTGCTGCTGTTGAGGCTGCCGGGTTTTCTGGTGCTCGCTTTCCCAATGGCCACCTTGATGGCCACATTGCTGGCCTACAGCAACCTCACGGGCAAGAGCGAATTGACCGCCCTCCGTAGCGTTGGTGTATCGACACGACGCATGGTGGTGCCAGCGCTTGCCGTATCGGTGCTCATGAGCTTGCTAACATTTATGTTTAACGACCTGATTGTACCTCAGGCCAATTTGGCTGCCACTAACACTCTAGAAATTGCCCTTGGCAAGGCCCTAACCACTGAAAAAGGGAACAACGTACTTTACTCCCGTTTCGGACGCATAAAGCAGCTAGAAGGAGAGAGCATCAAGCAGCTTACGCATCTATTTTATTCACGCAAATATCTTCATGGCGTTATGGAAGATGTTACCTTGATTGATTTCTCACGTGCTGGTCAGCGTCAAATGCTAACAGCAACAACCGGACGTTGGAACAACAGCCAGGGGATGTGGGAATTCAGCAACGGCTACATCGTCAACCTAGACGAGGCTTCTGGCACCACCACCTCAGCTCGGTTTGAACGTTATTTTTATCCACTCAGTCGCAACCCGGTGGAGATTGCTAAGATTCCCTCGGATCCCGCAGCCTTGACCGTTGGCCAGGCCCTACGCGCTGAACGATTGCTTGAGGAGGCTGGCAACGCCAAGGAGGCTAGGCGCATGCGGGTTCGCATCCAAGAGAAGTTTGCCTTCCCGGCAATTTGTTTAGTGTTTGGCCTGATCGGCAGCAGCCTGGGTGTTCGTCCCTACAACCGCACCAGCCGCAGCCAGGGCTTTGGTATCAGCGTACTACTAATTTTTGGCTATTACCTGATGTCCTTCATTTTCAGTTCATTGGGCATCTCAGGCACCTTGGTTCCAATCCTTGCCGCTTGGTCCCCCGTCGTGATCGGTTTGGTTGGCGGTCTCTTTCTTTTGAACAAGGCCAGCCGGTGACCCGCACGCTCCCCTCCCCAAGGGCAGGCCGCCGCAGTGCAAACTGGAAGACCCGAGGATGATCTGCGGTGAATGATCCGGTTATGGCCCTGGGCCTGGTTGCTTTTGGCCTTTTGCTTTTCGTGCTGCCCCTCTCGTTCTGGGCCTTGAGCGGCCAGAAAAACAGCACTGCCGTGCGTTTGTTCTTGGCCGCTGCCAACCTCTGCCTCACGGCCCAGCTTGTGCTGCGGTGGTGGGAATCGGGTCACTTCCCGATCAGCAACCTTTACGAATCTCTCTGCTTTCTCGCCTGGGGATGCACCCTGGTGCAACTGCTGGTCGAACGCAGCTGGCCAAGCCCGCTTGTCCCAGCGGCGGCTACGCCCATGGCACTGGGCTGTGTCGCCTTTGCAAGCTTTGCGCTTCCAGATCGGCTTCAAGAGGCCTCTCCGCTAGTACCGGCCCTTCGCTCCAGCTGGTTAGTGATGCACGTAAGCGTCATCATGTTGAGCTACGCGGCTTTGCTGGTGGGTTCCCTGCTTTCGGTAGCGGTTTTGCTAGTGGATCGAGACAATGCCCTTGAGCTCCGCAGCAGTTCTATTGGCACAGGTGGCTTTCGCCAAGCCCAACTCTCCGCCGATGGTGCCGCCAACCTTGAGCTGTCCAGTACGGGTTTTCGCCTCAGCGAGCAGCTCGATAGCTTGAGTTACCGCACGATCACGGTCGGGTTTTTATTGTTGTCTGTGGGATTGGTCAGTGGGGCGGTGTGGGCTAACGAAGCCTGGGGCAGCTGGTGGAGCTGGGACCCGAAAGAGACTTGGGCGCTGATCTGCTGGCTTGTGTATGCAGCCTACCTTCATACGCGTCTAATCCGCGGCTGGCAAGGCCGCCGGCCGGCTGCCGTAGCAGCCCTTGGACTGGTGGTGATTGCTGTTTGTTACATAGGCGTAAACCTCCTAGGCATCGGGCTTCACAGCTATGGCTGGTTCTTTGGTGACCCCTAATCGGGGCTTGCAAAGTCTAATAATTTAGCTTGTGTGCATCTTATCTGCTTCGTTTAGTGCCGAAGCAGTCCAGCGCTTAGGGGGGCTGTCTTGACGCGGATTTGGTGCTTTAGTGTTGGAAACACCAGCACTCCAATGCTTCGCCTGCCCACGCCCAAGCAAATCCTCGGCTGCACTGCATATGTTGGATATCTAGCAGCATTTGGATGCGCATTTACCGCAAGTCCTGCAGCGCGGGCTTCCTACAATTCAGCAGTGATTTTGAAGCAATCCGCGACCCCGCCAATAGTCGGAAATTATACGTTTGGCTATTCATTCTCTACGTCGATCGCTCGAATCGCCGATGGGATTGGCTTGTTCGATGCTGGGATGCCAGGTATGTTGGACTTTCATAGCGTTGGCCTCTGGAAGGTTCAAGATAACATTTCAAGTTTAGTATTTCAACAGGATTTCCCGGCTGGGCAGGGCTGTTTCACTCAAGGCAATTACTGCTGGAAGGATTTAGTCCCCCTAAGCCTAGAGGCCGGCATCTACGTTATTGGTGCCACTTGGGCAGAAAATGGCGACCTAATTCCATTTAGAACTACGGACTCAAATCCAGAAACCTATGCATTTATCGACACTAGTTTCGGCTACAGAAAACCAATGCGAAGCCGGAGGGAGCTCGACTCGCTTAGTGTTGACTTTACAACAAATCAGCGAGCTTGGCCTGAACTCGCCGTCAGCAATGATGCAGCTGGTTACTTTTCTGCAACCCTTTCATTTCAAAACCCAATCCAAAGCCGCAATCAAGATCCAAGCCCAGTTGCTGAAAGTCCAGCTCCATTGCCCTTGCTGGGGGTCTGGGGTGCTTTGGCCTGGAGCAGAAAGATCCGTAACCGAATCTCGTAGATCTGGTTAAAATTGCTACATGCGCAGGCCATGCGAATCGATGCTGAATAAAAAAATAACCTTCCCTACGTGCTGGTAGGGAAGGTGCTGGAGTTGTTGAGAGTTGTGTAAAATGACTCAGACAACAAGTGCCGATTGGGGGCGGGTACTTGAACGAATTCCCCGGATTGCTTCAGCATAATCAGCCTGACTAAACACACCAGATCCACTAACGATAGCATTGGCACCGGCTTCGATCACCTGCCAAGCATTCGCTGCCTTGATGCCCCCGTCTACCTCAATCCAGGGATCCAGACCCCTTTGGTTACAGATGGTACGCAATTCGCGAATTTTGTCCACCTGAGAAGGAATGAAGCTCTGGCCGCCGAAACCAGGATTCACGCTCATGATCAGCACCAGATCGCAAAGCTCTAGGCAATACTCAAGTGTGCTGAGCGGTGTGCTTGGGTTCAACACAGCTCCGGCTTGCTTGCCCAAGTCCTTGATTTGGCTGAGGTTGCGGTGCAGGTGTGGGCAGGCTTCCACCTGCACTGAGATAATATCAGCTCCCGCTTTGGCAAAGTCAGCTACGTAGCGTTCGGGCTCCACAATCATCAAGTGCACATCCAGTGGCTTAGAAGTGACTGGACGCAACGCTTCAACGATCAAGGGACCGATGGTAATGTTTGGCACAAAACGGCCATCCATCACATCGATGTGAATCCAGTCGGCGCCAGCGGCGTCAACGGCCCTGACGTCGTCGCCGAGTCGCGAAAAGTCAGCCGACAGGATCGAAGGGGAGATGACTAGGGGCTTTGTGCTCATGGCTTGACCGCAGGGGGCTCCAGGGTTGCGAGATTGTACGGGCTAGCGGGACCGTGCTCGCTGATACGATGGCGCCGCTCCGGGACCGGGAGGTCCTGCAGTGTCAGGGACTTGCACGGCTCCGGTGCCCCTTGGCCCCGCCCCGTACAGGCGCCGTGACCAGGCCCCTTGACCAGCCGGCACCCCTGTCTGGTCAGCCCTGCGCCCCCTACCCCTCACCCAATCGCCGGACAGCTGTGGATCGCACTCTCATCCAGGAAATTCTCGAGGTCGTCGAACAGGCCGCCATTGCCTCCGCGGAGCTCACAGGTCTTGGTAAGAAGGATGAAGCCGATGCAGCTGCCGTCGAGGCCATGCGCAAGCGCATGGGCCAGATCCAAATGCAAGGCAAGATCGTGATTGGCGAAGGTGAGCGGGATGAAGCACCGATGCTTTACATCGGCGAAGAGGTGGGCAGTGGCACCGGCCCCGGTGTTGACTTCGCGGTGGACCCCTGCGAAGGCACCAACCTTTGTGCCAACAACCAACGCGGCTCGATGGCCGTTCTCGCCGCCTCAGACCGTGGCGGCCTGTTCAATGCCCCAGACTTCTACATGAAAAAGTTGGCTGCGCCTCCGGCCGCTAAGGGCAAAGTGGACATCCGTAAATCCGCTACTGAAAACATCGCCATCCTCAGTGAGTGCCTCGGGATTGCCGCCAGCGAACTGGTTATCGTGGTGATGGATCGTGCCCGTCATAACGATCTGATTGCCGAGATTCGCGCCACCGGAGCTCGGGTACAGCCGATCTCCGATGGTGATGTCCAAGCGGCCATCGCCTGCGGTTTTGCAGGCACCGGCACCCATTGCCTGATGGGGATTGGCGCAGCGCCCGAGGGGGTGATCTCCGCCGCCGCCCTGCGGGCCCTTGGTGGCCATTTCCAAGGTCAACTTGTTTATGACCCAGCCGTTGCCCAGACCAAGGAATGGGAAGGTTTGACCCGCGAAGGCAACCTCAGCCGTCTGGCCGAGATGGGGATCAGCGATCCTGATAAGATCTACGAAGCTGAAGAGCTGGCTTCGGGAGAGAATGTTGTTTTCGCCGGCAGCGGAATCACCGATGGACTGCTGTTCCATGGTGTCAAATTCGAGCGGGATTGCACCCGCACAAGCTCCCTGGTGATCAGCACCCTCGATGGCACAGCACGCTTTACCGATACGGTGCACATCAAGCCCGGTGCCCAGAGCATCGCCTTGCGCTGATCCAACCTGCACGAGCGAGCGAGGCCGCCTCCATGCACATTGCCGTTGTCGGCCTCAGTCATCGCACCGCCCCGGTGGAAATCCGCGAGCGACTGAGCATCCCTGAGCAGAGCCTGGAGGCCTCCCTCCAGCAGCTCCGATCCGATGACCAAGTGCTGGAGGCTTCCATCCTCAGCACCTGCAACAGGCTCGAGATCTACACCCTGCTTCGCCATCCGGCTGATGGGATTGATGCGGTGGGGGCATTTCTCAGCCAGGTGTCGGGACTTGCCCTCGAGGATCTCAGCCCCCATCTGTTCACGTACCACCATGAAGATGCGGTGGCCCACTTGCTTCGGGTTGCGGCTGGCCTAGACAGCCTCGTGCTGGGGGAGGGCCAGATCCTCTCCCAGGTCAAGAAGATGGTGCGCCTCGGCCAGGAGCACCGCTCCGTTGGACCGATTTTGAACCGCCTGCTCAATCAGGCCGTGAGCACGGGCAAACGTGTCCGCACCGAAACCAACCTCGGCACCGGGGCGGTGTCGATTTCATCGGCCGCCGTGGAGCTGGCCCAGTTGAAGTTGGGCCAAGCCCGCGGCGTCGACGACCTCGTACCTCTCGACCAGGAGCAGGTGGCCGTGGTTGGGGCAGGCCGAATGGCGAGATTGTTGCTCCAGCACCTTCAAGCCAAGGGCTGTCGCGGCGTCGTACTACTCAACCGCACCTTGGAGCGAGCGGAAGCGCTCGCTGGGGATCTGCCCGGCCTACCGGTCCAATGCCGCCCCCTGGACGAACTCGACCACTGCTTGAGCACCTGTTCGCTGGTGTTCACCAGTACGGCCGCCGAGGAGCCCGTGATCACCGCATCCCGGCTGGTGGGACTTAACCGTCGCTCAAGCCTGATGCTGATTGACATCGGCGTGCCCCGCAACATTACGGCCGATGCGGGGGAGCTCCCGGGGGTGGAAGCCTTCGATGTGGACGATCTCCAGGAGGTGGTGGCCCGCAACCAGGAGGCCCGTCGGGAGATGGCGCTCGAGGCCGAGGGGCTGTTGCTGGAGGAATCACGTCTCTTCCTTGAATGGTGGGATGGCCTGGAAGCCGTGCCCTTGGTCAACAAGCTTCGGCTCCAGCTTGAAGAGATCCGTGAACAGGAGCTCCAGAAAGCCCTCAGCCGGATGGGGCCCGATCTTTCAGTGCGGGAGCGCAAAGTGGTGGAGGCTCTGAGCAAAGGAATTATCAATAAGATTCTGCATACCCCGGTCACCCACCTGCGGGCGCCGCAACCGCGCCAGCAGCGCCATACCGCGATGAAGGTGCTGCAGGACCTGTTTGAGCTTCACGACAACCAAGCCAACGGCTAAAAATCCTTACCCAACGAAATCATGCCCAGCCTTCGGCAACGAAGTGTCGCCAACACTGGCAAGGTCCCACCCCGTTCCTGTACGGTCTGCCCTGCGCAGACGCAAGGAGAAGGTTAATGAAAAGGGTTCTGGCGATCATCCTCGGTGGAGGCGCGGGAACCCGCCTCTACCCTCTAACCAAGATGAGGGCTAAGCCTGCTGTGCCATTGGCAGGCAAATACAGGCTCATTGATATACCGATCAGCAATTGTATCAACTCAGAGATTAACAAGATCTATGTGTTGACTCAATTTAACAGTGCTTCACTCAATCGTCACCTGACGATGAGCTACAACCTCTCCGCTGGCTTTGGCCAGGGGTTTGTGGAGGTACTTGCGGCCCAGCAGACACCCGATAGCCCCAGCTGGTTTGAAGGGACTGCCGATGCGGTGCGCAAGTACCAGTGGCTTTTTCAGGAGTGGGATGTGGACCACTACCTCATCCTTTCCGGTGACCAACTCTATCGAATGGACTATGGCAAATTTATCCAGCACCATATCGAAACTGGCGCCCAGCTTTCGGTTGGAGCCCTGCCAGTAGGGGCAGCAGAAGCCGAAGGTTTTGGCTTGATGCGTACCACGGCTGAAGGTAGAATTCGTGAATTTAGTGAAAAGCCTAAGGGTGAAGCCCTCGAGGCCATGCGCGTTGACACCCAAAGCTTAGGCCTTACTGCGGCGGAAGCCGAGCGCAGACCCTATCTCGCGTCGATGGGGATTTACGTGTTCAGCCGAGACACCTTGTTTGACCTGCTCAATACCAACCCTTCCGCCAAGGACTTTGGCAAAGAAATCATTCCGACTTCCCTTCAGCGCGGCGATCATCTTCAGAGCTTTCTCTTCGACGACTACTGGGAGGACATCGGGACGATTGGGGCTTTTTATGAAGCCAACCTAGCCCTTACAGACCAACCCAATCCTGCCTTCTCCTTCTATGATGAAAAGTTTCCAATTTATACCCGTCCGCGCTATTTGCCCCCAAGTAAATTGCACGATGCCCAGGTTACGCAGTCGATCGTGGGCGAAGGATCCCTGCTCAAGGCATGCAGCATTCACCACTGTGTGCTCGGAGTTCGCACCCGCATCGAAGATGAGGTCGTGCTGCAAGACACTTTGGTGATGGGAGCCGATTACTACGAATCGATGGATGAACGTTTACTTCTTCGTGAACGGGGCGGTATCCCGATCGGGGTTGGCAAAGGCACCACTGTTAAGCGCGCTATCCTCGATAAAAATGTACGCATTGGCGATAATGTTACGATCGTGAATAAGGATCGAATCGAGGAGGCGGATCGACCCGAGCTTGATTTTTATATTCGCAACGGCATCGTCGTTATTGTCAAAAATGGAACGATAGCTGATGGAAGTGTTATCTAAACACTTTGCTTAATCGGTCTCATATTAAAGCGAGATTAATATTCTAAATGCTTGTTCCACCCTGATCCCCCTTGGGCTGAGTTTTATCTCGAGCCAGCCTAGGGGGATTATTTCACTTCCTTGACACCCTCAGGGATTATGCAAGTCAAAACTTATGGGATTTATTGCAATACAGGCCCGCGTATATTTTCACACCAACACCCAGCACCGCCGCCCTAGGCAAGGTTTTGCTGACATTCGCTGAAACTGGCAACACAGCCCTGTTTTTTCGTCCAAACTAGGGTCTTAAGGATTTCCCCACCCCCATGAGCAAGGCGCACTTCGGCCTGATTGGACTTGGCGTGATGGGCGAGAACCTTGTTCTCAACGCCGAGCGCAATGGCTATTCGAGCGTCGTCTACAACCGCACTTACGCCAAGACCCAAGAGTTTCTTGCTGATCGTGGGGCCGGCAAGCAAATCATCGGTGCCGAAACCCTCCCCGAGTTTGTGGCCGCCCTCGAGCGCCCCCGCCGCATTTTGATGATGGTGAAGGCGGGGCAACCGGTTGATGACATGATCGCCACGCTGGCGCCGCTGCTGGAGGAAGGCGATCTACTGATCGATGGTGGCAACTCGCTCTACACGGATACCGAGCGACGGGTCAAGGAGCTGGAAAGCAAAAGCTTTGGTTTCATCGGTATGGGCGTCTCGGGTGGAGCCAAGGGGGCCTTAGAGGGGCCGAGCATGATGCCGGGCGGCACGAAGAGTGCCTATGACGCAATCGAGGGTCTGGTGCGCAAGATGGCCGCCCAGGTCGAAGACGGACCCTGTGTCACCTACATCGGTCCTGGCGGAGCCGGCCACTTCGTCAAGACGGTGCATAACGGTATTGAGTACGGCATCGAACAGATCCTTGCCGAAGCCTATGACCTGATGAAGCGGGTGGCTGGCCTTGATGGCACTGCTATGGCCGATGTGCTGGCAGCCTGGAACAGCAGCGAGGAACTGAGTTCCTTCTTGGTGGAAATCACCGAGGTCTGCCTGCGTACCAAAGATCCCACCAGTGGCACCGATCTAGTTGAGTTTATTGTGGATGCAGCTGGCCAGAAGGGAACGGGGCTTTGGACCGTCGAAAGCGCCCTCAACATGGGGGTACCAGTGCCGACGATCTACGCCGCCCTTAATGCCCGCGTCCTCAGTTCCCTGCGGCGGGAGCGATTGGCGGCTGAACCGCTGCTACGGGCAGCCAGCCCCGCCCCCTTTGACCTTGGTGCTCCAGCTACCGGCCCGCTGATGGATGCCACGGTACTGGCCTGCATCGCCAGCTATGCCCAGGGTATGGCCCTGCTTCAGGAGGCCTCCAGGCTGCACGATTACCAGCTAGACATGGCGGCGATTGGTCAAATTTGGAAAGGTGGCTGCATCATTCGTGCACGTTTACTACAGCGCATTCAGAATGCCTACACAGCCCAGCCGGATCTGCCCAATCTGATGGTGGATCCCTGGTTTCTCGAGCAGGTTAACCGCCGCTTGCCGGGGCTGCGCCAAGTGGTGGCGGGGGCC
The DNA here is from genome assembly GCA_903858015.1 of uncultured cyanobacterium. GTDB lineage: Bacteria > Cyanobacteriota > Cyanobacteriia > PCC-6307 > Cyanobiaceae > Cyanobium. Next base: position 90,169 of record CAIOGZ010000077.1, read on the forward strand.
GCGACCGCCGGTATTCCTGTCCCCTGCTATAGCAGCACCCTTGATTATATCGGTAGTTACTTCACGGGCCGATTACCCCAGAACCTCGTCCAGGCGATGCGCGATTGCTTCGGCTCCCACACGTATGAACGAACGGATGCCCCAGGCAACTTCCATACCGAGTGGTTGGCATGACCACGTATCGGCTTCAGGTGGCTGCCACCGCCGGAGAGCTTGCCAACCAAACGGCCGAGCAAATGGCCGCCGTCATTGATCTTGCCTTGGCGGAGCGGGACCGGGTTCAGATCGCCTTGGCCGGTGGCGAGACTCCCCGTGCCAGCTATAGCCGACTGGGTAACCAGCACTTGCCATGGGATCGGGTTGATGTGCTGCTGGGTGATGAACGCTGGGTAGCGGCGGATGATCCGGCCAGTAACGCCCGGATGCTCGGCGAAACCCTGCTCGCCCAAGATCCGGCCCGCAGGGCAGCCTTCCATCCCGTTCCCACCCATCACGCCAGCGCCGCCGCCAGTGCCGAGGCCTATGGAGAGCTCCTAAGTCGCCTTTGCCCAGGTGACCCACCCTGCTTCGATCTGATCCTGCTCGGGCTTGGGGACGATGGCCACACCGCATCCTTGTTTCCGGGTACCGCGGCCCCAACGATCCGCGACCGCTCCGTGACCCTGGGCGAAGGTAAGGGCCTGGTACGGATCACCCTCACCGCAGCCGTCCTTTCGGCGGCACGGCGCGTGATCTTTCTGGTCAGTGGTGCCGGCAAGCAACAGGCCCTGAAGCGGCTCTTGGATCCAACCGAGCCGGCTGATCGCACCCCAGCCCGGTTGGTCCAACCAACTACAGAGGTGCTGATCATGGCCGATGCGGCCGCTGCCCAGCTCCTTCGTTGATACTGGTCTGAGGAGAATGGTGAAGCGGATGGAGCCTGATGTGACTGGAGGTGATGCTGCCCTAGAACGGCTGCCGTTGGGCCAACCCAGTCGATTGCTGGTGGCCGGTGACGGCTTCGCCCCCTGGCATGCCCTGAACGACACAATCATGGGTGGCCGCAGCAGCGGCAGTTGCTCGATGCAGGCAGGCGCGCTGCATTTTGATGGCGAGCTGGTCGAGCAAGGGGGGGGCTTCGTGAGTGTGCGGTCGCCCCTCTTTTCTCCTCCCCTTGATCTTTCCAATTTCGCCGCTTTCCAATTTGAGCTTGCCGGTCAAGGACGCCGGTTCAAGTTGGCGGTCGCCTGCGCCGATGGCGTAGCGGGTTTAACTGAGCTGATTCCGGGTGGTTTGCGCTGGGTGCACGAGTTCAGTACCAATTCGGCCGATCTGACCAAGGTGCGGATTGGCTTTGATCAGCTCATACCTTCGGTGCGGGCCCGGCCGATCGAGGGCTTACCACTGGGCTTGCCCTTGCGCTTTGATCCAGCCCGCATCACGCGCCTCCAGATACTCCATTCCAAATTCGGCGATGCAGGCGCACCGAATCCAGGCTTTCGGCCAGGACCCCTTCATCTGGAGATCCATGCCATCCGTGCCACGGCCTGAGCCCGATCGCCCGTGGAGCTAACTCAGCTGGTGGCGGCTGCGGCTGACCTTTGCCGCAAGCCTTTGCGCCATGGCGTTGTTTTGAGCAGCGAACCGGGCGAACCGGATTGTTGTCTGCGCCTAGAAGCTCGCTCGCCGGATGGGGAACGGCTAGCTGCGGAAGATCTCCAATTGGAGATCTTCCGCAGCGGCAGCGGGGCTAACCGGAGTCTCCACCTCATCTTGGCCTGGCTGCTGGATGACACCCGGCCGATGCTCTGGCAGGGCAACCATGGTGTTTGGATGGATGCGGCAGGAAATCGCTGCGATCGCCCCGCCGATGGAGTGCCGCTGGAGGCATTAGCGCGGCGACTGCGGGCCCTGCTGGTGGATTTGCGTTGAGTTCAACCACCAGGGGCCCAGCCTTGGGCCAGCGTTGCAGTTCAGGGTTGGTCGGTTACGGCCCCAAGGCTGCTGCTGCTCACCAAGCGAGCGTATTTTCCCAATACCCCGGTGCGGTATCGCGGCTCGGGTTTGAGCCAAGCGGCGCGGCGGCGATCCAGCTCGTCATCGGACACATTCAACTGAATCAGCAACTGATGCGCATCCACCGAGATGCTGTCGCCTTCCTGCACAAGTCCGATGTTGCCGCCCACGGCGGCCTCAGGAGCAACATGGCCCACCACCAAGCCATAGGTGCCACCGGAGAATCGGCCATCAGTAATTAGGGCAACCGATTCACCCAGTCCCCTACCGACGATGGCCGAGGTCGGCGCCAGCATTTCGCGCATTCCTGGACCACCAACGGGCCCCTCATTGCGGATCACCACCACATCACCGGCAACAATCCGGCCGGCCAGGATCGCCTCAAGGCAGCTCTCCTCGCTCTCGAATACCCGGGCTGGACCGGTGAGAACGGGCGTTTTTACGCCACTGATCTTGGCCACGCTACCCTCGCTGGCTAGATTGCCTTTCAGAATTGCAAGGTGGCCTTTGGCGTAGAGCGGATTGCTGAGCGGGCGGATCACGTCCTGGTCATTGGCTGGTTCGGCGGGTAGATCTGCCAACAGCTCTCTGATCGTCTTGCCCTCGATGGTGCGGCAATCGCCATGCAGCAAGCCGCCGTCTAGCAACAGCTTCATGACTTGGGGGATGCCACCAGCCTTGTGGAGATCGGTGGCCACGTAACGGCCACTGGGCTTGAGATCGCAGATCACAGGCACCTTCTGGCGAATCATTTCAAAGTCGTCGATGCTCAGCGGTACGCCGGCGGTGCGGGCGATGGCCAGTAGGTGCAGCACCGCATTGGTGGAGCCTCCCACCGCCATGATCACAGCGATGGCATTTTCGAAGGCCTCGCGAGTAAGCAAATCCAGGGGGCGAATATTCCGGGCAATCGCCTCAACAAGAACCTCGGCGGAGCGGGCGGCACTGTCGGCCTTCTCCGCATCCTCAGCCGCCATCGTAGAGCTATAGGGAAGGCTGAGACCCATGGTTTCAATCGCTGAGCTCATGGTATTAGCTGTAAACATGCCGCCGCAGCTTCCGGCACCGGGACATGCATTCTTCTCGACAGCGGTGAGTCTGTCCTCATCAATCTTCCCGGCAGTAAACTGGCCTACCGCTTCAAAGGCACTGACCACTGTGAGATCACAACCACCCAGCTTGCCAGGCTTGATTGTGCCGCCGTAGACAAAGATTGCAGGGATGTTCATGCGAGCCATGGCCAGCAAGGCGCCGGGCATATTTTTGTCGCAGCCCCCCACCGCCAGCACCCCATCCATCGATTGGCCATTGCAGGCGGTTTCGATCGCATCGGCAATCACCTCACGGCTGACCAGGGAGTACTTCATCCCCTCGGTGCCCATCGAAATGCCATCACTCACCGTGATCGTTCCAAACATCTGGGGCATGGCCCCGGCAGCATGGGCTGCCTGTTCGGCGCGGCGAGCCAGGTCATTGAGCCCCATGTTGCAGGGGGTGATCGTGCTATAGCCGTTGGCAATGCCGATGATCGGCTTGTTGAAATCGCCATCTCCGAAGCCCACGGCCCGCAGCATGGCCCGGTTGGGGGAGCGCTGGATCCCCTGGGTGATCGCGGCGGAGCGCAGCATGACGGAGCTAGCGGGAATGGCCTAGGAAACCTACCGACTGGCCCGCGGACCTGACTGGAACGGCTTCAAGGCAGCGGTTCAAGCTGCTCCAGCCGACGCCGTACCTCGTCGATCGCTTTGTTGAGCTCCTGCACCCGATCCCGCAAGCGCGTGTCGATGGCTGCCGACTGGGGGGCGGCGATCGCTCCGGGACCCTGGGGCGAGGCCAGGGCAACCGGCCGAGCCTGGTCCCCCGGGTGGAGCTGCCGCCCAGGGCGGCTCTGGCGGCGCCGCTCGGCTTCTGCAACCAACCACCAGCCCAAACCCACGGCACCAACAACCGCACCACCCATGGCGCTTAGCAACAGGCTGCTGCCGGAACGGTGCCTCGAATCAGCCATTGCAGGGTTGTTGGATCGCCTTCACCCTAGGCATGTCACTCCATCGATTCCACTGAAGCGGCGGCTGGCATCCCCGAACCCGGGCACAATCCGGCCCTCCGCATCCAGATCAGCATCGATACAAGCGCAGTACAGGGTGAGATCGGGCTCTGCTTCGCCGAGGCTTTTAAGGCCCGGAGCCGATGCCACGGTGGTGATGATCCGTAGGCGCTGCCCTTTCACGCCCAGTTGCCGCAGTTGCCTCAGTAGGGCCAGGAGCGGTTGGGCGCTGGCCAGCTCAGCCACGAACACCAGTACCCCCACCCGCTCCCCAATTCGCTCGGGCAGGCCGATCCAACGCCAGCTGGTTTCTACTTCTAAGACGGCGTGGTGGGAATGGCCGTCTTCTGAACAGCCGTCAGCGTTGAACTGCGTCCACTGCATAGGGGCGATGGCAGCGACCGGCAGCACGCTGCGGGCGCCTTCCCACAAACCCAGCCCAGCTGGAAGCAACGGCAGGGACAGTAGAGGCACGTTGCCATCCACCACCTGCCCCTGGGTCTCGGCTAGGGGCGTCTGGATGCCGATCTGGCGCTGGGGCAACCAATCCCTCACGGCTTCATAGCTGAGCCAGCGACCCATTTCCACCAAGGCGGTAGAAAACAGGGGCGGCGGCGTAGAGGCATCGCGCAGGATGGTCAGCCAGTGGGCGATCAGGGGATGGGGGGGAACCACCACCCGCAGGGACATCGCCATGGCTGCCATAACTTGGGCCAGCAGCGTACCGGCAAGCCCATGGTTGATTCCAGTCGGAGTGGGCAGTCATCACCGCTCGGATGCCAACCAGGCTGGCTCCAACCCGGCGCCTGGCTGGCAGGCCTGGCCTCGTTCCTGCAGGTGGGGCTGCCCGGCTTGCTGCTGCTAGTCATGCTGCAGGGGGGCCCACTCCTGCAACCTCGCCCCGCCTTTGCGATAACGGCACCGGAGCTGCGAGGTCAACGCAGCCTCCAGGATCTGGATCCTGATCAGCATGGCCGCGACCTCCACCAACAGGAGTTTCTCAAGGCCAATCTCGTCGGCTTCGATCTGCATGACGCTGACCTGCGCGGCGCCGTGTTCAATGCCAGCGACCTGCGTAAGGCCGATCTCCGCGATGCCGACCTTGCCGACGTGGTGGCCTTTGCAAGCCGCTTTGATGCAGCAGATCTGCGCGGTGCCATCTTCCGCAACGCCATGCTCATGCAGAGCCACTTCCGCGATGCCAGCATTGAGGGGGCCGATTTCAGCGAAGCGGTGCTTGACCTCCCCGAGCAGAAAGCCCTCTGCGCCCGCGCCAGCGGCACCAACAGCCATACCGGCGTGCAGACCCGGGAGAGTCTGAGGTGTCGCTCAACGGCTTTAGGGACCAAAGCTGGAGCTGGCTTCGCTGCCCCCTAGGCGATTTCACCCTTGGGGCGCTGACAAGCTCTTAGGGGATCATTCCAGTTCAGGCTCAAGCGCCCAACTGACTTCTAGAGTTGGCAGCGATCGGTTTCGCGGAGTATCAGGCCGCGAAGGAAACGGGGAAAGCACGGTGGGGGATCCAACTCCCGAATCCGGCACTGTCCCGCAGCTGTGAAGACCACCATGCGGTGGTCCAGTCAGAACGCCCGCCGGTCCTATCCCCCAGTCCGGCGCGGACCGGCTTCCCACCATGATTTCTTCCACACTGCGGCGTCGAGGCCTTGGCGCCACGCTGCTGCTTGTTTTGCCAGCCTTGGTGTTGCTGCCGACGGCGGCCGAAGCCCACCACCTGGTGCACCTCCTGCATCTTCAGCCCAGCCCCCTTTCCGGCCTGATCAGCGGCCTCGCCCACCCCGTGCTGGGCCCTGACCACCTGCTTTTTCTACTCGCCCTCTCCCTGGTGGGCCTTCGCCATCGGATTGGCTGGATGCTGGCCCTCCTGGCCACCGGCCTCGGGGGCAGTGCCCTTGGCCTAATCCTGCCTGGCTTGCCTGCGGCTGAAGCGTTGGTGTCGTTCACCCTGGTGGTGGTGGCCCTGGTGCTGATCGCAGGCTGGGATCGGCGCCTGCTGCTCCCGGCGATCGGGCTGCATGGCTATGTGTTGAGTGCCACCGTGCTGGGCTGGACCCCGGCCCCGATCGCCGCCTATTTGGCCGGTCTGCTGGTCAGCCAGGGGCTGTTGCTGCTGGTGGCCCTGGGCTTGCTACGCCATGCCGCCACGGCGATCGCTGCCCCCACCCGCCAAACAATGGCGGCGGTGCTACTGGGTCTGGGCGCTGCCTGGACCTGGTCGGCCCTGGTGGGCTGAGATGGACAATCCGAGCTCTGCCCGGCTGCCGGTCACCGTGGTGACTGGCTTTTTAGGGGCCGGCAAAACCACCTTGTTGCGCCACCTCCTGCTCGAAAGTGGGCTCAGGTTGGCTGTTTTGGTCAACGAATTTGGCGAAATCGGTATCGACGGTGAGCTGCTGGCGGCCTGCGGCTTCTGCGAGGACCAGGAGCTGGAGGGACGCCTGGTGGAGCTTGCCAACGGCTGCCTCTGCTGCACCGTCCAGGATGAGTTCCTGCCCACGATGACGCGACTGCTGCAACGGGCCGATCAACTCGATGGCATCGTTGTGGAAACCAGTGGACTGGCCCTACCAGAACCGTTGGTGGCAGCTTTTGGTTGGCCAGCGATTCGCAGCCGCACCAGGGTTCATGCGGTGGTCACGGTGGTCGATGGGGTGGCCTTGGCGGCTGGCCATGTGGTGGGGGATGCGGAGGCCGTGGCCGCCCAGCGCAGGGCTGACCCCAGCCTTGACCACATCAAGGCAATTGAAGATCTCTTCGAAGACCAGCTTGAGGCGGCCGACCTCGTTCTTGTCAGCCGTGCCGATCAACTGGAACCAGGCCAACTAACTGACGTTCTGGAGCAGTTAACCCGGCGCTTACGCAGCGGTACCAAGGCTTTGCCAATGGCCCGAGGCGTCGTCGATCCCGCCCTGTTGCTTTCGACGCAGGCTTCCCTTGGTCGGCCAGGGCAGCCAGCCCAGGGCCGCGATCCCCACCCGCATGACCATGACGACGAGCATGACCATACCCATGTAGCGATCGAGGCGCTCGTGGTGCGGCGCTCCGGTACCTGGGAGCGCGATCAGCTGGAGCAGCAACTGCTTGCCTTGATCCGTACGGAGCCGGTGCTCCGGTTGAAGGGTCGGCTGCATCAGGAAGGGCGTCGCCTGCCCCTCCAAATCCAGGCGGTGGGTGCGCGGCTCGACTGCTGGTACGAAGAAAGTCGTCGCCCAGCGAGCGATAGCCCCGATTCGCGGTGCGAACCCGGATTGGAACTGGTGGTGCTTGGAGCCGCCGCCGATGCCAAGCGCCTGGAGCAGGCCTTTGCCCGCCTCGATTGGCGACAAAATCCTGGCGTTGGTTAATCGAGCGGGATAGCACCCCTGGCGCAAACCCCATCCCAGCAGAGGTCTTGGCGGTCATTCCAGTGACTGCTGACCGGGCGCCAGGGGCCAGGCCGGCTGCGCATGGTCACAGCTCCGCGGCCATTGTGGCGAAACATCAGCCGCTGAGCGCCCACCACGAGCGCCCATTGGCTGCCCAGCTCTACCACCTCCATCTGGCAGGTCTGCCATGGCCCCTGACCAAGCCGGCATTCCAGCGGAACCACCAACCCAGATCTCGGCTGGGCTTCCGATTCGGCGGGAAGCTGGGCTAGGCGTTGCTGGTTTGCTGCTGGCGGCAGTTGGTTGGCTGTTGGCCCCTGGGATGGCAAAGGCCCACCCCCGAGAGCGACCAAGACCATCGGTGCGGGCCCAAGCAGCCTGAAACCGAAGCTGCGGAGCGGACAAAGCAAGAACCAGGCCACGAAGAAGCCCCCAGCGGTGCCGTGAATGGGGCTTCTTCAACCTGGCCAGCTTGGCCGAGGCAGGGCGGTCGGGCTGCCAAGATTTAACAAACCTGCCCGCTTGCCAGTGCCCCTCTTCCATGCCCGCGTTCTGGTTTCGCTGCGAGCTTCGGTGCTCGATCCTGCTGGGGAAGCCACCCGAGCCGCCGCCGAAAGGCTTGGCGTTGAAGGGATAAGGCGTTTGCGGATCGGCAAGGCAATTGAGGTGGAGCTGGAAGCGACGGATCGCGCTGAGGCCGAGGCGAAGTTGGGGCTGCTCAGCGACCGCCTGCTGGCCAATCCGGTGATTGAGGACTGGAAGCTCGTGATTGGTGACACCTCCACCGGAGGGCTGGGATGACCGTTGGCATCGTGGTCTTTCCCGGCTCCAACTGCGACCGGGATGTGCACTGGGCCCTGGAAGGGTGCTTGGGCATCGCCAGCCGCTACCTCTGGCATGAACAGCGGGATCTGGACGGTGTGGAAGCCGTCGTGCTGCCCGGCGGCTTCAGCTACGGCGACTACTTGCGCTGCGGGGCCATTGCCCGCTTCGCCCCCCTGCTCGAGGAGGTGCGTCGTTTTGCCGAGGCGGGAGGGCCGGTGCTGGGGATCTGCAACGGCTTCCAGGTGCTCACGGAGATGGGCCTGCTGCCTGGGGCCCTGACCCGCAACCGGGATCTCCATTTCCTCTGCCAAAGCACCGAGTTGAGCATCAACCCCGGTGCCTGCCATTGGCTGCGGGACTATGCCCTTGGAGAGCGCATCCAACTGCCGATCGCCCATGGCGAAGGTCGTTACCAATTGGATGCCGAGCAACTGGATCGGCTTGAACAGCAAGGCCAAATCGTGCTTCGCTACACCTCCAACCCCAATGGTTCAGTGGGTGATGTGGCCGGCCTGACTAATCGGGCCGGAAATGTGCTCGGTCTGATGCCCCATCCCGAGCGCGCCTGTGATCAAAGCCTGGGCGGAATCGATGGCCAGCGTCTGCTCAAAGCAATCCTCCGCTAAACCTGTGCGCCGCCGCTTGCTGTTGACCAATCTGGCTGCAGCTCTGGCTGGCACAGCAGCCGCACCGGGCATGTCGCAGCCGCGCCAGCCCAAGCCAGCGCTCCCCTGCCAGCGCTCAAGCCGACCACTGCCCAAGATCCAAACCCAGCCAACGTCCCTCGGGCCGGGCAGTCGCTTGGTGGCCATAGCACCGGGTAGCTGGTGGGAAAACCCGGCCGAAGATGCAGCTCTGCTGCAAAAGCGATGTACAGCCGAGGGCTGGCGTCTGGAGGTGCCGCCTGCTGCAAGCCGTCGTTGGCAGTGGTACTCCGGGACCGACTTCGATCGCCGGACCGAGCTGGAACGGGCCTGGGCCGATCCAGCCACGGCAGCGGTGCTGTGTGTGGCCGGCGGCTGGGGTAGCGCCCGCATCCTTGAAAACGGCTGGCAGCCCCCTGGGCGTCCCCTCTGGTTGGTTGGCTTTTCCGACGCCAGCTCCTTGTTGCTCGCCCAGCTAGGCGCCGGCCATGCTGGTGCCGTTCATGCAAGCACGGGGGGCGACGACCTCCAATGGCAACGCTTGGTTCAGGTGCTGCGGGGGGAGTCATTGGCGGCCCTTTCAGGTGTGGGCTGGGTTGGCGGCAGGGCCAGCGGGCCCCTAGTCGTCACCAACCTCACCGTAGCCACCGCCATGATCGGCACCCCATGGTTTCCTAATTTGGAGGGCTGTGTGCTCGTGATTGAAGATGTGGGCGAAGCTCCATACCGGGTCGATCGGATGCTGACCCAGTGGCGCAGCGCCGGACTATTGGCCCAGCTGGCAGGCATCGGTGTTGGCCGCTTTCTTTGGCGTCAGGATGATGTGCTTCCAGGCGATTTCAGTATGGAGGAAATTCTGCGCCAGCGATTGGGTGATCTAAGTGTGCCGGTGGTTGGCCAGCTTCCCGTTGGCCATGGCCGTCCCAATCTTGCCCTACCCCTGGGCCGCACAGCCCTCATTGATGGCTCCCGTGGCCGGCTCGAACTGCTCTGAGCTGCCTCCGCCTGCAAGTCAAGGGCAGGGTTGAGGGTATGGCAGGGTCCGAAGTGGACCCTGCCAAGCAGGGGGCGGTTTGCCGTCGGGGGTCAGGTCAGCGCTGCGAAGAAGTCCTTGCTCTTGACGGGATCGGGATTCATGGTCTTTTCGCCGGGCTGCCAGTTGGCCGGGCAGACTTCATCGGGGTGGGATTGGACGTATTGGAAAGCCTGCAGAACCCTCAGGGTCTCATCGACACTGCGACCGACGGGAAGGTTGTTGATCGTGCTGTGCATGATCACACCGTCGGGATCAATGATGAACAAACCACGTAGGGCAATGCCGGCCGATTCATCAAGCACTTCATAGGCACTGGCGATTTCCTTCTTGAGGTCGGCAACCAGGGGGTAAGCGATATCACCAAGGCCTCCACTCTTGCGGTCGGTCTGCACCCAGGCCAGGTGACTAAACTGACTATCTACCGAAATACCGAGAACCTCAGTGTTGCGACTAGTGAACTCGGCGTAGCGGTCGCTGAAGGCGGTGATTTCGGTAGGGCAAACGAAAGTGAAATCAAGAGGATAGAAGAAAACCACTACATACTTGCCGCGGTAATCGGACAAGCTAATCTCCTTAAACTCCTGATCCACCACAGCGGTGGCGCTGAAATCGGGAGCCGGCAAGCCAACGAGCCTGGTCATGGTGAGAAGGGGTTGAACAGAAATGAGGGAGTCGCACCGGGCCAAAGCCGGCCCGGTGCAGGCAACAGGGTTGGTGGAGAGCCCCAGGGCTCGGATCTCTTGTGAAGTCGAACCGACTTCCAGTTGCCTCGTTCACAAGCTATCACAATTTTGAAGCTTGGGTTGCGTCCCTACGGCGCCATAGGCTGATGGTCAAGACTTTTGCTTGCCCTTCGCTTCCTTGCCCCTCGCATCTGGGCCCTTCGCTTCTGGCTTCGCGTTTCAGTCTTGTGTCTTCTCCTTGCTCGCCTCTTCGCCTCCAATGACCTGGGATCCAACCGTTCTACGCAAATACAACACCACCGGCCATTTCCGGCTTCTCAACCAAGTGCGCTCTGAGCTCAAGGGCAATCCCCTGATCCGTCCCAAGGATGGAGAAACCGTGGGTGAAGCCAACCGCAGCCGCAGTCTGACCCGGGCCCTCGAGGGCAGGGTCCAGGCTGGTTACGGCCGTAGCCGCCGCAATAGCACTGCTGCGGAGGTCGTGGTTGTGTCTGAACCGCAGCGAAGGGAGGCCCGCAATGCGGCAACTGGGGATGGCTTTGGCTCCTCCTACGGTTTCGCTGGCGCCATGGCCTTAGCCAACATTGGGCCGGAAGCCCAGCTTGGCAGCGACTTCGATCACAGCGCCAACAACAGCTTCCGTGACCGGCTCAACGCCATCGACATGCGTTGAGCCGGAGGACAGCCGGGCCTTCCTAGCGGAGGCCTTGGGCGGGCGATTCGCCCAAACCCGGAGCCCTGGAGCCTACGCAGTCCAAACGGATCGGAAACAGCCATCGTGTGCAGTTGCATGGGCAGCCACACCGGTGGTCCATGGGGATGGCTCGGGGGAGACTTGAACTCCCGACCTTGGGGTTATGAATCCCACGCTCTAACCAGCTGAGCTACCGAGCCGCGGTGGATGCATCGTAGTGGATCGTCCGCCGCCCCAGCCTGGTGAGGAGGGGTTCAGGCCCGGGGGGGAAGATACAGCAGGGGGTTCATCGCCCCTTCCCCAGCGGGGTGGATCTCAAAGTGAAGATGGGGGCCGGTGCTGCGGCCGGTGCTGCCCATCTGGCTGATCACCTGTCCCTGCTCCACCAGCTGGCCCTGGCGCACCAGCAGGTTGCTGTTGTGGCCATAGCGGCTCATGCTGCCGTCATTGTGGCTGATCTCGACCATGTAGCCGTAGCCACCGTCATGCCAGCCCGCAAAAGTCACCCGTCCTGAAGCAGCCGCCACGATCGTGGTGCCGACATTGTTGGCAATGTCGATACCTTTGTGCATACGCCCCCAGCGCCAGCCATAGCCAGAGGTGAAGGTGCCCTGGGCGGGCCAGATCAGGGCGGTGCTGCCCCGACCGAAGCCGGGTTGGCGCTGTTCGGGGCCGAATGATGGCAGTTCGGGCCAGCTGAGGCCCCCACTGCCGACGGGTGCCAGACCCAGCAACATCCGGGAACGACCGGGGGCCGATTGGACCACCTGAACCTGGCTGCCAACTACCAGACGGGCGGTTTCCAAGCCAGGGTTGAGCTGCAGGAGTTCGCGGATGGTGAGCCCATAGCGCTGGGCGATTTTGAGCAGGGTGTCGCCCAGCCTCACCACCGCGGAGGCTTGGGGCGCCGGCGGGGGCGGCGGCGGAAGCGGACGCTGATCGGATTCGGAACCAGGCTCGAACGCCACCAAGCCCAGCCGCACTGGAACGATCGGACGGTCTGGATCGCTCCCAAAGGGAGCGGCCAGAGCTTCGCCCGTCAGCGATGCAGACCGCTCGGGACGGCGTTCCACCGGGCTGACTAGGGGATTGGCCTGATTGGGGACAACCTGCCGTGGTGGACCAGCCTCGCTCCCGTTGGCTAGGGGCAGCCCAGCTGACGCTGCGGACAGGTCCTTCGCCTCGATTACGGAGAAATCAATCGAGGAAGCCCCCGGATTGCTGGCCACTGCTGACACCAAGGGCAACAAGACCGGTGAAGCAAGCAGCAGCGGCAGAATCGATCGGAAAGGCTTCATGCAGATTCATGCGTTGGACAAGGCCCGTTGGAGAAGCCGACATCCCCGGACCGGCCAGACAGTAGCGCTAGGAGGCCATTGCTTCAAGTGCTGGCTGAGACAAATTGCAGCTCCTGCCTCCACCAGATCTGGTGGCACGGCCTCAAAGTACACTGCCCCTGGAGCTTTCTGGGCTTGCCCCGCTGCCGTTGAGCTGCCTTAGGGCCTCGAACAGCACCACGCCGACGGCCACCGAAAGGTTGAGGCTGCGCACGCCTGCGCTCTGGTGGGGCCCGGGTTTGGCCAGGGGGATCCGCAGCCGGTGCTCAGCCTGCTGTTGCAGCTGCTGCGGCAGCCCATCGCTCTCACGGCCGAACAGCAACCAGTCGTCGCGATCGAAGGCAAACGCCGTGTAATCGGCCGTGGCATGGCTACTCAGGGCGATCAGCCGGCCCCCATGGCGCTGGCGATGCTCAAAAAAAGCGTTGCTATCGAGATGGCGGTGCAAGCGCACCAAGGGCCAGTAATCCAGCCCAGCCCGCCGCAGCTGCCGATCGTCGATCGCAAAGCCCAGGGGCTCGATCAGATGCAGCTCGCTGTTGGTGGCGGCGCAGGTGCGGGCCACATTGCCGGTGTTGGGCGGAATCTGGGGTTGGAACAGCACGACCCGAGGCATGATCAAGCTTCCCCAGGCAGCGCTGTGCCGAGGCTGTTGAGATCAAGCGCGCGCCCTTGGACAACCAGCCAAGAGGCCCCGGCTTGCACCGCCAGCCGTTGCTGGAGCTCGCCAAGGCGCTCCCGGAAGCGGCCCCCCGCCACAGTGGGGGGGACCACCCCCCAGCCACATTCCTCAACCACCACCACCAGGGGGGCTCCTCCCGCCGCGATCACCGCGATCAATTCGTTGCGCAGCTGCACCCAACTGGCGTTATCGCGCTCCAGATGGGCGGCAACCCAGGTTCCCAGCGAATCGACCAATCCCAGACTGGCGACATCAAGCCGCTCCAGGGCAGGGGCAAGGTCTGCCGCCACTTCCCAAACCTGCCAATTGGCTGGGCGCCGTTGCCGGTGGCGAGCAAGCCGTAGCTGCCAGCTGGGGTCATCGGGCAGACTGGGCCCGGTGGCGATGTAAATGATCGCGCAGCCACTGCCAAGGGCGAGATGCTCAGCCCAGCGGCTCTTGCCAGAGCTGGCCGGACCGCTGACAAGGGTGAGGCGCGGAAAGTTGTTAACCGCCACCGTTCATATTCCGCAGTGTGGCCACAGAAGATGGAGAAACACGATTCAGATAGCGGAAAATCCAATACTTGAAAATAGTAGCAAGCACGACCGGAAACGTAGCGATAAACAGCATGATAAAGTTTTCCTTAGCCGGTAAGCCGAGGTGCTGGGCAAGGCCATCGAGTAAAACCGTCCAACCTTCAGGGCTGTGAAAACCGACGAAGATGTCCGTGAACAAAATGATACTGAATGCCTTGGCGCTATCGCTCAAGCCGTAGACCAATTCATCGATGAATCCCCTGAGAATCTGAATATCACGTTGACCAAGCAAGCAGACAACAGCAAATCCTAGGAAGCCAGCGATATCTGCAAAAACATTTTTTACCGCGTGCGTACCTTGCTCTTGCGTTTCTTCCTGGAGCTCCTTGGCCTTTTCGCTTAGTCGCCTCTGCAGCTCTTCCTTGCTGGGCAAGGGCTCGTTATTCAGTAGTGCTTCGAATTCCAGTTCATCCTTGAAAGAGCGCAATTGACCAATTGCTTTCTCCTGTAAATGGGGGCGTGGAGAAGCTAGTAAAGTATTGCCCTGGGCAAAATGGTCAACCAGGGGCGACACCAAATAAAGACGGCTGATTTGCTGAACCAGGATCGGCACCAAGATCAGCAGCAACAGGATGCGCAGCGAGACAAGGGTTGAATCGCGGCGACGACGGAAGCCCGCCACCACACTGGCTTCCGCATCGGGATCCAGCTGGCGCCGTAGCTGGTCGACCACACCCAAAAGGCTGCGCGGCAACACCTCAGGTGAGCGGCTAAGGCTGGGGAGGGCAGAACGGCGAGGATCGTAGCGGGCCATCACCGATTCGATCAGTTGCAGTTGGCGCAACTCCTGACCAGACAGTTCCAGTCGGTAGGGCTCGACGGTCTGCAAGGCTTGCTGACAGACCTGGGAGGCGGCCCGAAAACGACGCAACAACTGCGCCTGCACCGACTTGGGAATGGAAAGGTCCAGTTCGGGTCGTATGGGCCTGTCGTTGTAATGCTCCAGTTCAATGCTCTGGATCTGCAAAGCCGCCTCGTAACCCCTCTCAAGGTCACTGCTCAGGTCGCGGGATTTCGCTTGTCCGAAGGTTCCGATCCAATCGGTAAGGCCCATGATGGCTTGCGCTTGGTACGGGGATGATTCAGCGAGAAAAAACCCACCAGGTGAGCATCGGCACCACCGAGCCCACCACCAATAGCACCACCACCCAGGTGAAGCCATTGCTCTGGACCGTTTCCTCGTGGCTGGGGATGTTGCTCACTACCGCAGCCTCCTCGCCCGTCTGGGGTTCGCCCGGATCCTCACCGCCGCGCAGAACCGTGGCGAGCCGCTCAAGTCCCGCCACGGTGGCTTGGCGATAACGGTTCCCTTCCCGCAGCGGTACGGCCATGGTGGAGCGGGCAGTGCTCTGCAACAAGGTTGCTGGCAATTGGCGCTCCAGGGGAGAGGAGGCCACCACGGCGGCAGCTTTGGTCTGGGTATCGACCAGCAGTAGTAGGAGCTGATCCTCGCCATGGTCAGAGGCCCCGGCGGCTGGGCCGCTGGGCAGGCTCCAGCGATCCAGCAGCTCCTGGCCCAACTGCTCGAGGCTGAGGCCGTAATCCAGGCGGTTGAGGGTGATCAGCCGTGCTTCGACCCGTTCAGAGCGAAATCCCTCCAGTTGGTGTGCGATGTCGGCTCGGGCCGCCCGGCTCAATACATCTGCTGCATCCACGACCTCAGCAGCCGGCAGGGTGGCCGGGAAATCCTTCACCGAGACGGCGAACGCCGCACCGATGGGTGCCAGCAACATCAGCAACATCAGCAACGGCGCGAGCCAGAAGCTGCCCAAGGGGATGGTGGACTGGCGCGGTTGGGCCATGGAGGGGTGAAGGATCACTGCAGTGATTGGGAACGGCAAAGCGAACCCAGTCTGCCCCCCCTTGGCCAGCCTGGGCTCGAATCGCCAGCCTGAACCCGATGGGGGGAGCGTGCTGCAGCTCCGCCATCCTGGAAGCCCCCTGAAACCGCCTTGCCCCATGGCCGATTCCGCCGCCGCCCGTACCGCCGTGAGCGCGGGAGTGACGGGCTTGGTGCTCACGGTGCTCAACCAGGCCAGTGCCCCAGCGCTCGAACCACCCCTGGAGCGGGCCTCAGTGCTGGCAGGAGTCCTCTCGGTGCTGCTGATGTTGGCGGGTGTGCTGTGGGAACGGGTGCTGCCGCCGGCGGCAGGCAGGGCCGAGCTGGTGGGCAGGCAAGGGTTGCTGCTGAGCAACGATCTCCCCAACGCTTTGCGGCAGGAACTCGCCTGGGGCAGTGCGATGTTGCTCACCGCCACACCGGCCGCCGTGGTGCTTTTGCAGCGGGGTGAGCAGACCCTGCTAAGGCGTGGCCTGCTGGTGGACAGCCCCTTCAGGCCAGGAATGATCTGTGGGCAAGCCCTGCAACGACAGCAAGCCATCTCGCTGGTGGACCTCTGCCTATACCCGGGCCGGGACGAATTCGATTCCCTACTGGAGGGGTTGCCGGCGGTTGTCGTTCAACCAGTGGGTGGGGACGCCGTACTGCTGGTGGGGGGTTGGTCAGCCCGTTGTTTCAATCGCGGCGACTTGACTTGGATCGAAGGCTGGGCCAACAAACTGGCGTTGGGCCTGGGGGAAACGGCGAACTTCAGCGGGAGCTTGGCCGCACCTGAACTGGTTGCACCTGAGCTGGCCGCACCTGAACTGGTTGCACCTGAAAATGACTAACAACCCTGCCGCCAGGCGTGCTGATCGTGATCTCTCCGTCCGTCCCGAGCTTGCCCTGGAGGTGGCTAGCGCGGCTCAATTGCTGATGAGCGCTGCGTTGCAGCTCCACCGCTCCGTCCGCTTCGACGCTGCCGGTTTGCCAATTCCACCGACAACGCTGGGCATCGAGTCTCTCCCCCGGCTGCTCCAGATGGCAGCCTGCCTCGATCACCACCTGGCGGGCATCAGCCTCCAAGCGCAGACCGACGCCCCTGACCTTGAGCGGGCCGCGGGAGGCCGTAAAGGGAAGCGCGGAACTAGCGCTGTTGGCATGCAGATCCAAGCGCAGATCCCGACCTTTGAAGTGCTGCTTTTCGCCGGCATCTTCGATCTGAACCACCCCCTTGAGGTTGAAGATTTGGCTGCGGGTGTTGCCGTCCAGAGCTTCGGCACGCAGACGTTGGGATCTACTGCCACCGGAACCTGCGGCGGAATTGTGCTGGCCGATCACGGGTCCTGCCGCCACCAGCTCGCCAGTCCCTGGTTGCCAGCGAAGGCTGGCAACTTGAAGCGTGGTCGCTGGGGGTTGCTGTGGCAGGGCAGCAAAGGGGTTGAAGCGTTGCGCCCAGCGCTCCAACCGGGGAGCCCCGCTGAGCTCAAGGCTGTCTTGGTCGAAGCGGAATTGGGCCCGTTGAGCCCGGAGGCGGCCCTGGCGGTCATAGGCGACCGGCACGCGGTCGACCAACATCAGGTTTTGGCGGGGCAACCAGCGGGCCCGGTTTGCCTGAATCAAGACGGGTTGCTCACCCAACCGTTCCAGGCGCAGATGGCCTTCCAACAGGATGGCTTGGCCATCGTTGATGACGATGCCACTGTCTGCCCGCAGCCGATAGAGGGGCTGGCCATCGCGATAGATCAGGCCCTTCGGGCTTTCGGCCCGGGCGGTGCGGCGGCGCAGGTCGTAGCGGGCTTCTGGACTGGTGAGTTCCCAGGCCGGCTGGCCCTTGGCATCCTGCTGCTTCAGGTCGAGCGAGCGGAACACGAAGGGGGGGACCGGTTCGTCTTGACGAGGGCGGGCGCCCTGACAACCTGCCAACAGCAGGAGCAACAGGGCCAACCCGGGACCAACACGAACCAACAATCGCTTGCTCACAAGGGGGTAGCGAGCTCTAGGCGTTGCATCACAGGCACGGGTTCGGGCAGGGCGGCTCCACTGATCAGCAACCCCCAGCTCAGCGAGGCGCTCCAGTCAGGCTCAGGCGGCAGCGAGGCGGTCTGCCGATCCCCTGGCTCGGCTACACCGCTTTGGATCGGCGCCCAGCCCAACTGGGCCAGCATCCGCTCCGCCAGATCCGGTAACAGCGGTGTCAACAGTACGGCCACCCAGCGACTGGTTTCGAGCACCGCATAAAGGTCGGCGCCGACGGCCGCACGATTCGCTTCCCGCTTCATCAAGCTCCAAGGTGCCCGTTCGTTGAGGTAGCCATTAGCCGCGGTAGCCAGCTCCAGGATGGCTTCGGCCGCTCGGCGGAAATCGAAGCTCTCCATGGCTTCCAGCACGGTGGCATGGGCCTGGTGCGCCGCCAGGGCGAGGGGATGGCTGCTATCGGTGGCGGCGGCAGGAGGCACGCAGCCCTCGAACCACTTCCGCGCCATCGAAGAGGTGCGATTGAGCAGGTTACCGATTGTGTTGGCGAGGTCGTTATTGACCAGATCACTGAAACGTTGTTGCTGGAAATCGCCATCATCACCAAACGGTATATCCCGTAGCAGATACCAACGAACAGCATCGCGTCCACAACGATCCAGCAACACTTCCGGATCCAGAACGTTGCCCAGTGATTTGCCCATCTTCTGACCCTCCCGGGTAAGGAAACCATGGCCGAAGACGGACCGCGGTAAAGGCAGGGAAGCCGACAGCAGCATGGCGGGCCAGAACACGGCGTGGAAGCGCAAAATATCTTTGCCGATCACGTGCACCCGGGCCGGCCAACCCCGCTCGGCCAGCAGGTTGAGGTCGATCGGATCACCTGGGTCAAGCAGGGCGGAAAGATAGCCAACTAGGGCATCAAACCAGACATAAAAAGTGTGGCCAGGATGGCCAGGTACGGGGATACCCCAGGGCAGATTTTGACGGGAGATCGAGAAATCTTTCAGTCCGGTGGCCACGAAATTTTCAACTTCGCGGCGGCGTGATGGCGGGGCGATGAACCCCGGCTGGGCGACCAGCTGCTCGATCTGGCGTTGGTAACGGGACAGGCGGAAGAAGAGATTGAGCTCATCGCGCCACTCGAGCGGCCGCAAATGGATCGGACAATCCACCGCCGTTCCACCGGGGGGATGGTCTTTGAATTCTTCACAGGCCACGCAATACCAACCCTGTTGCCGGCCCTCGACCACATCACCACTGGCCTCCACCCGCGCAAAGAAGGCTTCCACCACTTGGCGGTGGCGGGGATGGGTAGTGCGGATGAAGCGGTCGTTGCTGATCTGCCAACGGCGCCAGAGATCGCGGTAGCCCTCGCTGATTCGATCACAGTGGTCCTGGGGGGAGAGGCCAGCGGCCTCGGCGGTGCGCTGGATCTTGAGGCCGTGTTCATCACACCCGGTGATGAAGCAAACCTGCTCACCCCGAAGGCGTTGGAAGCGGGCGATCGCATCACAGGCCAACGTGGTGTAGGTGCTACCGAGATGGGCCCGATCGTTGACGTAATAGAGCGGCGTCGTGAGTGTGTAGGGCATCGGGGGGGGCGGCGGCGGCGCTCGCTTGGAAAACTGACGCCGCGCTGAAAAAGCGGAAACCGCAGCGATGGGTGGATTGGCTGGCCTGGCGACCGAACCATGGCCCCGGCCGATTCAACAGCAGAGCCGGGGGGGGGGCAGGGGGCCGGCCGTGGGCGAGGCTTGATCCTACCGAGCAAGACCTGGCGGACAGCCCGTCGGCTGACCCTGGCGGCAGGCAACCTCGGACGCGGCGAGATTGCAATGGGGTGATGACCGCGCCCTCTTCGATGCTTGGCCTAGCCAGCCGTCATGCTGCCGTGTTGGTCTGGGGTGGTGGCAGCGGCGGCGTTGCTGCAGCCCTTCAGGCCGCCCGTTCCGGCGCCGAAACGCTGCTGCTGACCCCCGGGCCCTGGTTGGGGGGCATGGTGAGTGCAGCCGGGGTCTGCTGCCCCGATGGCAATGAGCTCACCCCCTGGCAGACCGGCCTTTGGGGTGCCCTGCTGCGCAGCCTCGCCCACGAAGAGCCAGGAGGGCTGGATCAGAATTGGGTGAGCTGTTTTGGCTATCGACCGGCAACGGCTGAGCGAATTCTGCGCCGTTGGGCGGCAGCTGAAACACGGTTGAGCTGGTGGCCCAACACCGAAGTCCTGGAGGTGGAGCGCCAGGGGGCGCGGATCACGGCCCTGACGATCAGCAGCGCAGCGGCTGAAGCGTCGCCGCCCCGGCGCTGGAGCATCAGCGTTGATTTGGTGATCGATGGCAGCGATCGCGGCGATCTTTTTCCCTTGGCCCAGGCACCGTTTCGCCTTGGTTGGGAGGCCCGGGAACTTTGGAATGAACCCAGTGCTCCAGCAGCCCAAGAGTTGGAGCGATCTCCCTTTTTTCGCCAGCAACCCCTGCAGTCCCCTACTTGGGTCGTGATCGGGCAACTCGCTGAGCCCGATCCGCGCGCCCTGGAGCCGCTAACGCCGCAGCCGCCCGCTGCGCCCCCCAAGCTTGCCGAGCCCTTTGCCGGGGCCTGCGATGCCTTCGGGCTGCCCCGCACCCTCCGCTATGGCCGGCTGCCGGGCGGAGCGGTGATGCTGAACTGGCCGCTCAATGGCAACGACTGGCACGGTGGTCTGGAACGGGCCTTTGGCGCCGCTACCGCGGCGGAGTTTCCCGCCACCCCGCTCGAAGCCGATCTGGCGGCCGCCATGCGGGAGCACAGCCTCGACTTTGCCCGGGAGCTCGAAGCGGCGAGCGGCGGTGAACTGCGCCCAGGCGGCCTGTTTCCAGGGCGGGAGGCGGCGCTGGCCGGTGGGCTCGAGGGGAGCGAAGCCCTAGCGCTGATGCCCTACTGGCGGGAAGGCCGGCGCCTGATCGGCCAAGCGTTGGTGCTCGAACAACATCTGTTGCCGAGCGGAATGGGCGCCAGCATCGCCCCCCTGCCCCTCGATGCCTCGGGTCGCTGCACCGCGATCGCCGTGGGCAACTACGCCAACGACCATCACTACCCCGGTCCCGATTGGCCCCTGGCCGCAAAAAGCTGCCGCTGGGGCGGCCGCTGGAGCGGTACCCCGTTCGCCATTCCCTACGGCGCCCTGGTCAGCACAGGGGTGGAGAACCTGTTGGCCGCCGACAAATGCTTCAGCGTCAGCCACATGGCCAATGGGGCCACCCGTCTGCAACCCCTGGTGCTGAACATCGGCCAGGCGGCTGGCCTCGCCGCCGCCCTCTGCCTGGAGCGGGGCCTGATCCCCGCCGAACTGCCGGTGGCCTGGCTTCAGGAGGCCCTGATTGGCGATCCGCTGGCACCAGCGGCGCCCTTTCCGGTGTGGAGTCTGCCCTGGCACGATCGCCGCTGGGCCGAAGCCCAGCTAGCGGTTCTGGCCGACCCAGATCGGCTCGATGACCAGGGAATGGTTCAGCCCGCTGCAGGGGCTGCCTGGCGAGCCGATCCCCATACGGCGCCGCCGGAGCCCGGCGAAAGGCTCTGGCAGGGCCAGTTGGTACCCGATGGCACGGGCAGCTTTCGGCTCGACAGCCCGGAGGGATGCTGGCCGTTGATCACCCTGGAGCCGGCTTTGCACCAGTGGTTGGCCGGCGTGGAACGACCGAGGCCCGTGCGCCTGGTCGGTTGCGCCAATCCCTGGGGTCCGTGGTTGCGGGTCAGCCGACTGCTGCCTTCCTAACGGCTGCGGACGGATGGGCTGCCTGGTTCAAGCGACCGCGTCTAGGCGCAAGAGATCGCTGAGCGAATCCACGGCAGCTACCCGCACCAGCAGCCCATCCCCCGGTGCGCTGCGGCCGGGGCACTGGCAGGGCAGCGATTGGCAGATCTCTTCGATCCAGACGAGGCCGAGCTGGTTCTCCTGCCGCAGCCAACGCAGAAACTGGCCCGGCCACTGCCGCTGCTGCTGCTGCTCAACCCATACCTGCAGCCAGTGGCGTTGGTCTTCACGGGCGATCTGGATGCCTTGGCGCAGCGGGCTTTCCAATTCCTGGATCAGCTGGGCCACGGCTTGCTCCGTTAGGGCCGGCTTGCCCTCCCGCAGCGCCTCGAGCTGGCGCTGAACCAGCAGATCGCCATAGCGCCGGATCGGCGAGGTAGCCTGGGCGTAGGCGCCTAGGCCCAAGCTGAAGTGGGGAGCTGGGGTAGTTCCCACCTGGCCACGGCTGAGGCAGCGCTTGATCGCGGCATGGCGCACCGGCCCGCTGGGGAGCTGCTCGAGCTCAGCGGCTGGAGGCAAATCACAGGCGGGCTGGCTGCGGTAGGGCAGGGCTAGCCCCTGCCGCTCGCCGCGTTCGGCCACCAGGGCGCCAGCTAGAACCATCGCCTCGGCCACCATGCGGCGCGAAGCTGATGGCTCCACCACCTCCACCTCCGCCAGCTCGCCGCGGCTGCGGATGCGCCCTTCGGGATCGTCCATCATCAGGGCCCCCTGGCCCGCGCGCCAGGCGCGGCGCCGCTCCAGCAGGGCATGGATAGCAAGCAGATCGGCCTCCTGGGGGGGAGCCAGTTCGATCAACTCATCGGCATCGGCATAGGTCAGCCGATAGGTGGGCTGGATCCAGCTGCGCTCGATTCCATCCGCCTGCACAGCCCCGCTGGCATCAAGCTCCACCCAGATACTCCAGGCGGCGCAGCGCTGGCCGCTGCGCAGGCTCATCGGCCCATGGGCCAGGCTGGGGGGAAACATCGACAGGCTGCCCCGGGCCAGGTAGAGGCTGCTGGCGCGACGGCGAGCCTCCAGGTCCAGGGGGGAATCGGCAGCCACCAGCCGGCCAGGATCAGCGATGTGGATCCAGAGCCGCTGCCGTCCGTCGGCAAACGTTTCAAGCGCCAGACCATCGTCGATCTCCCGGGTGTCCTGATCGTCAATGGTGACGACGTGCTGTCCGGCCAGATCCTGCCGACTGGCGTCGCCAGCTAGGCACTGGTCGGCGAGCAGCAGAAGCCTCTCGGCCTCTTCGAGCAACTCCTGGGGAAACCCCTGCTCCCAGATGGTGGACTCCAGGGCGGGTAGGTGGTGCCGTTCCCACTGGCCCAGATCGACCAAAAGATGGCGGATCGCTCCTGCTTCCGCCGCGCAATGGGCATCGCGCAGGGCCCGCAGCAGGTCGGGCGGCAAAGGCTGGTCGGCCTCGCCACTGGCCAAGCGGCGCAACAACAGCAACTCTTGCTGCTGCCAGGCGGTGAGATTGGTGGGATCGAGACATTGGCGGCCCACCAGCAGCTGGTGCCATTGGTTGCGGCGCCGCTGCTCCAGCAGCTTGCGGTGCCGGTCGTGGCGTAGCTGCCGCAATTCGGCCTGGGTTCGCGCTGTGATCTTTGCCTGGCGATAGCGAAACAGGGTTTGATCACCCTGGATCCAGAGCCAGCAGGCAGCCACCTGGGCCGGATCGCTTTGGTCGCCAACGAGATCAACCAAATCGGCGAGCTCGGCGCTGGCCAGTTGGGGATCCTCCACCAGCAACAACCAGGCCTCCCCCAGCAATCGCCGCTTCGGCTGGCCCGCAGCGAGGCGTTCTGGCGTGAGCTGCCAGGGTGGGTCGGCCAGTTGGCGGGCCACTGCGGCAGCTGCAGGTGGGTGGGCGGCGAGCAGAAACAGATCCCGCAGCGGGAGCTGCAAGCTGCGCCCGTCAAAACCGATCCGCAGCTCCGCACGGCTCCCCTTCAGGGACTGGACAACAGCCAGCTGGGGACCGCGGGCTTCGTTAACCCCAACAAGGTCACCGACCTGGAGGGTGGGATGGGTGGCCACGCCGAGGCGGAGGGGGGATCAGCCTTCTGGATTCACAAACGGCAACAGGGCCACGATGCGGGCGCGCTTGACCGCATTGGTGAGGTCGCGCTGTTGCTTGGCTGTTAAGCCGGTCAGACGACGGGGGAGGATCTTGCCCCGCTCGGTGATGAACTTCTTGAGCAGGTCGACGTCCTTGTAGTCGATCGGATCGCCTGGCTTGATCGGAGAAAGGCGCTTCTTGAAAAAGGAACTGGACATAGTTAGGAGAGAACGGAGGGGGTAGGAGCGAAGAAGCTGCTTGCAGGAGCTGGCCTCAGTCCCGATAGCAGAGCGTCCAATGGCGCCACAACCTGGGATCCAAGGCTCAGGGAGCCCCGTCAGCAGGCCCGGATGGTCCTGCTAGGGGCATGGGCCGCAGCAGGGGTTGCAACGGGTTGGCAAGGCCGGATCAAGGAGATCGACGCCAAACTCACTTGATTTCCTTGTGAACCGTGGAGCTGTTGCAATGGGGGCAGAACTTCTTGAGCTCCAGCCGTTCGGTGGTGTTGCGGCGGTTCTTCTGGGTGGTGTAACGGGACACACCAGGAGACCGCTTGGCGGGGTTGGACCGGCACTCGGTGCACTCGAGGGTGATCACGAGCCGGACGCCCTTGTTTTTGGCCATGGGAAGGACGTTGCGCCGCTGAAGCGATGCGAAGTGACAATCAAAGACCTTACTTGCTGGTGGTTCAGCCTTGCAGCGCTCCGCCCCTTAGGGACCGACCCTGAATTACAGGGCTTGGCCTACCGCGTTCCTGGCTTCGATTCGCTGCCTAGGATCCGCGCTTGATCCGACAGCAGCAGGGGAATGAGGGTTTCGCTCCAGTGGCTCGAACAACTCGTGCAGTGTGAGCCGCAGAACCTTGTCCCGGAGCGGCTGGCGGAGCGGCTCTCGATCGCGGGCTTTGAGGTGGAGGCGATCGAGGATCTCGCCGCCCAGGCGGCAGGCGTAGTGGTGGGAGAGGTGCTAGAGCGCCAAGCCCATCCGGCCGCCGACAAGCTCAGTGTCTGCAAAGTGGCGGTCGGTGCGGCGGAGCCACTGCAGATCGTTTGCGGCGCCGCCAATGTGCGTGCCGGCATCCACGTTCCGGTCGCCCTGGTTGGCGCCAACCTTCCCGCCGTGGGATTGACCATCAAGCCGGCCGAATTGCGGGGGGTGGCGAGCAGCGGCATGATCTGCTCCTTGCAGGAGCTGGGCCTGGCCGCTGGGGTGGATGGCATCGCGATCCTGGAGGATCTGCTGGAAACAGTGCCGCCGCTCGGCACGGCGATCGGACCAGCCTTTGGTTTGGATGATCAGGTGCTGGATTTGGCGATCACCGCCAACCGAGCCGATGGTCTCTCGATGCAGGGTATTGCCAGGGAAGTGGCGGCCCTTAGCGGCGGCAGCACGCGCTTCCCCCAAGTGGCCGTTGCGGTTGATTCGGCCCCGCTCGAGGCGGCAGGGCCGGATCTCGAACGGATCGAAGCCGGCGGCCTGTTCAGCCTCACGGCCATCGTTGACGTCCAGGTGGGGCCCTCACCCGGCTGGCTGCAGCAGCGCCTCGTCAAGGCAGGCCTACGCCCGATCAACAACGTCGTGGACATCACCAATCTGGTGATGCTGGAAACAGGCCAACCCCTGCACGCCTTCGATCGGGCCGCCCTGGCCCGGGCGGCCGGTGGCACGGCCGACCCCAGCGCCATTGGGCTGCGGCAGGCCAGGGCTGGTGAAATCCTGCGCACCTTGGATGGAGTGGAGCGCCGCCTGGATCCTGAGGTCCTCGTGGTGACCCACGCCGACCGCCCGATCGCCCTAGCGGGGGTGATGGGCGGCCTCGATGATGCCGTCAGCGCGTCCACGGCCGAGATCTGGCTTGAGGCGGCGGTGTTCGAACCCCAAGCCGTGCGCCGCTCCGCCCGCAGCCTCGGCCTGCGCAGCGAGGCGAGCAGCCGTTTTGAAAAAGGGCTGCCCGCCGAAGCCACCCTGGCGGCTTCGGACCGAGCGGTGGCCCTGCTGCAACAGCTGGCTGGCGGCCAGGTGCAGGGCCGCTGGCTGCATCGCCGGCCCACCACGCCCCCCCAGCCCCTGCTGCTGCGCCGCCTTGCCCTCCATAACCTGCTCGGTCCGGTGCTGGTCGAGGGTGAAGAGGAGGATCTCGACGATGGCCGCATCGAGCGGACCCTGGAGGCGCTTGGTTGCAACCTGGAAGCCGCTGACGAGGGCTGGAGGGTGGCCGTTCCGCCGGCTCGGGGCATGGATCTGCGCCGGGAAGTGGATTTGATCGAAGAGGTGGCCCGCCTTGTGGGTTACGACCAGTTTGCGGCCCATCTCCCAGACCCGCTCGAACCTGGCGGTCTGGACCCGGCCCAGCTGCTGGAGCGACGGCTGCGACGGGCTCTTGCTGCAGCCGGTCTGCAGGAAACCTGCGCCCTCTCCCTGGTGGCCGCTGCCCCGGGCCGGGTAGCCCTCGCCAATCCGCTGCTGGCCGACTACGGCTACCTGCGCGACAACCTCTACGAGGAGCTGTTGCAGGCGGCCCAGCGCAACCTGCAGGCCTCGCGACCAGGATTTTGGGCCTTTGAGATCGGTCGGGTGTTTTTGCCCTCAGGCGACACGATCGCGGAACGGACCCTGCTCTCCGGGGTGATTGCTGGCGAACGGCGCAGCGAGCTCTGGAGCAGCAACGGCAAACCGCGGCTCCCCAACTATTTCGAGGCCCGGGGTGTGTTGCAGTCTGGTCTCGACAGCCTGGCCTTAAGCATCCAGGACAAGCCCCCAGCCCCTGGTGAGGTGCCCGAGGGGCTGTTGCATCCCGGCCGCTGCGCCACCCTGGTGCTGGAAGGAAAAGCCGCCGGCTGGTTTGGCCAGGTCCATCCCGCCCAAGCCGAGGACCTTGATCTTCCCGAGGCCAGTTTTCTATTTCAACTCGGCCTCGATCCCCTACTCAACGCCGCCAGCCGTCCAAACCGCCTCCGCCCAGCCTTCCGCCCCTTTGCCACCGTGCCCGCCTCCGAGCGGGATCTGGCCCTAGTCGTGTCCCGTTCGGTCACGGCGGCGCAGCTGCTCCAGGCCATCCGCAAGGCGGGCAAACCGCTTTTGGAACATGTGGAGCTGATTGATCGCTATGAAGGGGCGCAACTGGAACCCGAGCACTGCAGCCAGGCCTTTCGACTGCGTTATCGGGATGCGCAACGCACCCTCACCGATGGCGAGGTGGAGGCGGCCCATGCCAAGGTGCGCCAGAACCTGGAGCACCAGTTCGCGGCCCAGCTGCGTAGCTGATGGCGGACCAGCTAGACGGGGTTGGGCAAATTAGGGCAGCCTGCCAAGGCTGTTGGGCTGCGGCCATTCAGGGCGAGATCTTCCGCTCCAACACGGCCAAGCACTCCACGTGGCTGGTGTTCGGGAAGAAATCGATCGGTTGCACCCACAAGAGCTGGTAGGAACCAGATCCGCAAAGCATGCCGAGATCACGGGCCAGGGTTCCGGGATCACAACTGAGGTAGGCGATCCGGCGGGGGCTGACTGCGGCGATGGCAGCCAGGGCTTCAGGCTCGAGGCCCTTGCGGGGAGGATCAAGGAAGAGGTCAGGGGCAGGGCGACCCAGTTGGGGGGCTAAGCGTTGGGCTAGGACGGCAGCCACAGGGGTGCATTCGAACCGGGCCCGAGCTTCGAGCCCGTTGAGGATGGCATTGCTCTGGGCCAGCTCCACCGAGGCACGGTGGTGTTCTAAGCCAAGGATGTGCCAGCCATGGTGGGCCAAGGGCAGGGAGAAGGTGCCGATGCCGCAGTAGGCATCGACCAGTTCGCCCTCACCACCAGCCAAGGCCTCCAAAAGCAAAGGCAGTACGGTTTCGGCCTGGCCGGTGTTGACCTGAAAAAAGGTGTCGGCGGCAATCCGGTAACGCAGACCGGCAAAGCCTTCCTCCAGCCAGGGGCGACCGGCAATGGTGAAGGTGCGATCGCCGAGTAAGCGGTTTGTGGCGTCGCCCTGAAGGTTCAGCCCCACGCCCACCAGCTCCGGCCAGCGGGCCATCCAGGCGCGGGCTTGGTCTGCCAAACCCGGCAGATTCTGGTCGGCTGAAACCAAGGTGATCAGCACCTCGCCACTGGCCTGCCCCAGCCGCAGGGCCAGATGGCGCAGCCCGCCGCCACCGTGGCGGTCGATCGGCCAACCGCTGGCCTCCAGATCCGCCTTCAGGGGCAAGATCAGGCGATCGATGCGGGGTTCCAGCACCGGACAGCGGTTGAGATTCACGATCCGATGGGAACCGCGCCGGTAGTAGCCGGCTCGCAGCGTGCCATCAGACAGCCGTTCCAGCGGAATGATGGCTCGGTTGCGGTACCCGAGCGGCTGCTCCGCCCGCAGGATCGGCCGCACGGCGGTGCCGAGGCCGGCGATCCGCTGCAGGGCTTGCTGCACGAGGTTGTGTTTCCAGGCGGCCTGGGCTGTGTCGCTCCAGGGCTGGAGGCTGCAGCCGCCGCAGTGGTCGGAGAGGATGCAAGGCGGTCGACGGCGATCTGGCGAAGCCTCGATCACACCGGCCAGTTCCGCCTGCCAGTGGCCCCGTTGGCGGCGTTGGAGACGAATCCTGAGCCGGTCTCCAGGCAAGCCTCCCGGCACAAAGATCACCTCCCCATCGAGGCGACCGATCCCTTCGCCCCGCAGGGAGAGATCGCTAACCGTGATTTCCGCCAGATCGCCTGCGCTGCCCATGACCCTGTCCGCCTGACCCCGACCCTATCGCTTGCGAAGGGGCGTTACACCTTGCACGCGGATCCGGGATCGGGGCGGAAGGCTCGATAGGATGCCCAGGTCCGTGTTCGCTGCAATGAGCGTCGTTCGCGATCTGATCATCCAGGCTGACGATCAGCTGCGGTATCCCACCGGCGGCGAGTTGCGCTCCATCGTTGATTTTCTCAGCGGCGGGGGCCAGCGTCTTTCTGTTGTCAGGGTGTTAACTGACAACGAGAAAAAGATCGTTGATGAAGCCGCCCGGCAGCTGTTCTCCCGCAATCCCGACTACGTAGCCCCGGGCGGAAACGCCTATGGGCAAAAGCAGCGGGCCCAGTGCCTCCGCGATTTCAGCTGGTACCTGCGTCTGGTTACCTATGGGGTTCTCTCCGGGAGCACCGAACGGATCCAGGAGATCGGCCTCGTGGGCGCCCGTGAGATGTACAACAGTCTTGGGGTACCGATGCCCGGCATGGTGGAAGCCATCCGTTGCCTCAAGGAAGCCTCCCTGAGCCAGCTCAACGGTAACGATGCCAGCCTGGCCGCCCCCTACTTCGATTTCTTGATCCAGGGCATGCAAACCACCACCTGAAACCACCACCGCAAACCCAAAGCTCTGTTCGCAGCTTTGCCAGCCCCGCGATGCGGGGTTTTTTTAATGGCGGCAAACCTGGGGGCCCCAGCAAGACCCAGGCGGAGGGCGGCATGGGCCCTCCAAAATCTGTAGCAAATTTCCCGTCTAGGTCCATTCTTGGGACTTGCCAATAGTCTCGGCTGAGACAAACGGATATGCGCGCCGCCGCCGCTGCCATCGGCTCGATTGAGGTCTGCTCGCCGACCCAGCGCGCCGCCGCCCCGGGAACCAGCCCCGCCTGGCTACGGAGCAGCCCTTCTCCAAGCGCCTTAAACCTTTGCGTACCTGTGTCTTAAGCAGGTACGCAGGACATTTGACCTAAACAAGAAGCTAGTTGCGGCCGGGATCTGGCGCCGTACTGGGCGCAAGCAAGCCAGGCCAAACGCAGCACTTGGCCACAAAAGCTGGCAAGGCTGCGCCAAAAAACGCCCCCCATCCCCGCCTCTCTCCCCAGGGACAACCAAGCCAAGCCCGGACACCCCTGACTGAAATCAACGATTTTTTCGGTTCTTAGTAGACTCGCAAATGTGCCATATCTAGACTAGTTTTGTGACCCAACCGAGACTACTGCGACAAATTGGCCGGGGTCGTCTGCACTGGTATCGGGTGGGACCAGTTCATACCCGGTTGGAACGGATCGCTTGGGATCGGATCGGCTGCAGGCAACCGGGAGGGAAAACTGGATCAGGCGTTCTGCAGGTCGGTTGACAACAGGAATCCCATCCGGGTGGTAAGGATCAAGCTTCGAGAAGGGAATGGGCAGGAAGGCGCTCGGATCCGCGTCTAACGGGCCGTGCTTCTGGTGATGGACCTGCGCAGCCGGGCAGGGTCGGCGTCGCTAGCCCTGCAGAGAAGCAGACGGACAGCCAAGTCGATGGTCGAACAGATCAACCGTACATACGCAGAGACGGACAAAAGCACCTGGGGACGAACAGGCAGACAGGTACGCAGTCGGACACGGAGATCACAGTCTCATACTTCCCAGATGCACTTCATGTCTAGACCCAGAACTAGACCTGAATGGGAATCCCGCACGAATCAAGATTCGGTTTGCTCAGCCAATGCGTCCAGGTTGAGCCTGCTGGGCCAGGGCCTCCTGGTCGAGGTTCAGCGTTGGCAAGCGCTTGGGGTGGGCTGTAGCAGCTAATCCAGTCCTTGGCTGGGCGTCGGTGCCAGGGACTGGGCCTGGTGAAGATCGGTTACTGGAAGCCCGCGCCATCCTGCCACCGCTTCGCATTTATCTCAATCAGGACCCATGCTGGGTCTTGCAATGGCTCCAGGCTAAGACCTTCAAGATCCTGGCTAGGGTCCGCAGCCCCGGTTCGGGGAGTTCGGGCTTAGGGGTTGGATCGCTGGGCGGGTTGGCTGCCGATCAGCCGGACGCCGGGGACTTGGACTCCGCTGCGGCTGCACTGGGATCAGGTTGGCGGTAAAGCTCTTTGAGCAGTTGATAGGCCTCATTGAGACGACGCATCGATTCCACCGAGCCTCCTGAATCTGGATGGTGGCGAAGGGCCAGTTCCCGGTAAGCCTCTCGAATTTGCGACAGGGTGACGCGCTGGCCGAGCTCGGCGGGTATCTCCAACAAACGCAAAGCACCCTGCAAGGTCATCGTGTGCTCGAGGGTCTGGAAGGAGGTGCCCTTGGGCCGGCGCCGGAACCGTTGCACAAAGCGATGGATCAGGGTTGGAATCCGCATCACCAGCGTGCTGGCGCTGAACGGATCTTCCACCACACCGGCTGTCACGATCACCAACTCAAAGCTGGCGGGCTGCCGGCCCCATCCCTCCACTAACTCCTGCATCAGAGCAGAGGCCGCCGACCAGGTGAACGAACGCCCCTCCACCGGCTCCGCCTGGGGCCAGATGTCCTGGGCCAGCCAAGTCATCGCAGCCTCCAGCACGGCGGCATTGGCTTCACTTCCATACAAACTGATCCAATGATCACGGGCTGCAGTTAGGGCCTCCTGGGCCTGATCGGCGGCCAGCCGCGGCAGCGGTGATGCTGATGGCTGCGATTGGGCGGGGCTCTGCAGACTGCGCCGCAATTCCCTGGAGCGGCGGCGCACGAAGCCCGGTAGATCAATGGCCATGATCGGCCGGCTGGAGCCGGGGGTATCCGGGTTGCTGCGGTGCTGTTGAGTGTCGAGGCTCGCCCCGAACCTGGCGATCTCACCGGATCCGACCAGCACCAAGGCAACCTGGTCATCGAGTTCGGCCCCTTGCTGCTCCCCCTGCTCCCCCCGGGCGCTGGCGATCTCGCTGCTCCCCTCGTACTCCGTTGGGAAGAGGTCATCCAGCAAGCGTTCCAGCACGTCACCACGGTTGCGTAATCCCCACTCCCGTTTGAGGGCATCGAGGTGCGCGATACGGGCTCGCGACAGTTCAAGGGTGAGCCGGCGTCTCTCTTGCTTGCCTGCTGCAGAGATCATGGGGATTGCCAGCTGCGCATCAGAAGCTCCTGGGCTTCCAGGACTTGACGGTAGCGATCCGAGAGGGTTCCGGCCTTAGCGTCCATCCCATCCGCCCGTAAGGCGGGGGAGCGCAACAGCGGAGGCGGCTCAAGGCTGGCCCAGTACTGCCCGAAAATAGCCTTGGGCGGTACTAGGGGAGCGGCCTGCCAGCGCTTGCTGGACAGGGGCTGGACAGATGGGCGGGGAGCGGCTGGGCGGGGAGCGGCAGCGATCCCGGCAGAACCGCCAACGGCGACGGGGGTCCTGGCCTTGGAGGCAGGGGCAGCCGCAGGCGATCGCTGCCGGGTCTTGCCACGCCTGGCTTGGCTGCTGGGCGGCAGCTCCGACCCCGGGGCACGGCGTGGGCCGACCCCAGCCGCCAGGTCCAGCCCAGGTTGGGACCTGGTCAATCGTGCTAACTGGCTGATCGGTACCACGCTCAACAGGTGGCCTGGGGTGGAGTCGGCGGGATAGACCAGGCTGAGTTGGAGCGGCAGTGGTTGGCCCTGCTGCAGCTGAAGTGACGTCAGCAGCAGGCTTTCCCCAGATCGCAGGCCCACATGCAGCGATTGTTGCCCGGCCGGACTGCGCAGCTGAATCGATCCCCTGAACGCAATGAACGGCTTGCCATCCCTGGCGCTTGGGTGGCTCAACACCAGTCCATAGGGGCCCGAACCCCGCAGGTTCAAGTCAAGATCAAATCGCACCCCATAGGTGCCCACGTTGTCAAGGGCTGAATCCAACATTCGGCTGGCCAGACGATTCACCTGAATCTCGCCCGTACCAAAGGAGTGGCGGTTGGTACTGGTCAACGGCACATGCAACGGACCGGAGCTACTTAAATCGTGGGCAAGATTGGCATTGTAGGTATCACCAATTGCAACACCCCCCACCCTGGAGAAAACTCTGCGCGCTTGGATCGCCTCCAATTGGTTCAGATAATAGCGTCCCGGTGCTAAGCGGCCCCCATCCAGGATGGCGAATAGCTGGGCGTCGTCGGCATGGGCTGCTGCTGCCACCACAGCCATCTCGAACGGAGCATCGCTCTCGCCGCTCAACAAGGCATTGGCAATGCCCTGATCCGGCAGGGAGGTACGAAAAAGGACGACTCGTGCGTAGGGGGAAAGAGTAATTGTCTGGGGCAAATTGCGATCCAGCTTGCCCAGTAGCATCTGAACAGCCGTAGCATCGCCAGGCCCCGTAGTCCAGGGACGGGGACCCAGCGGTTTGACCCCCAAAAGATGGTTGCCTAAATAGGGAGCCTCAAAGCTATTGCGCACAGCAC
Organism: uncultured cyanobacterium; assembly: GCA_903858015.1. Lineage (GTDB taxonomy): Bacteria > Cyanobacteriota > Cyanobacteriia > PCC-6307 > Cyanobiaceae > Cyanobium. The sequence goes on from CAIOGZ010000077.1 coordinate 122,803, forward strand.
CACGACTCAAGTTCACCTGAACCGGCGTAGCCCCAGGATTGATCAACACGGTGGCTAAGGTGAGTTCTGGCCTCCGTCCGTTGGCCAACAGAGGAGATCCGGCCGCATCGAACTTATGGTGCAGATGCAAGCCGAAAGGACCCTGGAAGCGGAAGGAGGCGTTGTCAATCGTTTGACCCGTTTCGCTGCTGATGGCGCTGCCGGGTCGGGTGTCGATCAAGATGCCTGGTCCGGCCACCGCCTCGGGCTGATTGGAGTGGAGGACAGGCACGGTGTTGAACTGGCCAGCCAGGGCTCGGGCAGGCTGGCCCGCCATCAAGGCCAGGCCCGGATCGGGCTGCTGCCCTGGCAAGGACTGGGCCCTCGCTTCCCCCCCACCCAGGGGAACCAGCAGCAACGGAGCCAGCAGCTGCAGCCATGCGTTGCCGCAGCCGGCCCAGGCCAAGGAAGCTGGCCATCGCGCAGGGCTGGCCCGTCTCGCCGCTGCGCCGTTGGCCATCAACACTCCGGTTGCGTCCCCTTGGCCCCCCATCTTGCCCCGCAGGGGGCCCCTGGTTCAGCCGCCAAAGGCTCCCCGGGCACGGCAGCGGAAGCCAGCCGCTAGAACACAAGCCGTGATCTTGGGCCTGATGCTTCCTCCCTTTGGCTTCTGTTCAGCATCGATCGATGCCCCGGCCGCCTGGCGCCAACACCAGGCGACCAAGCTGCGGCTGCTGAGCTACTGCCGCGATGCCGCTGAACGGCGCCTGGCAGCCCTCAACGCCGCGATCAACACGCTCGAACAACAGATTGAACGGGATCAACAGGGCCAGGTGTCCTGAGCGAGTCCTGTTCCAAGTTGCCGCGTAGTTGCTCCAGGCCGCGATGCAACAGACGCTGCACCGTCATCGGACTCACCGCCAGCCGGCGCGCGATCTGGCGGTAGCTGAGGCCCTCCAGCACCACCTGCTGGACCACCAGACGCTGGCGCGGATCAAGGCTCTCCAGCAAGCTCGCCACGCTGACCAGTCCGGGGGCCTGCGACTCGCTGGCAGGATTGTTGACGTCGTTAACGGCGTCGTTAACCCCGTCATTGGCCACGTCCAGCAGCTCCGCTGGCAGCTCCGAAAACGAGGTGGGTCGGTTCAGCTGCCGCTGGCGCATCAGCAGCTCCCACTGGCCGGCATCGATACCGAGCCGATCTTGCAAGTCGGCAGGCTTGGCTGAACAGCCCTGCACCATCAACTGCCGTTCTAATTTCGCTAGTCGTTCCTGCAATTCCGCCTGGCGACGCGGTAGTCTTACGGTCGGGGCGATGTCACGCAAGTGATGAAGAATTGCACCGCGAATATGGGGCCTAGCAAAGGCGGTGAACGGTGTACCCTGGTCGCTGTTGAATAGTTCGGCGGCGCGGATCAGTCCCAGCAAGCCAACTTGCAGCAGATCGTCAAGGTTCTCTCGACTACAACGGCAGTAGTGCAAGGCAATCGGACGGACCAACTCGCGGTGGGCTTCCACCAAGCGATTGCGCTGGACCAGGGCACAGCGGCGCCGCGTCCGGCGTGGGGGGAGGCTCTTGACCATGGGATTACAAGATGAATGAATCTGTAGATAAAACAGGGCCCGTGCCGACTGGTCGGTTCCCCTGCTGAACGCCCCGGAAAGACCGCGACGCTTGGATTGGGAGCGGGCGTTGCTCCCCTATCTAGAGACCCTGAAATTCAGCGCAGGCGCAACCGTGGAAGCACGGAATTCAGCTCCAGGGGTCTGGCGATACGTTGGGCTGGCAGTTGGGTGGGGATGCAACGGAAGCCAACAGGGCTAAGGGGCCATGCCGCTCCAGCCAGCCGCGATCGGAGCCCTCCGTACAGAGCAGATAGCCGGCAAAGCCAAGCCCGTTGACACTGAAACCGGCACCATGTTCGCGGCAACGCAATACGGTGAGAAACCAGTTGTCGTCGAAAATCAAGTTGTAGGCCTGGCGGGGCGGCAGCCCAGAGCCCGGCTTGCCGATTCCCAGATCTTGGCAGTGGCTGGCGTAAAGGCCTTCCAGGTCTGTGCCATGCACGGGGTCGTGGCGGGGACTGAGTCGGTAGGACCAGGGCCAGCCGCCGACTTCTCCGCGCAGCTGGGCCTCCAACTGGGGAGCTAAGGGGCAGCTGGCTTCCCCTTCTCGGCGCGGCAACAGCTGCAGGTGTCGGTGCGGTTGGCTGGCGCCAGCGGTGGCCCCACTGTTGAAGAACCACAGGCCGCCGGTATCGGCTGCCACGGCCGCCACCGTGCGCCAATCGGCAGGATCAAGCCAGCCGGTTTGGGGTTGCCATTGGCGGGTGATCACCAGCAGGTGGCAAAACTGGACCGGATACTTGTTGAGCAGCAGCACATGGCTATCTCCCAACAAGCCCACCTCCAGGGGCCGGTCCCAGGGGAGAAAGGGGTTGGGTTTGGGGCCCTCCGGGCGCAGATAGCGCGGTGGCCGGGCCAGGAGCTCCCTCACCGTGAACGGAGCCAGGCCCGGCTGCTCGAGCAGGCGTGTTTGAAGCGGCACCAAGGCATCCTCAGCCAGCGCCGTAGCTGAGACCTCGACGGCCCGCTGAAGCCAGCGCTCAGCTCGCACCGGCCTGAAGGCGGGCCAGGGAGGCACCCTGGTAATAGCGGGCGAGGATTTCGTTGTAGCGAAGGCCCTGCTGGGCAAGTTCCTGGGCCCCGGTTTGACTCATACTTGCGCCAAGATTTCCATGGGCTTCCTCTACGATTTGCTGCGTAGCAGCATAAAGACTCTCGACGATTCCACCTTGATAACTGAGAATCACTCCGCTAGTGCTGCTGGTCGCATCTCTGGTTGAGGCGGTGACGCTGGAAAGTCCTTCGTAATTTTGCCAACGGGTGGTGTCGCCGAGGTGCCAGTGGCTATCGGCGGGTCGGGCCATGTGGGCCAGGGCATAGGAACGGGCAGCCACGGCCTGGGCCCTGAGCGCCTCGCGGTTCCAACCGGTGGGCATCTCCCCTCCCACCACCGAACTGACGTAGCTTTCCAGCGGCAGATGGTTGATGACCTGCAGGCCATTGCTGCCGCGCAGGATCCGAAACCGCCCTTCGTACCGACGGCCGGCACTGATCAGCTGGTGGGCGGCGCCGGTTTCCAGCCATAACTCCGATTCCTGGTCGAGGTAGGCGGCCGGATCCGGCGCCACGGCGGCCGATCCCTGGCTGAGGATGCGCCCGTTGCGGTCCTCTAGCCGCCAGGGACCCGTGGCCGCGAAATCAGGATGACGAGGCAACTTCAGCAGCGCCACCCGGATCTCCAAGCCCAGGCTGGGACCTGATTCGGGTTCCACCAGCCCGGCGCCGCCGGCGCCGCTGGCGGCGGCCCGATGGGCCCGCAGGCCGGAGGAAATCAGTGCGGATGCACCATCGGCGCTAGAGGCTGCTGAAGCAACTGGAGGCCCGCTAGGCGCTGGGTTGGCGCTGGTCCCGATCGTGGCAGCCCCTGGCTGCTGCTCTGGGGTGGGTGGCCTGGGGCTGGCAATCAGGCTGTCCAGCAGATCGGCATCGGCGGGCGATGTGGACGGACGCAGCAACGCCTGGGCGCCGAATCCGGCCCCAATCGCCAGGGCCGCTAACGGGACGCTGATCAGCAGGGGATGGCGCCAGATGGCGTGGAGGACGGCAAGCGGGTTGCTGCGCGCCAGGCGCTCCAATCGGCTGGCTCCGGCCGAAACGCTGCTGCGGTAGCCCCGAGTCGCTCGTTGGCGCAGCCGCCCGAGGCGATGGGTAAGGTTCCATCCCATAGGAGATGTCCTGATCCAGACAGCCGGATCATGCCGGATGAAGCGGCCTCGCAGACCATGCCCCCCGGCCGGTCGGAGCATTGCCAGCCCCGCACGAGCTTCCTCCCCAACCGCTCCTGCCACCAGCGAGCCACCAGGGCATGGGCCGATCCGGTGACGGGATCTTCCGGGATTCCCAGGCCAGGCGCAAAGAACCGCAGCTGATAATCCGCATCTTCGCCGCAAATCTGCGGCACACCCGGCACGGGTTGCAACGCCTGCATCAGCACCAGGCCCCGGCTCAGGGGGGCCTGCAGTCGGTCGGCCAGGCTGGCCATCGCAGCCAGCGGGGCTGCCGGCGGCAGCAGAACCACCCCGTAGCCGAGTTCCGAGCCCCAGCAGGCTTCCGGGAGGCAGCCAAGCCGCTCCTGTAACAGGCTGGCCAAGTCCGGGGGCAAGGTTGCTGGGACCAGATCCGCCGCAGGCAGGACCAACGTGCCCCACCATGGCTGCTCCGCATCCCGACCAACCAGCAGCGGACCGCTGCGGGTATGCAGAGAGGCGGTCCCGCCAGGCTCAAGCATCCCCCAATGGCCCAGCGCCAGCAGGGCGGCGAGGGTGGCATGGCCGCAGAGCGGCACTTCGCAGCTGGGGGTGAACCAGCGCAGCATCCACTGCCCATCGAGCTGCAGCAGGAAGGCCGTTTCCGACTGGCGCAGGCTGGTGGCCAGGGCCTGCATCCAGGCGTCGGGGGCCGGCCCCTCCAGGGCAACCACCGCGGCGCCATTGCCCGTGAAGGGGCCGCTGCTGAAGGCTTCGATCAACACCGCTCGCAGCAGCCCAGGCCGGTGGCTGGCTGGCGGCTGGGGCTGATCTGAACTGGATCGCTGGGGATCGGAACGGCTCAGCATTGCTGTTCGGCAATTTCTGGCCTCAGATCCCGCTCCATCAGCGCCCGCACCGCTCCTGGGGCATCGATCTCCCCATCCAGTAGCGACACCACCTGTTCGCAGATCGGCAGGCGCCAGCCCTGGCGCCTGGCCAGCACCAAGCTGGCGCGGGCCGTCCGTGGACCCTCCACGGTGGCTCCGATCCGCTCCAATGCCTGCTCCTCGTTGAGGCCTGAGGCCAGCAAGGCGCCGCAACGCTGGTTGCGACTGAGGCTGCTGGTGGCGGTGGCGAGCAGGTCACCGAGACCGGCGAGGCCGTAGAGGGTGGCTGGTTGGCCCCCGAGCGCCTCCAGCACGACCCCGATCTCCGCTAAACCACGGGTGAGGAGCGAGGCCCTGGCATTGGCGCCGAGCCCAAGACCATCGCTAATCCCGGCCGCCAGGGCCATCACGTTCTTCAGGGCACCGGCGGCCTCGGTGCCAATCGGATCAACATTGGTGTACAAGCGCAGGTTGGTGGTGCGTAGTTCCCTTTGCAGCAGGCTGGCCAGTTGGCCATCGTGGCTAGCGATGACGCTGGCGGCCGGGAGGCCCCGGTTGAGCTCCTCGGCCAGGTTTGGGCCACTCAGCACCGCCAGCGGTGCCTGGGGAAGGTGCTGACGCCACAGCTGGCTTGCGGTGCAGAGGCCTTCGAGGTCGATGCCCTTGCTGCAGCTCAGCAGGGGCAGGGCGCTGGGCCAGTGGTCTTGCAGAAGCTTGGCCAACGACTGCACCGCCACCATCGACACCGCCACCACGACGAGATCGCTATCGACGAGCAGCGGCAGGGGAGTGCCACCATCGCGGCGCGACCAACTGCGGACCTGGTGACCCTGGGCGCTCCAGAGCTGCTCCAACGTGCCCCCCCAGGCACCGCGACCGAGCAGAGTGAGACGCAGACCCATGGACTCTCCGGTGGCCGCAGCGCCTGGGCGCGGCATCGGCTTGGCGCTGCCCATCATGCGCCATCCCCGCACCCTGGGCGCGATCGTTCTCCCGCACTCAGGCCAGGGAATGCTGCTTGAGCAGCTCCAGCGGAATCACCTCCAAGGTGCTGCTCTCGCAGGCTTCGAGGCGTACCGGCGGTGCCATCCCGTCCTCGTAGGCCTCCAACCAACGCCGGGCACACACACACCAGGCATCCCCCGGCTTCAGCCCTGGAAAGCCGTAGGCCGGGGCCGGCGTGCTGAGGTCGTTGCCTTGGGCCCGGGTGTAAGCCAAAAAGGCTTCGCTGACCACGCAACAAACCGTGTGGCGGCCAAGATCGGCCGGATCGGTTCGGCAATTGCCATCGCGGAACCAGCCCGTGGAGGGCTGACAGCCGCAGACCAGCAACGGTTCACCGAGCACGTTGAGGCTGGACCCAGGGGGCGGCAGCTTGGCTGGGGGGCTCGGATCGAGGGGGGGTGGGGACATGCCAGCAGGGGGTGACTCCGGTGCAGGAGTCTGGATGGGAGAAGCACCAAAAGCTGACGGATGGTTGACGGATTCCGGGGGGTAGGCGTTAAAGGTCTTGGGATGGACCATTCCACCCTCCGCACAACCGCCACTTCATGAGCTGGGATTTCACCGAGGATGCGGCCTTCATGGCCCTCTGCGACGCCTACAAGGAGAGCGGTGAAGCCTCCGCCATGGAGTTCCTCGCCCATGGCGAAGGGGCTTTCCATTTCCAGGAACTGTCCCAAAACGCTGCCGGGGAAGGGATTGACCTCAGCGATTCCAGTGATCTGGAAGAATTTCAGCAGGAGGTGATCGACAGCCTGGAGGACCTTTGCAACTGAGGCCACCGCTGGCGCTCAGCGCAACACCGGTCTGGGACGCCTGGGGCAGACCCTGGCGCCCTGGGCCACCGCACTGCTGCGGCAGCCCGTCCACAGCCCCGCAACCCAGCGCTAGGGCGGCTCAGCCCTAGGAGGCTCCGCATTCGCAGCCCTCAGCCGTAGAAGAACGCCACTTCCTTGGCCTTGAGACCCTCCCAGCCAGCGGCCTGCAGCCGCGCGTCCAGGGTGGCCTGGTCAAAATGCTTGGAGCCGGTCTTGACGATCCGGTTGCGCATCGATTTCTTGACGCCGCTACGGGCCCGTTGGCTTTCGAGCTCCATCACTTCGTTGTAGAGGCCGAGCATCTCGAGCGGGATGGGGGTGCCGTCAAGGTCGAGACCTGCGGCGATGGCGTCATCGACACCACCGGGACCAGCAATCGCCATGGCAAGGCAGGCAAGGGAACCTCGAGCCTGCCATGGAGCCAGCCGGATGGGCTGCCCCAGGTCGCTAGGCACAACCAAGCCAAGGCCCAGCAGGGCGTGGCTTAAGCACTGAAATAGCGGGCCCTGCTGTGGAGGGCCACCAGGGCCGTGGTGCTTTGCTCCGGTTCGAGCTGGTCGCTTTCATCCATCGTCAATCCGATCGCTTCGGCTCCTAGCCAGGCCAGTTGTTGGCGGGAGTCGGCGACGTTGGGGCAGGCCGGATAGCCAAACGAATAGCGACTACCGCGGTAGCGCTGGGCCAGCAGATCCCGCAGTGGCATGGCCGTGGGATCGGGGAAGCCAAGCTCGCGCCGAATGCGGGCGTGGGTCCACTCCGCCAGGGCCTCGGCCATCTGCACCGCAAGGCCGTGGAAATAGAGGTAATCGCTATAGCGATCGGCAGCAAAAAGCTTTTGGGCATAGATTGTTGCCTGCTCGCCCATGGTGACGGCCTGCATCGGGATTGCATCGGCGGCATGCAGGGCGCCATCGGGGCCGGGCTGCAGGTCCCGGTAGAAATCAGCAACGCAATAGCGATTGCCTGCGCGCTGGCGGGGTAGGTCGAAGCGGCCCAAGGGGGTGCTGGCTTCCCCCGGTGCCGCCCCGGGAGCCATCCCGGTGGGGTCGAAGACCACGACCGCATTACCCTCACGGCCGCAGGGGAAGTAGCCGTAGGCCACCCGGGGGGTGAGCAGCTTTTCCTCAAGGCAACGCTCAATCCAGTGGGCTAAAACTGGCTCCGCCTTCGCCGTTAGCATGGCCTCATAGTCTTCGCGACTCTGTTGCTGGGCCTTGCGCAACTGCCACTGGCCGGCAAACAGTGCATTGCGATCGAGGTAGCTAAACACCTCCTGCAGGTCGATATCGGTTTCGCTGAGCAGCTGGGCTCCCCAGAAGGGGGGGTTGAGGGGTGCTTCTTCAGCCACGCTTTCGGATCGCCCTGCGGGGTCGTCGATGGGCCCAGCAACGGCGCCGAGCTCGCTGGCGATGGCGGGGGGTAATGGGCCGCTCGGATTGGCACCGGCCTCTAAGCTGGCGCTGGGCGCTGCTTCGCTGCCGGATTCCAGCGCTTCGGCGCGCTCAGCGGCCTCCAGGCCCAGACCGGGCGGTGGGCCATCCAGAAAGCCCTGCAGATCATCCCAGCGGCCGGCGGCCTTGGCCTCGACCAGGGCATCCATGAACCGCAAGTCGGCGAAGGCATCTCGGCCGTAGATCACCTGGCCGCGATAGACGGCGCGGCAATCGCCATGGACGAAACGCGGCGTGAGGGCAGCACCGCCAAGGATGACTGGCACGCTGATGCCAACATCATTAAAGGTCTGGAGATTATCCTTCATGAACGCGGTGGATTTCACCAACAATCCGCTCATGGCGATGCAATCGGCCCGATGCTTTTGCTGGGCCTCTACAATCGCGTCGACATTCTGCTTGATGCCCAGGTTGACAACCTCATAGCCATTGTTCGTCAGGATGATATCGACAAGATTTTTGCCAATGTCGTGAACATCACCCTTGACGGTTGCAATCAGAAATTTTGCCTTACTGTTACTGGTTGGATTACCATCGGCATCTTCCTGCTTTTCCATGTGGGGCTCGAGAAAGGCAACGGCGGCCTTCATCGTTTCAGCGCTCTGCAGCACAAACGGTAGTTGCATCTGGCCGGAACCAAACAACTCGCCCACCACCTTCATGCCATCCAGCAAAAAAGTATTGATGATCTGCAAGGGCGGATAGGAGCTCAGGCCTTCGCCCAGGGCTGTTTCTAGTCCAATCCTTTCGCCATCGATGATGTGTTGCTTGAGCCGCTCCTCGACGGGAAGATCGGCAAGGGAAGGACCAGAGGCCCGCGCCTCCTTGGCGGAGACGCCCTCGAACAGGGTGGTGAGAACGGTGAGCGGGTCGTAACTGCAGATGCCGTTGTCGAAGCGGCGGCGGTCGTTGATCAGATCTCGGCAGACTTGCTGATGCTCTTCGCTGATCTTGGCCATCGGCAGAATCTTGGCCGGGCTTACGATCGCCGCATCCATGCCCGCTTCGCAGCAATCGTGCAGAAAGACCGAGTTCAGCACGATCCGCGCCGCTGGCGATAGCCCGAAACTGACGTTGCTCACCCCCAAAACCACATGCACCCCTGGTAGCTGGCTCCTGATCTGACGGATTGCGGCCAGGGTGGCAGCGGCATTGAAGCGATCCTCCTCAATGCCCGTGGAGATGGGTAGGGCTAAAGGATCATAGAAAATCTCTTGGGCAGGGATGCCGAATTCAAGGGCATCGCGATAGGCCCTTTGCGCAATTGCGAACTTTCGCTCGGCGGTGCGGGCCATACCCTCCTCGTCGATGGTGCCTACCACCACAGCAGCGCCGTAATTACGAGCCAGTTCAAGCACCTTGAAGAAGCGTTCGTCGCCGTCCTCGTAGTTGGTGGAATTGAGGATGCACTTGCCGCCGGCAACTTTTAGACCAGCCTCCATCTTCTGCCACTCGGTAGAATCGAGCATCAACGGCAGATTTACATTGGTGACCAATCGGCTCACCAATTCGCGCATGTCCCGTTCGCCATCGCGGCCTACATAGTCCACATTCACATCAAGGACATGGGCATTCTCCTTCAGTTGCCCCCTGCCCACCGCCACCAGTCCATCCCAATCCTCCTCGGCCAAAAGCTCCCGCACCTTCTTCGAACCGCTGGCGTTCAGCCGCTCGCCAATGATCAAAAAAGAGTTTTCCTGATGGTAGGGAGTTACACCGTACAGTGAGGCTGCTGCAGGTTCATAGCCAAGGGCTTGGCCCGATTCCGCTCCCCCAACCCTGCCACGATCACTGGGTCGCACCGATCGCGCAGCCGGCTGCAGATCGGCGGCCAGCTCGGCCAGCGCCTGGATATGGGCCGGAGTGGTGCCGCAGCAGCCGCCGATCACCTGCACACCCAGATCCTCCACGAAGTGCATCATCTGCATGCGCATTTCGGTGGGCGTCAGCCGGTAGTGGGCGACGCCGCCGATGTTTTCTGGCAGGCCGGCATTAGGAATGCAGCTCACCACGAACGGACTATGGGCACTGAGATAGCGCACATGCTCCTTCATCTGTTCGGGCCCAGTCGCACAGTTAAGGCCGAGGACATCCACCGGGAAAGGTTCAAGAATCGCCACCACCGCGGCAATATCAGAACCCACCAACATCGTGCCGGTGGTTTCCATCGTGACCGAAACCATCAACGGCCGCCTTTGACCGCTGGAGCTGAAAGCCTCTTCAATCCCCTGGAGGGCGGCCTTGATCTGGAGCACGTCCTGGCAAGTTTCAACAATGAACAGATCCACATCCCCCGCCAGCAAGCCCTCGGCTTGCTCGCGAAAGGAGGCCTTCATGGTGTCGAAATCAATATGACCAAGGGTCGGCAGCTTGGTGGTGGGTCCAATCGATCCAGCCACGAAACGAGGTTTGGCTGGCGTGCTGTAGAGATCGGCCATCTCCCGGGCGAGTTCAGCGGCCCGTTTGTTAAGGGCGAAGGCCTGGGCTTCCAACCCGTATTCGGCCAGCACGATCGAAGCGGCCCCGAAGGTATCGGTTTCGATCACGTCGGCACCCACCTCCAGGAACTGGCGGTGCACCGCCTGCACGGCATCGGGACGGGTGATCACCAGGTTTTCGTTACAACCCTCCAGGGCAGCGCCACCGAAATCCTCGGCGCTGAGGTCCATCTGTTGAAGGGAAGTACCGGTGGCCCCATCGAAGACCAACACGGGCCGCGACGGGTCGTGGAGTCGCTCGAGGAATCCGATGCGGCGGGTGGTGGTAGGGGTAGCGGCAACCATCAGGCGTCGATGCGAATCCGGGTGACCCAGTGTTCATAGGCGGGATCCCGCCCTTCTGTGATCGCCATCAGACGGTCCCTCAGCTTCTCCATCACCGGTCTGCGGTTTGGCAAATCGGTAGTTTCCAGGCGCCGGACCGGCGTGACCCGGGCCGCGGTACCGCTGAGGAAGACCTCATCGGCCACGAACAACTCCGTTTTGTCCACCGGCCTCTCCAGCACGGGGATGTCCATCGCCCTTGCCAGCTCAAGCAGACTGGCCCTAGTGATGCCCTCCAGGATGTCCTGATCCACCGATGGGGTGATCAGCACGCCCTCCCGCACGATGAACAGGTTCATGCCGCTGGCCTCGCTCACCTTGCCGCGACTATTGAGCAGCAGGGCTTCGTCGAAACCGCTCTTGACGGCCTCGGTTTTGGCCAGGGAGCTGGTGATGTAGGCACCGCTGATCTTGCCCCGCAGCGGTAGGGAGCGATCCTCCTGGCGGGTCCAGCTACTGAAACGGCAGCTGACCCCCTCCGGCGAGAGGTAATCACCCATTTCGATGCCGTAGATCAAAAAATCAGTTTCCACATCGTGCAGCCGCGGCGAAATGCCGAGGCCGCAGGTATAAACAAATGGACGCAGATAAAATGATTTACGCGGTTTATTGGCCTGCAGGAAAGCATGAATCGCCTTGTGCACCGTCTCCTCACTGAGCTCCGTCAGCAACAAGCGGGCGCTCTGGGTCAGTCGCCTGGCATGGCGGTCGGCCCGGAACAGCAGCACCTCGCCTGGATCGTTGGGGTTGGGCAGGCCGCGCATACCCCCGAAGGCGCCGGTTCCGTAATGGAGGGCGTGGGTCGCCACCGACAAGGTGGCTTCGGCGAAGGGAACACAGGCACCACCGAACCAGGCATAGGGCAGGAATTGATGCATGGCTGGCGGATCACATGCTGCGATCTTCTCACTGCGGACTGCAGGATGGGGTTCATGCATCGACTCGCCACCATCCCCGGCGCCTGCGGGCCCGACGACGGCAGCCTCGCCTTCGTGGAGCAGGAGGGCGCCGACGTGGTGCTGCTCAGCAGCGCCGACACCGATTTAAGGGCCGTCGCCGCCGTGCTGGAGGCGCAGCCTGGCTTGATCCGCTGCTCCCTGCGGGCCCTGAACCTGGCGGCCCTCGGCCATCCCGCCGTGATCGACCATTACGTTGCCACCACCTTGGCTACAGCCAACCTGGTGGTGGTGCGCCTGCTAGGCGGCCGGGGGCACTGGAGCTATGGCCTCGAGAGGCTCCAGGCCTGGAGCCGCGGCGCGATCGGTCGAACCTTGCTGGTGCTGGCGGGTACCGCTGAGGAAGAGTGGGCCCTGGCCGATCTGGGCAACGGCGATCCCGCCTTGGCCGTGGCCCTGGCCGGCTGCCTGCGGGAGGGGGGCCCCACCAACCTGGCCCGGGCGCTGGGCTGTTTCGATCGGGTTCAAGCCCAGCAGAGCTGTCCGCTACCAGCGGTGGACCCCGCCGCCGATCCCCTCCGCCACGACTGGCGGGACGAGCAGGGGGCGCGGGTGGGCGTGATCCTCTACCGGGCCCAGCAGTTGGCCGCTGATACGGCGCTGATGGAAGCCACCTTGGCGGCCCTGCGCCAGCGGGGACTGGCGCCGCGGGGGCTGTGGGTCAGCAGCTTGCGGGATACCGCAGTGCAGGAGGGGGTGGCTGATCTCTATCGCCGCGAAGCGGTTGAGGCGGTGTTGTGTGGCACGGGCTTCGCTTCGGTGCGGTTTGAGGAGGCGGGTCTGGGCGCCCCCCTCTGGGAGCGCCTGGGCGTTCCGGTGCTGCAGATGCTTTGCAGCGGCCGCAGCCGCGAGCGTTGGCAGGGGAGCAGCATTGGCCTCGGCCCACTCGACCTCAGCCTCCAGGTGGTGCTGCCCGAACTGGATGGTCGGATCAGCACCCGGGTGGCGGCCTTCAAAGAGCTGACCACAAGCCACGCTGCCCTGGGGACGGCCCTGCACCACGCCCAGCCGGAGCCAGCCCGCCTCGCCTGGATCGCCCAACTGCTGGAGGGCTGGATCGCCTTGGCCCGCACGCCGGCAAGCCAGCGCCGCGTTGCCCTGGTGCTCGCCAACTACCCAACGCGGAACTCCCGTCTGGCCAATGGGGTGGGGCTCGACACCCCCGCCAGTGCCAGCTTGATGCTGACTTGGCTGGCGGCGGCGGGTTACCAGCTGGAGCATTCCACCGCCGCGCCGCAGGCGGCCCCTGGTCAGGGTGCAGCGCCACCCCAATTGCCCGCCGATGGCGATGCCCTGATCCAGCTGCTGCTCAAAGGCCGCACCAACGACCCCGAAAGCGGCCACCGCCCCGCCTTGGACCAGCTGCCGCTCAGCAGCTACCAGAGTTGGTACGCAACCCTGCCCCAGGAAGGCCGCGACCGACTTGAGGCGGTCTGGGGAGCTCCAGACCAGGACCCAAGCCTCGAAACCAACCAGGCGGGGGGGCCGGCTTTCCCAATTCGGGGCCTGCGCTTCGGCCACGTGGCCCTGCTCGTGCAGCCCGACCGCGGCTACGACCGCGCACCCGAACTCACCTACCACAGCCCCGATCTGCCCCCCACCCACGCTTACCTGGCCCAGTACCTCTGGTTGCGAACCACGTTTGGCTGCCAGGTGGTGGTCCACGTGGGCAAACACGGCAATCTCGAATGGTTGCCCGGTAAGGCGGTGGGGCTGGGCGACCAGTGCTACCCGGAATGGGCGCTGGGTCCGATGCCCCACCTCTACCCCTTCATCGTCAATGACCCCGGCGAGGGCAGCCAGGCCAAGCGGCGCTCCCAGGCCGTGATCCTCGACCACCTCACACCGCCGCTGGGCCGGGCCGGTCTGCATGGGGAGCTCCAGGCCCTAGAAGCCCTGCTCGACGAATACTGGGAGGCGCGCCAACTGGGGGCCGAACGGGCCGAGCCGCTGCGGCAGCTGCTGGAGCGCCAGCTGGCCCAACTCCAGCTCCCAGGAGCCGGCATCGATCCAAGCCCCAGCTGCCTGGAGGCGCGACTCTCTGCCGCCGATGGCTATCTCTGCGAGTTGAAAGAGGCCCAGATCCGGCTGGGCCTGCATACCTATGGCTGCCTGCCGGAAGCGGGCAAATTGGCGGAATTGCTGCTCTGCCTGGCCCGCCCCCCCCAGGCCGGCTTGCCCGGTCTCACCCAGGCCCTAGCCCTTGACCTGGGCCTGGAGCTGGATCCCTGGGCGGATCGGGAGGAAACGCTGCTCGATCCGGCCGATCGCCGCCGGTTGGAGGCGATGGCAGCGGCATCGCCCGGGGGCGAGGCGGCCCCTGCCGGCGACAGTGGCACCCCTGCAGCCCTGCGGCACTGCGGCGACGGCATCGCCCGACTGGAAGAGCGGGCGCTGGAGCTACTGGAGCAGGCGCTGGCCGCCGCCAGCGAGCCCCCGCCAGCTGCGGCTAGCCAAGGGCCTCCCCGCCCGGCTCCAGGCAGCTCCACCCAGGCCGTGCTGGCCCATGTACGGGAACAGCTGCTACCGAATCTCCTGGCCTGTGGCGCAGCCGAACGCCAGGCCCTGTTCCAGGGCCTGGCGGGCGGGCGCATTGCCGCCGGTCCCAGTGGCGCCCCCAGCCGCGGTCGGCCCGATGTGCTGCCCACGGGTCGCAACTTTTACAGCGTCGATCTGCGCGGGTTGCCGACCGAAGCCGCCTGGGATTTGGGCCGCCGCAGCGCCGAACTGCTGCTCGAAGAGCACCTCCAGGTGGAGGGAGATGACCTACGCCATCTGGCCCTTTCGGTCTGGGGCACGGCCACGATGCGCAACGGTGGCGAAGACATCGGCCAGGCCCTGGCCCTGGTCGGGGTGCGGCCGGTATGGGATGGTCCGAGCCGCCGGATGGTGGATTTGGAGGTGCTGCCCCTGGCCCAGCTGGGGCGGCCGCGGGTGGATGTGACGCTTCGAATTTCAGGGCTATTTCGTGATGCCTTTCCCCAGTTGGTGGGCTGGTTCAACCGGGCTTGCCAGCTGGTGGCCGGCCTTGACGAACCTGAAGCCACCAACCCCCTGGCGGCGGCGGCCCGGCAGGAGGGCCATGCCTGGCGGGTCTACGGCTCCGCTCCCGGGGCCTACGGGGCCGGCCTGCAGGCCCTGATCGACTCCGGCCAATGGGAGAGCCGCGCCGACCTGGGCGAGGCTTTTCTGCAGTGGAGCTCCTGGCGCTATGGCGAAGCGATCACGGCGGATGGCGGTTCAGGAGCTGGCGGGACTAGCGGCGCCGGCGACCCTGCCTTGGCGGGAATCGAGGCGACGGCGGATCGGAGCGGCCTCGAGCAGCGGCTGCGTCAGGTCCAGGTGGTGCTCCACAACCAGGACAACCGGGAGCATGACCTGCTCGATTCCGATGACTACTACCAGTTCCAGGGAGGCTTGAGCGCTGCTGTGCAAGAGCTCCGCGGCAGCGCACCGGCCGTTTGGTTCGGCGACCATTCCCGCAGCCAACGGCCGCGCATGCATCGCCTTGAGAAGGAACTCGACAAGGTGATCCGCTCGCGCCTGCTCAACCCCCGCTGGATTGGGGCGATGGCCAGCCACGGCTACAAGGGCGGCTTTGAGATGGCCGCCAGCCTGGATTATCTGTTTGCCTACGATGCCAGCACCGGCCGGGTGCCGGATTGGAGTTATGGGGCGGTAGCCGATCGCTGGTTGGATGAGCCATCCGTGCTTAGTTTCCTACGCACCAGTAATCCCTGGGCCCTGCGCGACATGGCCGAGCGTTTACTGGAGGCCCACCACCGCGGCCTGTGGGAGGGAGCTGCTGAGAAGACGCTGCAGCACCTGCGGGCTTTGGTGCTCAGCAGCGAGGCCCTGATCGAAACCCCCTGATGGGCTCAGCTGGTGATCTCCTTGGCCATCGCCTTGAACGGATCGGTGGCACCGGGTTTGCCGTTCTGGTTGGTGTTAGCCGGCTGGGCGGGGTCCACCGGGCGGATTGAAGCAGGACTGCCTGGTTCGTTGACACCGCTGAGGGCGGTGCCCTTGAGCTTCTGGGCCAACTGGGCCGGTGACATTGTCTGGGCGAAGGTTTTCTTCACCGCTTTGGGCACACCGCCGGTGAGGTTCACCTCGACCTCGGCATCGGTGCTGCTGGTGCCAGCCAGGCCGGGGGTCATCGTTTCCAGCCGGGCTTCCATGGAAGCCACCTCCACCACCATCTCCTTATTGCCGGGGCTGTCGGCAGTGCCGGGGAAGGTGCGGCGGATCGTGTTCGAGCGCCGCATGAAATTGACATCACCAAGGCTGGTGGAGGCCTCGGGGTCCAGGAAGAAGGTTTCCTTCTCCTTCTTGGGCTTCGGACGCTCGGATGGGGCCGAAACCTTCAGCGGGTTGGCGCTGGAACCGAGGAGGCGATCAAACAGACCCATGGGCGGAAAGTATCTGTTAGCAAACCCTAGCGGCCCTGGAGCGCCAAGCCATGGGTATCCGTACCGCAACTCTGCAAAAGGCCCCGTTGGCCCAGATCGCGGGCAATGGCCTCGCAGACCAGCGGTGTGGGGCGCCAGCAACTGCCCATGGCGTAGTCGTACCAGGCTTCGGCCCCATCCAGCCCAGCGGCCGCCGCCGCGGCAATCAGCCTCTGGTGCGGTAGCCGGTAGCGGGCTGGATGGGCCAACAGGGCCAGGCCGCCTGCCGAGCGGATCGCCGCCACCACCGCCTCGACCCGCAGCCCCGGACCCACCACCGCCTGGCCCTGCAGATAGGGCTCAAGCGCCGAGTGATCGGGCCCAAAGCCCAGGCCGAGCACGTGGACCAGACAACCCTCCAATAGACAGCTGATTTCCACCCCCCGCCACAGGGTTGGCGCCGCCCGACCGGCTTGGTGTTCCCGCTCGAAGACAACCCCGATCCGCCCATGGGCCGCCAGGGCGTGGTGGTCGGTCACGGCGAGGTGCTCAAGGCCGATCGCCAGGGCCTGGGCCGCCAGCTGCTCGGGCGCCAGGCTGCCATCGCTGCAGAGGGTGTGGCAGTGGAAATTGAGCTGGGTCGGACAGCTCTCGGGGCCTACCTGCTGCAACACAGCGGTAAGCGGATGGGTTGACGCCTCATTCCGCAGCACCATCACCGTCTCCACTAGGTCCCTGGCGGCGATCGGCCCAGCCAGGACTCGGGGCCGCCAGGGCGGTGGCCGTGGCGGCAAGCAAGCCGGCCCGTTCGGCCCTTAGCCGGCGCCAGCGGGCATAGAACTGGATCGAGGCGGCCATCGCCAGCACCAGCGCCACCAGGAACCAGGTGGCGGCCCCGGTGGGGAACTGGTTCTTGAACACCACCAGCATGACCACCACCACCAGCAGCAAGGTGGGCAGTTCATTGAAGGCCCGCAGCTGGCGGGGACCCCACGGGCAGCTGCCCTGGCGGAGCTGCCCCATCAAGCGGTAGCAAAAGGCGTGGTAAGCGAGCAAGGCCGCCACGCAGGCCAATTTGACGTGCATCCAACCTTGCTGCAACCAGGCGGGGTTGACGCTCAGCAGCCCCACCGCCATGGCCAGGGCCACCACCATGCCGGGGGTGGTGATGATGTTGGCCAGGCGCTGCTCCATCAGGGCGTACTGGCTCTGGAAGGCTGCCTTGAGGGTCGGCTCCAGCTCCTCGGCCTCGCGGTGATAAATGAACAGCCGCACCAAGTAGAAGAGGCCGGCGAACCACACCACCACCCCCACGATGTGGAGAGTCTTGAACCAGAGGTAGGCCTCGGGGGGCCAGCTGAGGACTGGCGTCATCAGGGCCGTCATCGGCAGGGCCGTCATCGGGGCCGTCATGGGTAGCGCCACTATCGCCGGCCAGGCTAGGGGCTACCTGTAGACCACCAGGGTCGAGCTGGGCCGGCGGGCAAAACAGCCACCCTCGCCAATCGATCGGCTGCTGTCCGGGACCCAGGCTCCCGTCCTGGCCTGGAGAGCACCAAAGCCAGAGGAGCAAGCCGAGTACAAAAGGATCGACGCCGTCATCAACAGAGCCGCTTAAGAGTTGTTATAGCCCAACGATCATGGCTGCCAGTTTAGCTGCGATCACGAGCTGGAAAGTCGAGTCGATTAGGGCCAGTCCGCAACAGCGGTGCTTGGGATCGGTGCAGGAGGCGAAACCATAGGGCCGCTGCATAGGGCCGACACCTAAAGCCTGGAACTCCTGAAGATCAGTGGTTGTTAAGAGGCCAAATCCGTAATCTCCGAGCCAGGATCGGAATCGGGCCCACCATGGAAATACTCCCAGATCTGCCGGGCCAGGGCAGGCCCCACCCCGGGGGCAGCCGCGATCTGTTCGGGACTGGCGATTTGAACAGCGTCGATCGAGCGGAAGTGGGCCAGGATCTCCCTCACCCGCTTCGGCCCCAACCCCGGGATCTCACTAAGCCGCGAACGCTTCATCCGCTCACCCCGCTGCTGGCGGTGGAAACTGACCGCAAAGCGATGGGCCTCATCGCGCAAGCGCCGCAGCAGTTGCAAGCCCAGTTGATCGGCGTCGCTCTCGAGCGGCAGTTTCGCCCCCGGCAGGAACACCTCCTCGCGCTGCTTGGCCAGGGAACACACCACCAACTCCTCGTGCAGGTTGAGCTCCCGCAAGGCCTCGACCACCGCCGAAAGCTGGCCCTTACCGCCATCGATCATCACCAGATCGGGCCAATCATTGAGCCCGCCGGTATGCAGGGCCGTATCGGCGGCGCGGCGTAACTGGGCCAGGTCAGCCCCCTCGGCTTTGGCCTGGGCCCAGCGGCGAAAGCGGCGGCGCATGATTTCAGCCATGGCCATGAAGTCGTCGGAATGGCCGGCGCGAATCGAACTGCTTTGAATACGGTATTTGCGGTAGTGCTGCTTGGCGGGCAGCCCGTCGATGAACACCACTTGGGAAGCCACCGCATCGCTGCCCTGGATATGGCTGATGTCGAAGCCCTCGATCCGCCGCGGCGGGGTCGGGAGTTCTAAGAGCTGGGCCAAATCCTCCGTGGCGAGTTGCTGTTGCTCTGCCCCGCGCTGGGCCCGCTGCAACTCGTAGGAGGCATTGCGCTCCACCAGCTCGATCAGGTCCGCTTTCTGCTGACGCTGCGGCACCGCCAACTGCAGCCGCCGGCCCCGTCGCTCCTGCAGCCAAGCGTGGATCAGGGCCTGCTGGGGCAGCGGATGCTGCAACAGCAACTCCGGCGGAATCTCCACCGCTTCCACTTGGCTGTAGTGCTCTTCAACCACCCGCTGCAGGATGCGGCCTGGATCGGTGGGACTGCCATCGGCGGCCACCGCATCGGCCGTGTAGCCCAACCGCCCCACTAATTTGCCGGCCCGCATTTGGAACAGCTGCACCGCAGCCAGCCGCCCATCGGAGGCCAGGGCCACCACATCACGGCTCACGGAGCTGTCGCCCAGGCCGAGCTTTTGGTCGGTGCTGAGGGCATCAAGCCCCTGCAGCTGGTCGCGAACCCGGGCGGCGGCTTCATAATCGAGGCGCTCCGCATAGCGATCCATCTGCACGCGCAACAGATCCAGCAGCTCGTCGTTGCGACCTTGAAACACCATCGCCACCTTGCGTAGGCCGTGGTGGTACTGCTCGGAACTGATCTTTTCCTGGCACACCCCGGGACATCGGCCGATGTCGTAGTTGAGACAGGTGCGATCGCGATAGAGAGGTACGGGACGTTGACGCAGCGGAAACACCCGTTTCACCACGGCCAAAGTGCGGCGCAGCAAGCCCACATCCACGTAGGGGCCGTAGAAGCGATCCAGCGGCGAGCGGTCGCGACGGCGGCGGGTGATGAAGATACGCGGGTAGGCTTCGCTCCAGGTGATGCAAAGGTAAGGATACTTCTTATCGTCCTTCAGTAACACATTGAAATGGGGCTGGTGATGCTTGATCAAATTGGATTCGAGCACGAGGGCTTCGGCCTCGTTATCGGTGACGATGAACTCGATATCGCACACCTGGCGCACCATCAGGGCGATGCGGGGGCTATGGCCGTGGCCGCCGCCACTCTGGAAATAACTGCGTACCCGGTGGCGCAGCACCTTGGCCTTGCCGATGTAAAGAATGCGGTCTTCACGATCCCGCATCAAATAACAGCCGGGTTCGGCCGGCACCTCCCGCAGCCGGGCCTTCAGCCGTTCCGGTTGCTGCAGCAGGCAAGGGGAAAGCTCAGGCGTACCAAGCTCGGGCATGGCAAGCCCAGCTTCCCCAGGCTGATCGGAAACCGCTTCAAGTGGATCGGGGAAGGATTCAGGGCTAACTGCCACGACCGGAGCAGCGGCTCAACCGCCGTACTGCCAGCCGGTGCTAGCCAATTCCAGGGCATCGCCTTCCCGCAGCAGGGTGGCGCTTTTCACCGCACCGACAAACACGGTGTGGTCGCCATGGGCCACCGTGCCGACCAGCTCACATTCCACGCCGCCGAGGCCATCCTCCAGAATGGGCAAGCCCAGCGGACCGAGCCGAAAGGGGGCAGCATCAAAGCGGCCACCGATGGCCGCCTGGGGCTTAAAGAACACGGCCGCCAGATCCTTCTGGTCCGCCCGCAGCACGTTGAGGGAGAAACGGCCGGTGCGAGAGATCATGCCATTGCTGGTCGAATCGGCCCGCACCGCCATCACCACCAGGGGGGGCTCAAAGGATCCCTGGGTCACCCAGCTGGCGGTAAAGCCGTTGACCTGGTCGCCCTCGGCGACGCCACAGATGAACAGACCATGGGGAATCTTGCGCAGCAGGGTCTTCTTGGCTGCGTCATCGAGGCTGACGTCGGACATGATTCTGGCGGTGCGCTCGTGGCAAGACTCTAGGCAGCGGAGCTGCGATCCTGAACCAACGCAAAGGACCTGACCCCACCCGCCCTGGCATGCGCGCCCTCTATCCCGGCAGCTTCGACCCCCTCACCCTCGGCCATCTCGACCTGATCGAGCGCAGCAGCCGCCTGTTCGAGCGCCTGGTGGTGGCGGTGCTTCAGAACCCCCTCAAGCAACCAACCTTCCCGCTGGCCCAGCGGCTGGACCAGATCCGCGCCGCCACCAACCACCTGCCCGGGGTTGAGGTCGGCAGTTTCGATGGGCTGACGGTGGAGTTCGCCCGCAGCACCGGCGCCACCGTGATCCTGCGGGGCTTGAGGGCCCTCAGTGACTTCGAGTTCGAGCTCCAGATCGCCCACACCAACAAAAGCCTCGACCCGGCGATCGAGACCCTTTTCCTTGCCACCGCCGTGCACCACAGTTTCCTGAGCAGTTCGGTGGTCAAGGAGGTGGCACGGTTCGGTGGCGATGTCAGCCACATGGTGCCGGCGGGAGTGGCGCAGGACCTCCAGAGGCTCTTTAATCGGCCATCACCTCCCGGATGACATGAGCGAGGCGCGCATCACCGTTCTCGACCAGCTGGACCAGCTGGAGGACATCGTTCTTGAAGGCAGTCGCATCCCGTTCAGCGGCGGCCGACTTGTCAACGAGCAGGACGCCATCGAAATGATGGATTCCCTGCGGGAGGCCCTGCCGGCCCAGATTGCCCTCGCGGACGATCTGCTGCGCCAACGGGAGGACTTCATCGAGAAGGCACGCCTGCAGGCGGAAGAGATCCTCAACCAGGCCCGCAGGGAGCGGGAAGGCCTGATCGCCTCGGCCACCATCCGCCAGGAGGCCGAACGCCAGGGTGCCGAACTGCGGGAGCAGGCGCGCCAACAGTGCGAGCAATTGATCCTGGCCGCCCGCCAGCAGGCCGCCCAGGCCGAACAGGAGCTGCAAAGCCGCATGGCCCAGGTGGAGCAGCAATTTGCCTCGCGCCGCCAGCAACTGGAGCAGGAGGCCCAGGCCCGCCGCCAGCACCTCGAACTGGAAGCCGCCGAACGCAACCGCCAGTTGCTGGAGCAACACGAGCGCAGCCGGCAGCAAGCCCTCGGCGAGCTGGAGGCGATCCGCCAGGAGGGAAACCGGATTCAGCGCGACAGCCAGGGCGAAGCCGAACGGCTCCACAACGACGCCCTCCAGTTCCGCCAACAGACCCAGCAGCAGTGCGAAGCGCTGATCGCCCGCTCCCGCCAGGAGGCCGCCCACGTGCAGGAAGGGGCCAACCGCTACGCCGAACAGGTGTTAGGCGAACTGGAGGGTCGGCTCAAGGAACTCAGCCAGGTGGTGCTCGGCGGTCGGCGTGAACTGGTGCGCCTGCAGAACGTGGACAGCCAACCCCAGCCCCGCCCTGGGGAGCTCACCGTTCTGGCCGAACCAGACCCCAATAACCGGGAACGGCGTGCCGGGCGGCTGCGGCGGGCGGCCGCCAGGGGCCTGGCCAGCTGAGGCCCGGGTTCAGCGTTTTGGGGGGTTTGGGGGACCAGGATTTTTCCCTGGCCCTTGCTTTTTCTGTCCTAGCCTTAGATTTGGGGTTAGGATACTCTAGTTTTATTGTTGAAAGATTGCTCTGCTCGTCCCCACAGCACATCTCGTTGATCGAGCGTTAGCGCTGATCGGGGGCCTACGGAGTCGTTACAGCAGCGGATGCGGTTGAAGTCCCACAAAGACCGACATTCTGAACCTGCTGCATCAGCCGGCCGATCGTGCGGTTGGGGGTTGGGGCACCATTGGAAATGGCGCTCACGAACCGCGGTCCATCGGCCGTTTGCAGAACGCCGCTGATCGCCCGAACACCGGTGAGGGTCCCGGTCTTGGCATAGAGCATGCCATCGAGGGAGGTGCCATTGAACAGATGGCGCAGGGTTCCCCGTTGGCCGGCGACCGCTAACGAGCCCAGGTAATGGCGGGCGTAGGGATGCTGATCCATGCGCAGCAACAGGGCGGTTAGAAAGCGACTGGTGACCCGGCCGGAGCGATCGAGGCCACTGCCATCGCGGATCTGAACCCCCTGCAGCGGCAGACCCTGCTGTTGCAGCCAGGCCATCTCCCGGCGGTTCGCCTCAGCGAGATCCCAGGTGCCGGCAGCCGTTCGCAGCAGCACCTCGGCCGTGAAGTTATGGCTTTCGGTATTCGCCAGGCTCAGCAGCCCGTACATCGAGGTTGAGGGCTCCTCATGCACCAACACCGCCGCAGCGGGGAGGATGGCTTGCCGCGCCGGAACCACGCTCAGGGCGATCGCCCCGGGGGCCTGGCTTGCCAGCGTGCGCCCCAGCAGGGTCCGCAGCCGAGCTGGTGGATCCATCACCGCATCGTCGATGGCATTGCTGGTCACGGCCAGGCGGGTGACGGGGGCGCCATAGGCGGTGCCCCGATCGCCCCAGTTCCAGCCCTGGGGCCACCAGTCTTGCGGCTGCTCTTCAGCCAGCTCCAGCTGCACGGGATTGGTCGGCGAAGCCCCGCTGCTGACCAGCGCCATGCGGGTAAAACGCTGCAACTGGGGCAGGGCCAGATCAGGATCGCCCTGGCCGGTGAGCCTCAGTCGCCCGTCAGGCAGCCGCCAGAGCTGGGTGGTGAGCCGATGGTCAGGTCCGAGCCGATCCAGGGCGAAGGCCGTGGTGATCAACTTTTGATTGGAAGCCGGCACACGGGGACGGCTGCCATTCAGATCGGCGAGCAGGCGACCGCGGGCGTCAGCCACAGTCACACTCCAGACCTCAGCCTCGGCACCGATCAAATTGGAAAGCCGCAGCTGCAGGGAGGGGCAGCTGACCTGGGATTGCAGGATCGGTGCAGCCAGCGGCGGCGGCAGCGGCGGCAGGGCGGCAAGCCGGGGCCGCAGGCTGGCACCCCTGGCGGGGATCGCCGGGCTGGTGGGTTGGGCAACGGCCCCACTCATGATGCTCTGCAGCCCCAGGGCCAGCGGCATGGCCGCCAACAGGGCTAAGCGCTGCGTGGTGGACCGAAAGCCCAGCATGGCGATGGGCCCGCGCCGAAGCCCGAGTCGGGGCCCGAGCGCGGGATTAGGGAACGAGTTCGTCATGCTCACTGAGCTTCAAAGCGAAGATCGGTCACGGTGCCGTTGAAGCGATAGTTATTGCCTTCGAGTTCGACGGGGGCCCCAATCTTGATGGTCTGGTTGCCGAAGACCACCCCGCCAGCGGAGCGGCGACCCTCGCCCTCGAGTACAAAGCGGCCATCAAAAGTACTGAAGCTCTTCTGGTTGGGATCGGGGGCAGATACGAGCTTGCCTTCAGGCGTGACAATGGTGAGGCGCCGCTCTAGAGGCAGGATCCGCTTCAGCTTGACGCTGCCGTGGGGCTGGTTGCGGATCACAATCGCCACCTTTCCCTCCGCCTCCGCACTACGCAACAGGGTGGCCGGATCGGCGGTAGGAACCCCCCTGACGTCCACACTGACGGTGACGGGCCGCAGGGCTCCCGTTGCCTTGGCGACCGCACCGCTGAGTTTGGGGCTCCAGATCACTCCGGCAGCCGCCAGCAGCACGGCGGCCGCGGCAGCCAGATCGACGGCACTCCAGGAACGGCTGGGCTTGGAGGAGGTCATAGCAGCCGGAAGGTTCGCGAAGTGTAAGCAGATTGCCCCATCGGCACCAGTCGGGCGGAGCAGTCGGGGAGGGGGCAGCCGAGGAATCGGTCCAATCCCTTGCTCCATGGAGCGCAAGGATCATGGTCCGCTGCGATGCGGCTGCTAAGGGACGCGGTGCTGGTCAACGTTGCAGCCCCTCCAGCAACCGATCCACCGAGCGGAGCGTCTCGGCCAAACCACCGCCCTCGGCGCCGCGCAAGGCGCCATCTTGTTCCTCGCCATCAGGCCTGTGGTCGAAGCTGGCGGCCAGCCGAAAACCGTCCGGATCGAGCCGGTAGAGCTCCCAGTCGTCGGGATGGGCCCGCCGCAGGGCTGATCCGCCCTGGGGGATGAGGGCGTAGGCCGTGCGCCAGCGGGAAAGGAAACCACGGCGCCGCTCCCGGGCGACGCTGCCGATCCCGACGGCAGTATCCTCAAGGTTGGGGTTGATCAACACCACCGCACCAGGGTGGTTGCTGCAGAGGCCCTCCACCAGTTCGTAGTCGGCCTGGCTGGCGGCTACAAGCAGGAGCACCGCTGCGGCCGCTGCGCCCGGCTCTGCCTCCTGGCCTGAATCGGAGCTGGCAGTGGCCACCTGCAACCGACGCTGATCGCCGTAGGTGGCGATCCGGGCGGCCAGCTCGGGGCCATCCCGGCGGGCGAGGGCGGCGGCGCCGGCATCTGGGAACAGCAGCCGCAGCGGCAGCCCTTCAGCCTCCAGGGCTGTCGTCAGGCGCAGCACCAGCGGCAGTAGGCGCAGCCCTTCGAATCGCAACTCCAGTTGCCAGCGACCTTGCCGTTCGGTGGCGAGGGCAGATCGCAACGACGCCAGCGCCTCGGCCTCGGCCGTTTTCAGGTCGGGGGGGAGCATGGCCCTAGGGCAACGGAACTTGACCCTAACGGTCGATCAAGCGGCTAGCCAGCTCCCTGCGGGCACGATCGAGGGCCTCGGGAACCCGCTCCAGGTTTTCGGGCTTCAGCCAGGGGCCCAGGCTGATCCGCAGCCCACTGGCAGCCACCGCCGCGTTGAAACCCATCGCCCGCAGCACGACACTGCCCCCCCCCGCAGCTCTGCCGCTACTGCTGCAGGCCGAACCGCTACTCACGGCCAGGCCCTGGCGCCAGAGGCTTCGCACCAGCTCCCGGCCGGAGAGGGGCTCACCCTGGTCTGTGGCCACGAGCAGACTGATGTGGTGCGGCAACCGGCCGTCGTGGCCGTTCGGCAGCGGTCCACTCAGGCTCACCCCGGGCAGGGCGAGCAGGTTGGCCAGCAAGGGATCCCGCAACCCGGCGATCGGGTCGTGGCCGCCGTAGCGGGTGAGCCGTTCGCTTGCTTCCGCCAAGGCCTGGGCAAAACCCGCCGCCAACACCACCGCTTCGGTACCGCCCCGCTGCCCCCCCTCCTGCGCGCCGCCGATCAAGGGCAGCAGCGGCTGGCTGCGCCGCCGCAGCAGCAGCGCGATTCCCCGGGGACCTTGCAGCTTGTGGGCCGTGCAGGTGAGCAGATCCACCGGCAAGCTCTCGAAATCAACGGGGCGATGGCCCACCACCTGCACCGCGTCCACATGCAAGGGGATACCGGCGGCACGACAGAGTTCACCGGCCGCCGCCAGCGGCTGCAGCGTGCCCACTTCGCTTTGCCCCCAGATCAGCGACACCAACCGCGTCGGCGGCACGAGCAGGGCCTTGAGGGCATCGAGGTCGATCACGCCGTGGCGGTCAACCGGCACCTGGGCCAGCTGCCAGCCGCGGGACCTGAGCTGTTCAGCAGCGGCCACGGTGGCGGGATGTTCCACCGCCGAGATCAAGATCCTGCCGGCCGGCAAGGCGCCGCCCAAGCCGAGCAAGGCCAGGTGGATGGCCTCACTAGCGCCCGAGCAGAAGATCAATTCCTGGCGACCGGCGCCCAGGAGTTCGGCTAGCCGCTGGCGACTGCGCTCCAGCAGCTCCGCCGCCTGCAAACCGAAGCCATGCAAGCTGGAGGGATTGGCCCAGGCGCTGCGCTGGGCCTCGGCCATGGCCCCAAGTACGCCCGCACTCGGGGGGGTGGTGGCACAAGCATCCAGGTAACCCGCCAGCTCTGCGGGGCGCTCAGGGGTCGACATCGGTTGGGCCGCGCCCCAGGCTGCGGCTTTCCCCACTGGCGCTGGCCAGCGCCACCAATTCATCGAGGGAGCGGCCCTCCAGCAGGGCGGCCACCCGGGCCCTGGCCTCGGCACTGGGGCAGGCCTCGGGCCTCAGGCAGCCATTAACGCAGGCGGTGGCGCAGTCGATGGCGGCAGCGGCAGCAGCGGGGGTAGCTGGGGCAGCGGGAGTAGGGGGGGCTGCGTCCTGCGGGTCAAGGGATGCTGCCGGGGTGGTGGCAGGCTCCGGGTCCAGCAATCCCGGCACCACAACCCCATCAAACACCGCCTCAGCCGGACCGGTCATGAACACCGAATGCCCCTCACCCTCCCAGGCGATATGAAGCGAACCACCCGGTAGATCGAGGCGGGCCTGGTTGTCACAGAGCCCGAGGCGATGGCACACGACCAAGGTGGCGCAGGCTCCCGTGCCGCAGGCCAGGGTGGGGCCAGCCCCCCGCTCCCACACCCGCATCACCAGATGGCCGCGATCGAGCACTTGGACGAAATGCACGTTGGTGCGGGCTGGGAAGGCCGGATGCACCTCCAGCGCGGACCCGAGCCGTTCGAGATCAATGGCAGCCAGATCGAGCACGGGGATCACCCCATGGGGGTTGCCCATGCCGGCGGCAGCCACCTCCAGAACCAGGCCTTCCACCTCCAACTGGCCCTGGGGCAGCCCGGCTGGACCCAGCGGCAAGGTGGTCGGCACCGTCTCGGGGAGCAGAAAAGGGGGGCCCATATCCACCCGGATGCCACCGTCCGGGCGCAACTCCGGCACGATCCTGCCGGCCAGGGTTTCCACCTGCCAGATACGTCCCGGTTGGTCGCCATCGCTGTCGGCCAGGAAGCGGGCCAGGCAACGGATGCCGTTGCCGCACATTTCAGGCTCGCTGCCGTCGGCATTGAAGATCCGCATGCGCAGCTCACCGCCCTGGCGCGGCGGCAGGGCCACAATCACACCATCAGCGCCCACCCCGAAGCGGCGATCACATAAACGCCGTACCGCTTCGGCGTTTAGACCGAAGCAGCCATCAGCTCCAGCGGCGCCGGCGCCAGCATCGCGGCCATCCAAAATCAGAAAATCATTGCCCAGGCCCTGATACTTACTGAACTGGAGCACCGATCCAACCCTGCCAACCGCTCGATCCTATGCAGAGCCACTTCGAGCAACGGGGTCCCCGCCTGGACACCACCTCCCCGAGCGTCCGGCACCTGCAGGAGTTGATTCGCCACTCCACCCAGGTGAGCATTGCCATGGAGGGGGGAGAGCAGCTGCGGGGCACGCTCCGCTGGCAGGACGCCGACTTTCTCGCCCTGCAGCAGCAGTCTGAACTCCCCCTGGTGTTGCTGAACCGCTCCAAGGTGGTGCTGCTGCGCGCCCTGGGCTGAGGCCCCCCCTATGGCACGATCGGCACGGCCCTGACCCTTGCCGCCGTGAAGGAACCGAGTCGGTATCGGCCCGAGCAGATCGAATCCAGCTGGCAGCGGGCCTGGGCGGAGCAGGAGCTCGACCGCACGCCAACCGAGGCGGGCGGCGAGCCCTTCTTCGCCCTCTCGATGTTTCCCTACCCATCGGGGAACCTGCACATGGGCCATGTGCGCAACTACGTGATCACCGATGTGATCGCCCGGACGGCCCGGATGCGGGGGAGGCAGGTGTTGCATCCGATGGGCTGGGATGCCTTTGGGCTGCCGGCCGAAAACGCCGCGATCGAGCGGGGCGTGGAACCTGGCGCCTGGACCGACAAGAACATCGCCGCGATGCGTCAGCAGCTGCAGCAGCTGGGCCTCTCGATCGACTGGACGCGGGAGCTGACCACCTGCCACAGCGATTACTACCGCTGGACCCAGTGGCTCTTTCTGCAATTCCTTGAGGCGGGCCTTGCCTACCGCCGGGAAGCCACGGTCAATTGGGACCCGGTCGACCAGACGGTGCTGGCCAATGAGCAGGTGGATGGGGAAGGTCGCTCCTGGCGCTCCGGCGCCCTGGTGGAAAAGCGGCAACTGCGCCAGTGGTTCCTGAAGATCACCGCCTACGCCGACCAGCTGCTCGATGACCTGCCGCAGCTCGACGGCTGGCCGGAGCGGGTGCGCACCATGCAGGCCAACTGGATCGGCCGCTCCCGGGGCGCAGAGCTCCAGTTTGAGCTGGTCGATGCTGATGGCCAGGGCACGGGGGAGCTGATCACCGTGTTCACGACCCGAGCCGACACGCTGTTTGGCGTGAGCTATCTGGTGTTGGCGCCGGAGCATCCCCTGGTGGCCAAACTCACCAGCAGCGACCAGGCCACGGCGGTGCAAGCCTTCTGCGATCTGGTCAGCCGCCAGAGCGAGCAGGAACGCACCGCCGAAGACAGCCCCAAACGGGGTGTGTCGATCGGTGCCCAGGTGCGCAACCCCGCCAACGGTGAGCTGCTGCCCGTCTGGATCGCCGACTACGTCTTGGCCGAGTACGGCACGGGGGCCGTGATGGGGGTGCCGGCCCACGACCAACGGGATTTTTTGTTTGCCCGCCGCTACGAACTACCCGTACGGCAAGTGATTATCCCCGAGGGCAGCGATGAGCACGCCTACGCAGGCGGTGCCTGGACCGAAGCGGGGGTGCTGATCCATTCCGGGCGCTTCGATGGTCTCGCCAGCAGCAAGGCGAAAGACGCGATCACCCAGACCGCTGCGGCCGAGGGCTGGGGCAGCGCCAAGGTGCAATACCGCCTGCGCGACTGGCTGATTTCCCGGCAGCGCTACTGGGGCTGCCCGATCCCGGTGATCCACTGCCAGGCCTGCGACGTGGTGCCGGTGCCAGCCGAGCAGCTGCCGGTGGAACTACCGCGGCAGGTGGCCTTCAGCGGCAAGGGTGCCTCGCCGCTGGCCCAATTGGACGATTGGGTGCAGGTGAACTGCCCCTGCTGCGGCCAACCAGCACGGCGGGAAACCGACACGATGGATACGTTCATGTGCTCAAGCTGGTACTACCTGCGCTATAGCGATCCCCACAACACCAGCCTGCCCTTCGAACGCAGCAAGGTGGATCAGTGGCTGCCGGTGGATCAATACGTGGGCGGTATCGAGCATGCAATTTTGCACCTGCTGTACTCGCGATTCTTTACGAAGGTGCTGCGGGATCGGGGCCTGCTGGGCTTCGATGAACCCTTCACCCGCCTTCTAACCCAGGGAATGGTGCAGGGAATCACCTACAAAAACCCCCGGAGTGGCAAGTACATCGCACCGGCCGACGTAGCCAATCCCGACGACCCGCGCGATCCGATCACAGGAGATGGGCTCGATGTATTCTACGAGAAGATGTCGAAATCAAAGTACAACGGTGTTGATCCGGCCAAGGTGATTGATCGCTACGGCGCTGACACCGCCCGCATGTTCATCCTGTTCAAGGCACCACCCGAGAAGGATTTGGAGTGGGACGACGCCGATGTCGAGGGTCAATTTCGCTTTCTGCAACGGATCTGGCGCTTGGTGGAAGCAGCTGAGGCCCGCTCCCTCAGGCTCGATGGCTGGGACAACGCCGTAGCCCCAGGCAAGGCGCAAGCGACGATCAATGGCCCTGCTGCTGTACGGCTGATTCAAGGCGATCAGCTCAGCCCTGGCGAGTGCGAACTGCGCCGGGCGGTGCACACCGCCATCCAAGCGATCAGCGACGATCTCAGCGGTGATTACCAGTTCAACACCGCCATTGCGGAGCTGATGAAGCTCAGCAATGCGATGGGTGAACAGCTAGAGGCGGCCAGCCCAGCCGTGGCTAGCGAGGCCCTGGCAAGCCTGCTGATCCTGCTTGCTCCCTTCGCCCCCCACCTGGCCGAAGAGCTCTGGCAGAAGCTCGGTGGCGAGGGCAGCATCCACCGGCAGCGCTGGCCCGCAGCCGATCCCGCCGCCCTGCTGCGCGACACCATCCCCCTGGTGATCCAAATCAAGGGCAAAGTGCGCGGCAACCTGGAGGTGCCTGCCAATGCCGACAAAGCCACCCTGGAAAAGTTGGCCCTGGAGAGCGACGTTGCTCTGCGCTGGCTTGAGGGCAAGCCCCCGAGCCGGGTGATCGTGGTGCCCGGCAAATTGGTCAACCTCGTGCCATGAGCTCCCCTCCCCCACCGGGATCGGCGCTGGGCGCCAGCGACAGCAACGATCCGCGTCGCAGCAGCTTGATTACCTCGCTGCGCCAACGGTTTCTGATCGCCCAAGCCCGCAACGATGCCGCCGCCAAACAAGCCCTGTTCCAGGAGGCGGTCTACCTCAACATCGCCCCGGAGCTGTGGCAGCCCAGCGGCGCCGAACCTGCTCCCTAGCAGCCCCAAAGCCGGGTACTCAGGCCAAGGGCCGATCCAACTGGCGCATCTCAGCCGCCAGCGCCTGCCGCTGGTTCAAGAAAGGCCTTGAAAGGCGAAGGCCGGCCAAATCGGAGCCGTCATGCTCCACCACCAGACTGCGCACGATCCGACCGGGGCGCGGCGCCAGGATATGGATCTGCTGGGCTAGCAATAGGGCCTCCTCAATGTCATGGGTGATCAACAAAATCGAAAGGCCCGTTCGGCACCAGAGGTCGTGGAGAAATTCCTGCATCGACTCACGAATCTGTAGATCAAGGGCGCCAAAGGGTTCATCGAGCAGTAGCAATTGGGGCTTGGCCGCTAGGGCGCGGGCGATCGCTACCCGCTGCTGCATACCACCCGAGAGTTGGCGTGGCAAACAGGCGGCCCAATCACTGAGGCCCACCACCTGGAGGAAGAAGGCAGTGCGATCGCGAATTTCCTGCTTGTCTAAGCGCTGCAATTCCAAGCCGAAAGCCACATTCTGGGCGGCGGTAAGCCAGGGATAGAGGCTGTACTTCTGAAACACCATGCCCCGCTCTGCGCTTGGTTTGCGAATCGGTTGGCCATTGAGGCTGAGGCTGCCGCTGCTGGGTTGGTCCAGGCCCGCCACCAGCCGCATCAGCGTGGACTTACCTGAGCCGGAGCTACCCAAGAAGGCCACAAACTGGCCGGTTTGCATCGTGAAACTGATCCGATCGAGCACCAGGGATGCCTTGCGCCCCTCCCCAAAGCTTTTACTCACCTGATCAAGGCAGAGTTCCATGGAAATTAGTTAGCCCAAGCGCAGCTGCGGCGCATCAAGAAACGAAAACCGAGGTCTATCAAAAGCCCAATCAAGCCGATCACGATTAAACCAAGAAAGATCTGATCGGTACGCAGAAATCTCTGGGCTAAACTGATGCGCTTACCAAGGCCTGCATCGGCGGCAACCAATTCGGCAACGATCACCAAATTCCAGGCAGCAGCCATATTGATCCGATAGGCGTCCAGGACTTGGGGCGCGATGCAGGGAGCGATCACCCGGGTGAGGAGATCGCTTCGGTGGCCGCCAAGAGTAAGGGCGGTTTCAAGCAATTCAGGCGGCACGAACTTGACAGCGTCCATAATCATCAAAGCATTAAAGAAAAGGGTGCCGATAAAGATCAACAGAATCTTCGGCAATTCTCCCAAGCCGAAATAAATGATCAACAGGGGGATGAAAGCCGGCGCTGGCATATATCGCAGCAGAGCCAGTAGCGGCTCCAGCAGGCGGCAGATCGTGGTGCTAGAGCCCATGGCGATACCCAGGGGCAGGGCCACCAGGGCCGAGAGGCCAAAACCGCCCAGTACCCGCATCAAGCTGGCGGCGATATCAGTCCAGAGCTGTCCTGCGGCCAGCTCCTGCTGGCCAGCCGCCAGCACCGCCCAAGGACTTGGCAGAAACAAGGGATCCACCACCGCGGCTGCCGCCACCGCCGCCCACAAGCCGAACAGCAGGATTAGCCCGCTCAGCCCCAACGCCCAGGGCTTCAGCAACAGGGTTTGCAACTGCCGTTTCAACGGCAGGTTGAGGCTTGGCATGGAAGCGGAAGCGGTTGGAGGGTCAGCGGCGCCTGGGTCCGCGGGGAAGGCAGCGGCGCGGGGGCAATGAATTAGTTGGCCGCCTCGACGAAGCGTGCCTCAAGCAAACCATCCAGCTTTGGTGCCGTCTTCGCCAGACCCACGGCCTGGAGGAAGCTGCTGATCTGGACGGCGGCATAGGGCAGCGACGTCATCGTCTTGCCGGCCTGGAAAGCCCCACGGTTCTGGGCTAAGGAATAAATCGTGGTGCCGGAGTCATAGGCCCTGTAGTCGGCTTCGCTGACGCCGGCCCGCTTGGCCAGGATCGAAAGGGAGGGGCCAGGATTGGCCTTGATCTCCCGCAGGGTGGCGAACCAGCTATCGACAATCCGCTGGATCTTTTCGGGGTTCTTGGCCACGAAGCTGCGATTACAGACCAAGTGGTCGCTGATGGCGCCGGGAAAATCGCGGGAACTGAACAGGATCTTGCTACCTGGTCGTTTCAGGGCCTGGCTGGTGAAGGGGGCAAAGACGCCAACAGCGTCCACCTTCCCAGCCACGAAGGCGGCGGCGGCGGCTCCGGTTTCAAGGGGCACAAAGGTGATGTCT
Source organism: uncultured cyanobacterium (assembly GCA_903858015.1). Taxonomy (GTDB): domain Bacteria; phylum Cyanobacteriota; class Cyanobacteriia; order PCC-6307; family Cyanobiaceae; genus Cyanobium. The sequence continues at coordinate 155,560 of CAIOGZ010000077.1, forward strand.
CTTTCGCTGAGGCGAGCCTTGCTCAATCCTAGGAGTAACAAGTAATGATCTACAGTCCCCTGCTCGGCGGCCACTGTCTTGCCCTTAAGATCGGCAACGCTGCGAATCCCCGGTGCTGCGATGATTTGATCATTGCCAGAGGAGATGTCATTGGTGAGCACCACCTGCAGATCAGCCCCCGCAGCAAGCGAGGAAATCGTGTCACCCAGGGTCTGGCTATTACAGTCGAGTTGCCCCGCATTGAGGGCATTAATTGAATCCAAGTAGCCATCAAACCAGGTCAGCGAAACCGGCACACCAGCGGCCTTGAACATGCCCCTCTCCTCAGCCACCTTCCAGGGGAACCAGCCCGGCCAAGCGCTATAGCCAATCCGTACCGGACCATCAAGCGCTGATCGGTTGGCTTGGCGGCAGCCCGCCAGGCTTACTGCAAATAAAAGCACTATTAGCAGCGCAAAAGGGTAACCCAAGCGGCTATTAGAGGGCTTAAAAAGGTTCATCGCCAAGGATTCACTGGGAAGGTTGCGGAGGGGTGATTTCAGGTTCATGTTGACATGGTGAACACAGCGTGGCTTGGGGTCAGTCGTCGGGGGTGGTTAGGTTTTTGCATTGGTTCGGACGATGGTGTTGCTCAGCCCTGGGCAGTGGTAAGGGCTGGGCTTGGCATCGGATTCGCCAGGGGAAGCGGCCCCTGGTGCTTGGCAAGCTGTTGCCACAGCCACTGATGCCAGGCCTTGAACCCCTCACCGCTACTAGCCGAAAGCCGCAATACAGTGCAGCGGGGGTTGACCTGGTGAATATGGGCCTCAATCCGATCGACGTCGACCGGCAGATAGGGAAGTAGATCGATCTTGGTGATCAGCACACAATCAGCCTCCCGAAACATTACAGGGTACTTCAGCGGTTTATCGTCTCCTTCAGTGACACTGAGTAGGGCCACCTTCAGGTGCTCACCAACCTCAAACTCGGCCGGACAAACGAGGTTGCCCACATTCTCCACCCAAAGTAGATCAAGCTTGGCGGGATCGAGTCGCTGGCAGAGTAGCTTTAATCCACCACTCACCATGCCAGCATCTAAGTGACAGCACCGGCCCGTGGTGATCGGCACCACCGGTATCCCCAGCGCCCCGAGTCGATCGGCATCGAGCTGGGTGGTCATGTCCCCCTCCAGCACCGCCATCGCCAAATCGCCGGATAGTTGGGCCAAGCTCCGCTCTAGCAGAGAGGTTTTACCAGCCCCTGGGCTACTCATGATATTGAGACAAAGCAACCGCCATTGATCGAAATGTTCACGGTTATGGCTGGCTTGTTGTTCGTTAGCCGCTAGCAGGTTGAGGCCGAGATTGTCTTGCAGGGGCATGTGCATGGCGGTCAGGGGCTGGGGGTGGATAGGTCGTAATCAACACTTCGAATCCGCAACTCACGGCCGTGGATGATCTCCTCCATCGGATGGGAGCAGCAGGGGGAGCGATAGCCCTGCTCCGCCTGCGGGCTATAGGTGGCCATGCAGCCCAGGCAGCGGCCCAGCAGGGGAACCGTCACGATCAGCAGCCGCGCCCCCGAGAGCCAGGTATCGCGGATGGCGGCGTTCCAGCTGAACTGCAGTTGATCGGGTTCAACGCAGGTGAAGCTGCCCACCTCCAGATGGACGCTGCCGACCCGGGGTAGCTGGGGTGCATGGCCCTGCTTCCAAGTCTCGAGCGAGCGCAGCAGGGCCCTGGTCATGTCAACTTCATGCATCAGCTACCTCCAGCGCTGATCAACTTGCATGTTGCATCTGCTGCTGAGCCAGGCCGGTGGCTGCTGCCGCGGCAACTGCCCACTGACCACCAAATGACCCATGGTGTCGCAGATCACGCGGGTGGCCATCAGGGAGGTCATGTCACTGATGTCGTAGGGCGGCGATACCTCCACCACCTCCAAACCGCAAACAGGCACATTGCGCACGATCAATTCCAATAACTTCAAAGCCTCCCTAGGCAGCAGTCCCCCCGGTTCGGGCCAGCCCGTACCCGGAACGAAGCCGGCATCGATGCAGTCGATATCAAAGGAAATGTAGACACAGTCCGTACCATCAGTGGCGCGCTCGATCGCATAGCGGGCCGCCGCCTCCAAGCCCATGTCACAAATGTCGGTGACCGTGAGCACATTGGTGCCCCGCTCCCTGCACACCTTGACGCCTTCGCGCGGCACCTGCCAGCCGCCAATCCCCAGTTGCACCAGATTTTCTGCCGGAGCGTTGGCCATATTGGTGGCATGAAACCAGGGGGTGGTGTGCATGCGCTCATCGAGATCCGTTTCCTGGGTATCAACATGGCGGTCAAAGTGGATGATGCCTACTTTCTTATCCCCGAGGTGGCGGCATACACCCCGCAACGTAGGGAATCCGATCGAATGGTCGCCACCGAGGATAATTGGGAAAGCCCCACTAGCAAAAACGTGCGCAACTCCTTTGGAGATTTGATCGAAACTCTTTTCGTTATTAGCAGGGATTGTAAAGATGTCACCGACATCGCAAAGACTAATTTGCTCACGCAGATCCACACCCATCTCGTAATTGTAAGGTGTGTAAAGGGCCGAAATGCGGCGTATTCCCTGGGGTCCGAAGCGGGTTCCCGGGCGGTAGGTGGTGCCGCTGTCATGGGGTACTCCAAGAACTGCCACATCAAATTCGCCAACTCTGTTGACGTCTTCGATGTAAGGAGCCTTCATGAATGTATTAATTCCGGCGTAATGGGGCAACTCACCACGCGAGAACGTTGATATGCGACGATCGACGATACTTTCGGCAGCCTCAAGACCAAAACGCTTAGCTTGTTCTACCTCCTGCTGCCAGCCGGTGAGGGGGAGCTTGGCTTCTTTTTCTAGGGCCCGCAACCCTTCACTAGGGTGAAGGCGATCAAAAGCGTCCCCAGGGGATGCTGGAATTGATTGGTCCATCGGAGGAGGGTTGAAGTGTAGCGGCCTCCCGGGTTTTTATCCCTCCGTGTCACCGAGTGCCCAGGGCAATCGATGGGATTTCTCTCGGACCAGCCATTCCTGAATGTCGCCACCAAGGAACCGGAACCCTAGAAATCATGTCCGCCAACCCATTTTGTGTCAGGCCAGGTTGGGTGTGGTTACAAGCACTACCAAGACCAGCCTGTTACCACACGTTTTGCCCTGCAAGGCCACCGCTCCAGTCCTGAAGCCCTCAGACTCTGGGGGTCCCAGGGGCCGACTGGAAACGGAGGCTGGCTGGATCGCCCCAGTCTCCGCTGGCCAATAGCCCCCGAGGGTTGTGGCAAAGGTGGCGCAGGGTCCAGAACAGCGGTTCGGGACTTGCCAAATCCAGCAGGGCAGCCAGTTCGGCCAGGCTCCGCTCTTGGCCGTCAGCCAGCAAGGCAAGCAACTGAGCCTGCATGGCCAAGACCTCAGCGGCGGCCTTTTTGCCCGCCTCCACCCCCGGCTGGTGATAGGCATTGATGTCGATCAGCTCGGCATACAGACCAACGGCCCGCTCGAACAGGGCAATCAAGGCACCAAGGCCGGCCGCATCGAAACGCTTCAACGTGATCGTGAGGCTCTGACGGCCCCCTTCCGCCAGGGCAGAGCGGGTGCCCTGCAGGAAACCTTCCAGGAAATCAGCCGGCATTTCGTCGCCGATCGGCCCGATATCGGCGGGATCATCAAGGGCTTCGATGAAGGTCACAAAAAAGTTGTCGATCCCATCGCGAAGCTGTTGCACATAGGCGTGCTGGTCGGTTGATCCCTTGTTGCCATAGACCGCCAGCCCTTGGTGGACGCTGCGACCCTGGCGGTCGTGCTCCTTGCCGAGCGATTCCATGACCAGCTGTTGCAGATAGCGGCTGAACAGCTCAAGCCGATCGCGATAGGGCAGCACCACCAGGTCACGGCGGCCGCGACCCTCGCCGGCCGCATACCAGGCGGCGGCCATCAAGGCGGCGGGATTCTGGCGCAACTGCTGGCTACGCGTTGCGGCATCCATGGCGGCCGCTCCGGCCAGGAAGCCGCGAATATCGGCGCCAATCAAAGCGCCTGGCAGCAGCCCCACGGCTCCGGTGATGCTGGTTCTGCCCCCCACCCAATCGGGCAGATCGAAGCGGGCCAACCAGCCCTCCTTTGCCGCGAGCTGGTCAAGTTTGCTGCCGGCCATGGTGACGACCACGGCCTGCTGGGCCCACTGGCCCCCCAGGGCCTCAAGGCGGCGGCGGGCCTGCTCCATGCCGATGCGGGGTTCCGGGGTACCACCGGATTTGCTCACCACCACCACCAGGGTGCTGAGCAGGCGATCCCCGAGGCTGGCCAGGGTGGCACTGATGCCCTGGGGATCGACGTTGTCGATGAAGTGAAAGGGAAGCCCAACCCCTTGCCGCTGCAGGGCCCTCACCATCAGCAGCGGCCCCAGCCCGGAACCGCCGATGCCAATCCAGAGCACCTCACTGAAAACCCTGCCCCCAGGAGCGCCTAGGCGGTTGGCGAGCAGATCGGCCGCAAAGGTCTCGATGCGATCGATTTCCCCAGCAATCAGCCGGCCGGCCTGCGGGTCAGGTGCCAGCTCCGGATTCCGCAACCAGTAATGGCCAACCTGGCGCTGCTCATCAAGATTGGCGATCGCCCCGGCCTCTAGGGCCTCCATCGCCGCAAAGGCGGAAGCAAAGCTCGGTGCCAGGGCCTCAAGATCGCTCTCGCCAAGGCCCATCCGGCTCAGATCCAACCAGATTCCCTGGGCCGGGTCATGCCACAGCAGCGAACAGAACCGCTGCCAGAGGCCGGCGGCATCAAAACCGGAAAGGGCGGATGGCGATGGCATCGAGACGAGGTCATGACTCCCAGTGGAGCCCTGCGGGCCCCATCCAAACCGATCGGAGGCGAGGATGGGGGTTGCAGCAGACGCCAGCTGGGGCGGCTACGTAGTCCAGCCCACAGACCGAACCGCCCCCCACGACGCAAGCGAAACTTTAATAAAGAATGAAGGCAGTTCTCCTGCAGTTCGCCTGCAGTGTTCCTGGATTGGTTTCCGTCCTGGGCCTGCGTCCTTCGCTTCGGCTGCGTCGCCCGCACGGCCTGCGGCTTGGCCGCCGCAGTCCCCGCAGCCACCAGAAGGGTCGAGCTGTCCCTCCCCTGGCCTGGCTTGCCGTGGTGCTGCTTTCGGCGCCCTTGGCCCGCTGCACTGTTCATGCCTTCTACCGTCCCGTGCTTTTTCGCGGGACCCCCGCCATCGGCAGTACCCCGATCTCCTCACCAAATCAGGGCTCCCCAACTGAGGGTCTGAGGCCCGACCCGGTTGACTTCAGCACCGAAGAGCTCCGCAGCCTCCACCGCCGCTTTGGCGTGCATGGTCCCCAGCCCAAGCTGGCCCAGCTGTTCACGGCGGGGCTCGACAACCTGCAGCCCCTGCGCAGCCATACCCTTGACCGGATCGAGGCGTTACGGCCGGTGATCCTGGCCGAATCCAGTCGCCACCAGATCAACCCGATGCTGGTGGCGGCGGTGCTGTTCGATGAACTGCAACACGCCAAGCCCGGCGAGAACACGCCGCTGGCGGCCCAGTCGGGCCTGTTCAGCACCCATGGCCCAGCCCAGCTCGGTGTTCAGGAGCTGATCAAGCAGGGGCTGCTGCCAGCCGATGCCAGCCCCGCCCAGATCGACGAAGCCCGCTTGCAACTACTCGATCCCAGCCGCAGTGTGCAGTTACTGGTGGGGAAGTTCGCCCGGCTGAGCAAAGCGCTGGGACTGCCTACGTACCGCCCCTTAATGGCGAGTCGCTCGCCGCGGGATGCCAAGGGATTAGCCACCCTCGCCTACCTCCATAACGGCAAGCTAGACTATCCAGGTCGCATTCTTGGTTATATGCAAGATGCCGAGCTGCACGCCCTGATTTACGGACGACGGAATAGGATTATCTCAGTTTTGATCTGAACAGTAGCCTAATGAGTCAGGAGCAAATCACACCAAGCGAGGCTAGACGAACGCGGAGCTTGCTCCAGTTGAAACTACGCGGATCGGCCCTTCCCTGCCCCATGTCCACATGCCGGTGCGTGGTGATGGCCTCGGGAGGAATCGGGAAACGGTCCATCCAATCGGCTAAAACCACCGCCAAGGCATCGTACTGGGCTTCGCTGTAGCCGCTGTGGCCAGGGGCTTCATTCTCGCCATCGAGGGGGGTTTCGAGGCTGAGGTGGAGGGCGAAATTGTTGATCGAGCCCTTCACCTTGCGACTGGTGTGCACCCAGCGTCCCTCGAAAGCCGAGTAGCCAGCGCCGAAGGCTCGATCAGCCGGATCCACCGCATCAATCACCGCTCCATCTTCACCAATCAGGGTGTGGTAACTCACCTGGGCATCATCATTCGGATGGGCGGTTTGAAAGGTGTTGATCGCTGAGCCCAATCCATAGACGGTTTCATGGAGCACCACCAGCCGTGGCGTCGGATCCAATCGGTTGCCATAGGCATCCTCACGGAATCGATCGCCGTAATTGGTGGGATCAATCCGAACCCGCCGGCGGCGGCGATCCAGGGAAGCCAGCAGGCCCTCGAGGCGCTGTTGCAGGGCCGGTTCAGAGCTCGGACAGGACGCTCGCAGTGGCGAAACCCAGCTGGGATGGGCGGGAGGGGCAGGTGGCCGCTGGCGGCTGGGTTGAGACCTGCCCCCTTGCTGCCGACTCTCTTCGAACAGATCCAACAGCGAGGGCCCAGGCACGGAAGCGTTGGGGGCAAGCAGGCTGCGGGCCAACCAGACCATTCCACCCAGGCTGAGTACGGCAGCGCCAGCCAGGGCCAGCAATAGGGGGCGACGGGTTTCGGCGTTCATGGCACTTTCAAGGCAGCTTCAAGGCAGGTTTATGGCACGTTCAAAGCAGGTTTAAGGCAATAAGGAGAGCCATCGGGCCCGGCGGGTTGCCGCAGTAGCCGGCGCGCCTGGATCGATCGCCAGCTGCCAGCGTTCAACAGCCGGCGGATCGCACTGGAGGCTGGTTTGGCGTAGCAAGCCATCGCGACAAAAATGAACTTGCAGGGCAGCGGAATCGGCAGAATCGAGCAGGAGCTGGCAAGCGTCTTCCGGCGTACGAAGCCGCTGCTGCTCGATCGCTAGCAACTCATCTCCCAACTGCAGTCCTGCCCGCTCGGCGGCACCGCCCCGCATCACCCGGGTCAAGCTGGTGCCACCAGAGGCAAGCGTCCAACCGGCATCTCGATAGGGGGAGCGTTCCGCCATAAGTACAAGTCCCACGTCTGCGAGGTAGCCGTCAATATCTGGATCATGCTCGCTTTCCAACCAAAACGGCAGCAAAGTGGACAGATCACGGGCATGGTGTGCAAAGGCCTCAACCAGATCGGATTGGCGGTACCCCCGGCTGGCGATGCCATGGGACTGCCACAGCCGCTGCAGCACCAGGGCCAGGGCCGCACCGTGCCGACGTAGATGCAGATCAAGCACCAGGGCGAGCACAGCACCCTTGAGGTAATAACTGATCTGGCAATCCGGAGCGTGGGGATCGGGACGGTAGAGCTTGACCCAGGCCTCCTGGCTGCTCAGCTGCAACGACTGAACCATCCTTCCCGGTGTGAGGCGGTAGCGCGATAGCTGGGCGCCGAGGTCGGCCAACAGTTCCTGCTCGTCGCTGATTCCGGCTGCCAGCGGTAGGAGCAGGTCGTAATAGCTGGTGACCCCTTCGACGAACCAAAGGCTGGGCACCAGGGTGGCACGGTCGTAATCGATCGGACACAACTCTGCCGGCCGCAGCCGCCGCCCATTCCACTGGTGGAGATACTCATGGGCCACGAGCTGCAGGAGCTTGCGACGCCCATCGGCCTGGCGCAAGGCACGGCGCCCGAACTGCAACACGGTTCCATCGTCATGTTCCAGGCCGCCATAGCCCTGGGCGAGCAAGTGCAGCACAAACAGGTAGGCCGCCGCCGCCGGCCGCTCCACCCCCATCAACCGGCAGCAGGCTTGGCACACCCGTTCCACATCCGCCAGCCAGTCGGGATCCCGACTGGGCAGATCCTCGCCCCAACCCACCCAGCGATGGGGAACCCCGGCCACCACGAACCCATGGCAGCGGTGCGGCCCCAGCTCGAGCGGACTATCGATGAGGTGGTCGAAATCTCGCGCCAGCCAGCCGCCGCTGCCATCGGCAGGTAAGGACAAAAACGGCTGCCAACCCGGCGGCAACGCCAATGTCAGGCGCCATGGGCTCCAACGCTCCCCTTCCACCTGCAAAACCACCGCCGCCAGGGCGAGGAAGCCATGGTCGGCCGTGAGGTGACAGGTGCGAACCGTGAGCTCCTCGGCCAGCAGGCGCCAGCTCAGCTCGATCGGGGCTGCAGGCTCCGCCTGCTGGGCTGGATCGGTACCGCGATCGAGGCACTCGAACTGCCAACAAGCCGGTTCGAGCCGTTCGACGGCGAGCGGCCTGCCGTTTTGGTAAACCTCCAGACCTTCCAACCAGCGCACGTAATCGCGGATCAGATAGGAGCCGGGGGTCCAAGCGGGCAACCGCAGCCGCACAACGGCGGTTCGGGGCTGGAAGCGCAGGCTTGCCCGCACCAGATGCTGGTGGGGGTCGCGAAGGTCGAGGTGGAGCTGGGCGGGGCTGGGGTAATCAGGCACCGCAGTGGATCAAAGCATTGGGGAGCTGGAGCTGGGCCTGCAGCAGGGCATCCCTGGCGGCATAGTCCCGCGTCAGCCTGGCCAGCAGCGGCGGCAGGGAACGGCAGCGGCTGAGCCGTTGTAAGTCCCCCACCAGGGCCAGGGAGCCATCGGCACCGCGGCACCAGCCCAGGCTGAGACCATCGCTTAGACGCACCTGTAGCAGCACGGGTTTGGATTCAGCTCCAAAACCACGCAGTTCGCCGCCGTTGCAGGGCGAGAGACCCATCGCTTCAAGGCTTGCCGCCAAGATATCGAGATCACGTAGAACCGTTGGCAGGATCGAAAGATGGGACATGGGCACCATGGCCGCCTGCGTTGAAGTTAGCGAGCCACTGCCGGCCTTCCAGTGGCCATCGCCACAGTTCGTAGGCGGAGCCTGGCCCGATCTCGGCCGGCCGCTGCGGCTCGGGGTGATGGCCTCCGGCCAGGGCAGCAACTTCGAGGCCCTGGTGGCGGCCTGCCGCAGGGGCCCGGCCGGGGCCGAGGTGGTGGAACTCGTGGTTAACAACCCGCTCTGTGAAGCCCGCCGCCGCGCTGAGCGACTGGGCATTCCCTGCCGCCTCCTCGACCACCGTCATTTTCGGGAGCGGCAGCTGCTCGATCAGCAGGTGGCGGCCAGCTTCCAGGCCAACGAGGTGGATCTGGTGGTGATGGCTGGCTGGATGCGGATCGTCACCCCGGTGCTGATCGGTGCCTATCCCAACAGGCTGGTGAACATCCATCCGTCGCTGTTGCCCAGTTTCCGGGGCCTCGATGCGGTGGGGCAGGCCCTGGCTGCTGGCGTGACGATCAGCGGTTGCACCGCGCACCTGGTGGAAGAGCTGGTCGATGCCGGACCGATTCTGGCCCAGGCGGCAGTGCCGGTGCTCGCCAACGATAGCCACGCCAGCCTGGCGGCCAGGATCCAGAGCCAGGAGCACCGGATTTTGCCCTACGGCGTTGCCCTGGCAGCCCAACGGTTGTGGGGGGAGCGGCTAGGCCCGGCCGATCAAGGGTAAAAGGGCAACTGGGGCAGCCCCGCCGAGGCCTCCAGGCCTGCCAACAGGTTGAGGCATTGGACTCCTTGGCCGGCTTGGCCTTTGATCAAGTTATCGATCGCACTCATCACGATCAGCTGGCCGGTGCGCCGATCTACCTGGACAGAAAGAAGGCAGCGGTTGGTCTGGCGCACCCATTTGGTGGAGGGATAGGTGCCCACGGGCAATACCCCGACACTGGCACTCTGGCGATAGGCGGCCTTGAGCAGGGTGGTGCAGTCCTCGGCGGTGAGCCCGGGATCCCGCAACCGCGCGTAGACCGTGGCCAGTAGGCCCCGCACCATCGGCATCAGGTGGGGCGTGAACTGGAGCTGGATCGGCTGGCCGGCAGCCAGGCCAGCGATCTGTTCGATTTCACTGGTGTGGCGGTGGCCCACCACGCCGTAGGGCGCCACAGCTTCGGAAGCCTCGGCCAGCAGGAGATTCTCCTTGGCGGCGCGGCCGCCGCCAGAACTGCCGGTCTTGGCATCGATCACGATGCCAGCCGTTTCGATCAGACCCTGCTTCAAGAACGGCAGCAGGGCCAGCAGGCTGGCGGTGGGGAAGCAACCCGGGGCCGCCACCAGCCGGGCCGCACGGATCCTGGGCTCCTCGAACTCGACCAGGCCATAGACAGCTTCAAGGCAGAGATCGTGGTCGCTGCGGGGCACCTGCTTGGCCTCCGCCGCATACACCTCCTGCCACTGGGCCAGGGAGCGGTAGCGGTAATCGGCAGAAAGGTCTACCACCTTCACCCCAAGGCGTAGCAACTCGGGCACCAGGCCTGCGGCCAAGCCATTGGGGAGGCTCAGCACCGCCAGATCAGCCACCGCCGCAATCGCTGCCGGATCGGGGCTGCACACCATCGGATCGCCCGGCAGGGGTAAAAACGGAACCAGGTCGCTCCAGCGGCGGCCACTGCTGCGCTCGCCGCCCAGAAAGGTGACCGTGAATGAGGGGTGATCCTGGAGCAGGCGCAGGGTCTGGAGGCCCCCATAACCGCTGGCACCGATCACCGCGACGCGTTTGCCTGGCATGCCGATGCGACAGGAACGCTGGATCGTACCGGGACCTATAACTGCAGATCACAGCGATCCAACCCGTCCTGACCCAAGCTCCCTTCATGTCCGAGGCTGCAGCAACGGAATCGACGGCCGCCAGCCCAGCCCAGAAGCCGCAGCAAGCAGCTGCTGTGCGCTTTGATTCGATCGTCGATGCCCTGGCGGCGATCCGCAACGGCGAATCGGTGGTAGTGGTGGATGACGAGAATCGCGAAAACGAAGGCGATCTGATCTGTGCGGCCCAATTCGCCACCCCCCAGCAGATCAACTTCATGGCCACCGCGGCCCGGGGCTTGATCTGCCTGGCCATGGAGGGGGAACGGCTTGATTGGCTCGAGCTGCCGCTGATGGTCAACCGCAACACCGACAGCAACCAGACGGCCTTCACCGTGAGCGTCGATGCCGGACCCGAGAACGGCGTCAGCACGGGAATCTCGGCGGAGGATCGGGCTCGCACAATCCAAGTGGCGATCCATCCCGAAAGCCGCCCTACCGACCTGCGCCGGCCCGGTCACATCTTCCCCCTGCGGGCCCGCGATGGCGGCGTGCTCAAACGGGCAGGCCACACCGAAGCCGCCGTGGATCTGGCGCGCCTTTCCGGCCTCTATCCCGCCGGGGTGATCTGTGAGATCCAGAACCCCGATGGCTCGATGGCCCGGTTACCCCAGCTGGTGCACTACGCCCGCCAGCACGGCCTGCGCCTGATCTCCATCGCCGATCTGATTCGCTACCGCCTCGACACCGAACGCTTCGTGCGCCGCCAGGCGGAAGCGGCGATGCCGAGCGCCTTCGGCAGCTTCCGGGCGATCGGTTACCGCAACGAACTCGATGGCAGCGAGCACGTGGCGATCGTGAAGGGTGAGCCCGAGCGCGCCACGGCACCGGTGTTGGTGCGGGTTCATTCCGAATGCCTCACCGGCGATGCCTTTGGATCCCTGCGCTGCGACTGCCGTGCCCAACTCGAGGCGGCCCTGCGCCTGATCGAGGCCGCCGGTGAAGGGGTGGTGGTGTACTTGCGTCAGGAGGGACGCGGTATCGGCCTGATCAACAAGCTCAAGGCCTATTCGCTGCAAGATGGGGGGCTCGATACGGTGGAGGCCAACGAAAGGCTGGGATTTGCTGCCGACCTGCGCAACTACGGCGTGGGTGCCCAGATCCTCAGTGATCTAGGCGTTCATCGGCTGCGACTGATCACCAACAACCCCCGCAAGATCGCCGGCCTTGGCGGCTATGGCCTCAGCATCGAAGACCGGGTGCCCTTGGTCATCGACCCCGGCGACCACAACGCGGCCTATTTGCAAACCAAACGGTTGAAGTTAGGGCACTTGATCGGTGAACCAACCGCCGCGGCGGGCTCCGATCAAAACGCTGACCAAAAGCTAGCCGAGTCAACCAGCCCCCAGGGCCTTACCGCTGTACTGGCCTGGCAAGGCGAAGCAAGCCCCCGGGCCTTGGCAGACCAGGTCGAGATCCTGCGCCAGTGGGCCCAAGAGCGCGCCCTGCTGCTGAATCAGGAAAACCATCCGCGCTTGCTGGCCCTACTCGAGCAACCCAGCATCGCCCTGCTGCTGGCCGGCGGTGAAAACCGCCAACTGACCGCTGCCGATCTAGCCGGTTCGCTGCTGGCCATGGCCCAGTGGTCGAACACCAGCTCGCTGGGCCTGCTGCTCGCCCCCGATGCCCAGCGGCGTGGTCACCCGAGTATGGATCTCGAACCTGAGCAACGCGCCTTGGCGGATCTTGCCCCCCCCAGCGCCAGCAGGGGCTGTCCGCTGCTGAATCTCACCCCCGGAGCCTTCATCCACTGGTCCTGAACCAACGGCAGCCGGGTAATGGGGCACCGGGCCTCCGCACCATAAGCGGGGAGCGGATACGCGCCGGATCGGGCCTGCGCCCCATCCGGGCCAAGCCAACTGCCGGATGCTGAAGAGGGCAGGTAGGGAGGAAGCATCGGCGCCACAGCACGACGTTTACGCCAGCTGCTCTCGCTGCGGGCTGATCAAGGCCGGCTCTCCCTTGAAGGGGTGCTGAGCATGGCGGCCCTAGGGTTGGGTCTTGGCTTGTTGCTGGAAAAACCCGCTGCGGCCGCAACGCTGCCCGCCTCTACGACAAGCCAAGACTTCGGCACCGGGGCAGCAGCAGCCGACAGCGGCGACGGGCAGGTTGGGGCCGCCGAGGGCGGCGGCAACCAAAGCGCCCCTGGCGGCGCCAGCCCAGCGCCAGCCCACCACATGCCCAGAATGCACGCGGCTGGCGCAGCGAAGTCGCCGAGCCCGGCCGGCACCCTAGGGATGGTCCCAACCCCAGACCTTCACCAGGCCCATTCCGCTGCCCTCAGCCCCCCGCTCACGCCCCCCCCTCCCCCGTCAGCAAGCCAGGAAATCCCGGCCGCAGATGGGAAAACCAGGGCGGATTGGCAGTACCAAGAGGCCCTTGCGCAGACTGGACTGACGCAAGCGACCTGGAGTCAGCCGGGCTTCAGCCAGCAAGGCTTGAGCCAGGCGGAGCGGCCCCTGGCGGGCTTGACCGAACTGGGGTTGAGCCAACCGGGTTTGAGCCCAACCATCCCGTCCCAGCCTGGCTTGATCCACACCGAGCCAGCTCCCGAGCGGGCAGTGGAGCCCTTGGATTCTGGCCACCGGCACGGTGCATCCGCCGAGCCCGCTATGGCAAACAGCAGCGAGCCCCCGAGCGGCGACGGTGCTCCCTGGCTGGAGCGGGAAGGCAAAGCCCCAGCCCCAGAGGGGCCACCAAGCTTTTTGATTGAGCTCCATACAACGGGTGGCGTGGTGAGCCGCAGCGTCAACGGGCTTTCCAGCAGCATCAGGAGCGGCAACCAGGTAGCCCTTGAGAATGGGTCGTTGGACCTGCTTCGGGCTCCAGCCACAGAGCTGCGAATTGAATCCAGCCGGATCGAGCGATCGCTCGCAGCTTCCCTGCAGGATCGTGCCGTCCTTGAAACCAGCCTCAGCAACCGTGGCGTGTTCAACAGTGCCATCCGGGGTGGGGATAGCGGCGGCTCCTATTTGATCAGCGCCAAAGACCAACTAGCGCTTGGCTTGCAAGCCGCCAGCGGCGGCGATCTACGCGTCGTCGACCGGGTTACGGCCCTGGAGAATTCACGCTTGGAGGACAGCGGCGGCGGCGATGGACTAACCATCGAAGCCCACCTGAAGCTGCAGCTCAGCACCCAGCTTGCCGAACTCCGCCCCACAGGGGTAGGGGAGCTGGCCAGCACGGCGGTGCGCAATAGCAGCATCCGGCTGGGAGATGGCTCGAATCGCATCGTGATCAGCAGCCAGCTCAGCCCCGAGATTGAACTCAGCCCCAGCCAGGGCCAGGCGCCGATCGCAACAAGCTTCTCCCCCCCGCCAGAGTCAACCCTGCCCAGCCTGCAGCTAAAGGGCAGCTCGATCGGCCTCAGCCATAGCCTGCTTGACAGCGGCGCCGGAGATGATGCAATAATAATTAAAAGCACAATTGGTTCCGCCAGCCAAGCCCATTCCCACAACTTGGCAGCCATGGGTAACCGAGATACGTCGATATCTGGAGCAGAGCTTTCAGCCGTAGCAATAGAACATTCTGAACTCAGGCTTGGAGCAGGCAACGACGCTCTTGAGCTTGAAGGCTCGATGCTGAATTCCCGTATTGAGGCTGGCCCCGGGCAGAACACCATCAGCATCCGCGGGCCGATCGTGGCAGGAGAATTGGTGCTGAGCGCCGGCAGTCAGAACCAGGTTGTCCTGGGCGATGACAACAGCAGCCTCCATCTTCAGGGCGCGGGCGATCTGCTGCTGGAGTCAGGGGCGGGAGATAATCAATTTTTGCTGCAAGGACCTTTCACAGGCAGCATCAACGCCGGCGCTGGTGCCGACCTCCTGCTGACTAGGCCTAGGGCTGCCGCAGGGGCGGCGGATGCACAAACCTGGAGCAGCGACGTGCGCCTCAATGGCCCAGACAGAGGGCAGCTGGGGGAGCTTCGTTTCACCGATGTTGAATCTCTGGTTCTCGGATCAGCCAAAACCTCGGTGATGGTCGCTCCGCAGGGCAGTCTGAGTGGCGCCCTTAGGGGCAGCGGCCAGGACGATCTCAACTATGGCGACTGGATTCAGCCGGTCCGGGTTGACCTCCGAGGCGGTCGGGCCACGGCTATCGCAGCAGGCAAAGATGGTGGCGTCGCTGGCTTTGGGTCGGTGCGCGGCGGTCACGGGGACGATGACCTGGTGGCAGCCAGCAGCACATCCTGGCTGGAAGGGGGCGACGGCCAAGACTGGCTGGAATTGTCCAGCTGGGACATGAATCCAGCCGCGGCGGCGCCCTCCCAGCCAACCGTGCTGTGGGGCGGCGGCGGCAACGATCTGTTTGTTCTCCCGGAACTCGAGTCGCTGCTTAGCCGAGGCCAGAATCCGTCCGGCCGGGGCGCGCCACTACAGCGGGACGGATTACTCAATGGCGCCAATGCGGAAGCGCCTTTCCCGTCCCTGGCGGTGGAATCGGCCCAAAGACCAAGCCTGGCTGATCTCACCTTTGTCACCGCTCCCGGCGGTGGCATCGGCCTCAGTGATCGGCTGGCCTACTGGCTGCCCAGCCCGCCAATCGGTCCTAGCTGGGCAAACCAAGGGGGCGCCAAGGTTGGTTACGCCCTAGTGGAGATCACCCCCTGCGGCATCGAGGGTGTGGGGAACATCCGCTTGTTGCCGATTGCGCCGTTGGAGCAGCTGCTGGCGGGGATCGGGGTCAGCACAGCCCAACTGGCGATCGCAACAGGCAGCAATGGCAGTGATCTGGTGCTGCTGGAACCGGGCCGAACCTACCGCGAGCTGGCTACCCTTCCAGCACTGCATGGCCCAGGCGGTGAGAGCGCGGCGATTGCGGACCGGTTGCAGCCGCTAGGGCCAGGCTAATTTTTGCAGAGCTAACCATCGGCCGCAGCATGGTGTTTTACCGAATCGAGCGGGTGGATTCCCAAAAGGTACCGAAACGATCATTCAGCAGGGCCAGCAAGGGCCGACTACCGAGCTGAATCAGTCCGCTGACAGCCATGCCGGGATGGAGGGCATAGCTTTGGCCGCGGCGCTCCAACTGAACCCGCTCCAGCCGCACAATCGCTGGAAAGACCTCCTGATTCGTGCGGGAGTCAGCTGGAAGGGCATCGGCGCCAATCCGGCTGATCGTTCCCCGCAGGGAGCCATAGTCCGTGAAGGGAAAGGATGTAACCCGCACATCCACAGGCTGGCCAGGCTTGAGGAAACCGATGTCCCGGTTGGATATCGCCAGCTCCACCTCCAAGGCCTGCTGGGGAACAATGCGAGCGAGGACATGGCCAGAGGCAAGCTCTCCTGGCTTAGCCCGCAGATCAAAAACCTTCCCTGCAACCGGAGCCCGCAGTATGCCTAGGCGGAGCCTGGACTGCAGCTGGGCAAGACGGCTGCCCGTCTCCAGCAGCTGCCGCCTGGCTTCTACGTACTGGCCATAGAGCAGTCTGCGGTTGCTAGATCCCACTTGCTTGAGATTTGCATCACTCTCACCGATGTCACGGCGGGCCGCTTCCAGCTGTTGTTCGGTGCGGTGAATTAAACCGTCCAGCTCCACATTGCGTTCCTCCTGCCGATAAAGTTCGAGGCGAGAGATGGCTCCCTGCTGCAACAAACCCTCCATCCTGAGTTGGATATTGTTATTGATTGCCCGTTTGCGGATCAGGGCCTGCAGATCACTGTTTTGTTCACGGAAGCTAGCGGCACTGCGCAGGCGTCGCTCGTCGGCGGCCTTGCGCCGCAGGGCGGTATCTTGCAACTGGTCGTGGAGGCCCAGGCGCTGCTCCAGACCCTGGACCGGCATGGCCGGTAGGCCCAGTTGGAGGGCCGCCTGGTTGGCCTCCTGGCGCCAGAGATCCCGCAGAGCCTCCAGTTCGAGCCGCTGGCGCTGGGCATCCTCGCTATCCAACTCCACTAGGGGTTGCCCCGCCTTAACCAACTGGCCATCACGGACCAACACCCGCTTGATCGGGGCTGTGAACGGTGGAAAGAGCTCAAAACTGCCGCCCACCGGCCGCAGCTGGCCGTTGGCGCTGATCGATGTCTCAATGCGGGCAACACTGCCGTAGGCCAAACCGAAGCCGGTGAGACCGATCAAGCTCCAAATGATCGCCCGGCTCCAGCCTCGGGTGCTTCGCTTCAGGTGGGTGCGCCGCCGTCGCAGGCCAAAGCCACCACCCCTTGATTGTGGAGGCTGGCCTTCTAGCCCCTCGGCCGCCGGCAGCTCCAGAGTCTGCAAGGCCCCAGCCTCGGCAGCTGGGGGGAAGGCGGCAGGAGTGGGTGAGGGTCGGTGGCCATTCCCGTTGGAGTTGCCGGCAGTTGCGATGCCGTTGCTGGTGATGGTCATCGTAAGGAATGGGGAGTGGGGGGCACAGGGCTCAACGCCGCCGGAACAGGGAGCTGGGACGCAGCTGCTGGCTCTTGGCCGCTGCGACCCTGCTGACGAAACAGGGCGTAATAGGGTCCCCGGGCAGCCATCAACTGGTCATGGTTACCGACTTCGAGCACGGCACCGCCACCCATGCACACAATTCGATCGGCTTGCGTAATCGAGCTGAGCCGATGGGTGATAAACAGAACCGTGCAGCCGCGCAAGGCCTGCATCAGGTTTTCGCTAACCACCCGTTCGGTCTGGTAATCGAGCGCGGAGGTGGCCTCATCCATAATCAGCAGTCGCGGTTTTTGCAGCACGGTGCGAGCAATGGCGATCCGCTGCCTTTGGCCACCAGAAATACTGCTGCCGCGCTCACCCACCTGGGTGGAATAGCCAGCTGGCAATTCCATAATGAAATCGTGGGCTCCGGCAATCCGGGCAGCCTCGATCATTTCTTCGCTGCTAGCCTCAGGATTGGTAAGCGTGATGTTGTCTTCAATCGAACCATCGAAGAGCACCGTATCCTGCGGCACAACACCAATCTGCCGACGCAAGGAATACAACTCCACCTTGCTGATATCAATTCCATCGATAATCACCCTTCCCTGCTCTGGGGAATACAAACGTGCTAATAACTTTGCAAGGGTGCTCTTGCCTGATCCACTCGTCCCCACGATCGCTACAAACTCACCACGAGGTATAGTCAGATTAAGATTATCAAGCAGCCACGGCGACGAATGCTTGTAGCGGAATTGAATATGACTAAATCGGATGTCCCCCTGAATGGTGGGCATTACCATCCGGGTGCCGTTGTCCAGGGGTGCCTCCTGAGGATTATCGATCACATCGCTAAGACGCTCGAGGGAAAGGGCCGTTTCCTGAACAGATTGCCAAATGGAAGTCATTCGCAACAACGGACCAGTGACGTAACCGGCGATAATTCTAAACGCGATTAGTTCGCCAAGACTTAGGGAACCTTGCAGCACCAAGGCAGCGCCAGCCCATATCACAATCAATCCCGACAGCTTGTTTAGAAAACTGCTGATTGTTCCGGCGGTGGTTCCAAGCAGGGTATTGTCAAATCCATCTGCTACATATTCACTGTAGAGATCCTGCCATTTCCAGCGGCTGCGCAGCTCGATATTCTGGGCCTTCACCGTCATCATGCTGCTTAACACCTCGACGAGATGGCTTTGGGTACGGGCATTGGCAACAGCGCGGCGCTGCAGCTGGTCACGCACAATTGGCGACACCGATAGGGTCAGAAGCACCAGTAGCGGAATTACAGCCAGAGTGAGCAGGGTCAGCTGCCAGCTATAAATTAGCATCACAACAATATAAAGAATTGCAAACACTGCGTCGAGGATGGTAGTCAGTGCGGTTCCGGTGAGAAAGCTACGAACCTTTTCCAGTTCGGCAATCCTACTGCTGACTTCACCAACGGAGCGACGATCAAAGTAGCTAAGCGGCAACCTCAATAAGTGGTCAATGATTTGGGTGCCGAGGGATAAATCGATGCGGTTGGTGGTATCAACAAACAAAAACGTTCTTAGGCAGAGCAGCAAACCTTCGAACAGGGCAAAGACCACCAGCAGCAGTCCGAGCACCCCTAGGGCCGAGGGGCTGTTGTTGATGATCACCTTGTCGATCACCTGCTGGATCAGCAGGGGATTGACCAAGCCAAACAGCTGTACGAAAAAGCTGGCCACCAACACCTCCATCAACACGGTGCGGTGCTGGCGCAGGGCCGGAACAAACCAGGCGAAACCGAAACGGCGCCGGGGGGTGAATTCATTGACCCGCAGGGTGAGCACCTCTCCGCCAGGGCCCCACTGCTCGCCAAAATCCTCAAAGCTGAGCTCCTGGTTTCCCACCGCCGGAATGCCCAGCACCAGATGGTGGCGATTGCTGCGGTAGACCACCGCCAAACCATCGCCCCAGCGAAGCAGCAGCGGTGGGTTGAGCTGCACAAGGGCTTCGCTGCGGACCTGCAGCAGCTGGGTCTGCAGTCCGATGGATTCGGCCAGGGCCCCGGCCAAGGCGAGGGAAGCCTCGCCATGGCGTTCCACCTGGTCTCCGTAGATCCGCCTCAGCAGATCCCGCCGGAACGGCAGCTGCAGATGCTCGCTGAGCATGCGGAAAGCAGCGATCGGCGACTCCAGCGGGCCCACACCCCGCACCCAGGGGAAGGCCTCGGCAGGGAGTCGGTCGGGATCAAGGTCGGCCTGGTCGTCGGGCGAAGCGGGTGCTGCCTGATCGGCCAGATGGGGGGGGTGGCTCGCCTGGTAGGCCTGCCAGCGGGCCAGTACAAGGGCCTTAGCGCTCCTACCCGCAGGCCCCTGGCCATCAGCGGCCGGCTGCGGTTCACCGTGATGCAGGGCCGCTTCAAGGGCCGCCTGGTCCACCCCAAGCAGACGACAGGAGGCTGCATCGCTCGCCAACGCCGAAGCCTGGTCCGCAGCTGCCAGGCTGGCCCCCAGGGGAAGGGGTCCTGCCGCCACTAGCCAGAGTCGATCCTTTGCCAGGGCTTCGGGCCGATCCAAGCAGCGTGGCCAGACCTTGGTCTGCGGTGCCAGCAGCCGGGCTGCCGTCACCAGCTCCCGGTCAAGAACCAGCGGAGATTCGCGCAGATAGGCATTCAGGACCTCAAACAGCTCCGCACCATTGACCGTGGTAGCAATCCGCTCAGCCAGGGCCGGACATTCCAGCATTGCCGACTTCATCGCCTCCAGGGGTAGGGCACAGACGACCAATTCCGTGGAAGCGATCACGGTTTCGCGGCATCCACCGGCAGCCAAGGCCGTCAGGCCAAGCACCGCCCCCGGACCCAGCCGTTCCAGGGTCGCCACCCGATGCGAAAGGCGATCGCTGAACACCACGGAACGCGCCGTTCCCTCGATCAGACAAAACAACTCCGCCAGGGGCTGTTCTTTCCGCATCAGGGCCTGGCCCTGGGGTAGGCGTCTGAGGTTCCCCAGGGCAGCCAAGATCGCCAGCGCGCTGGGCGTTAGATCGGCCAACAGGGGGATGGCCCCCAGCAGCTGGGTTGTTTCGATCAGGGCAGCCATCTCAGTTACCTCTCCCGCTCAGGGCCAGTTCCGGTTGCCGGCTGCCGGGCAGGATCTTGGCGGCGGAGGAGCTGTGGAGCTCCGCCAAGGCGACGGCGGCGCAGGATTCCAGCTCCGCGTCCAGCAGCTCTTGCAAGAGCTGCTGGCGAATCGGGGCGGTGAGCTGGGCTGGAAGGCGCTTTTCCAACCGCACCAACAGGATCGTCTGATCGACCAGAAACGGTGGATGGATCTCTCCCTCCAGCAGCCGGGCCAAGACCGCCCCAATGCTGGGATGGGGTTGACCAAGCGCCATCGGCCCCACCAGGCCCCGGGTATGGCGCTCCTCCCCAAGCGCATGGCTCTCGGCAAGGTCGCCAAAGCTGGCGCCGTCATCAATCAAGCGAAGATAGAGCTCTTCGGCCACACCTTGCCGATCCAATCGCATCATTCGAAATACCACCTGATCGAGATTGGCGCGGCGCGTGATGTAATACGATTCGAGGCGATCTCCATAGCGAGCCTCCACGGCAATCTGAAGCCGTTGCTGGTTCCAGCGTTGCCTGGCCTGGGCCCGCAAGCCCTCGGGCAGCTGATCGGTCCAGTTGCCCTCCAGGTTGGCTGGCAGCCCGGTGGCCAATTCAGCGCAGATCTGCCGAGCGATCTGCTCAATCTGGGCGGGACTGCTGGTCGCCAACTGCCGCAGCCGCTCCAGCAGCAGCTGCCGCACCAGGGGCAATAAGATACCCTGGTGCTCCAACAACGAGAGCAGCGGCAGGCGCGCTATCTCGCTCAGGGCCTGCTGCAGATCAGCCTGCAGCGCTACATCAGCGATCATGTTTTAAGCGTTGAAGCGGATGTCAGCTTTGTGGAGCACGGCGGTCGGATTGGCCATCGTCACGCTGCCCATGCTGATCGAACCTTGCGACCAGTCCCCATCGGCATCAAACATCAGTTGATGCGTATCGGAGGCGTATGCGATCGTTGGTGAACCGATGCCGAGACTACCGATCTCGGCAAGGGTTCCCACCACCAGCCCGATCGGACTGACCTGCCCGCCGGCTGGAGTGCCAGGGGAATCTGGCTGGCGGATTAGATGGCCCTTATCGAAGCCGAAGATGCCGCCTTGGTTGTTCCAGAGGTCCTGGGTGAATCCAGCCAGGGAGCTGCTGATCTCCAGCTTGTCGCCCCGGCCTGGGTCGAAGCCGGCCATCACATCGACCTGGCCGGCGAGCTTTCCGCCCTGCATCCAGCTGCCGCTTTGCCAGAGGTCCTGTTTGGCGCTGTCGTTGAGGGCGGCCCAGAAATCGGGATCGGTGAGCCGTTCGGCGAAATTGCGGCTGTCCGCGGCCCGCAGGGCCGCACCGGCATTCGACTGCACAAACGTTTCACCCCCGCCATCCCGGGCCCTGAGCTGGTCTTGGCCGAACCCCCCATCCAGCCTGTTGCCCGTCCCAGCGACGGCTAGCAGCTGGTCGTTGCCGAAACCACCCTGTAGTTGGTTGGCCTGGGAGCCCTGGCCAAGGCTGATCAGATCACTGCCAAAGCCGCCAGCCAGCGAACTATCTTGGGCCTGCTCGAGGGCGATTGCATCGTTACCACTTCCCCCATCAATCTGGCTGGCATTGGCTGTGCCTTTAACCTGGTCATTGCCGGATCCGGTGTTGATGCTGCTGTTGCGAATACCATCGACACTGCCCGCCACCAACGAGCGCCCCTCCACCCAGTCATTGCCAGCGCCGGTCCAGACCGTGGAGGTATCGATGCCAGCGGCATCGGCCCTCGATCCACTGCCAAGCGTCCGGTCGGAAGCCACCCCACCCAGGCCGATCACTTGGGCATCGCCGCCGTTGGCCATCACCGTGCTGGCATGGATGCCCAGGCCCTGGAGGTCGGCCCGCGGCAGCTCGCCGCCAGCGCTGGGCGCCAAGGCCAGTAGCGAAGCATCAGCGCCATTCTCGAGGCTGGCCATGCCCTTGCCGACCACCACCAGAGCGCCGTTGGCGGGGCCCAGGATCGTGCTGTTATCGATGCCAATGGCGTTGGCCACGAGCGCCTGTGGCTGGCCCGGGCTACCGCTGCTAGGCGGCAGCTCCAGCCGGGCGCTGGCCACCCCACCCACCTGGGCCACCGAGGCAGCGCCGACCCGCCCCGGCAGCGCCACCACCTGGTAACCCTCCAACCCCTTGGCATCGGCCAGGGCGCCGCTGCCCCCAGCGAGGCTGGAACCGCTACCGGGATCCAGCCGTGCCACCGCTTCCACGACGGCGATGGGTTGTCCTTGGAAGCTGGGCGTTGGGCTGATATCGGCCGCGGGCCTGCCCTCAAGACCACGCACCCTGGCGCTGGCCTGCAGCGCGACAGCAGCAGCAGCCCCGGACAAGGCCGGCTCGGCGGCCTGCAAGACGTGGCCTGCCGCCGTTGCCATCGCCAACAGCGGATTTTGCTCACTGCCAATCCAGAGCGGATCGCCGCTGCGGCTGAGCAGGTTGGTGTTGGCGATGGCGATGTTGATGGCGCTGGCATCGGCAGCCACGTCGCTTGGCCCGAGGGCCGAGGCCGTTGCCTTGGCCTGGCCATTGATCTGGCCTCCTCCCGTGATCAGTGAGAGGCTCGGAGTATTGAAGAAATGATTGTTTCCCGGATCCGCCAGGAAGCGACTGTTTCCAAAACCAAGGCCCAGGGCCGTTGCCGAAGCATCAACGGGCTGCAAGCTCCGCAGGTTGCGTTGGCTGGCGCTGGCGGTAGGACTGATCAAGAGATCAAGTCCGGTTCCGGCCTGAATCAGACTATCGGCAGCGAAGCGGAGGGCAACGGCACGGGAGATGGTGCCTGCCATCGGCTCAAGATTGGTGCTCTGTGGAGTAGCCATGGGCGCAAAGGCGAAACGGACAACCAAAATGGCCAGGAAGAAAAGGGGACAGGCTTAAGCTCCCGGCCCCCTTGCAGCAATCGCAACCTGGCTTAGACCGTGACGGTGCTGGCGCTGGTGCTGGTGTTGGAAATCACCTGGGCAGAGATCGTTCCGCTGCCGAGAATTTGGATGTTGTAGTTGCTGATTCCCACCGCATCACCTGTGGCCGTGGCCGTGGCGGCGCCAGTTACGGCGGTGGCCAGCACCGTGTTGCTGAGCTTGGCAATCGCACTGACATCGCCACTGAGGGTGGCGGTACTGGGCGCGCCGAAGGCATTGCCGATCAGGCCGCCCACCACAACGTTGCCAATGGCATTGGAGTCACCGGTGACCGAGGTGCTGGTGGTGCCGTAATCGCCCTCGGCCGATGCGATGAGTTTGTTGGCCCCCAGCAGGCCAGCGGTGAGATCGGTGGAGCCGATGCCGCGCAGCGTCGCGATGGTGGTGGCCTCAGCCAAGCCGGTGGTGGTGCTGGCCAGCAGATCATTGCCCCCTTTGGCGGTGCCGCTGATATCGCCACCCTTGGGGCCCGCGGTGATCACGCCGCCGGGTGCACCGAAGATGCCATGCAACTCATAGATGCCATCCGCCATTGCCGGCCCGTTGGTGTTGGCGGCGGTCACCGTGGATGTGCCGCCATCGGCCACAGCACTGACATCACCCATCTGACCGATGAGGATGGAGCTGTCTGGTCCCAGATCAATGCCCCTGGCAACGATTTTGGAACTGGCCTGCACGTCTCCGGTGACGGCGGTTGCCGTGGCATCGCCATCGGCCTTGGCCTGGCCGCTGACATTGCCGTCGAGGCCAATCGAGATTAACCGCGTGTTTTGGTCCACCCCTCCCGCCGTGAGATCCACCATGGCGTTGGCATTACCGGTAACGCTGTCGCTAGTAGCCACGCCGCTCAGGTCGGCTGCGGCCGTCACTGAACCGTTTTCGCCGATCGTGATCCTGGTGTCTTGAAGACCCCGGGCGGACTGAATCGACCGGGCCTCGGCAGCACCGGTGATGGTGCCGGCATCACTGCTCACACTGCCGACGGCATCGCTGCGGATGCCGCCGGATTTACCGATCCCGATTGTCTGCGATTGCAGCCCCACCACCCCTGCATCGATACCACCAGCCGTGGCACTCACAGCTCCGGTGGTTGCTGAGGCCTTGGCGTTGAGCGCGGAATCAGCGATCACCTTGAAAACTCCACCGCCGCCGCTGATGCTCTCGCCCACAGCCAGGCTGCCGCCCCGCAGGCCCGCCACCTGGGAGCCCATTCCAGCTTGGGCGACGGTGGCGCCAATGCTGCCGGTCACGGTACTGGAGGTGGCAGAACCGGTGAGATAGGCCTCTCCATCACGGCCGCTGGCCTTGACATTGAGGTTGCCGCCGGTGGCAATCGTGGTGTTGTCGATGCCGATGACCTGATCGCCCGAGGCAACTTCTGCCACGGGGCCTAAACTTGTAGTCACCCCACTCACAGTGGCCTTCTGGGTGCTCTGGGCTCCGGAATAGAGGCTGCCATTCGCACCGATGCTGAGTTGGTCAATGCCAATGCCCACCACTCTGTCGTGATTGATGCTTGCCCTGCCAAACGGGGCGGTCACGGCGGAGGCATCAGCGGTGCTTGAGCCCACGGCGGCAGCCTGCACCGTGCCATTTTGTCCGATACTCAAATCGGTGGGCGATCCAGGGCTGGCGATGAGGCCGCCAATCCTGTTGATTTGCACAGTCGCCAAGGGGGTTCCGCTAACGGATTCGGCTTTGGCGTTAGCCCCCAACAGGCCGGTGTCGCCGGTAGCAAGCAGGGAACCAGTTTGCCCGATGCTGATGTCAAGCTCAAGGCCAGAGCTGCTGATGCCGGCGATCTGATCCGCCCTGGTATCAGCAGTGGCCGTACCGGTCACGGTCTTTGCATCCGAAGCCAGGGCGCCCGAGGCCCCAGCATCGATGGCGGCTCCTTGGCCGAAGGAAATCCCACTTCCCCCTAGCTCATCGAGGATGCCCACGAAACTGCTGGTGCCGCTGCCGGCATTGGCAGAGGCGTTGCCACTGGAAGGATCGGATGGCAAACCCACCGAGTCGGCATTGGCCGTGTTGGCACCTGTCACGCTCGCCGTCAGACTGGTTCCCTCGCCAGCAACGATGCCAACATTACGAAATCCTGTCACTTTGCCGGTATCTGCTGATGCCGAAGCTCGACCGCCCACCGCTACAGCATCAGCCTGGGCCCCGTTGTCGACCAGGGCAGAAATTTCGCCGGCCTTGCCGATGCTGATATCGGACAGGAGTGGATCTAGGCTGTCGTCAACATAACCACCCGTGGGCCCATTGTTTCGGGCCGAAGCCGTGGCATCGCCACTGGTGGCTTCCGCTTTGCCAATCACACGACCCAGCTCTGTGGCCGTGAGCTTGGCTGCCTCACCCACCGTGATCGTGCTATTCAGCACCGAGACTTGGGCAGAAGTACTGGCTTCAGCTACCGCAGGGCCGATGGCATCGACCTTATCTTCAGCCTTGGTGGAGGCATTGACATCGGCAGTAAAGGTGAGACCTGTGCCGACATTGATCCGATCAGAATCAATACCAATGTTTCTGGTGTTGTTAAAGGAAGCCATGGCAACAGCAGGAGAATGATGAACAAGAAGGAATGGAAGCCATTGCAAAGAGACCCCATTTCCCTCCCCATCAAAGCTATAGGCAAACCAACAAGGGAACGATTCGATATCGGCGCTGACTTGACACCGGTTGAGTGTAAATCTGCAGCATCCGCAACCAACCTCCCCACCAGCCCAGCAAGGAACCGAGCCACAAGCAGCGCCGAAGGATCAAAAAAAATGGCCTGGCGTTATTCACGACCAGGTCCAAAAACACGGTACAAACCCAGAGCCGTAAGGCAAATCGCTCAAGACATCTGCTTCAAAATAGCTATTTCAAGGTGTCTGTCTTAAGGTGAGCAGTTTAAAAAGCAAGGATTGCCATACGGGTGGACCTGGCGCGGGGGTTAACCCCGGGGGTCAGGCCGTGATCGTCACCTTGTTGATCGTCGAACCGTTGCGCAATTTCAGCACAACATCCATATCCTTGGTGTTGCCGAACACGGTATGAAGCCCATCCAGGTGAGGCTGGGGGCCGTGGCAGAGGAAAAATTGGCTGCCGCCGGTGTTAGGGCCTGCGTGGGCCATCGACAGGGACCCGGCCTGGTGCTTGTTGCTGTTGATCTCACAGGGAATGTTGTAGCCAGGCCCGCCGGTTCCGGCGATGCCGCGGGAGCCCGCACGGCTGTTGGGGCACCCCCCCTGGGCCATGAAGCCATCGATCACCCGGTGGAAGGCGAGGCCGTCGTAGAAACCCTCGCTTGCAAGCTTCACGAAGTTGGCCACCGTGCTGGGGGCATCGGCATCGAAGAGCTCCAGGGTGATGGTGCCGGCATCGGTTTCCATCAGAGCTGTGGTCATGGGGTTGGGTTGAACTGAATCAATCCTGCCAGCCGATGCGGCAGGGGCCTGAGGCTGCTTGGCCCGGGCGCGCCCAGGGAAGCTCGCCAGGCCCCAGGCAGCGAATCGCTGCAGTAGATAGGAGCTTGCCTGAGCCACCTCCATGACCAGCAGCACGACTTCCAGCCTGGGCCAGGCCCGCCTTGGGGTGCTGGGCGGTAGCGGTCTCTATGCCATGGAAGGGCTCGAGAAGCTGAGGGAGATTGAGCTGGAAACCCCCTACGGCAGCCCATCCGACAGCCTGCGGCTCGGTTCGATCGGAGATCTGGAGGTGGTGTTCCTTGCCCGCCACGGCCGCCACCACTCCCTCACCCCCACGGAAGTACCCTATCGGGCCAACCTCTGGGCCCTGCGCTCGCTGGGGGTTCGCTGGATCCTCTCCGTGTCAGCGGTGGGATCGCTGCAGGAGGGGCTGCGGCCGCTTGACATGCTGGTTCCTGACCAGTTCATCGACCGCACCCACCAACGCCCGCTCACATTTTTTGGCGACGGACTGGTCGCCCATGTCACGGCTGCGGATCCCTTCTGTCCGGTGCTCAGCAGGATCCTGGCTGATGTGGGCGAGAGTTTGATGCCCGAGGGCAGAACCCTGCATCGGGGCGGCACGTACCTCTGCATGGAGGGTCCGGCCTTCTCCACCCGAGCTGAATCGGAGCTCTATCGTTCCTGGGGCTGCTCGGTGATCGGCATGACGAATCACACCGAGGCCAGGCTAGCTAGGGAGGCTGAGATGGCCTACAGCACGCTGGCGATGGTCACCGACTATGACTGCTGGCACCAGGAGCATGATTCCGTGACGGTGGAGATGGTGATCGACAATCTGCGCACCAACGCCGACCTGGCCCAAAACATCATTGCCATGACGGCGCAACGCATCGGAGCCCTACGTCCCCCCAGCGCGGCCCATCACGCCCTTCGCCATGCCCTGATGACCCCAGCCGCAGCGGTGCCAGAAGAAACCCGGCGGCGGACAGCTCTATTCACCGATCCCTATTGGTCTAAGCCCTGAAGGCCAGGCCCTGAGAAGTGGGTCCTGATCGCTAAGCCCTGATGACTGGCGATCCGTGATTGGTTGGATGAACAGCAAATCCACTGAACCTAACTTCAGTATCTTGAAAACCGGAAAGTCAGCTCGGCCTAGGATCAACGCTTCAGTGCGGCCAGCTTACCCGATTGGCCGTTTCACGCTTGCGGGCTTAGCTTGCATCGTAATTGCCTAGTCGGCTATCAGCTGTAAAGTGAGGGGCAGAAAGCGCAAGGTCCAATGGCTACCAGCCCAATCGCCTCTCATTTCTTGCAGACAATATACTTTATTTCGTTTATTTTCTTTATATTTGGCATCCAGAGCGCTGCAAAGATTTTTTCATTTGTCTTGGGTTTACACAACCAACTCCCATCCAATAGTAGAAGTTGGACATCGGAAGGATTGTTTCTTCTTGCTGGGGTCCTGGGGTTTTGCTTGCTTTCCAATGCCCTGATGCTTCTGCCTTCATTGTTGGAGTTGTTGCTTCGCCTGGATAGCAAAACAGCATTCCTTCTGCACACATTTGCCATTCAATCATTAAGCGTAATTTTTTTAATACTTGCGTCGACTGGATTACTATCAATTATACCTTGCCGTCCGCCAAACCGCTCCGACGTGATCGCGTCGAAGACTTCAAGCTTGTTTTTGGATCGAATTCCAAAACCAACAAAGCTTACTCGAAACATAGTGCTAGTCATTGTTTCAATATATATCGCAACCGCTCAATACTTTGCGGAAATTGATTACGATACAGCTCTGTATCATCTTCCAGCTGTTGCACACTTCTTGAAATATGGCCCTGAGCTTGGATTGGCCAACCTGCATTTTAGCCTTGGTTTCTACAATCTTCCCTTGTTTGGCCAGGCAGTTTTGCAAGGCTTCAGCCCAACAGGACAAATCCTTTCACCATCATTAAATATAGTTTTCCTTTGTGTATTTACATCAGTTGTTATCAGTGGAATGATGGATACTGGGTCACAAACTTTCGCAGATTCAAGCAATCCCTTCTTCAGGAAACTAATTTTTTTAATCGCTTCCTTATTATTTGGAGGGATTGAAGCAGGGTCGCTCTCTTCATTCAATGTGGATTTTGCATTAACCTACGCAACTCTGGCGCTCATTTACATTTGTTTTTTCTCCGTCGATCCAGCCACGCGTAAGGCGGCGTTGGGCTTTGGATTGATGCTTCCCATCCTCAAACTATCAGGAGTTCTAGGTTTAATATTTATTTGCGTTTATCTACTTCTCAGCTTGTGCACAAGCAAAAGGAGCCTACTCAATTTAACTGAACAACGCATTAGTCTTCAGAAGTTAACACTAAATCGGCAGGCAATGAAAAAGCTTGTCAACTCAGCCCTGTTGATCATTATATCCTATGTAGTTATATTTCTTACCTATCTGGTTTTATCAGGGTATGTTGTTTTTCCTGAAGTATCAACGGGGCCAATCTTTGAGCATGCAGTACCACCTGAGATCGCAAAGTATGTCAAAGGCTCCCTGGTTTCATTCTATGCCAGAACCAATGACAATCCCATGCTAGCAAATCTCGCCTATAGCCAAAATTGGGGGCCTCGACAATGGTTACCTATCTTTCTGCAAACTGATCGGGGGCTGTTAATGACGGGCTGGATTACTCTTGCCCTGGTGACCTCTGGCATAAGCGTGATGCAGCTATTAGTAAAAAACCGCCGAATGAATGGGCATCTCATTGCCATGGCGATTACGATGCCAATCATTACTACTCTAGCGATTTTTGTTCTTCCACCCAATCCTCGCTTTTTCCCTTGGATTGGCTCCTTGCTGATCATGCAGTATGGCGAATTGCTTCTATTGTATCCAGCCATGGCTATGGCTGTATTGATTTTGCTTGTAAATATTCTATCACTTAGACTGAGTCGTCCAATTCTTAAGTCTGTCGGCGAGGTTCCCGTAAAAAATATAGTTGTTCCTCGTAGCAAGATTAATGGCTGGAAACCCAGAGCAAAAGACAACGGTTTAAAGAGCAACTCTATAATAATCAGAAAACCACCCGCAGACAAGTGCTGGGCCAGCGAACGGCCATGCACTCCTTACTTTTGGTTTTTGAACCAAAAAAATATAAAATCTGGCGAAAAATTTAAGCCATGAACGCGGCACCCCACCTGGGACTGGTTGCTTCAGCAAGCGATGCCTTGTTGAGCATCTGATCCTGGCTTCGTTTGGGCCTGGCTGGGGAGCCCCAGCCCCATGCAGGCCCTGCAGCATTGATAATGGGCCCAGTCGCACTGCCTCGATGACCATCGCCCTCCTCATTGCCCTGGCTGGCTCGCTGGGTTTGATGGCCTACATCGTCCGACGGCTTGAACAGGCCTGACCCCCCCCAACTGGCCATTCAAGAATTGCCTGAACAGGCGGTAACAGTGGCGCATCCCCCCACTCTGCCGCTTGTTCAGGGCAATTGCTATTCAGAACAACCTCCCAACTAGATCACTCCACCAGCACCTCCCGGGCGGCACTCTCGCTGCCGGGTAGCTTGGCGAGGCTGATCGTGAGCACCCCTTCGTTGAAATTGGCCTTCACTTGATTGGGGTCCACGCTGGGCGGCAGGGTGAAGCTGCGATTGAAACTGCCGTGAAACCGTTCAACCCGGTGAAAGTGGAGGCCTTGCTCACTGGTTTCATCGCTACGTTCACCATCAAGCATCAGGACGCCATTCTGCACTGAAACCTTAACGTCTTCCTTTTTTACACCCGGAATCTCGGCCTTGATTACGAAGGTATTATCGGTTTCACCGATATCAACCCGCGGCGACCAATCCCGTTCACCAAGCCATTCGCGACTGTGCCAAGGTGCCAGCCCCAGAGTCCGGCGACTCCGATCGAATAGGTCATCAAGCTCCCGCAACGGTTCCCATTTCTTGAGTGTCATGGCCTTAAAGGAGGAGGCATTGTGATTCAAGCTTATTTGGACCTCGGCGTAGGGTCTTCCAGAACCACAAACCATTTCTACATCATGATTACAGCGGTCTGATTCAGAAAGGAGAGCGAGGCCGTGTTCTTGCATCATTGACAGGATGACCCGCCAACACTCCCGCAGGGGTTGAAATCGGAGCAGCATTATGCCTCAGTGCATCCTCGAGCAGAAAGGCACAAAGATTAGACATCGAGCGGCCTTCTTCTTCGGATCGCTTCAGCAATTCCTCATGCACATGGTAGCTGAGTGTGATTGAGATGCGACGCGGTTGGCGCTGCAGGATGCGTAGTCGTTCGTTCATGGGCTTGCTTGTCAAAGGGGCAGATCTTCTCTGCCAGACCGGCGGGTCCTTCCGGATTCAACGCAGTGAACGGCAGCAATATCACTGCCCACGGCCCATCTGCCGCGACACAGCCGCTTGCTGCAGCACCCGTGTTCTTGGGTGCCGATCAATCGTGCCGCCGCCGAAGCTTTTGACCGCAGACAAGCCCTTGCCATGCCGCAGCTTTGGCCTAAGCTTGTTAGGCAGACAGCGATCGGCCGTGCGAGTTCTGTTCATCCATCAGAACTTTCCTGCTCAATATCGCCACCTCGCGCGGGCCCTGCGCTCCCGTGGCGATACGGTGCAGGCGATCGCGGCTCCCCAGGCCGGCGCTGTCCAGGGGGTGGAGCTGTTGCGTTATCGGCTGCCTGATGCCGCAGCCGTTCCTCCAGTGCATCCCTGGGCAAGCGATTTCCAGATCAAGGTGTTCCGCGCCGAAGCTGTGCTTGCCCTGCTCCAGCAACGGGCCGACACCCTGCTCAAACCCGATCTGATCCTTGGCCATCCCGGCTGGGGCGAATTGCTGACCATCAAGGACCACTGGCCCGATGTTCCCGTCCTCCACCAGTTGGAGTTCGTCTATCAGCTCGAAGGGGGCGATAGCGGTTTTGATCCGGAATTCCCTCTCCTTGCCGCCGCCCGCAGCCGCCTGCGCCTACGCCGGGTCCACCAGCTCTTGGCCTTCCACGACCTTGACTGGGCCCTGGCCCCGACCAACTGGCAAGCCCGCACGGCGCCGGCGCAGTTCCACGACCGCGTATCGGTGATCCATGAAGGCATCGATACCGCAACGATCGCGCCCAAGCCCGGTTCCTCCATCAGCCTGGGCAAACGGAAGATTCGTTTTGAGCCCGGCGATGAGCTGGTGAGTTTCGTGGCCCGCAATCTCGAGCCCTATCGCGGCTTCCATAGCTTTCTGCGATCCCTGCCCTTGCTCCAGCGGCTGCGGCCCCGGGCCCATGTGATTGTGGTCGGCGGTGAGGGAGTCAGCTATGGCAGCCCACCCAGCGATGGTCGCAGTTGGAAGCAGGTATTGCTGGCCGAACTGGAAGGCCAACTCGACCTTTCTCGCATCCATTTTGTTGGCAAGGTCCCCCACGGGGTGCTGCATGACCTGTTCCGGGTGTGTGCCTGCCATGTCTATCTCACCTATCCCTTCGTGCTGAGTTGGAGTTTGCTGGAAGCGATGGCCTGTGGTGCGGTGGTGATTGGCTCCAACACCCCGCCGCTGGCGGAGGTGATCCAGCACGGCCACAACGGCCTCTTGGTGGATTTTTTCTCGCCCGCCGCCCTAGCCGAGCAAATGGCGGCCGTGCTGGCTGATCCAGGCGCCCACCACCCCCTAGGCCAACAGGCACGCCGTAGCGTCGTCGAACGGTTCGATTTGGAGCACATCTGCCTGCCCCGTCAGCTCGAGCTCGTGGATTGGTTGGCTGCCGGTGGTAGTGCCACCAGCCGCCCAGCTCCCTATCCGCTCGTCAAGGGTTGAGCCCGATACCCTCCACCCCCAGGAGCCCGCAAGCCAGGACACCACCATCGCCATGGCTCCCCCGCAACCACAATGGGCCTGGTCGGCGTCGGAGGGGCGTGGTTGAGCGGGAGGCGCCACACTGGACCCAACGGATCACGCCAGCGAAAAGAAGCTGCGCGGCAGGACAACCGTTCAGGCGTTAGCAGCAGCAGGCCCCAGCCGCAGGGCTGGCCAGGGGCCTTAGCGCCGCCTCAGTGGCTGAGGGCCAGCATTCGCTCGATCGGCGCCAAGGCTCGCCGGCGCAAGGTTTCATCAAGTTCGATGCGGGGCTCCAGGCTGGCCAAGCAGTGCCATACCTTCTCGAGCGTATTGAGGCGCATGTAGGGGCAGGCGTTGCAGCTGCAGCCATCGAGGCCAGGAACGGGGTAAAAGTCTTTAGCGGGTGCCTTCAACCGCATCTGATGCAAGATGCCTGGCTCGGTGAGGACGATGAACGCCTGGGCAGGGCTGGTCTGGGTGTGCTGCAAGAGCTTGCTGGTGGATCCGATGAAATCGGCCAGATCAAGCAGCTGTGGCCGGCACTCAGGGTGGGCAATCACCTCGGCCTCGGGATGGTCGAGTTTCAGCTCCAGCAGGGCCTGTTCACTGAATGTTTCATGGACAGTGCAGCTGCCTGGCCACAGGGTGAGCTGCCGGCCACTCTGGCGTGCCACCCAGCGCCCCAGGTTGGCGTCTGGCGCGAACAGGATCGGTCGATCCGCCGGCAGCTGTTGAACCAACTGCACCGCGTTGCTGCTGGTGCAAATCAGATCGCTCTGGGCTTTCACTGCCGCCGAGCAGTTGATATAGCTCACAACAACGTGGTCCGGATGGGAGGCGCGGAAGGCAGCAAACTGCTCCTCAGGACAAGCATCCGCCAGGCTGCAGCCCGCAGCCAGATCGGGCAACACCACCACCTTGTCAGGGTTGAGGATTTTCGCCGTTTCAGCCATGAAATGCACCCCGCAGAACACGATCACATCGGCATCGGTGCTGGCGGCGCGGCGGGAGAGTTCGAGCGAATCGCCGATCACATCAGCGATGTCCTGGATCGCCTCCTCCTGGTAGTAATGGGCCAGGATCACGGCGTTCCGCTCCCGGCGCAGGGCCTGGATGGCGGCCGCTAGATCGGCCGGGGCAGGGGGCTGGAGGGGCCCGGCTTGGCTGCCCTGGACAAGGTCCGTGGCGCGGCGGGTGGAGAAGCGGGGCGGGGGGGCGTCAGCCGAAACAGTGGCGATGGATGGGTGCTGGGATGGTGCGACAGTCAACCGATGCCTCGGGTCGGGCAGGATGGGACCAGCCTAAGGAGGAGCCGTCTTTGGGCGTGTTGCAGATCGCCATCGCGGGTGACCTCCATGACCAGTGGGACCTCAGTGACCATGCGGTTTTGGAGCGGATCCAGCCCGATGCCCTGCTGGTGGTGGGTGACCTGAGTGACGGCAAGACCCGCATCCCCACCCTGCTGCGGCAGGTGCGGCTGCCGCTGGCCTGCGTCCTCGGCAACCACGACACGGGCCGTGATGCCAGTGGGGCCCGGCTACGCCACCAGCTCGACCTGTTAGGTGAGATCCACTGTGGCTGGTCGCTGCGCACCCTCACCCCACCCGGACTGGCGGTGGTGGGGGGCCGGCCGGCCACCGCCGGCGGCGGCCACCACCTCTCGCGGGCAGCCACCGCCGTGTTTGGTCCGGTCGACTTGGAGGACTCGGCGAGCCGGATCCAGCGCGCCGCCCTGGCAGCTGACCCGGCCTTACCGCTGGTGTTGCTGTCCCACTGCGGCCCCACCGGCTTGGGCAGCGAAGCCCGCGATCCCTGCGGCCGCGACTGGAAACGCCAATCCTGCGACTGGGGGGACCACGACCTGGCCCTCGCCCTCGAACGGATCCGCTGCAAACGGCCCGTACCCCTGGTGGTGTTTGGTCACATGCATCACACCCTCCGCCGCCAGCAGGGAGAGCGGATCACCTTTCTGCGCGACCGCCGCGGCACGGCCTATCTCAATGCCGCCTGTGTTCCTCGCCACGGCGAAGACCAGCTGGGCCGAGGGCTGCGCCATTTCAGTTGGATCCATCTCTCGCCTGCAGGATTGCTAAGGGCCAGCCACCGCTGGTATGGGCTCGGAGGGGAATTGCTCTATGAAGAGCTGCTTTGGAGTGCCCCGCCCCAGGTCGAGCCGCTTGCCCCCCTGGCAGCTCTGAGTCAGCCGGAGCTGCCTGGCGTGATCGGCACTGCAACACCGCCATTACTGAAACGATGCTGATCTATGCCGCCCTGAGCAGCCATGGCTACGGCCATGCATCCCGCACGGCCTCGGTTCTCACCGAGTTGGCCAGCCTCCGCCCCGACTGGCGACTGGTGGTATCGAGTGGATTGCCCGCTTCATTTCTGAATCTCGCCCTGGGGAAGGTGGTCCATGAGCAGAGGCGCTGCCAATGGGACGTGGGGGTAGTTCAAGCCGATGCCCTTGGCTGCGATGGACCAGCAACCCTCCAGGCCCTCGAAGCCCTGGATCGGGCACTGCCCGCCCGGCTCGACCAGGAAGCAGCCTGGATCAGGGCCCAGGCCGAACCTGCCCTGATCTTGGCGGACGTGCCACCGGCAGCGGCCCTGCTGGCGCGCCGGCTCGGCCTTCCCCTGGTCTGGTTGGCCAGTTTTGGTTGGGACTCGATCTACGCCCCGATGGGTGGCCCCTTCCTGGAGCGCGCTGAAGCCTGTCGGGCCCTGTACGCCCAGGGGGATCTGCTGCTTCACTGCCCCCTTTCCCTGCCGATGCCCTGGGGGGTGCCGAGTCTGTCGATCGGAATCACCAGCGCCAAGCCCCGCTTCGACCCCGCCGCTCTGGCTGCCCAGCTGCGCCTGCCCCGGGACCGGCAGCGCTGCGTGCTGGTCAGCTTCGGTGGGCTGGGCAAGGCCTACGACCCCACCCTGCTAAGGCGCTGGCAGAATCACCTGATTCTGGGTCCGGATCGGGCCCTCGATGGCGAACCCAACGGCCGCTCCCTTCCGGACGGCCTGCGGCCGCTCGATCTGATGCCCCTCTGCTCGCGGCTGATCACCAAAGCGGGCTATAGCAGTTTCTGTGAAGCCTTCAGCCAGGGCCTGGGCATTCACCTGGTGCAACGCCATGGCTTCGCCGAAGCCCCGGTGCTCGAGGCTGATCTTCGGCGCCATGGCCAGCACCGGATGCTCAGTGCCGAAGGCTTCGAACGGGGCGACTGGGAGCTCGACCAGCCTTTGCTGCCCCCCAGGGATGCCCCCCTGCCCCTCGATGGAGCGCCGGTGGCGGCCAAAGCCTTGCTGGAGCTGGCCGAGGCGCGATTAGCACTGCCGATCAATGGCGGGGCAGGGGTTTGAAATTCTGTTCATTCATGCTTTGAAATCCTGCGAGCCACAGAGATTTGAACCCTAGGCGTAGTTTCTGATACAAGTGGACAGTTGTGCGAGCGTCCCTAACACGATCGCTTGATCGCAGATTGATAGGCAACCTAGGCCGATCTTTGCGAGTTTTTCCGCATCTGATTTCGACATCTCCACTTCGATGCAGCGGCCCACACCAGATCGTCGCTTCGGACTAAACCGCGACGCTGCCGCCAACTAGTTAGTGTCCGACACATTTTTTTGTCCTTCGCCGCCTCAGTTTTGACGATCCTCCAGCCTTCCCGCCTGGCACTGGTTGCCGCCGGCCTCGCTCTGAGCTTCGCCACTCCAGCTTTCTGCGCCGAACCCTCCCGCAGCTGGGGCCTCGCTGGGGGCTCCCAGGCCACCCAGGTTGCTTTCCTGCCGGTCTTGCCTGCAGCCCCCAGGGTTTTTGCGCTGACGGCGGAGCGCCGGGCCATGTTGAACACGATCCGCTACTCGGAAGGCACCTGGGTTAACGGCCATCCGATGGGATACAATATGCTGTTCGGTGGCAGTTTCACCCCCAGGCTCGATCGTCATCCCGATCGGGTGATGTACTCCAGCCGCTACGCGAGCGCCGCTGCCGGGGCCTATCAGTTCATGCCCTTCACCTGGGCGATGGTCTCCCGCGCCCTGGAACTTCCCAATTTTCAGCCCGATGCCCAAGACCAAGGAGCCCTGTTCCTAATCCAGCGGCGCGGCGCCCTGGCCCTTGTCGACCAGGGCGAACTGACACCTGAACTCGCCGCCCGGCTGGCCCCGGAATGGGCCTCCTTCCCGACGCTGGCGGGCAACAGCTACTACGGCCAACCAGTAAAGCGATATACCGATCTGAAACGCTTCTATGATGACAACCTCGCCCAATTGCGGCAAGTTGGTGATACTGGTTGGCAAACAGTAGCGATCCGCCAGTTGCCCCCCGTCCCGGCTCCAATCCAGCCTGAGGTGCTGACTGAGCAGCCAGAGATCGAAACCAGCAGAAGCGTGGAATCTTCTAGCGGTCGTATTGATCCATCGGGCCGCTTCTGACCCATTGCTTCGCTGATCGCCCTGGGTGAGATCCAGGGCGTCTTGCAAACGCGCTGATCAGCTTTCGCCTTTGTCTTTAAAGCGTTCCTTACCCACAGTCTGCTGGGCGATCAAATAGGCAGCCACGGCAGCAGCAAGGAAACCAAGTCCATTGCGGGCTAACGGCAATAAATCGTTGGTGCGGGTCACAATCGGTGCCACACCGAAAATGCCGAACAGAATCAGCCACAGGGGTGATAGCAACAACACCCAGGTCCATTCGACTCTGCGGCCAGCTTCCCTTGGAAAAGATGCAAATCCCACAACCAATCCGCCCAGCACTGAGGAGCACAGCGTCAGCAGCCACTGCTCCATCGGCAGCCCCGGCACCACCTGGCAGCCGCCCGCGATCAAACACCCCTCTACGGCATGGAGGGAGGCGAGGATCGAACCGTCTTCGCCGTGATCCCGCACGTAGTACTGGTTGCCGTAACGGGTTTGCAACTCCACCCAGAACGTGCGCGGCATCAAGGAGAACAGGGCATCCCCCACGTTGAAATTGAGCAGATTGCCGCCGCGGGGATCGGCCACCAGCACGAGGCTGCGTTGGTCAAGATTCCAAAAGTTGCGTACCGCCAGGCCCGGTGTCCGTTCGTATTGGGTCAACACCCGCAGTTTCCAGCCACTGCTCTGCTCAAAGTCCTCCAGTTCCGTTTCCAGGGCGGTGCGCTGTTGGTCGGTGAGGGCCTTGGCCAGGTCGATCACCGGGGTGGGGTGATCGGGCAACAGATCCGGGTTGTCATAGGCCCAGGCCGCCTCGGAGATTGGGGAAAACAGCAGGCAGCTGATGAACAGGAGGGCCGCCGCCAGGTGCAAGGGCCACCGGTGCAGGGAAAGGGACGGCCTGGTTGCCATGGTGGGGTGCGCGTGGGCGAGCATTCTCTCCATTGGTGAGACCCCACCGCGTGGTTTTCGGTTCCAACCCCCCCCCGACCCCGGCTTGGCTGCTGGACAGGCTGCAGGCAGCCGGCGGCGCCGTGCCGTTCCGCACCTACATGGACTGGGTTCTCCATGATCCAGTCCATGGTGCCTATGGCAGTGGTCAGCTGCGAATCGGACCGCGGGGAGATTTCGCCACCTCCCCTTCGCTCGGCCCCGCCTTCGCCCAGCTGCTGGTCCGTCAGCTGGGCGAATGGCTGCTGGCCCTTGGTCCTGGCCCCCTCGCCCTGGTGGAAACGGGCCCCGGCGAGGGGCAGTTGGCCTGCCAACTAGCCGGCCTGCTGGCGGCCGGTTGGCCCGAGTTGGCCGCCAGGCTGGAGCTGGTCCTCGTCGAACCCAATCCGGGGATGGCGCAGCGCCAGCGGCGCCTGCTCGCCCCGCTGCCGTTGCCCCAGCGCTGGACGGACTGGGCCGCCCTGGCTGCGGCGCCCGTGCGGGGCGTGATGCTGGCCCACGAGGTGCTGGATGCCCTAGCGGTGGAGCGCATCAGCTGGGATGGCAGCCGCTGGAGCCAACAACAGGTGGCCCTTGGCCCCGACCACAACCTGCTGTTGGTGTCAGGCCCGCCGCTGCAGGGTTGGGCGCTGGCGGAGCTCATGGCCTTGGAGCTCGATTCCCCGATCCAACCCTGGCCCTCCGGCTGGTGCAGCGAGCTCCATCCCGGTGTTGCCCCCTGGCTAGCGAATGCAGCCGCTGGTTTGGCCGAAGGCCACCTGCTGGTGGTGGATTACGCCTTGGAGGCCCGCCGTTATTACACACCCCAGCGTTGCTCAGGCACCCTGCTGGCCTATCGCAACCAGCAGGCCAGTCCCGATCCATTGCGGGATCCAGGCCACTGGGACCTCACGGCCCACCTCTGCCTCGACACCCTCCAGCAGGCCGCCGTGAATGGCGGCTGGCGGTGGTTGGGCTGTTGTCGCCAGGGGGAGGCGTTGCTGGCCCTGGGCCTCGCCCAAGCGCTGCACGGTCTGCAGGATCCCGGCAGCGGCGCTGATCTGGCCGAGCGACTAGCCAGCCGCGAAGCCCTGTTGCGGTTGGTGGATCCAGCTGGGCTGGGTGATTTCCGCTGGATCGCCCTGGCGCGGGGTGGCCAGGGCGAGGGGCTGGGCCCAAGGCCTCGCTTTTTGCGAGAACCCGACGGCTAACGCCCTGCAAGCCAAGGCAGGAGACGGCGGTGGCACCCCCATTGAACAGTCGGGCCCTTGCTGGCCTGGCTCGCCACCAAGCTCCGAGCCCTGCCGCGATGCCCACACCGTTGTCGACAAGAGAGAAGGCTGGACGGCGGATGCCGGGCCTTGTGGTGTTCCGGGGTTTCCCCGTTGGCCCGGCGGGGGAGGAAGCCTGTAGGGCCGTCTGGCTTGTGGCGGGGGGGGAACCCCTTACTGCGGCGCGGTGGTTCGCGGCGGCCCTGCGCAGCGAGGCGAGGCCGGCCCAGTTTGCCACCGCCTGTCTGGGCGTTCGATCCTTTCCCTGGCGGCCAGTACCCGAACCCAAGGGCGAATTGGATCTCGACGCGGTTCAGCCCTGGGTTTACCGCTATCGCGTCGGCCTCGGCGGGCGGGACCGTTCGCACTTGGGCGTGCAGTGTTGGCGTTGGTATGGCGGCAACCTGGGCTGGCAGCGCCGCTGCGGGCCCTTGTCGCTACATCGCTTTTTGGTCCACTTCGGTGCCTGGGAAACGCAAGGGGTGCTGCTCCGGCCTGCTCCTGCTTGCCCCGAGTCGTTGCGGAATGGACCTGCGCCGTTTTAGGCCCTAGCCAAGCGTTCGAGTACTCCCCTGACCAGCTGGGGTTCGACATCGTCGCGCAGCTCCACAGAGCCGATTGAGGTAGGCAGCACAAAGCGCACCTTGCCATTGCGAACCTTTTTGTCGCCTTGCAAACAATCCAAAACAAGGTCCGGATCAAGTGCCGGCCAATCGAGCGGCAAACCAGCTGCCTTGATCACGGCCCACTGGCGCTGCTGATCGTCGGGGCTCCAGAGTCCGATCGCCCGGCTGATCTCGCCCGCCGCCAGCATGCCCAGGCCCACCGCTTCACCATGCAGGTAGGTGCCGTAGCCGCAGAGCGTCTCTACCCCATGACCGAGGGTATGGCCGTAGTTGAGGATCGCCCGCAGTCCCCCCTCCCGCTCGTCTGCCGCCACCACCCGGGCCTTGGCAGCGGCGGAGCGCTCCAATAGTCGTTGCAGCAGCGCCTCGCCAACAGCATCCCGGCTGGCCAGCCCAGCCGTGGGGTTTTGCAAGGCGGCCGCTTCGAGTTCGGCGAACAGGGGCGGATCGCTGATCACGCCGTACTTGATCACCTCGGCCATGCCGGCTCGAAACTCGCGCTCCGGCAGGGTGGCCAACACGGTGGGATCGATCAACACCAGCTTCGGCTGGTGGAAGGCACCGATGAGGTTTTTGCCGCCTGGATGGTTCACCCCCGTCTT
The DNA here is from genome assembly GCA_903858015.1 of uncultured cyanobacterium. Taxonomy (GTDB): domain Bacteria; phylum Cyanobacteriota; class Cyanobacteriia; order PCC-6307; family Cyanobiaceae; genus Cyanobium. Next base: position 195,803 of record CAIOGZ010000077.1, read on the forward strand.
GCCGCCGATGGCCGCATCCACCATCGCCAGCAAGGTGGTGGGCACCTGCACCACGGCGATGCCCCGCAGCCAGGTGGCGGCGGCAAAACCAGCCATGTCCCCCACCACGCCGCCCCCCAGGGCGACGATCAGCGAACCGCGCTCCAGCCGTTGGCTGAAGGCTGCGTCATGGATTCTGGCCACGGTGGTGGGGGTTTTCTGGTCTTCGCCCGCCTCAATCACCAGCTGTTCAACCGCAAAACCAGCCGCTACGAGGCTATGGCGGCAGAGCTCGCCGTAGTACTGCTGAACCACGGGATTGGTGACCACCAAAACCTTGCTGGGCGCCTTGATGCCCAGCTCCAGCAGCCGATCGCCCAGGCTGGCCAGGCTGCCTGGACCAACCACGATCGGGTAGGGCCGGGCCGCCAGCGGAACTGTGATGATTTTCTGCTGCAAGCCCACAACCATGGCGATCGGATGATGCTGGATTTGGCAAGTTTGACCGACCGCATTGCCGCAGGGCTTTGAAGCCCTTGACCGAGGCACGGGTCAAGCAGGAGTTAAGGAGTCGACGCACTGGCGAGCAAAGCCAGCACCGCCGCGCCGTAGCGCTCCAGTTTGGCCTGGCCCACCCCGCCCACCTCGGCCAAGGCTGCCAAATCGGCGGGGCGGCAGGCCGCCATCTCCAGCAGGGTTCGGTCATGAAACACCACATAGGGCGGAACCCCCTGCTCGCGGGCCTGCTGACGGCGCCACTCCTTGAGGGACTGCAGCAGGACCCCATCCACCGGGGCTTCCGCTTCGATCGCAGCCCGGCTTGCCGATCCACCCGGCAGGCCTGGAGCCCCCCGCCGGCGCTGTTGGGCAGGTGGGGGTAAGCGCAGGGCCAGCCTCGCCTCGCCCCGCAACAGGGGCTTCACCAGCTGCTGCGATCCAAAACTGAGACCGCCTCGGGCCTCTGGATCGTTCAGCAGATAGCCCCCCGCCACCAGTTGGCGAAACAGCGACCGCCATTGGCCCCGGTCCAGCTCCTTGCCAATCCCATAGACACTCAAGCTGCCATGGCCCAATTCGCGGATCTTGGCGGTGTCACCGCCCAGCAAGACATCCACCAAATGGGCGGCGCCGAAGCGCTGGCCGGTGCGGAAGGCGGCAGAGAGGGCCTTGCGGGCCGCCTCGGTCACATCGACGGCGCGCTCGGGTTCCAGGCAGAGGTCACAGTTGCCGCAGGCTTCGGCCAGCGTCTCGCCGAAGTGGTGCAACAGCACCTGGCGACGGCAACCGCCTGTTTCAGTGAAGTTAATCAGGGCATCGAGTTTGCCGTGCTCAATCCGCTTCTGGGCCTCCGAGGCCTCGGAATCCTCGATGAAGCGGCGCAACTGGGGAACATCGCCAGCACCATGCACCATCCAGGCCTCCGCAGGCAGCCCGTCCCGGCCAGCACGGCCGGTTTCCTGGTAATAGGCCTCCAGACTCTTGGGTAGGTCTAGGTGCACCACAAAACGCACATCGGGTTTATCGATACCCATGCCAAAGGCAATCGTGGCCACGACCACCACGCCGCATTCCCGCCGGAAGCGATTCAGAGCTGAGCTGCGCTCGGCGGCATCGAGGCCTGCGTGGTAGGCCACGGCATCAAAGCCTGCGGCCCGAAGCTCCGCGGCGAAGCGATCCACCCGGCTGCGGGAGCGGGCATAAACGATGCCGGCCTCGCCCCGATGGTCGGCCAGAAAGGCCAGCAACTGGCGGCGTGGTTCGTCCTTGTCGCGCAGCAGATAGCGGATGTTGGGGCGATCGAAGCTGGCCAGGAACACCCGTCCCTGTTGCAGTTTCAGTCGCTCCCGGATCTCTTCGCGGGTGCGGGGGTCGGCGGTGGCGGTGAGAGCCAGCCTCGGAATGGTGGCGAAGCGCTCCGCCAACACCGCCAGTTGCAGATACTCCGGCCGGAAATCATGGCCCCACTGCGAAACGCAATGGGCCTCATCGATGGCGAACAAGGCCAGCGGCAGGGCCGCCAGTCGATCCAGAAATCCCGGACTCAGCAGCCGCTCTGGCGACACATAGAGCAAATCCAGCTCCTGGCGCTCAAGGGCTCCCCAGATGGCGCCGGCTTCAGCCGCCTCCAACGAGGAATTGAGGGCAGCGGCCCGTACGCCTGCTTGGCGGAGGCCCTCCACCTGGTCCTGCATCAGGGCAATCAGGGGCGACACCACCACCGCCAAGCCAGGGCGGCAGAGCGCCGGAATTTGGTAACACAGGGATTTCCCCCCCCCAGTGGGCATCAGCACCAGGGCCGAACCTCCGGCCACCACGTGGGCAACGATCTCCTGCTGCGGGCCTCGGAAGGCGCCGTACCCGAAGACCTCGCGCAGCACCTGGGAGGGATCAGCAGAGGAGCAGCAATCGACTGGAGCGGCGTGGGAGGGGCCGGGGAGAAACCCAGCCCCGTCGAGGCCAAGATCGCGGGATGGGATGGTGGGCATCCAAGAATCAGATCACCATCTCAGCAGTTCCACCAAACGGCTAGGGGGCTAGGCAGCAGCCCGGCGCAGTTGGCGCGCTAAGCCATCAAGTTTGGTGGCTGCGATCGTTCCAGCCCGCCACAATGGCCGCCATGGCCGATCCAAACCCCAGCTCCCGTTCAGCCCCCGGCCGTGCCACGGCCTGGGGCTTCCTGACGCCAGCCCTGCTGCTCTTGGCCCTTTCCGTGCTGGTTCCGGCGGCCATGGCTCTGCTGATGAGCTTCTGCCGCACCGGTTTGGATGTGGGTGAACCGTTGCAGTTTGTGGGCTTGGCCAACTTCCGCCGCCTGCTCGCCGATCCGATGCTGCTGCGGGTGACGACCACCACCCTGCTGTATCTGGTGGGGGTCGTGCCCCCGATCCTGGCTGGTTCCCTGGCCTTGGCGGTGCTGCTGAACCGCCAGCTACCGGCCATGCGCTGGTTCAGGGCGGCCTTCTACACCCCGGTGCTGGTGTCCCTGGTGGTGGCGGCGATCGCCTTCCGCTGGCTCTACGCCGAGAATGGCCTGATCAATGGCTGGCTCACGGTCCTGTTTGGTCCCGGAGGCTGGCTGGCAGCCCTCAGTGGAGGTGGCTTCGAGCCGATCGGCTTTCTCACCAACCCCGCCCTTGCCCTGCTGGCGGTGATGCTGGTGACCCTGTGGAAGGGTCTTGGCTACTACATGGTGATTTTTCTGGGCGGCCTTCAAGGGATTTCGCCGGAGCTCTACGAAGCTGCCGCCCTCGATGGCAGCACCGGCCTGCGCAAACATCTCGACATCACCCTGCCGCTGCTACGGCCCTACATCACCTTGGTGGCGGTGATTTCGGCGATCGGCGCCACCAAGGTGTTCGAGGAGGTGTTTCTGATGACCCAGGGGGGGCCCGCCGATGCCACCCGCACGTTGGTCTATTACGTCTACGACCAGGCCTTCTCGGAGCTCGAGATCAGCTACGCCTGCACCGTGGGTCTGGCGCTATTCCTGATTGTGCTGCTGATCAGCCTGCTGCGCTTTGGCCTCGCCACCGACCAGCCCTTGGCCTGAACCACGGCGGGATCCACCCAATGCCAATCTTGGGGGGTCCAGTGGCCGGCGCCCGTGCCCTCCCAGCCCCTATCCAAGATCGGCGTTGTAGGTGGGGGTCAGCTGGCGCTGATGCTCGCCGAGGCCGCCAGCGAGCTTGGCATCGACGTCTGCGTCCAAACCCCCGACGCCGATGACCCGGCGGTGCGCCGGGCTGTGGAAGTGGTGCCGGCTCGCCTCGATGATGGGGCGGCAACCCGGCGCCTGGCCGAGGCTTGCGGCGCCATTACCTTCGAGAACGAGTGGGTACCCCTCGCCGATTTGGCTGCACTAGAAGACCTGGGCATCAAGTTTGTGCCCACACTGGCGGCCCTGGCACCGCTGGTTTCGAAGCGGAGTCAGCGGCAATTGCTCAATCGGCTCCACCTGCCCTGTCCCCTTTGGTGCGGCTTGGAAGCGGTGCTGCCGCCGCGCTCGCTGGCCCCTGGGCTGGGCTACGAAGCTGGATTTGGCTTGCAGCAACGACCGCTAGCGGATACCAGCGCCCCCTACTGGGCTACTGATCGCCCTGGAGCCGCCGCCTTACCGCCGGGTTTTCGGTTTCCCCTGATGGCCAAGGCCTGCCGCGGCGGCTACGACGGCAAGGGCACTGTGCCGATTCCCGATCAAGAGGCCCTGGAAACCCTGGTTGGGCAAGTGCTGCCCAGCGATTGGATTCTTGAAGAGATGGTGGCCTTCGAGCAGGAACTGGCCCTGGTGGCCTGCCGTGACCACTCCGGCAGCGTGGCCTGCTTCCCCCTGGTGCAAACCCACCAACACCAGCAGGTCTGTGATTGGGTGCTGCAGCCGGCAGCGGTGAGCCATGCGGTCGAAGCCTTGGCCCGCAATGTGGCGGCCTCCCTGCTCACCGAGCTCGATTACGTGGGCGTATTGGCGATCGAGTTTTTCTATGGCCCCGCCGGCTTGCAGGTCAATGAACTGGCGCCTCGTACCCACAACTCGGGCCACGTGACAATCGAGGCCTGCCGTTGCAGCCAGTTTTCCCAGCAGGCTCGGCTCGTGGCCGGGCTGCCGATGGGCAGCAGCGAAGCCGTGGTACCCGCCGCCTTGATGGTGAATCTGCTGGGCACCGACCCAATCCTGGAGCCTGAGGAGCTGGAGGCCAGGCTGGCCGCGCTGGCCTCCCTACCGGGCGCCCACCTCCACTGGTACGACAAACGCCACTGCACACCCGGCCGCAAACTGGGCCACCTCACCTTGGTGCTTCAATCCGCCAGCGCCGCTGGGCGCCTGGAGGAGCGCGATCGCATGCTGCTGCGAATCCGGCAGATCTGGCCCCTGCCGGCTGCGCCGCAGCGCCCGGCAGAAGCCCTACAATGAAGTCGGACTGCCGTGTTGGTGACTGCCTTTCACTGTTTTCTGATCTGACTCCCTCTTCGACATGGGGGGTCTGCAGCGACGGCAACGTAAGCCAGCCTCGTAGCTGGACACGGCGCCCCGCCTTTGACCCCTCTTCTGGTTCATCCAGGTCGAAAACCGGGGCAAGACGGCACAGTGGTCCACCCCCATTTTGCTGCAATCACCCAGACGGTCATGCTGGGATGACCTAGCCCGTCCGAGAGCCGTGCCCCAGACCTTTCTGCAGGCCTTCGAGCATTTACTCAGCCGGGCCCCTGGACCAGTTTTCCCGAGGGCTCGCCAACTTTATTTGCGCAAATACGCCTTGGAAGGCGAACTTGACACCCCGTTCCGAACCTTCCTACTAGAGGAGGAGATTCAGGAATCCCAAGATGGGGCGGTGCGCAGCAGGGCGATTTCCTTTGCCGTGGTTCATTGGCATGGACCCCCGTTGGAGCGCCAGCGGTATGCCGCCTATCTGGCCCAGCAGTGGCAACTGCAGCCTGGTGACCTGACACCCGTCGACAGCGGCTCCTGGTTCCGAGGCGGCGGAGCCTGGGCCCGATTCTCCGCCGTGGCGGTCTACGAACGGGCAGCCGCCACCACCCTGGTTAGCCCGATGACAACCGATCCAGAAGCTCCTCGAGGGTTTGCCGGTCCGAGCCGGTAACGACAAACACCTCCTGGGCGCTGCTGCCACGCCTCGCCACCAACTTGAAACCGCCCTTGATCGGGGTAGACACCCGAACACGCAAACCGACACAACGGCCCCGCACCCGGCTGATCACCGCGGGGGTGACGGTGTTGATCTCGGGTTGGTTGGCAAGGCTCCGCAACAGGGGAATCAGCCCCTCGATGTAAGTGCTGTGGGTGATCACAAGACGCCCCATGACAGCCGGGCTCAGGCCCGCTCCAGAGGAGCCATACTCAGGCCCTCAGCGCCAAGCAAGTGGTGATAGAGCTCGGCCTGCTCCTGGGGGCCGCTCCAAACCACAGCTGAGCCCTGGCTGTCGATGCATTGGGCCAGATTCCAGGCCTGGTCGGGTTGCATCGCCGGGATGTGCCGCACCAAGCACTCCACCACGTGCTGAAAGGTATTCACGTCGTCGTCGAGCACGATGACACGGTAGTTGGGGTAAGGCTGCCGTACCCGGCTTCGTTCCTGCACCGTTGTGGGCGAGGTGGTTGCTGAAGCTGACCCAACAGGCATGGCCCCAAGGCGAGCGAAGGGACTGCAGCCTAGGTAACATGCGCGAGACCGCACCACAGAGCGTCGACCATGCTGATCACCCTGGGTTGGGCCTCCCTGGCCGCCATCTTCAGTTTTTCGATCGCCATGGTCGTCTGGGGCCGCAATGGTGATAACAGCATCGGTCTGTGAAGCTTCGGCCCTGGGAGATCGCTTCCGTGCAACAGATCCAATCCTCTGCTGACGTCGCTTCGGACCTAGGCGCCACCCTTGCTAACAACACTGCGGCTGGATCGACTGGGCCCAACGCCATCATTGGCTCCTTGCCGATCGGTAGCCTGTTGGCAATTTTGGCGACAGCCCTGCTGGTGTTCGTGAGTGTGGGGGTGGCCTACCTATCCACGGTGGAATGGCGAGATCGCCGCCGCCGCGGCAAACCCACGACCCGATCCTGATCCCCCTCGCTGGTTCTCCTGTTTGTGGCTTTGGCTTTCCAGCGCCTCCTCCGCCCGCAAGCGCCGCTATCCAGGCCCCCTTTACCGCTGACCATGGCGGTGACCTTGCTGCTGCTGCTAGGGCCGTCCCTACTGCTTTGGCGTTGGAGTCGGCCGCGGGCCGAGGGGCTGGAGCAGCTGATGGGGGCATCCAGTTTGCTCCAGAGTTTTGCCGCCAACCCCGACCGAGCCGTGCCGGCCCTCTGGCTGGAGCGGCTCGGCCCTGAGCTGGCGATCCCCCTCTGGCGAAGCCAAGGCAAGGTTTGGTGGCAATTCTGGGCCAGCCATGGTGAAGCCGCCCCCTATCTAGCCCTGCCAGCCGGCCGTTTTGGCGCCAAAAAGTTTGTCCTGCCGCCGCAAGCGCTGCGGGTGGGCGACCTGATCGTCTACGCGGAGAATCCGATCGCCCGCCAGCAGCTGCTCAGCTCGCTTCGGCCGCTGCAACGACGAAGCTCTGGCCTCGCCCAACGCTGCCATCAGAGGCTTCAGACTAGTCAAACCGTGTACTGGCAAGCCGATGCCCTCGGCACCATCCTCGGCCCGGTGGCGCCGCTGCTCGAGCGGTACCAGATTGGCTGTCTGAGCTTGGCGCTGGAGCCGGGGGCACTGCGCTGGCAGGGGGAGGCCATGGCCCCCCCCACCGGCCAGCCAACCAACGGGTCAAGCCGTCGTGGAGCCGATCAACCGAAGGCGCTGGTCGATGCGGGAGTAACCGTCGAAGCCTTGGCCTCCCAGCCTCCCTTAGCGGCCGAGCTGCTGTTGGAGTTGGAGGGTTCGTCGCTGGATCAACTGCTGCAAGGGTTGCTGGCGCGGCAGATGATTCGTGATCCGTTGGCCAGCCGCTACGGGCTAGAAGGGGCTGGCCTCGCCCTGGCCAAACAAGCCCCGTTCCGACTGCGCCTGCGGCCCCAGACGGAGGGCCCGTTTCAGGCCAGCCTGGAACTGCAGATCATCGTCGCTGGGGCTCGCAGCACCTGGATCAACACCCTGGATCGGGTGCGTAGCAGTCTGCTGGAACAGGGCTTGACCCCGATCGAGGGCGAAGCGATCGAGGCGCTTACGGTCAGTCCCCAAGCCGACAATGGCTTCAAGCCTGGCCTACGTCGCCAACCTGATTTGCTCACCAAGCCAGCCGGGCATGCCAGCCAATCAGCTCAGCCTGCAGGGAAGCCCGCAAATGCTGCAGCGGCCCAGCAGAAGCCCAGCCTTGGCGCCCCGCATCTGCCGAAGGCTCTGGCCAAAACCACGCTCTGGCGGCGCAGTGATGGCACCCAGGTCGGTGGCTGGCGATGGCTTAGCGCTGCCGGTGGCCAACCCCAGTTGCTGCTTTTCCTGGGTCCACCGCCGCTGGCGCCGCTGCCGATGGCGGTAGAACCCGACCTACGCCCAGCTGCCGACCAGCTCTGGCTAAGGGTGCGCCCGGCAGCGCTAGATAGCCTCGGGCTTCTCCCCCCCGAGATGCCCCCCCTGGTGCGCCAAGGGTCGCAACTGTGGCTGAACAGCGAGCAGCTGGCCGTTGACCCCAGCCGCCGCGAAGCGGTTAGCCGCCTGTCGGGGCGGCTTCAGCTGAAGCGCTGATCGATGCCTCGCCCTGGCGGTCCCTGCGCCGCCGCTCGGCCGCCAGGGTCTCTTCCATCAACTCCACCGCCTGGGCCATCTTCTCAAGGTTGCCTGCATAGAGGCTGAGATCCTTATCGAGACGCTCCCGCACCAGGCCCATCGCTTCCCCCAGCTCATGGGCGTAGGAGCGCAGGGCTTGAGGTTCGAGACCATCGGCACCCTGGGCTTGTTCCAGCAAGGTGAGCAGGCCCACGGCCATCAGCCGTGAGTAATGGAAATCAGGCCGACGGATCTGGTCCAGGGCCTGGGCCACGGGTTCTGGAGCGCCTACACCGGCGGAAGTGACCCAGCCCTTAACGGCCTCGACGCTGTGGGCGCCCATGGACTGGAGCGCCGCGCTGCTCTGCTGCCGCAAAAGCTCTGGATCGAAGCCGGAGGAGCCACACAGGGCGCCAAACAGGAGTTCACGGTGCTGTTCGGGACGGTAGCCGCGTGCAAAGGCATCAAACACCTGCACCACCCCGACTGCGAACAGGGCATCGGCTTGAAAGCCGCGCTGGTGGCTGAGCAGGTGCAACTCCACCAGCAACTCATCGACCATGCGCCGATAGAGCGGGCCGATCACATGGGGGAAGGCGCTGTGAAAGGCGCGCTTGCTATCGGCAACGGTGGGTTGGGCGCTCACTCGGCAGGGCGTACGGATGGGCCGACCCTAGCGCCGACAGCGGCACAAACCGCGGCTCGGTAGGATTGGGGCAACTGAGCGCCAAGCCCCATGATCCCGATCGTGATTGAAGAGTCGGGTCGCGGCGAGCGGGCGTTCGATATCTATTCACGCCTGCTGCGTGAACGGATCATCTTCTTGGGGGAACCGGTAACCGCCGAGTCGGCCAACCGCGTGGTGGCCCAGCTGCTGTTCCTGGAGGCCGAAGATCCCGAGAAAGATATTTTTCTCTACATCAATTCCCCAGGTGGCTCCGTTTACGACGGCCTCGGAATCTTCGACACCATGCAACACATCAAGCCTGATGTCCAAACCGTTTGCGTCGGCCTAGCTGCTTCGATGGGCGCTTTTCTGCTCTGTGCCGGTGCAGCTGGCAAACGCAGTAGCCTCACCCACTCGCGAATCATGATTCACCAGCCGCTTGGCGGCGCCCGTGGTCAGGCCAGCGATATCCGGATTCAGGCCGACGAAATCCTCTATCTGAAAGAAAAACTTAATCGCGAACTTGCCGATCGCACCCAGCAACCGATGGAGCGCATCCAAACCGACACAGATCGTGACTTTTTTATGTCGCCGGCTGAAGCTGTTGAGTATGGCCTTATCGACAAGGTGATTGATAAGCGCCCTGTCCGTTCGGTTTGAGAAACTTGATGAGTGCGGTTAGCGCCGCTGCTTGTGATGCCTGATCTGCTCAGTCTAGCCTCCGTGGATCGGATGACTAGACTGAGCAGGTTGTTTTGCTAAGCAGCCAGGATCAAGCTTCGGCCATGCTTGGAGCAGTCAACAGAGGGGAGAAACGCTCCTTTTCGGGGATGGCGGTGAATTCAGCCACCACGGCCCTTAGCTCCTCACCATCAAGGCTTTCCTTCTCGATCAGCATTTCAACCAAACGATCCATACAAGCTCGATGCTGGCCCACCAGAGTGACGGTATCGGTGTAGCAACTCTGGACGATGGCTCGGACCGCTAGATCGATCCGACTGGCAAGGGCATCGGAACCATCGCTGCGGGTCATCAGATCGCGGCCCAGGAATACCTCCTGATTGCCTGCTTCAAGCGAAAGCTGGCCAAGGTCACTCATGCCAAAGCGGGTGACCATCTGCCTGGCGATCGAAGCCACTTGTTGAATGTCGCCCCCGGCGCCAGTGGTCACCTCGGCATGGCCGAAAACAACGGCCTCGGCAGCCCGTCCGCCCAGGGCTCCCATGATGCGGGCTCGCAGCTGGGCCCGACTGACCAGCATCTGCTCCTCATCGGGCGCGAACCAGGTCAGACCCTGCGCCTGACCGCGGGGAATCAAGGTAACTTTCTGGACCGGGTCGTGGGCCTTGACCAGGGTTCCGACGAGGGCATGGCCCACCTCGTGATAAGCAATCAGACGCTTGCTGCGGCCATTGGTGAGCGGCTTGCCCTCCATGCCGGCGATGACCCGATCGACAGCATCATCAATCTCGGTGAGCGTGGTTGCTTCCTTGCGGCGGCGAGCCGTGAGAATTGCCGCCTCATTAAGCAGGTTGGCCAGGTCGGCACCGGTGAAACCCGGCGTGCGGCGGGCAATGGCTTCGAGGCTGACATCGGGGGCAAGCTTCTTGTTGCGGGTGTGGACTTTGAGGATTGAGAGGCGACCTTTGATATCGGGGGGATCAACCTGGACCTGACGATCAAAACGACCCGGCCGCATCAGGGCCGAATCAAGTACATCCGGACGGTTAGTGGCCGCGATGATGATGATGCCGCTATTGCCCTCAAAACCATCCATCTCGGTGAGGAGCTGGTTGAGGGTCTGCTCCCGTTCATCGTTGCCACCGCCAATGCCGGCTCCCCTCTGGCGACCGACGGCATCGATCTCATCGATAAAAATCAGGCAAGGGCTATTTTCCTTGGCTCGCTTAAAAAGATCCCGCACCCGACTGGCACCAACACCAACGAACATCTCGACAAACTCAGAGCCCGAAAGCGAGAAGAATGGAACCCCAGCCTCGCCGGCGATCGCCTTAGCTAGCAGGGTCTTGCCGGTACCGGGAGGACCAACTAGCAGCACACCCCTGGGAATCTTTGCCCCAACCGAGGTGAAACGTTCCGGTGTCTTGAGGAAGGTCACGACCTCCTCGAGATCCTGCTTGGCCTCTTCAACACCGGCCACATCATCAAACTTCACTCCAGTTTCGGCCTCCATCAAGAAGCGAGCCTTGGTTTTGCCGAACTGCATGGCCTGGCCAGGACCGCCAGGCATGCCATTGGAGCGACGGGCCAGGAAGACCAGAGAGCCAATCAAAAGCAGGGGGAAAAGCAGATTGCCGAGCAGCGATAGGCCCGGGGATGGGGGACGGGGAGGATGAATATCGAAGCTGATGGCTTGGTCCTTGAGCTTGTTAACCAGTTCCGGAGCAAGGCCTGGCAGATCGACCCGAAGGTGTTGGACCCGATTATCGAGGTCTGGATCGACGGCCTCAATCACGGCAGTGCGGCCGCCGTCATAGATGTCTACCGCCGTGACCCGACCAGCTTGTACGTAGTCGAGGAAGCGGCCGTAGCTCATACGGGCCACGGCCACATTGCGACTGGCCTGGCCGGAAGTGCTGCCGCCGGGCCGGGTAGCGCCCGAGCCGAACAGCTGCCAGCCGAGAAACAGGGCCACCGCAATCGGCAGTAACCAAAGAGCCAGGAGACGCCAGCGCTGATTCATGGAGCCAGGATTTTTAACAAGTGTAAAGGCGACTGGGACCGGGCTGGGTCCGCCGCAGCCAGAAAAGCAAAACCAGCCCCCCCAGCTTCAGGCCTCAGCCGCCATCCAGCCAGGGACTGTCCGCCAGGCAGACCTCCCCATCCCGGCGGGTGAGCGGCTGGCCCATGGCCAGCTCGGTGGTCTGGATCACTTCGAGCAGCTCCGGTCCACCGATGCCATGGGTCCACACCTCCAGCTTGGCGGAGCTGGGGCATTCGAAGCTGAGCATCTCAAACGGAAAAACCACCCGCTCCAGGTAGAACTGGTCGGGACCGCAGCAGCGCACGATCACCATGCGATCAGAAGCGTTGCGGTAGCCGCAGTCGATGCGGGGCGTCATCACCTTGTCCAGGGGCAGCTGATCGACGCGGTCCAAAGCTCAAAAGCAAATTTGGATTGATCTAGCCCTTGCAGCTGGCCCATTTGTGTGAGGGCTGAAACCATTTCAGTTCCTTCACAATCTTTACGGTTTTCAGCTCCACCCACACTGGCTGGCCAAGCCTTGCCGATTCAACCGCTCGGGGCTGCTAGAGGCTGCGCAGCGCCACGATCGGGTCAAGTTGGGCCGCCCGCCGAGCCGGCAGCACGCCGAAGACCAAACCGATCGTGCCGGAGAGCAGCACCGTGCCCAACACCGAGCCGAGTTCGATCGCGGCTGGGAGGGGGGTGAGCCAGGCCACCAGGGCCACGGTGCCTAGGCCCAGGGCGCTGCCGATCACCCCCCCCAGGCTCGCCAGCACCAGCGATTCGACCAGGAACTGGAACAGGACATCGCCACTGCGGGCACCGAGGGCCTTTCGCAGGCCAATCTCCTCCGTGCGCTCACTCACCGCCACGAGCATGATGTTCATGATCCCGATACCGCCCACTAGCAGCGAAACGGCACCGATGGCGCCGAGCATCAAGGTCAGGCCTCCGGTGATTGTGCCGACGATCTGCTGGGCATCCTTCTGGGAGCGCACCGCAAAGTCGTCATCCCGCAGGATGCGATGGCGCTGACGAAGCAGGTTGGTGATCTGGAAAGCTGCGGCTCCGGTGCTGGCTTCATCGTTGGCTTCCACACTGATGAAATTGAGCACCACCCCGTAGGTGGGATCCCGCCCGCTGAGTCGACTCACCATCGTGGTGAGCGGCACGTAGGCGGTTTCGTCCTGGTTGGAGCCAAACACAGCCCCCTTGGCCTTCAAAACACCGATCACTTCAAACGATTGATCCCGGATTCGCAGCCGTCGTCCGATCGCTGAGCCGCTGGGCAGCAGCTTGTCCCGCAGGTCCGGACCAATCACAGCCAGATTACGGGCCGCCTCCAGATCAGAGCGACTAAAGAAACGGCCCTGGGCGATGTCGTAATTGCGGACCGGCAGGAATTCTGGCGTCACACCAAACACGGTCACGGAGGCACTGAGCGAGCCAACTTGCACCACCTCGGAGAGGGTGAGCTGGGGAGCGACCCGACGCACGCTGGGCACCTGCTCGGCGATCGCCTTGGCATCGTCCAGCACCAGGGTTTTGGGCGTGTCGATCCCCTGGCGGCGGGTGTCATTGCGGCCTGGCACCACAAACAACACGTTGGCTCCGAGGCTGCTCAACTGCCCCTCCGCCAGGTTCTGGGCACCCCTGCCCACCCCCACCAGGGTGATCACCGAAGCGTTGCCGATCACGATGCCGAGCATGGTGAGCAGGCTGCGCAGGCGGTTGGAGCCCAGGGTTGTCAGGGCCATGCCGATGGTCTCGCGCAGGGGCAGACGGGCGGCCATGGGCGAAGGGGAGACGACTCGCTCCAGGATGGACTAAATCGTTGCTCGACTGCTGGCCTCGATCGGGTTGAGGGCGCCGCGATGCACCACCCCCTCATGGACCGTGAGCGTGATGATCTCGCCTGGCAGCAGGTCGATGGTGGCGTTGGCAACCCCCACGATCACCGGGATGCCCAACTGCTCGCCCAGCATCGCGGCATGGCTAGCCCGCCCATCCAGCTCGGTGATCACCCCCTTGGCTCGCCGGAAAGCATCGAGGTAACTGGCATCTGTTTCCCGAACCACCAGGATTTCGCCATTTTCCATGCTGGCGGCCTGCTCGGGCGTGGTGGCGAGATGCACCTTGCCGCTCACCGAACCGGAGCCGATGCCAACACCCCGGCCGAGAACCGCCGACACCAGCCCCACCCGCACCAGGTCCGTGGAGCCACTCACCCCCTCGAGGGTTCCCTGGGTCTGGACCACCAGCTGGCCCTCGAAAAGCAGGCCCATCTGCTGGGCCACGCCCATCGCCACATTGAAGGTGCTGCCGGTGTTCAGCTGATGGGGGATCAGCAAGGGGGTCACCCCCCAGACCAACTGCAGCTGGCGGGCCACGTTCAATTCACTAGTGATCGCCAGAATCGGGGTGCTGGGGCGAAACTTGCTCACATTGCGGGCCGTGGAACCGCTCTTGGTGAGGGGCAAGATGGCGGCCGCATTGAGCTGGCGGGCGATGCTGCTCACCGCCTGGCAGATGGCATTCGGAATCGTGGTGGCCATGTGGCTATCCAGTTCGCGCCGCGGGTAATCCCGTTCGATGCGCCGGGCGATCTGGGCCATGGTGGCGACGGCCTCGACGGGGAAATCGCCGACGGCGCTTTCGTTCGAGAGCATCACCGCGTCGGTGCCATCAAGGATGGCATTGGCCACATCGCTCACCTCGGCGCGGGTGGGTCTGGGGCTGGAGACCATCGAATCCAACATCTGGGTGGCCGTGATCACGGGGATACCCAAGCTGTTGGCCTTGCGAATCAATTCCTTCTGCAGCAGGGGCACCTCCTCTGCAGGCATCTCAACGCCCAGGTCGCCGCGGGCCACCATCACGCCGTCGCAGAGGGGAAGGATGGCGTCGATGGCGTCGATGGCCTCGAATTTCTCAATCTTGGCCACCACCGGCGTGGCGTGGCCCTGGCTGCGGATCAGTTCCCGGATCTCCTGCATATCGGAGGGATTGCGCACAAAACTAAGCGCCACCCAGTCGACACCCTGACTAAGCCCGAAGCTGAGATCTTCGCGGTCTTTGTCGGTTAAGGCACGAATTGAGAGTTGAACATCGGGGAAGTTCACCCCCTTGTTATTGGAGAGCACCCCCCCCACCGTGACGCGACAGTGGAGGTTTTGCTGCTCCCGATCCACCGACTCGACCACCATCTCAACGCGGCCGTCATCGAGCAAGATTCGGTTGCCGGGGTAGACCTCCGTAGCCAGCCTTGGATAGGTGACCGTGGCGATCGTGCGGTCGCAGGGAACGGCCCGGGAAGTCAGGGTGAAGGGATCGCCATTGGCGAGCGAAATCGGCCCCTCGGCGAAGCGGCCCAGACGAATTTTCGGACCTTGCAGGTCCTGGAGGATGCCCACGTGGACGCCAAGCTCCTCAGACACCTGGCGAATCGTGGCGATCCGCTGGGCGTGGTCGGCGTGGTCGCCGTGGGAGAAGTTGAGCCGGAAGGTGGTGGCGCCGGCGTCGATCAGGCGCCGCAGCATCTCAGCCGACTCGGTGGCCGGGCCGATCGTGGCCACGATCTTGGTGCGACGCATGAGATCGGGCTGGGCCATGAACTACCGCATGCAAGCGCGGAAACTACCATCCGGCGCAGTCTGCCCCGTGTTCGCCTTGGACTTCAACACCTACCAGGAGCGAGCCAAGCTCACGGCCCGCTATCCCGGGGCCGGCAGCAATCCGATCTATCCCACCCTCGGCCTTTGCGGTGAGGCCGGCGAGGTGGCCGACAAAGTCAAGAAGGTGCTGCGCGATGGCGGTGGCGTGTTCAGCGCCGAGGTTCGCGACGACCTGCAGCTGGAGCTGGGCGATGTGCTGTGGTACGTGGCCCAGCTCGCCAGCGAGCTCAACTTGGACCTAGAGACGATCGCCGCAGCCAACCTGGCCAAGCTGGCCAGCCGCGAAGCCCGTAACGTGATTGGAGGAAGTGGGGATCGACGTTGAGGCATCCGGTTGCTCCAACCACCCTGAAGGGGGTGCTGGCCCTGCTGCTCGGCCTGGCCCTTGGCCTGCTGCTTTGGCAGTTGCTGCCGGGGTCCGCCCTAGCCGCCGAGCTGCGGGTGGAGCAGGTGAGTTTGGAGCCCTGCCCGGCGGCTGATCCGGGCAGCCAGGGCGGCCTCGGCCGGGGGGCGGCAGCCAGTTGCTATGCGCTCCGGGGCGTGGTGGAGAACCCGGGCAGCCGTGCGGTGGTCGATACCGACGTGTTCGCCCTGATCCTCGATGCCAGCGGCGAACCGGTATTACCCAATCGAAGCCGGGTGGGTTCGATCGGCGATGTGCCCCCGGGCCGCTCGGATTTTGGCCTCAGGCTGGCCGTACCGGCCGGAACCCCAGGGCCATTCCGGGTGGGCAAGGTGCGGGCGAGGGGATTCTCGGCCCCGGTGCGCAGCCGGGTGGGGGTGGATCAGGAGAAGCTCCCCCTGGAGGAAACCTTGGCGGCCTCCTGAGCGCACCACTCCAACCGCTCAGGTTTTTGCCTACACGGGGCTGGTCATCCCAAGCTGGAGCCGGCGAGGTTGGCGCCAAAGCCCAACAGGCCTTGGGCCAGCTGCAGGGCCACGAAGGCGACCATGGCAGAAAGATCGAGCCCCCCCACCGGCGGAATCAGCCCCCGGAAGGCGTTGAGGTAGGGATCGGTGATCGCACTGACGCTCGAAAGGATCGGATTGCTCCAATCGAGGTTGGGGAACCAGCTCAGGAGCACCCGCACAAGCAACACCAAGGTGTAGATGCTGAGGGTTTGGCCAAGAACCTGCAACAGAAAAACAACGACATCCATGGCTGAACGGGCGAACGCAAAGCAGAGCTTGACACCGAATCTATGCAGCCAGCCCCCCATCAGCGCCGGGGTGATCGACGGATCTCCGCAAGCCGCGATCCGAGCCGTCGGGATCGAGTTCCAGCTGGTCGACCTGGGGCCCTGCCGCCCGCGTCGCAGGGCGGGATCGCGGCTCCTGCCCCAGGACGGCGAAGGTGCGGTGAAACTTCTCGCTGAGGCTGAGCCAGTAGGAGCGACCTTCGCTCTGGCGGCGGCGCTCGATGAAGTTCTGGGCCAACAGCTCCTTGATGTGGTCATAGGCACCCGAGCCCCGTAGCTCCACCAGCTCCGATTGCAGGATTCGCTTTTTGAGCGCAATCGTGGCCAAGGTGCGCAGCGAGGCGGTCGAAAGGTCAACGGGGAGCAGATTCGAAACCAGATCGCCCAGGCCCTCGCGCAACTGCAGGCTGTAGCAGGGACCCTCCTGCTGGATTTGAAGCGCCGTATCGCGATGGGCGTAGTCGGCCATCAGCGTGATCAGGGCCAGCTCGGCCGTGGCACGATCAATGCCCGCCAGCTCAGCAAGCTCGGCCAAGGCGAGCGGCCGACCCTTGAGATAGAGGATCGCCTCTAGCTGCGCCGGCAAGGAGAGGCTAGCCAGCTGCGGTGCTGCGCTTTCAGGCCGCTTGGGGACCCTGGGCTGGCCAGCAGGACGGGGGCCCTGCTGGGGGCCTGGGCTGATGGTCTGGTTTTTATCCGACTCGGGACTGGCCATCGGCGGTCCTGGGCGGCTCAACGTCGACGGTATCGCAGGCCTCAAGCATCGACCAGGCCTTGCCAGGGCGGCAGGGGGTTGGCCTGGCGGCCCAGGAACAGCTGGTAGGCGGGATTGCTGCTCTCATCCCAGTGGGGATAGGGCAGGCCAGCCACGAAGGTTTGCCACTGTTGCAATTCATTAGCCGGCACCTGGACACCCACCACGATGCGACCCACATCGGCGCCATGGTTGCGGTAGTGGAAAATGCTGATGTTCCAGTTGGGATGGAGGCTGGAAACAAAATCCATCAGGGCACCAGGCCGTTCTGGAAAGGCGAAGCGGTAGAGCAATTCCTGACCCTGATCAAGGGCGGCCCCGGCGCTTGCCGGCAGCCGGCCGCCGACCATGTGGCAGAGGTGCAACTTGGCCAGTTCATTGCCGCTGAGGTCGATGCAAGGGAAATGGTTCTGCTCCAGTTCCTGCATCAGCTGCTTGGTTTCGCCGTGGCCATGGATCTGCACCCCCACAAAGATGTGGGCCAGGCGGGGATCGGCAAGCCGATAGGAAAACTCGGTCAGACTGCGCTTGCCGAGCACGGCACAGAAGCGCGCCAAGCTGCCGGGCTGCTCAGGAATTTCCACCGCCAGCAGGGCTTCGCGCTCTTCACCGAGCTCGGCCCGTTCCGCCACGAAGCGGAGCCGACCGAAGTTCATGTTGGCGCCACAGGCCACGGCCACCAAGCTGCGATCGCGTAGGCCGCGGTTCTGGACATCGGCCTTCAAGCCCGCCACGGCGAGGGCACCGGCCGGTTCCAGGATCGAGCGGGTGTCCTCAAACACATCTTTGATGGCGGCACAAATCGCGTCGGTGTCGACGGTGATCATCCGATCGACATAGCGGCGGGCCAGCTCAAAGGTGAGTTCCCCCACTTCCCGCACCGCCACCCCATCGGCGAACAGGCCCACCGAGTCGAGCCGCACCCGCTGGCCAGCCGCGAGGGAGCGGGCCATCGCATCGGCATCCACCGGTTCCACCCCGATCACCTCCACCTGGGGCCAAAGGCTCTTGACATAGGCGGCAATGCCGGCGATCAGGCCACCGCCGCCAACGGCCACATAGATGGCATCCGGGGGCTCGGAGCATTGGCGCAGGATCTCCATGCCGATCGTGCCCTGGCCGGCGATCACATCGGGATCGTCGAAGGGATGGATGAAACAGAGCCCCCGCTCATTCCCCAGGCGCAGGGCCTCCTTGTAGGCGGCGTCGTAATTGTCGCCAAACAGCACCACCTCGGCGCCGCGGCTGGCCACCGATCGCACCTTCATCTCCGGGGTGGTGAGCGGCATCACGATCACGGCGTGGCAGCCGAGCCGCTGGGCGGCGAGGGCCACGCCCTGGGCGTGGTTGCCGGCGCTGGCGGCGATCACGCCGCGGTTGAGTTCGGCCTGGCTGAGGCCCGCCATGCGGTTGTAGGCGCCGCGCAGCTTGAAGCTGAACACCGGTTGCAGGTCTTCGCGCTTGAGCAGCACCCGATTGCCGAGGCGGGCCGAGAGGTTAGGCGCTGGATCGAGGGGGGATTCGATCGCCACGTCGTAGACCCGCGCCTTCAGGATCCGTTGCAGGTAGGGGTCCGGGAAGGGGGGGCTCCCGGGCCCGGCTTCGGCGCCGGCGGGATCGGTGGCAGGGGCAGTCATGGCTCCAGTCTCGCAATCGACCTCCAGGAACGGTTGCCGATGCCGCCGGCAGGCCGCGGGGGCAAGCCGTACATTGGACATCACGGGAGTCCGAAGACATGCACCTCAGCGAGTTGAGCCACCCCAACCAGCTGCATGGTCTTTCGGTTCCGGAGCTGGAGGCGATCGCCCGCCAGATCCGCGAACGCCATTTGGAGGTGGTGTCCAGCAGCGGCGGGCACCTGGGCCCGGGCCTTGGCGTCGTGGAACTCACCCTGGCCCTCTACCAAACCCTCAACCTCGACCAGGATCGGGTGGTCTGGGATGTGGGGCACCAGGCCTATCCCCATAAGTTGATCACCGGCCGCTACGCCAATTTCCACACCCTGCGCCAAAAAGGTGGGGTGGCTGGCTATTTGAAGCGCGGCGAAAGCCGCTTCGATCATTTCGGTGCCGGCCACGCCTCCACCAGCATCTCGGCGGCCCTCGGCATGGCCCTGGCCCGCGATGCCCGCCATGAGCAGTTCAAGTGCGTGGCCGTGATCGGTGATGGAGCCCTCACCGGTGGCATGGCGCTTGAGGCGATCAACCATGCCGGCCATCTGCCCCGCACCAACCTGCTGGTGGTGCTGAACGACAACGACATGTCGATCAGCCCCCCGGTGGGGGCCCTGTCCACCCATCTGAACCGGATGCGGCTGAGCAAGCCGGTGCAGTTCATCCAGGACAACGCCGAGGAGGCGATCCGCCACCTTCCCTTCCTGCATGGCGAGCTGCCGAACGAACTCAAAACCCTCAAAGAGAGCATGAAGCGGCTGGCGGTGCCGAAGCTCGGGGCCGTGTTTGAAGAGCTCGGCTTCACCTACATGGGCCCGATTGATGGCCATGACATCGCCGCCATGGTGCGCACCTTCGAGGCGGCCCACCGCACCGAAGGGCCGGTGCTCGTGCATGTGGCCACCACGAAAGGCAAGGGCTATCCCTACGCCGAAGCCGACCAGGTGGGCTATCACGCCCAATCAGCCTTCGACCTGACCACCGGCAAGGCCTATCCGCCCAAAAAGCCCAAGCCTCCAAGCTGGAGCAAGGTTTTCGGCCAGACGCTGGTCAAGATTTGTGAGCAGGATCCGCGGGTGGTGGGCATCACCGCCGCCATGGCCACCGGAACCGGCCTCGACCTGCTGGAGAAGGCCCTGCCCCAGCAGTACTTCGATGTGGGCATCGCTGAACAGCACGCGGTCACCATGGCCGCCGGCATGGCCTGTGAAGGCCTGAGGCCCGTGGTGGCGATCTACAGCACCTTTCTGCAGCGCGCCTATGACCAGCTGATCCACGACGTCGGCATCCAAAACCTGCCGGTCACCTTCGTGCTCGACAGAGCCGGCATTGTCGGAGCCGATGGCCCTACCCACCAAGGCCAGTACGACATCAGCTACCTGCGGGCCGTGCCCAACTTCACGGTGATGGCCCCCAAGGATGAGGCCGAGTTGCAGCGGATGCTGGTGACCGCGATCGCCCATTCCGGCCCCTGTGCGATCCGCATTCCCCGCGGCGAGGGCGAGGGGGTGCCGCTGATGGAGGAGGGCTGGCAGCCCCTGGAGATCGGCCGGGGCGAACTGCTCGCCGATGGCGACGACCTGCTGCTGGTGGCCTACGGCGCCATGGTGGCCCCCGCCATGGCCACCGCCGGGTTGTTGCAAGAGCAAGGCGTGCGGGCCGCCGTAGTCAATGCCCGCTTTTTGCGTCCCCTCGATGAGGCCCTGATTCTGCCGATGGCCCGCCGCATCGGCCGGCTGGTGACCTTCGAGGAGGGTGCCCTGGCCGGTGGTTTCGGCGCCGCGGTGGTGGAGTGCCTCAGCGACCATGACGTGTTGATCCCCGTACTGCGCCTTGGTATTCCCGACCAGCTGGTCGACCACGCCAGCCCAGAGGAAAGCAAGCAAAGCCTCGCTCTTACCCCCGCCTTGATGGCCGAGCGCATCCTGAAGCGCTTCGGCTCCGGCTTGCCCACGGTCTTCCCCTCCGACGACCGCCGCGCTCCCGTCGTCGCCTGAAGCCAACCGCTGCCACCGTTTCGCTGCGGACTCGGGTGCTGGTGGTGGGTGCCGGTCCAGCCGGGGCTGAAATGGCCCGCCTGCTAGCTGTCCAGGGGGTGGATGTGCTGCTGGTGGAGCGCCTCCCCGACCTGCGCCGGGCCGCCTTCAGCAGCGCCGCCCTGCCGCTCGAGAGCCTCGATCGCTTCGGACTGCCCGCCACGCTGGTGGCGGCGCGCTGGAGCGGCTGGGAATTGCTGGGGCCCGGTCCGCAGCGGCGTCGCTGGAGCAGCCAAGGCCCCCAGGGGGTGGTGCTCGATTTCGGCGCCCTGCGGGAATGGCTGGTGGGCGAGGCCCAGCGTTGGGGGGCTGCGGTGCTACTGGGCCATCGGGCGTTGGGCTGCCAACGCCAGGGCAAGGGCCTGCTCACCACGTTGCGCAGGGGCGATGGCAGCCTGCGCCAGGTACGCAGCGACTGGGTGATCGATGCCAGTGGCCAACAGCGGAGCCTGCTCGGTGATCCGCCGCCAACTGGGGGCGGCGGCCTGGTGAGCGGTGTGGGGCTGGAGTGGCTGCTGGAGGTGCCGGCGGCGAGCTGGCAGGCCTGGAGCGATCGTTTGTCCTTCTGCCTCGGCAGCACCTGGGTGAGCCAGGGCTACGGCTGGGTGTTTCCAATGCAAGCGCCGCAGCTGAAGCTAGGGGTCTGCCGGCTGCTGGATAGCCGCCGCCGCCAGCCACCCCTGGGCGCCGTTCTACAGGGGTTGCTCGAGCGGCTGTTTGATCCGGCGGAACGCAACGCCATCGCCGTGGTCGACCGCCATGGCGGCCTGATTCGCAGCACCATCAACAGGCGCGAACCGCACCGGCGCGGCCGCCTGATCGGCCTGGGTGATGCGGTGAGCACCGCCAACTTGCTGGGCGGCGAGGGAATCCGCCATGCGCTCACGAGTGCGCGGATCCTGGCCCCTTTGCTGCTGGAGGCGCTGCGGATCGAATCGCCCCAGGCTGCCCGCTTCAACGGGCTGGCGGACGAAGAGCAAGACGTTCTGCCCGGTGATCGCAGTTGGAATCGCGGCGAGGTTGGCTACCAGGATTACGGCAACGATGACGGCGTAAATGCTGGACAGGATCCAGCCCTCAGCCACCTGGACGCCTATCCAGGCCAGCTGCGCCGAGCCTTGGGATGGCGCTGGCCGCTCAGCGGCCGGCTGGCGCGTCGCACCTGGCTGGGGCTGAGCTCGGATCGGGCCGATCGCCGGCTGGAGCGCTTGTTGCACAGCCTGGAAGGGGAAGGCGGTGAAGCCCTCTCCTCCCTGCTGTTTGGTTACCGGTTCGAGCGCTACGGCATCAAG
The DNA here is from genome assembly GCA_903858015.1 of uncultured cyanobacterium. Lineage (GTDB taxonomy): Bacteria > Cyanobacteriota > Cyanobacteriia > PCC-6307 > Cyanobiaceae > Cyanobium. The sequence continues at coordinate 217,993 of CAIOGZ010000077.1, forward strand.
GCCGTGCCCTACTTCCTTGGCCTTCGTTGAGCAGGAGAGCCTGGGTGCTTACCAAGCCGATGCTTCAGAGCACGCCGCGGGAGGCCAGGCCCTGGATGGCGCCCATGCCGAGGATGTGCCCCAGGCTGATGGTGCCGAGCATGGCGCCATGGCTGAGCCCACCGAACAGGTTGGCGCTGGGGAGTTGCAGGCCCACATTGGGTTGCTTGATGGTGGCCTTGCCGATGGCGATGGCGATGACGTTCGCGAGGATCATCACCAGGCCCACCTTCGGCGACCAGGAAACGGTGGCGGGAGCCAGAGCCAACAGGGGAGCGATCATGGAGCCATGTGCCGACGTCCCATCTTCCGGGTGGGCAGCGGCCCTGCCGCCCCCCCCGTAAGACTTGTTCATCTCCACGGCGATCAGCTTTTGGGGCGGGCCGCCAGGAAACCCAGCATCACCAGGGCATTGCTGAGGGTGAGAAAAGCTTCGGCACCGCCGTGGAGCGGATCCACATCGGCCAGCTGCTGGCCAAAGCGCAGTTGGGCCACCACCGCCGCCACGATCGTGACCGCCACAAACAGCAAGGTGAGCTGAAATCCCCGCAGGGCCAGCCGCGGAAACGCCCTCACCTTGGAGGCCCACCACAGAAAGGCCAGATAGGGCAACAAGGAGAGCACAAAAAACGGTGCCGGATCGATCGCGGCCAAGGCGGCCAGGGGCGCTGCGGATCCAGTCATGGCTTAGGGGCCGGGGGGGCGATCAAATCGGACCCGGCGGCCAGGTCAGGGCGGGCGGGCAGGTCTGCTGGCAGCCCAGAAAGTGCTGGCAGCCCAGCCAGGGGGGGCAATCCAGAGGAAAGCAAGGCATCTCCGCGCCGCTGCTGCCGCAACAGGTTCCAACTGGCCAGGGCTAAGCAAACGTTGCCAAGGGCGGTGAGGCCGGCTTGGAACACCACCAGGCCCCGCAGCTGATCGGGATTGTCGAACAGGTGCCAGGTGCAGGCCGCCATCGCACTGCCCAGGGCGGGCAGCATCGCCAGGGCCAGCCAACGCCACCCCCCCTCACGGCGCCGCATGCCAAACGTATGAACGGCGGCGATCGCCAATAACCACTCCAAAACCGACGTGATGTGGATCCACCAGGTGCCCAGGGACAGGGCGTGCATGGAGGGGCGGCTGCGGCTAGGGGCAATGTAAGAACTGGAGCAGGCTGGTGGTTCCAAGGATTGGGGGCAATCACCAGCCAGCAAGGGCTTGGGACGAGGGCTTCAGGTTGGTGGTGTCCCGATTGCCGCTGTCCCGATAGGGAGCGGATGCCGGTGCCGCTACCCCCGCCTTGGATCGCTGCACGGGAAGCCGCTCAAGACCCGATCTGGGGAGCAGTGCCCGCCCAAGGAAAAAGCCATCCGCCTGGCTCGATGGCGGGGCGGATGGCAAGGCGGATGAGCAAGGCAAATCACCAAGGCAGATGGCCAAGGCAAAATGCCAAGCCGCTCGGGGTAGCTTCCCTCAGCCCAGCTTGATGCGGCGGCGCAACGTTCTGGAGGCTCCGAAGGCCACCCCCAGGCCCACCAGGGGGAGGGGACCAGGGGTAGAGGCGACCGGAGGATTGCTGCTATCGGTGAGGGAAACGCCGGAGAGCAGGGCAAAAGGAGGGCCTCCCGTAGGCGTACCCATTCCCATAAACCTGAGCAGTTGCGAGCTGCTGGTGGCCGTGAACGTCATCGTTTGTGGTTGCCAGGCGCTCACGGGGGCACCGGAAGCCACGGTCATTGTGGCCGAATCGACTAAGTCACTACCAACCCACACTCTCCACCATGACGTGATGGCTTGGTCGGGATCCGGGGCGTATTGACCAGCGGCCTGATAGAAGGAAAGCGAATAGGTGTCGCCAGGTGTCAAGCCATTCACAGTCTGTTCAATAGCATCGCCGAACGTTTGATGATCAGAATCGATATTGAGAAACCATCCCGAACCATCAGCGCTATTCACATAGGTTGTATTGGGAACATTCATATAGTGCCTTACCCCCGTATTCCCAGCCCATAGAGCCTCGTCCAAATCAACTGAGATGGCGTTACCGTCACCAACAACACCCCCCCAAAAACCATAACCATTATTGTTATAAGCCTTAATTGTCCAGCCGGGAAGCTTTGTGTCATTGACAGAAAGCAAGCCTGATTTGTTGGCGCCAATTGAGGAGTCTGGCACAAAGCCGCCATTATTAATCAGGTTGGCGTAGGCCGGTGCGGAAAGGGCTACGGCCAGGGAAGGCAGTGCCGCCAGCGCCAAGGCGGGCATTTTCAGGGCGCTGGTAAACCGATGCGATTTGAAGCTGCCGAGGAATCTGCCAACACTAGGAAGGCGTGTTGGGAAGCACGTTGACCAATTCATCTTGGATTGCGAAGCAAAAGTGGATTGTTCAGCCCATCAGGGCCGACCGAAAGCCGAAACTTAGCTGCTGTTAGCGGCATTTTTGATGCAATTGTCGGTTAACGCCAAGCCTTGGCGTTTTCTAGCCAATTTGCAAGCTGAAAATTGGCAAGGAGAAGGCCAATGCAGCTGACCCCGACCAATCGCGAGCAGGTTGACCTTGAATAGCAAGACCAGCTTGTGGTCCCATCGGCAATCGCGCACTGGAGATGGGCACTTCGCTGATCAGGTGTATCTCGCATCGGAACAGCAAAGATTTTGTCAATCCAGACACTATCTAGACGCCTGGCAGCCCTAGGTGCAAGATACTCATCTGCCTTGACAAAGAGTAGGAATATGACAGCAGTGTACTAAGACAATAAATCTGAGTTTTGAACCCGTAAACAGCCAACTATCGTTGTCTAGCCCTCCTACGACAGGACCAATGGCAGCCGACTCGAGCGCCTGCGGGCGGAGATGCTGCTGCTTAGGTGCCCAGAGAATTGATCGTGAAGCCTTGGGAGAAAAAGACGGTTGATGGCTACAATTAAGCTTCTTCAGCTCGGGGAGGTTGCACTTCTGCCATGGGCTGCTGGCGGTTAAGCGGCAAAAGCCTTGAATCCCCGATCCTGACCCTGGCCTGGAACGGCCCCTCCTCTGCCTCCCCTCATCCCCTCCTCTGGCCCACCCTCTCCCATTGCCGCCAGTGGCATGCTGCACCCCTGATAGCCCAGCTGACCTTGGCTCCCCCCCCGCCGTTGCCAAACCAGATCCTGCTCTGCGGCTACTACGGCGAGCACAACCTCGGCGACGATGCCCTGTTGGCCGTCCTGCTGCAGCAACTGCCCGCCAGCTGCCAGCCCCTGGTGACGGCAAGGGATCAACATCTGGTGCAGCAGCGCTTCGGCGTGGCCACCACCGACCGCGGCAGCCTCAGCGGCGTACTGCGGGCCCTAGGCGATTGCCGGGCTCTAGTGCTCGGCGGCGGCAGCCTCCTCCAGGATTCGACCAGTTTTAAAAGCCTCCTCTATTACGCGGCCTTGATCCTTGCCGCCCGCCTGCGGGGCAAGCCGGTGGGGCTCTGGGGCCAGGGGCTTGGTCCGTTGCGGCGGCGGCGTAGCCGCTGGTTGGTGCGGAGCTTGCTGCCGCTGGCCACGGCGATCAGCTGGCGCGATCCAGCCTCCGCCGCCCTCGCCGCTGGCTGGGGAATCCAGGCGTTGCAAGGTAGTGATCCGGTTTGGGGCTTCCAGCCCCGCGCCTGGCATGGCGAGGGCGGGCCGATCCTGGTCTGCTGGCGGCCCACACCCCTGCTCGTGGGCCAGGCCTGGACGCCCTATCTCGCGGCGCTCGATCGCCTCGCCAGCCGCAGCGATCGGCCGGTCCATTGGTTGCCCTTCCACCACGATCAAGATGGTCCCCTGCTGCAGAGCCTGCGCAGCCAAGGTCTGCTGCCACCTGGCCTGGAGGCGCGCAGCCAATTGGTGGCAGCCGACGACCCCGCCGCCGCCCTCGATCACTTTGCCGGCGCCTCGCTGGTGATCGCCATGCGACTGCATGGGCTGATCCTGGCCGCCCTAGCCGGCGCCCCCACCGCCGCCCTCAGCTACGACCCCAAAGTGGCCGCCGCCGCCGCCGCCATCGGCTGCCCCTGCCACGAGCTGGCCAGCCCTTGGGATCCAGACCTGGCCGAGCGCTGGCAGCAGCAACTCGATCAGCCCACCCCTAACGATCGGATTGGAGCCCTGCGGGCCGGGGCAGGGCGCCATCGGCTGGTGCTGGAGCAGGTGGTAAAAGCAGCCGGGCTGCAGCCAGGCCCGCCCAGCGGCCAGGGTTAGCGCCGCAACACGGCCTGATCAAGCCGCTGCCCCTGCTTCCCCCAGGCCACGATTTCCAGCTCGGTGGGCGTAGCGCTGAGCTCGGCAAAGCTATAGGCGCTCAGGGCACGGGCGGTGGATGCGCCGGGCACCACGGCCCGGATGCTGGCGCCGCCACCACCCACCACCAGATAAGTAGTGCCAGCGATCGGCTTGCTGCGCTCATAGTGATGTTCGTGCCCATTGATATAAAGCTGCACCCCATAGCGCTCGAACAACGGCCCCAGGCGGGCGATGGCGGCGGGATCCTCCCCGTAAAAACCCGAGCTATAGATCGGATGGTGACCCACCACCACCTTCCAGGGGGCCTTGCTGGCCGCCAGGGCCTGGCGCAGCCACGGCATTTGGTGTTGCCAGCGGGCATTCATGTTGGTATCAATCATGAACAGCTCCACCGGGCCGCGGCGCAAGCTGTACCAGCGGCCCAACATGCCAAAAGGCTTGTAGGCGAGTTGGCCTTCGCCGTTGGCGGTGCGGATGTCGTGGTTGCCGAGCACGGCGTGGAAGGGCACCTTGGCGGCCAGCAGCTCCCGGTAGGGCCGCTCAAAGGTGGGGATGATCTTGGCGATGTCGCCATCGGGATAGATGTTGTCGCCGGCTAACACCACAAGATCCACGGGCCGGCGGCGATGCAGCTCGGCCATGCGGTCGGCGACGGCCTGTTGGTGGCCATTGCCGCTGCCGGTATCGCCCACCGCCAGGAAGCGAAGGCTGGCTGGGGCCGCCCCCCTGGCCAGCGGCGCCAGGCTGGACGCCACCAGCGCCACCAGGGCCGGGCTGAGCAGCGCCTGCAGCAGCTTGCGGCGGGAGCTGCGAACCGCCAGCCCCTGCTGGCGCGATCCGCTTGGTTCGGTGCGCAGCATCGTTAACTCCTCGTTATGGCCTGTTGGCGCTGCAGCTCCGCCAGCACCTCAGCGCTGTGGCGACTCGGATTCACCCCGCTCCAGCGGGCCCGCAGGATGCCGGCCGGGTCGATCAAAAAGGTGTGGCGCTGCGAATAGGGCGGCAGCCAGGAACCGAAGCGTTGGCTCACCAAGCCGCCCGGATCCGACAGCAATGCAAAGGCCAATCCCTCGCTACCACAAAAGGAGGCGTGGGAATCGGCATCATCGGCGCTGATCCCCACCACCGTGGCGCCGGCCTGGCGATAGGCGGGCAGGTCGCGCTGAAAACCTCGGGCTTCGATCGTGCAACCGCTGGTGAAGTCTTTGGGATAGAAATAAAGCACCAGCCACTGGCCGGCAAAATCGGCCGCCGATAGCCGCACCGGTTGGGCTGCTCCATGGCGATCGGGCCGCACCCCCTCTAAATCAAAGGCCGGCGCTGCCGCATCAAGGGCTGGCATCACCCCGCCGAGGGCCAGGGCCGGTGGCGCCAAGCTGCCGGCCAGGATCAGGCTGGGGGGCAACAGCACCAGGGCCTGGAGCAGTTGGCGTCGGGCCAGGGAGTGGGCCATAAAAAAAGCGCCGGTGTTGCCGGCGCACTCTGCCAAAAAATCAGAGGTAATGACGGAAAAACTGCCGGCTCAGACCTTGGCCAGGTTCACGCCCATTTCCTTGGCAAAAACACCGAGGCCCTTCTTCTGGATGGTTTTGAGCGCTTTGGTGGAAACGCGCAGCTTCACAAAGCGGTTGCCCTCGGCCCACCACAGACGCCGCTCCTGCAGGTTCACCTGCTGGAGTTTTTTGGTGCGCACGTGCGAATGGCTAACGGCCATGCCGTTGTTGGCACGCTTGCCGGTGAGCTCACAGACGCGGGACATGACGCTTTCTCAATCGGAAACAAAGGGCATAGGCCCTAGCCAAGACTTTAGCAAAGGGCCTCTGCCGCCCTCAGCAAGCGCAGACAGGGAGCCCTGAGCCTCAGACCAAACCCCGTTGCAGCAGCTGGCCGATTAGATCGGCGCTGCGCTGCTGGAAACCGCCCAGTTGCTCGGGCTCCAAACCGCCCACGGCCAGCTTGGCCATCTCGTAGAGATGGCGCCCCAGGGCCTGGGCCAGCTCCTGGCTCGGCGAGGCGATCGCACCGCTCGACTGGGTGATCACGCCGCCGGCCGCCAGCTTCTGCAGGCCCTCCACCAGCGGATGGCGGCGGTTCACCAGCAACACATGGTGCTCCGGAAGCCCCGGCAGGCGCTGCTCCATCAGCGCCCCCATGTCGTTGAGGCGACGCATCTGCTCCGGCAGCAGGATCAGGGCAGCCGGGCCCCCTTCTCCCTTCAGGGCCTGCACCTGCACGGTCACTTTGTCGTTGGCCAGGGCGGTGCGGAACAGCTCCCGCAGCTGCTCGTTGCTGTCGCGGCCATCCGCATCGGTGATGGCGCTGTCGGCTTCCTGCAGCGAGGCATCGAGCTCGGCATCGACCCGCTGGAATTTGAGTTCGCCATGGCGATTTTCGAGCCAAGGGATGAACTGGGTATCGATGAAGGTGTCGGCCAGCAGCACCTCGGCCCCCTGGGCCTTCCAGAGGGCAAGGGGGCCCGCCTGGCCCTGCTCATCGGTGCAATACAACACCCGGTTGGCGTGCTCGCTACCCAGCCGGCTGCGGTAGCCGGCCAGGGTGGTGTAAGCCTTATCGCCATTGGCAATTGGATCGGGGCGCTCCCCTGCCGCCTCGCCCTCGCCAGCGGCCGCCGGGTCGGCGGCTGAATCGGGCGCTGGGCTGGCCGCTGGTGCCGTGGTGGCAAAAAGCACCAGATCGGCGACCTGGTCGGCGAATTTGTCGTCCTCAAGCGCCCCGATCTTGATGAACGGCGCCACGGCGTCCCAGATCTCGGCGTACCGCGCCGGCTCATCGCGGTGCAATTCCTTGAGCCGATCCCCCACCTTCTTGGCCACGAAGTTGCCGATCGATCGCACCCGCCGATCGGTCTGCAGCGCCGAGCGGCTCACATTGAGCGGGATGTCGGGCGAATCGAGCACCCCGCGCAGCGGTAGCAGATAACGGGGCACCACCTCTTTGATCGAATCGCTGACAAAAACCTGATTGCAATAAAGGCGAATCTCGCCCTTCTCCCAATCGGCCCTTGAACCGATGCGGGGGAAGAAGAGGATGCCCTGCAGGTTGTACGGATAGTCGGTGTTGAGATGCACCCACAGCAGGGGGTCGCCCTGGAAGGGGTAGAGATAGCGGTAGAGCTGAATATAATCATCGTCGCTGAGCTCGCGGGGACTTTTGCGCCAGGGCGCCTCCCGCTTATTGACAGTCTCGCCCTCCAGTTTCACCTCCACCGGCAAAAAGTCGCAGTAGGTGGTGATCAGGGTGCGGATGCGGGAGGGCTCTAAATACTCCAGTTCCTCCTCCATCAAGTGGAGAATCACATCGGTGCCAGCTTCGCTGCGCTCGGCTCCCTCGAGGCTGAAGTTAGGTGAGCCATCGCAGCTCCATTTCACCGCTTCGCTGCCGGGCCGAGCGCTCAACGTGAGCAGCTCAACTTGGGAGGCCACCATGAAGCTCGAATAGAAACCAAGCCCAAAGTGGCCAATGATGGCATCACTTTCCTGCTTGTACTTTTCAAGAAAATCTTCAGCGCTGGAGAAGGCCACCTGATTGATATAACGCTTCACCTCATCGGCCGTCATGCCGATGCCGTTGTCGGAAATCGTCAGCGTTTTGGCTTCACGATCGATCCGGATCGAGATCATGCCTTCGGCGCCTTCGCTACAATCGCCAGCGATGGCAGCCATGCGCCGCTTGCTGATCGCATCAACGCCATTGCTGACCAGTTCGCGCAGAAAAACTTCGTGGCCGCTGTAAACAGCTTTCTTGATAATCGGAAAGATATTCTCGGTGTGGATCTGAATCTGACCCTGTTCCAGCACCGTCATGGCAACATTTGTGACTCCAGTGCAGGCTAGAAGATTGGCTAGCTCGATCTCAAGGGGGCCAAGGGGTGGGTCCCCGAACTTCGTCGCTGGCAGTAAGGGGGCGGCGTTGCTCAGCCGGCCTGCAATTGCAACTCCGGCTTCTCCTCAGCCAAGATTGCCCCCGCCACCGGGCAGACCTGCAGGCAGATACCGCAATCGATACAGGTGTTGAAATCGATCCAATAGAAGGGGTTGCCTTTGCTGTTCGAGCCGCTTCCGGGATGGATGCAGGCCACCGGGCAGGCGTCGACGCAGTCGGCCACGCCTTCGCACACGTTGCTCACGATCGTGTGGGGCATGGCGGGCGCGGCGACTTGCGCGGATCCTAAGCAGCGCCTCAGCCCGCCAGCCAGATGCTGCCGCGGCAGCCGCGCTCGGCCGCGATTGCATCGGCCTCGGCCTGGCTGGCACACTCCGCCAAGCAGAGCTCGGCGGCTTCGCCAGCCTGGTGCAACGCGGCCTGACGGGCCAGGGCCAGGCTGGCTGGCACCCCTGGGGCCGTGGCCACCAGCCAAGCCGCGCTCGATGCCGGCGACCCAGCTGGCTTGTCGACCAATTCCCGGATCGCTTCGATCGCGAAGCCAAAACCCGTACCAGCGGCCTGGTGCGGCTGGGCCCCAAACCGGCCCACCAACGCGTCGTAGCGGCCGCCACTGGCGATCGCCACGGGGGCCTCTTGGCCCTGGCAAACGAGCCGAAACACCAGGCCGTCGTAGAGATCGAAATGGGGCTGGAAGCTGGGGTCCAGCTGCAGCCGCACCCCCCGGGCCGCCGCGGCGGGGGCCACGGAAGCCAAGGTGGTGGCCAGGGTGTGGAGCAGGGGTATCGGCCCAAGCCATTGCTCCAGCTGGTAGAGCACCTGCTCTGGCGCCCCCCGCAGCCCCAGCAGGGAGCGGAAGCTGGTGCGCTGGGCCCCACTCAGGGGAATCTGCTCAAGGGCGAGGGGATCGAAGCCGGTCAGGGCGCTGCGGATCGCGTGGCGTTCGTCCTTGGGGGCCTGGTTCAGCAGGGCGTCCAGCAATCCGTGGTGGCCCACCAGCAGGGTGGGATGGTGGCTGGCCTCCAGGCCGAGGGTGGCCACACAGGCCATCAACAGCTGCAGCAACTCCGTATCGGCCGCCGCCGAGGCCACACCGAGCAGTTCGACGCCGCTCTGGAGTTCCTCATGGATCCGCTGCCCACCGCCATCGCCCAGGTCGGTGCGAAAGATCGTGCCGCAGGCCCAAAGCCTTAGCGGCCGAGGGCGCTGGCGCATCCGGCTACAGGCGGCGCGGGTGATTGGCGCGGTGAGCTCGGGCCGCAGGCCGAGGGGGCCATCGGTGGCCAACCGCAGAATCTCGCTGCCGTCGATGGCTCCACCCGCCTTGAGGGCATCGAGCCGCTCGATCGTGGGTGGTGCTACCTCCTGATAGCCCCATAGCCGGTAGACGCCAGCCAGCAGTTCGGCAATCCTTCGGTTGCTCTCCACGGCGCCGGGGTGGAGATCCCGGGCGCCGGCGGCAGGTTGCAGAACCATGGGAGAGGGCAGGGGATGCGGGTCGGCCGAAGGATCCTATGGAGCGGTGGTGTCCAGTTCGGGGGCGCCGAAACTGGCGCCGCTCAGGGGCCGGCAACGGGCTAGATCGGCCACCATTTCGGCCTGGAGGGCAGGTCCACAGGCCAACACCCGACCGCTGGCCAGATCCAAGGGCGAGCCGTCGTACCCGCTCACCACGCCGCCCGCCTGCTCCACCAGCACCACACCGGCGGCCAGATCCCAGGGGGCCAGACCCCGCTCCCAGTAGCCATCGACGCGGCCGGCGGCCACATAGGCCAGATCCACCGCCGCGGCACCGGCGCGGCGCACGCCGTGGCTGCGGTGGGTGAACCAGGCGAACTCGGCGTAGTTGTTGTCGAGCCTGCCAATGCGGTCATAGGCGAAGCCGGTGGCAAGCAGGGCATCGGCCACCCGGGGGCAGGCGCTCACCTGCAGGCGTTCGTTGTTGCACCAGGCCCCCAGGCCCGGAGCAGCCCAGAACTCCTGCTCAAGCGCCGGCAGCACCAGGGCCCCCAGCAAGGGGCGGCCGCGCCAGATCAGACCTACGGAGGTGGCGAAGAAGGGAAAGCCGTGGGCGTAGTTGGTGGTGCCATCGAGGGGGTCCACGCACCACTGCAGATCGGTTGCGGCGCCGCGCCGGCCGCTTTCCTCAGCGATGACACCGAAATCTGGTGTCTGGACTGCCAGCAGCGCCAGCACGGCCGCCTCGGCGGCATGGTCGGCCTCGGTCACCAGGTTGCCAGCGGCGCCCTTCTCCTGCACCTTCAGCACCTGCCCGAACAGCTCCCGCAGGGGCTGCGCCCCGGCCTGGGCGGCGGCCCGGGCGACGCCAAGCAGGCGTTCGAGTTCACCGGGCTGGAGGTTGGCCTCAATCAGCGCGGCGTTGGAGTGGCCTGGGATGCCGGCAGGGGACATGGTGCTCATTCGTCGTCGAGGGGGAGGCCGGCGCGCACCCGACCGCGCCCGAAGTAGCGGCCGAATTGCAGCTCGTACACTTCATCTTCGTCCTGGGTCTCCACCTCGAGCGGACCGCTGGCCCGGGCGACACAGAGCAAGCCATAGCCGCGGCTGCGCAACTCGCCGGAGAGACCGAGGGCCTCCTGCTGATCGATGCTGCCGCTGAGCACCCGCACCGCGCAGGCCGTGCAGCAACCGTTACGGCAACTAAACGGCAGGGGATCCCCCTGGGCTTCAAAGCTGGACAGGATGTACTCACCCTCTGGGACTTGATGGCGAATCACCCGACCCTGCTGGCGCCAGTGCACGGTGATCAGATGGGTGGGTCCAGGGGGGTGGTTCATGGGCTGCTAAGTTGGTTCTGCCCCATTGTGCCGCTGGAGAGGTGGCCGAGTGGTCGAAGGCGCAGCACTGGAAATGCTGTATAGGGGCAACTTTATCGAGGGTTCGAATCCCTCCCTCTCCGCTTCCATCAACCGGCCCCAACGGCCGGTTTTTTTGTGGCTGGTTAGCAGGGGCTACCAGGCTGAAAAGCCTGCGAATCCTTGGCCAATGAGTTGGCCCTCGTGAGCAGATCATCGAGTTGACCCTACCGAGCAGCGATGCCACTTCTCTTTACTGAGAAGGGCAATTGCTTCATCCCAATGATTAGAGATTCTAACCGAAAACGAACGACGATACTTTATTTCCAAGCAGAATTACTTAAGGAACCTCTGAAAAACCCGCTAAAATCAGACCAGTTCTCGAACTGAGACTGGACCGGATGGCTGTCCCTCTCCAGCTGGGCTTCACGGACTACGAGCAGATCTACGCCAAAAAGAAGACGCGTCGCCAGCGCTTCTTGGAA